>DATFYM010000050.1:0-61462 GCA_035315065.1 Terriglobia bacterium
CCGCCGACGAGCTGTTGACGCCACAGACTCCATCCTTCCTGTCGCTCCACGCCTTCGGCGTGGGTCCACGCCTTCGGCGTGGGATGATAACGTCCCTGCCTCCAGACTGACCTGCTACGGCACGCCTTCGGCGTGGATGATAATGTCGTTTCTCTCCCACTCTAAATCCTGTTCCAAAAATGCTGTCCTCAATGGGGGTCACTTCAACCGAGCATTACTGGGTCACTCTTGGCGAGCGCCGAAGCCCAGGGCCTGGCGCGTGTTCATCACCGCGTCGTCCAGGCGAATGGGAAAGAGAACTAGCTTCCCGGACTGATTCCGCTCCTTTTCGAGCGCCGCCTCCACCTCTTCCTCCACCCACGGGCTGGCGAGGGAATGCTCCGTCAGGATCACCATCAGCTTGTCGTAGACGCGAATCGACTCATCGATGCGCGTGCGGAACTTGTCCCCGATCTTCAGGTCCTCGGGCGCAAACCAGCAGCGCACGCCGCTCTGTTGCAGGTCGGCGTGCAGACGCCGCGCGAAATCGTCGTCCTGGGCTCGAATAGCTGATGAAGCACGAATAGAACTCGATCTTGCCCGCGAGCGACTTCATGTAAACGATGCATTCCTTGGGGACACCCGCCCGCCGATTTTCTGAAAGCTGGGTGACTCCGCTCCTGAACGATCATGGCTTTTTGCGGCGCCATCTCCCTGCGTCGTCCGTTTCATACCTTGAGCCGGCTCTCGCATCAGAGTCGATCCACGGCATACCTTTGACATGTCCGCGGATTAGCGTGCCAAACTGAGACTCCACCAGGAAACGCTCAGCCCGCTCAAGTCCATAAACACTGACTAACACACAAGCTAGTAGGCTTATCTCATCTTCAACGTAGAGAACAAGGCACGGCTGGGTTTCTGGCACCCATGGTTGGAACCCGGTTGGCAAAGTAAGGCCGTTAAGCGGCGGCATCAATTGGGCGTGGTAGTACTTGTGATCGTGGTTTGATTCGGGAGTCTCGAACCTGAGTCCGAAGGCGTGGAGTTGGCTATTGTGGATACGGAACAGCGTCAACCTTAGTCTTAGCTCCGGGACCCTCTTGCCGAAGTCGTATTTGACTGCCATTACCGGCAGCATCTTCTCCGTTTCTAACACCGGCTCAAGGAAAATGTACCGATTTTCTGAGGTGGAGAAGGTTTGCGGGCTACTTCCAAGAACGCCGTCGAGTTCATCTTCCTCGTATGCTGGACAGAGCCCAGCGACTCGCGCGATGAGATCTGCACTGTCGCCGGTCGCCTCGGAGCGCCACATTGAATGCAAGTGCGTGAGCTGAACTAGCGTCTGCCGTAACACAGATTGCCGATGTGTGGTCGTTTTCCCTTTACTCATGGCTAGAACGAAAAGCGTACCGCAGGATTGTAATCGACCCCTTTGGACACTTTCTTGCCCTCTTTAGAGGCGTGATCGATCACGAAGCGGCGCACGAAAGACGACGGTAGATCAGCGACGAATTCACGAGCCGCTTCACGAGGCATGAATTGAGAGGTGTCCTCGCAGAATACGAAATCAACCTCCTCCTTTGAGAAAGGATCGGCGATCTCTCTGATCTGTTCCAAGTTAACGAGCTTCTTCCAGAACCAGGCTGGGCGAGAGACCCAGTCAGGCTGGCTAAATCGAACGTCCTTGTTTTTTGGGATATTCACCTCACTGTTTCCATTGGCGAATGAGGCCGTCTTGTTCCATGCTGCTACGTTCTTACGGTCCCCCTTTAGAAGACTTGGGTATCGAGATATGAGGTGGGGTGCATCCACAAGAATATCCTGGCCGGCAAAAACGAGGCGCTCTAACCATTTCCATAGGCGGGCCGCAGCAATCCGAGCTATGGACTCGGAATTAGGAGCCACGTCTTTGGGCCGCAAACCATTGCCCGATTCCGAAACGAAGGCCCTGAATGTAGTGTCCTCGGGTGCTTCGTTAGGTCCTAGGAATTCGCGCGTTGAGCATGGCAGCGTGGCTATTACTTCGTCTTTAAAACCCAAATATGGGAGGACTTGTTTCTCAAGCGCCCGCGAAAGGGAGAGGTTCCTTACGCGGCGCTCGAAGGCATGATAGGCCATCGGTAGCACAGGCCAGTACCATGGCCTAAAACCGGTCTCCTTTCCACACCATGTCTCGCCCCAAAGTCCCGGGTTCGCAAGTTGCTCGCTTCCGATGTTGAGGTCAGCGTAAGACTCGGGGTGCCCCCTCAGCGTCAGATCAAAGTAATTGGTGCCAAACTGGTTGAGCCCAATGATTAAGCCACAGCGCGAGTAACACCGGCAGAGGTAGGCGACATCTTCCCCTGTAATGTAAGAGTCGGGTTTCAGCAGGTCGTAATCGACCACCACAATCTGGGCAGTGTCGAACAGGTTGGCTTCCTCGGTCCGAAAGGCTTTCTTTCCTTTCCGTGCCGCTTGGCGGCGATTGTCAAGACCTGCTGTCCCCTCGAAGAATCTCTCAGGGGCCACCGCCTCGGCCTTAAAATCCGGTGGGCACACGCCGTTGACTTTATCGCTCCATCGTTTAGCGTCCTCCATATCATCATCACAAACGAGAATGGTCTTCTTCGTCATTGTGCCTCGCTCCACGAAAGCTTGAAAGCCGTACTGAACCCAGCGCTTGGCTCAACGAACCCGACCCTGCAGTTGAGCTCCTGGGCGATCATTCGAACGATGGTAAGGCCCAGCCCTGTGCCCCCAAGGCCCATTGATCGTCTTTGAGGGGAAAGCTGGAGTTTCCGGACAAAGGGTTTGAATAACTCCTCTGCCGTTGCGAGATTGACACCTATGCCCGTATCCTGGACAAGGATAGCTCGCGTTTTGTGTTGCTGTTCCGAATTCACAATGATACGCTTTTCATCTGCGTCAAGAAGAGCATTCGCAGCGTTCAGAAACACGTTTTGAAAGATGGCACTCCATTCTGCAAATGTACCCTTAGGAAGACGCAGAGCTTTATCGACGCCCGGTGTTTCGATGTCAACGCCCCGTAGTAACACCTGTATCTGTTCCTTGACCTCATCGACCACAAATCGAGCCCTGAAGCGGTCCCTTCGAGTCCTGTTTTCCTCATCCATCAAAGGAGCGAATAATGCTCGTGTATGGCGTGCTCGCTCCAGCCACTCTTCAAGGCGGCCTATGGCTTCCGTCAGGTGTTCCTGCGTCGACTGATTTGGAGCGTGGATCTTCTTGAGTTCGTTAGAAATGTCTTCAAGAAGCTTGAATTGCTTGTACACCTCATGCTCGTAAGACAACGCCGATATGCCCGCTGTGGCCAGTGCACCAAGTAATCCAATCCGCCCTGTCACTGCTTCCGCTTCGGCCTCGCTAGCTCGAATTGCTCCTTGAACCTCAGCCTCCAACTTTTCAAAGGCTGTTTCATCGATATCATTTCGGTACGAAGCGAGAACCTGCTCGACCCGAGCGAACTGATCACCCAGCCTCTCGACGGGACGCCTGGCTTCTGTCGCCTTGAACGCTCGTTTTGCTTCTTCCATCGCATAGAAGTCAAGGGCCCATCTCACCGCTTTCCTGAGGGTCTCGAACGATTTGTTATCCGCGAGTCGATCGCGGGTGACTTGTATCTTCAGGTAATCTTCGCGATCGGAGCCTTTCGATTCCCGTTCCTTGGCCGTATTCACGTGAACGATCCCTAGTATGCGGCTCTGCGTGGGCAGAAAATTCATTCCTCCAGAGACTTGAAGATCCTCCGGCAGGAGCTGGGATGCCGACAGCCTATGCGAATGATCCATCTCAATTCCAAGCCAGTCGGTGTCCGGCCCGTAGTATGGGAGATGAAACCCCCCGTCGTAAACGTGGACTCCCGCGTACTCCTTGAGGTAATCCCTCGCCAAGCCCACCTTGATTCCGTGGGGTTGCTTGTGCAGTAAATGGTAAATGCGAATCTCGAATTCAAGCTGGTGCAATCGCCGGCTGGGGACTGGGTACTCCATCTTAATCTGCTCGGCATCGGAGAACTCCAACGACAGAGCGATCTTGCTTGACATGGATTGACTATCACCAATCAACTTGCCCACTATGCGCGCGTTCCAGATATCGAGGAACGCGCGCATCTGATTGTTGAATTCGCGAACCTCCTCCTCATTGGGGCTTTTCAGCGTTACCTTAAACGTCTTCTGCTCGTCGGTTGTCAAATCCGGGTTGGTCCGGAAGGGCGGTTGAAGCCACCATATGGCGCCTGCCAGCTCCCTGAAATCATCGGCCGTGAACTCCTCATTAAGTCCGGATATGATGATGCGCGTTCCCCAACGACTGTCCGCCGGAAAGGAAGCGTTCCGCGATTCCTCGGAATACTCAGCCACAGCCTTTGTGAGTTCGCCTGCCTTGACTGCCTGCTCCCAGTCAACCTCTGCAGATAGCTGAGTCCCAAGTCTCTTCCTGGAGACGGTTTCCATTTGGAGTTGCCTTCCCAAGAACTGGACAGCAAGGCGACCGACCCCTTTTGATCCACTCATGGGACGCTTAAGGTAACGGGAAAGGCGCTCTTCCTGCTTATGCGGGGTGCCAATACGCATCCAGAAGTTTTGAAACTCGGGAAAATTCATGCCGTGGCCGTTATCGGTTATCTCGATTTTGTCGTCCCCGAACCTGATCAAGACGTTCGTGGCGTCGGCGTCGTAACTGTTTTTAACGAGCTCAGCCAGAGCGATATGCGGCCTTCCGACAAGACGTTCGCCAAGCTCCTTCAACACCACGCTGAAGTAAATCTTTGGCATAATAAGAGGCGATGTCGGGTTTTCCTTGTCCCCGGCAATATTCCCTACTGGTGAATAACGCTGGATGCAGAACCAGCGATCAATTACAGACCGGAGCAGAACCCCAGTTCGTGTAAAGTATAGCAGACGGCGCCAGAGAACGACGTTCTTTCGGAAGCCGCAAGGCCAGTATAATGAAGCACCTTGTCACGTCACCAGAGCGATCCGAACTCATGGCGGGGATCCGGCAGAGGGGGTCGGCCCCAGAACTCGTAGTGCGCTCGATCTTGCGGCGGCAAAAGCATGGGTTCAAAGTGAACGCTAAAGGACTCCCCGGGTCGCCCGACATCTACAATCCCCTGACCAAGCGCGCCGTTTTCGTCCATGGCTGCTTCTGGCACCGCCACCCAGGGTGTCTAGCGTGCACGATCCCTAAGGCGCACCGGGATTTCTGGCTAGAGAAGTTCCGGCAGAATGTTGACCGCGACAAGCGAAAGGTCCGGCAGCTACGGCGGCTCGGGTATCACGTCCTGACAGTGTGGGAGTGCCAGGTGAAATCTCTCTCAAAACTTGTTAAACTAGAAAGGCGGTTAGACCACTTTTTCGGGAGCAACGGTTGAGGATCGCTTCGGGCATCAAACCGCGACCCGCTGGAAAACAAGCTCGCTTCTCCCCGCCACGAGAGACCAAAGCGGCGCATTCAAGCTATACGCAAACGCGAGAGCCACCCCCAGAGATCTTTTCCCTTTCAGGAGACGGTTTAAAAATCTATCGCACCGTTAACACGAGCAAGGGGGATTCCTGCACTACGGCGTTCGAGCTCAAGAATCGTCTTCAGAGTACTAATTTTACAAGCGCTACGCTATCGACGTTCGCCGACCAGACCTTTCTGCGGTCCACCGAATGGCCAGCGCAGACCGACACTAAGAAAGAGGTTCGTACGGCCGACGTTTTCAGCGGCTGCGGGGCAATGTCGCTTGGCGTCTGGGAGGCGTGCCGCGCAATCGGGAAACGGATGCAATCGGTTCTAGCTGTTGACTCCGACCCGCACGCTCTGAAGGTCTTCAAGAGCAACTTTCCAACCTCGACAACGAAACCAGAGGACATCAGGCGGCTCTTGGACTCTCCGTTTGGTGCTCCGCCGTCCCACGGCGAAAAAGAACTCGCCGAATTGAGCGGGCACATCGATGTCTTGCTCGGCGGACCGCCATGCCAGGGGCACAGCGACCTTAACAACCACACTCGGCGAAAGGACCCAAAGAATGGTCTGTATGAGAGGATGGCGAGGTTCGCGGAGCTCACGCTTCCAACGCACATAGTCATCGAGAACGTTCCGGCCGTACTACATGATCAGGGCAAGATTGTGGATGAAACGATTTCGGAATTGGAGGGACTTGGGTACAATTTGGATCATCAGGTCGTAGAGCTTTCTTCGCTCGGAGTGCCACAGCGCCGCCGCCGCCACGTCCTCGTAGCTTCCCGTGACCATGAAATAGACTTGGCCGCAATCATCGCGAAGTACGAGCGCAGCGACCGGGCAGTTGGATGGGCCATTTCAGATCTCCAAAGGAACGGCGTCCGAGGTGTCTTTAACACTCCTTCCGCCCCAACGGCCAAGAGCCTCAAGCGCATCGAGTACTTGTTCGCTCACGACTGTTACGATCTGCCAGACACTCATCGACCGGATTGTCATCGCCTCTACGAGCACACGTATCGTTCGGTTTACGGCCGACTGCGTTGGCACCGGCCCGCGCAGACAATCACCACCGGCTTTGGCTGCATGGGTCAGGGTCGGTTCGTGCATCCAAAGCAGAAGCGCACGATTACCCCTCATGAAGCGGCGCGCCTTCAATTCATCCCCGACTTCTTCACTTTCAAAGAAGTGGAATCCCGCACGGTAATCGCGCAGCTTATTGGAAACGCGGTGCCGCCGAAGCTGACTTATGTGATTGCGCTAGAATTGTTGCGATAACCGATGGGATATTCGCGTGCTACCGGGCACGTGGGCCATTGGTCCTGCCCCGCTTTCCGCTTTCTAGCGTTCGGCCCCGCAAGGCTTCGGGGTGCGAATTCGCAGCACCGCGTGGACCTGTTCCCGGGTTACCTCGAACTCATCCATCACTTCGTCAACACTCATGCGGGCGTCAAGGTTCCCCCAGATGATCGACACCGGCCATACAGGCGTCGCGCAGACCCATGCGCCCCCGGGCCTTGCCGAGGACCCTTTCGACAGCGAAGCATTTCGGAGCAGCGAGGCGTCGCGGTCGAGCGCTCCCCCAACCAGCGACCTTCAGCATAGGCTCCGAACTGCCGCCGGGTCAGGGGCTCGCTCGGCCGTGACCGGCGGGGCGCAGATGAACGGCTTCAATCTGGTGCGTGACGTTCTCTGCGGAAGCGGCCTTCCCAAGGCGCATGTTTACTGCGAAAAATACCTGGAGCTTCCGGGTTGGTACAGACCGGAGAAGAAATGGGACCTGCTTATCGTCTCCGAAGGCAAGCTGCTGGCCGGGATCGAATTCAAATCCCAGGTGGGCTCTTTCGGCAACAACTACAACAATCGCACCGAGGAAGCCATTGGGAGCGCCACCGACATTTGAGCCGCTTACCGGGAGGGAGCTTTCAAACCGTCTGCGCGCCCTTGGCTCGGGTATTTGATGCTGCTCAAGGAAGCGCCGGCGTCCGTTAGTCCGGTGCGGGCTCGAGAGCCGCACTTTCACGTGTTCCCGGAGTTTAGGGCGGCGTCCTACGCCAACCGGTACGAGATTCTTATCACGAAGCTCG
Organism: Terriglobia bacterium; assembly: GCA_035315065.1. Classification (GTDB taxonomy): domain Bacteria; phylum Acidobacteriota; class Terriglobia; order UBA7540; family UBA7540; genus DATFYM01. Next base: position 7,512 of record DATFYM010000050.1, read on the forward strand.
TCCGCGAGCGGCTGTATGATGCCGGTTGCTTTCTAATATCGAATTCCGTCCGTGGAGCGCGAGGGGATTACCGGGAGCCGGCAGCAGAACTCGGCTTTGAGAACTTCATTGGGTCCTTGACGGCAAAAGCGGTCGCGGTGGCGAAGATCAATAAGTAGAGGCTAAAACAGGGGTTCTGTCGAGGCGGCGGGCCACGAATCCCAGCACCGCGTGGACCCGTTCGCGGGTTACGTCGAACCGCTCCGTCCATGCCGGCCTCCAAGTTCCGGAAGGGTCATTTAGGATGATCGACGCCGACCACGCGGGAGCAGTAGCGGCGAGTTTACCTCCCCAAATGGCGGCGTAAAGCCGCCTCGACATCAGAATTGATCCGCGACGCACGCGGATGGCGCGCTGCACCCATGCTGCGCTGACCTTGCCGGGGATGCTCTCGCGGGCTGGGCAATTGGGACCTGCGAAGCGCGGCGCTTGGGCTACCCTCGCAAAGCTCCGGCAGGGGCTGCACCTCACGCCCTGGGCTACTCTCTACCGCCCCTCCGGGGCTTCACGTCACTGTATTTACGAAAAGCGGTATTAAGTAACGTAATGCCGCCCCTGCCGGGGCTGAAGCTACCGGCCCGATTCCCCAGATGGTAGAGTAGCCACAAGATAATTAGCTTGACAGATACGCGACCCCTGGATTATCCTAAGCTAGACGGCTTCGACGCGCGACGGAATGAGTAGCCTCGGGCGAGCGTACGCTCGGGGACCGGGGCTTCGCCAACGAGGCGGGCCCCGTTCGCGGGGCGATCGCGATCCCGGGACGCCGAGCTGTTGCGGCTGAGAAGGATGTCAGCAACATGCTGTGGCAGGAGAGGATGCTGGAATTGGAATACCAGTTGAAGCTGGAGCAGTTGTCGCCGCGGCGGCGCGCCAAGGCGACCGGGGTAACGGACTTCAACCCCGCGCCGGTTGCCGCGCTAGATCAATTGGCGGCCGGGTGCGGGTCAGCGGGGGCGACGCCCGGGACGACCGCCATCGATGGGGGACTGCGCCAGGAAGCCGCTTTATGGTTATAATTATGGTATATCCGAGAACATTATCAGTGGGAGTTAATCGCCAATTCCCACCACCCCCGTGGGACCTTGGCGCGAAGCCAGTATTGCAAACAAAGGGGAATACAGGAAGGCAAGCTTGTTTTGAGGCGTTTTTCAGGCTACCAAATCGTACCAAATTTTACCATTTTTTACCAAAAACGTGCAGCGAACCGGCACGAAGGTGGCAGATAAGGGCAGATAACGGGGGGTTTTCGCGACCGATTTTATTAAACCGTGTCAAGTCCGGCGGGTCGTGTCAAGCTGTGATCGGCGCTCTTCGTAATTGCGAAAGAGCCTTCAACGCAGAGACACGGAGGCACAGAGAAGAATCGGGAGCATTCGCAAACGGGAGATATCTTCATATCCTCCTCGGTCTCTTCTCTATGTCTCTGTGCCTCCGTGGTAATTCTCCGCGCCTTCTGCGGCCCTTTCGGGGTTCGGTCGGGCGCAACCCAAAGTCTGCGAGGCCAATCTATTGATTCGACGACGGTTGATCGCCAATTTTCCAAGTCGGAGACGCCACGCCACGCTGAATTTAAAGGACTTACTAGCCACACTTTCTTTCCACCCGACGAGCGTCGGATCACCTTTTTCGGGGTCTCGCCGGGCCACTGAAACGTGGCGAGGGCAATCTATTGATTCCGAAGTGGTTTGTTGGCAGAATTGCTGACGAGAACAGGCGAAGGTTCGCTCAATCTAAAGGACTTGCTAACCGTATTTCCATCGAGCTGTCGGGTGACCTTTTGGGCCTTTGTCGAGCGAGCGAAGCGTGACGAGGGGTATCTATTGATTCCGCTAGGGTTGTTTGCCAAGTGTCGGAGGAGCGCGGCCGAAGGCCTACTCAATCTAAAGGACTTGCTAACCGTTCCTCGCCGAGCCTTGGCCGCTTATTTGAAAACGAGCCCGTCTTGAGGCCTCTTTTTTCGTGCAGAATCGTGCCAAATTCCGCCATTTTCCGACAAAAACGTGCAGATAATGGCAGAAAATCGGGGGTCTTTCGCGACCCATTTTACCAGAACTGAGGGGTGGGGACTGAGAACCGAAAACTGGGAAAGTGGGAAGAAATGCCTTTCGCCCTTTCGGGGCTTTGGAGGCATTTTTCACACTTTCTGAGAACTAACTAATCACGCCGATGTATAATGCTATCTCGGAGGGCCGAATGGTCAAGCCTAGAGTTAGGCCCAGCCTTGCCGCGTTCGCAGGCCGGATGACCGCATCGCCGTCACTTCACTCTTTTCGCCTAGCCGGCCGCCTGGAAATGTGCTAGATTGATCTATGTCGTTATGGCTCTGATTGCGCCGGCATTGCTGGCTGCCGATTTTGCGCGCCTGGGAGAAGCCCTCGACACTATCGAGAGTTCGGGCGCCACCATGGTCCACGTGGACGTGATGGACGGTCACTTCACTCCCCAGATCACGGTGGGCCAACCGGTGGTGAAGAGCCTGCGGCAGAGGACCCGGCTATCGCTTGACGTTCACCTGCTGATTGAGCGGCCGGAACGGTACGCGGCCCAATTTGTAGAGGCGGGGGCGGACCGGCTGGCCGTACACCCGGAAGCGACCACCCAGTTGCACCGCGTCCTGGAGTTGATTCGCGCGCGCGGCGCCAAGGTGGGCGTGGCGCTGAACCCGGCCACGACGGTCGGTTCGGTGGCCGACGTACTCGGCGAGGTGGATTTTCTGACTATCCTTTGCGCCGACGCCGGAGCTGATCTGGGACAGCCGCCGATGCGGCGCGGCAGCAAGCAGAGTACTGCTGCCGACCATGGCGCCGGCGAAGCGCAGGGAGCGATCGCACTGCAAGGGGCACTACAAGGAATCGCACAAAGTGATGGGCAGGCAAGGGTAGACCCAGTGCCAGCAAGGCCCATTCCCGCGTCGCTGAGCAAGATTCGCGCGGCGGTGAGGGCGCGCCAGGAGCAACGCCTGGCCTTTGCGATCATGGCGGAAGGGGGCGTCACCTTCGAGAGTTGTCAAGAACTGGTGCGCGCAGGAGCGGACATCCTTGTGGCCGGTTCTGCCATCTTTCATACGGACAACCCAAAGACGCGGCTAAGGGAACTCATCCGGCTGGCGGCCGGCGCTGGCTCGGAGCGGCGGACTTAGGACGTAGCGGAGATAGGTGTTGGAAGGTGTGAAAAATTAGCAGCCGCGGATTAGCACGGATTCGCGCGGATCAAAACAAAAGACTTATCCGTACCAATCCGTGTCGATCCGTGGCCGGAACCGATTTTTTTTCACAGCTTCTGAAGTCGAGATTGGCGTCACCCTGTTAGTTAGGGCGAGCCGGCGAATAGAGAAGCGAATGCACAAGCTAAAACCGAGAGATTTCTTCGCCGTCGCCTGCCTCTTGGCAGCGGCGGTGATCTTGCTGCCCGGATGCATCGTTCTGCGCATTCAACACAACAGGCAGGTGGCGAAGACCGGGGTGAACCCGGGCGACCAGCCGGACAAGATCCTGTTTGAGAAAGCCGACAATGAAATCCAGCACGGCCGCTACGACGTGGGCCGCCTAACGCTCCAGACCTTGATCAACACGTATCCGGACAGCGAGTACTTGGCCAAGTCGAAGCTGGCCATTGCCAACTCCTACTACCAGGAGGGCGGCATCTCGGGGCTCACGCAGTCTGAGGCTGAGTACAAGGATTTTATCACCTTCTTCCCTACGGCCCCGGAAGCGCCCGAGGCGCAGTACCGGGTGGGCATGGCGCATTTTCGGATGATCGGCAAGCCGGACCGCGATCTCGCGGAAGCGCAAGCGGCCGAAATCGAGTTCAAGGAATTCCTGCTGAAGTACCCGGACAGCCCGTACATGCCGCGCGTGAAGGCGCGGTTGCGCGAGGTGCAGGAACTGGTGGCGGAAGGAGACTACATCATCGCCCGCTTCTATTACCAGAAAAGCGCGTATCTGGCGGCGCGGGGCCGCTTCATGGAAATCGCCGATCAGTACCCCAACTACAGCCAGGCCGACAGTGCCTTGTGGTACTTGGGCCAGACGCTGGAGCACTTAAGAGCGCCCAAGGCCGCCGCACCCTATTACGCGCGCCTGCTCAGGACCTACCCCCTCAGTCCCTATTCCAAGGCCGCTAAGGGACGGCTGGTCGCCATGCACGAGGAGGTTCCACACGCGACCAAAGCGGTGCTGGCGAGGGCGAGAGCGGACGAGTCAATGCGCCAGCGCGCGCATCGCGACATCTTAGCCAAGATGACCGGCGCGATGGCGGGGTCGCCCAACTTGAGTCAGACGCGGCACGGCCCGGCGATTCTCGGCAATCCCAAAGCTACCACCACGGAAGCCTCCAACGCGCCCGGTCCCGCACCCGGAGGCGCGAACATCGCCGTGCAGACGGTTCCCGACACCACGCTGAACGCTCCCGCGAAACCGGCCGAGCCGAAGGCCACCGACAGCGCCAACAGCACCAAACCGGACTCCGCCGCGCCCGAGGCGCCGGCCAAACCGCAGGAGATCCAGAATCAGGACAAGTCCGGGGATAAGTCTGAGACGAAGGCGGAGGATAAGCCTGACGATAAGTCCAAGGCGGGCGCCAACTCCCAAGCCCCTCCCGACGCACCCGCGAAAAAGAAGGGCAAGCTGCACTTCTTGAAGAAACTCAACCCGTTTTAGAAACAGTGGTTAGTGGTTAGTGACTAGACAAAAGAGAGCGCTAGGCCTTTATGACTAGCCACTAGCCACTAACCACTAGCCACTGCTTGTTAGTCGAGGTATCCTTCCGACTTCATCAGTTCAGCGTTGAGCAAGGCGGCGCCGGCCGCGCCGCGGATGGTGTTGTGACTGAGCGCCGTGTACTTGAACTGGAGAACATTGCAAGGGCGAGCGCGTCCCACCACGGTGGCCATGCCGTGCTCGACGTTGACATCGAACTTGGGCTGCGGCCGGTCGTTTTCCAGGCGGACCACGATCGGATGCTCGGGTGCGAAGGGCAATCCCCGCTCCTGGGGCAGAGAACGAAAGCTGCGCCAGGCCGCCGTCAGATCGTCAAGCGACGGGCTCGATCGCAGTTTCACCGAGATCGACTCCATATGGCCGTCCTCCACCGGCACGCGGTTGCAGTGGGCGCTGACGGCGAAGGCTCCGGGCTCCACGTGCCCGTCCACCAGTTTGCCCAGCAGTTTCTGGGTTTCGGCCTCAACCTTCTCTTCCTCTTTGGCGATGTAGGGGATCACGTTGCCCAGGATGTCGAGTGTCGGCACACCCGGGTAGCCGGCGCCCGAAACCGCCTGCATGCTGGTCATCAGGACCTTCTCCAGGCCGAACGCCCGATCGAGCGGGGCTAGCGACATCGCCAGACCCACGGTGGTGCAGTTAGGGTTGGTGACGATCATTCCTTTCCAGCCGCGACGCTGGCGCTGCGCTCGAAGCAGGGCGAGATGGTCAGGATTGACCTCCGGAATCAGGAGCGGAACGTCCGGCTCCATGCGGAAATTGGACGAATTGGAGATGACCACGTGGCCGGCGGCGGCGAACTCGCGCTCCACCTCGCCCGCCACTTTGGAATCGAGCGAGGAGAAGAGCAGCAGGGGTGCGCCGCTCGGTTTGCATTCGTGCACCGGGAGGCGGCGCGCACTTTCCGGCATGGGGTCGCGCAGGCGCCACGAGCAAGCCTCCGAGTACGACTTGCCGGCCGACCGGTCCGAGGCCGCGAGCCACGCCAGATGAAACCAGGGGTGACCTTCGAGGAGGCTCACAAATCGCTGCCCCACCATGCCGGTAGCGCCCAGAATTCCGACTTCGAGTTTGTTCACGTTGGACGATTCCTTTCTTGAAATGCTGAATGATGAATTATGGAGGATGAACGAAGACAAGAAAAACGTGGATCCTGGTTAGTGGTAAGTGCAACGCCACTCCTTATTATCTTTGTTCATCATTTATCATTCACTCATAATTCGTCGTTTTCTTCAGCCGCTTCACAAGCTCACAGTATAAATCGACTGCGCACAATAAGTCCTCTTTCCGCACGCACTCGTGGTCGGTGTGGGCGACGGCGATGGAGCCGGGCCCCAGCAGCAGGGGGCGTCCCCAGCGCGAGAGCGACGGGAGGTCCGTGGTGAAAGCGACGAGGTTCGTTTCGAAACCGTCGAGGCGCTCCATCCTCATTACCGGCGTGTCTTTGACGAACTCAAGTTCGCAGCGGCCGGCGAGGACGGATGCGATCTGGCGGCGCAGATCGGTGGAATCGGTCACCGTGCGGATCATGATGCGGGCCTCTGCCTCGTCCGGGATCACATTGGCCGCGCGGCCACCGGAGATCACACCGATGTTGGCCGTCGAGGTCCCCAGGACGAAATCGCGGGGAAGTGGCAGGTGGCGGAAGTCGTCCAGGACGTCGAGCAGCCTGTCGATGGCGGACTCGCCCAGGTCGGGATAAGCCGAATGGGCCGTCTTGCCGTGGGTCCGCACTTGAAGCTGGAGGCATCCTTTGGTGGCAATTGCCAGCTTGTTCTCGGTCGGCTCGCCGTTGATGATGAACCTGGCGCCGCGCGGCGACTGGTTGGCCACCTGCGCCCCGTCGCTGGAGGTCTCTTCACCCACCAGAAACATCAGGCCGAAGTCGCGCACGCCCCCGGCGATGAGACGCTCCGCCGCGGTCACCTGCGCCGCCACGATACCCTTGGCGTCGCAAGCCCCCCGGCCGTGGATCCACTCGGCATCCTCCCGGGCCGGGAAAAAGGGCGGAACCGTGTCGAAGTGGGTGCTGAGAACCACTTCCGGTGTCCCGCAGAACGCCAGAACGTTGGAGCGCCCCGGGCTCACCGGCTGCAGTTCGACCGCGAACCCGCGTGCGTCCAACGTCGCTCGCAGGAACTCTGCGCAGGGGCCCTCATGGCCGGTTACGGAGTCGATATCGACCAACGCCTTCGTCAATTCGAATAATTCCATGGTCTCTAACGTTAGCCCAGTCGCAACGAGCTTGACAAGAGAGACAGCACTCGGCTACCGCTTTGCCCGGTGGCACGCAACTACGCGATTTTGCTGGCCTTTTTTCGTCAAGTGTGCTAAGATAGTTTTGAGTTTGTAAGTAGCTATCCGGATTCGGGGTCGTTTTCCCGGCACGCGAGGTTTTGTCGTCGCCTCCTCCTGACAAAGGGTCACCGAGGCACACGAACCGAAGGCTCGTTTTTCGGATGGCGAGAGTGATCGACGGAGGGAGGCCGTCGGCGCTCACAGGCTCGACATGGAGGAATCTTTATGAATCTCAAGCCAGGACAATACATTCATCACTTCAAGTATGGAAACGGGACGATCGTGGAGCGCGACGACGAGAGGATCACGATCGATTTTGACACGGCGGGCACGAAAAAGTTCGTCACTTCCCTGGCCGCCTTCGAGGTTGCGGAGGGCGAAGCTCCCAAGAAGAAGCGCCCCTCCGCCCGTCGCCGCACCAAAGTGGCTGCCACAGCATAAAGTGGAGGCAGGGAGAGATCAGATCGCTCTCATCGAGTGCTGGACCCATTTCAGTGATTCAGTCAGGGGAAGATTGCCAGAATGATGGAGCAGGTCAATGTCCTCGCAAACCTTGGGGTTCTCGCGCAATCTTCCCCAGTTTTTCTCGCCCCAGTCCCAGTCTTGACCGTTTTCGTGCACAAGGGAGCAGGTCTGGTGTTCCGCGCCGGTTCTCGCCGCCCCGTGGGCCTGTAGCTCAGACGGATAGAGCAACGGTTTCCTAAACCGTGGGTCGGGGGTTCGAATCCCTCCAGGCCTACCAGTTCCTTATTAGCAACAATGAGCGGCCGGATTGAGCGTGCGACGTGAACAAGTATCCCTAAGCCGAGCTCGACGGAAAGCCGTGGACGGGCGTGGAGCGCAAGTTCTCATTCCAGGACGTCGAGGCGAAGTAGGGGAACGGTTCAGCCCACAGCCGCCGACACACTGAGGTTCGGGAATTGCCCGAGAAACTACAGCGCCGCAACGAACAGATTCTGGGCGAAGGGCCATTCCTCGTCGATCCACTGCGCGTCACAACGGAACCCAGTGCGCTCCGCCATGCCGAACATCTCCTCCGCACTGTATTTGTGCGAGCTTTCCGTCCAGATCGTTTCTCCTTCTTGCAGTTGAACTGAGAATCCTGCCCGGCGGATGCTGACCGTCTGACCGGCAGTGGAGCGAAGGTGCATCTCGATGCGCCGCTCTTGGGAGTTGTAGCACGCGAGGTGGTGGAAGCGTGAGAGGACGAAATCGCCGTCGAGCTCGCGATTGATCCGGGCCAACAGGTTCAGATTGAAAGCGGCGGTCACACCCGCCGGATCGTCGTAGGCCAGTATCATCTGGGGAATGGGTTTCACCAGATCGGCGCCCAGCAGGAGCGCGTCACCGGGAAGCAATTCCTGGCGCACGTTGCGCAGGAAGCGTCCGCCGGGCTCGCGGTCGAAGTTGCCGATCGAGCTACCCAAGAATAGCACCAAGAGGCGCTCGCCCTGGGCGCGCCGCGATGCGACCTTGGCGAGGCCGTCGAGATACTCTTCCTCCAGCCCAACGATGCTGACCGATTTCAAGTCGCCCAGCTCGCGGGCGCACATGGCGAGCGCTGCGGCTGAGATCTCGATGGGATGATATGTCGTGGGCTCGTAGCGGGTGAGTGCCTCCAGAATCCAACGGGTTTTCTTGCCGCTACCGCTGCCCAGTTCCGCCACCACCACCCGGCCCGGAAGGCGCGCAGCGATTTCGCCGGCGCACCGTTGCAGCAGACGGGCATCAGCTCGCGTGAGGCCGTATTCCGGAATGACGCTGATCACTTCAAAAAGCGCCGAGCCGACCTCGTCATAAAGATACTTCGAGGGCAACTCCTTCTGGCCCGTCGTCGAGAGGCCCGCCCGGACTTCTTCCGCAAATCGGGCGACGGGTTCCGCGATGAGAGCAGGTGCAGAAACAGGCATGAGACCCTTTCGACTTTCGAAAATCGAAACTGGAAATTCGAAGCTCGAAACTGAAACGGGTGTAGGACGAATTTCGAGTTTCTATTCTCGAGTTTCGAGTTTCGATTTTCGAGTTTCCAGTCTCGAACTTCAATTGCTGACGCAACGAAAGCCCGCGTACACGTACGGGTAATGCGGCTGGAACCAGTTGCGGAAAGTGCGCCGCAACATGCAAGCGGCGGTCCGGGCGCAGCCGCCCTTCATCACGTAGTGCTTGCCGTCGAAGAAATTGGCCGAATAGCCGGGATAGAATGGGAACGCCTGAAACCCCGGGAAGGGCTCGAACAACGTTGAGGTCCACTCCCAGCCATTGCCGACGAGGTCCGTTGCGCCAAAGGCGCTTGCTCCGGCCGGATGTGCGTTCACCGGAGTAGGATCCCACCGATGGAAATCGAAGTTTCCGTATGCGGCCGCGGGAGGTTGGTGGCCCCAAGGGTAGTCGCGCTCGCCCCCTTCAGGTGTCCCGAAGGCAGCGCGGTGCCACTGGGCTTCTGTCGGTAGCGACTTGCCCTTCCAGCGTGCGTAGGCGGCGGCTTCCGCGTGGCTCACGTAAGCCGGCCAATCAGCGGGAAGTGGGACTTCATCGAACATGGTGCGACAAAACCAGGCGCCATTTCGCTGCGTCCAGAACCTGGGATGGCGGATGGCATCCCTGGTGACCCAGTCCCACGCGTCCTTGTCCCAAAGCTCGCGATCCTCGTAGCCGCCGGCGCGGAGGAACTCCAGAAACTCGCCGTTCGTTACCTTGTAGGCGTCAACGGCGAAGGCCGGCACGGTTTCGCTGTGCTCTTCAAACTCGTTGTCCCAACCAAAAGCGCCGCCTTCGATGGCCTCGCGACGCCGCAGGCCCAGCGTCACTGCGCCTGCCGGAATGTCGATCATCCTGGGCGCGGCGGGTGCTGTGATCGGCGGCGTCAAAGGTGGGGGGGCAATCTTGCGCTCCCACGGTAACTGGTGGAACATGTAGGCGAGCGTTTCCGCGTGCATCAGGCGGTGTTCAATGGCCACCTGCAGCAAGGTCGATTCGTCGACCCCCTGCGCGGCGGTGCCGGCGAGCACTTCTCCTTCGAGGCGCCTGTCGAGCCTCTCGCGAACCTCGTGATTGTACCGACGAATCTCTTCGAGAGCAGGCCAGTCCGCAGGCTGGTCGTCCGGTAGGCCGCCGCCGACAGGGTCGATTCCAAACGCGAGCAGCTTGTCGAACTCAGGATGGAACGACTTCAGGTCGAAGGCGTAAGCAGATAGAAGATTCCAATCGAAGGCTTCCAGGTGGCCGACGTAGAAAACGATCCGGTGCCGCTCTGGGATCGGGCGCTCGTAAAATGAATCAGGTCGAACAACCTCGAAGAGGCTGTCGGTGAGGCATCGGGATTCCGCCAGGCGAGTGACAAGGTTCTTCCGGGACGAAGGCTCGTTTCGAGTTTCAAGCATCGGTTTCACGCCCTTTCAGGACCGTTCAGGATATGATGGCCTCCTGCAGTCCGATTGGATGACTCGCGGCGTCGGCCGGATGCGAAGCAGCATGTCTCGCTGGTGACTGGGTTTCCTGGCCCAGAGGACCATGTTATCGTTTGCGAGCGACTGCAAATCTGGGGCTGAACGCGATGTATTATTCCAAGGCTGCCGGAGCGATGGACCGGACCTATGGAGAAGATCGCCGCATACATCATCGAATTTCGCGACGTCCACTATGCGATCAACGCCGGTGCCCACTTGGTCGCCGGCCTCGACCTGCGGGTGGAGCATGGCGAGACGCTGGTGTTGCTGGGCCGGAGTGGCTCCGGCAAGACCACCACGCTCAAGTTGATCAACGGACTGCTTGCGCCGACCTCGGGCAAGGTGCTCGTGGAAGGTCAACCGACCACGGCTTGGGACCCCATCCGGCTGCGGCGTCGCATCGGATACGCGATCCAGGAAGTCGGCCTTTTCCCCCACTTCACGGTGGAACGTAACATCGGCCTCGTCCCTCGACTCGAAGGCTGGTCTCCGGAGCGGACCCGCGAGCGAGTACGTGAATTGCTCGCGCTGGTGGGCCTTGACCATCAGTTAGGCAAACGCTATCCGAGCGAGCTTTCGGGAGGCCAACGGCAGCGCGTCGGCGTGGCGCGGGCGCTGGCCGCCGATCCGCCGATCCTGCTGATGGACGAACCCTTCGGGGCGCTCGATCCCATCACGCGGGCGGAGATCCAGCAGGAGTTTCTGCGTCTTCGCGAGCAACTGCACAAGACCATCGTATTCGTGACCCACGACCTGCGCGAGGCGTTGCTGCTGGCCCATCGCATCGGTTTGTTCGAGGCGGGGCGATTGGTGGGAGTCTATACGTCGGCAGAGTTCTTGAAGGCAACGGACCCGGCGGCAGCATACTTGGCCGCCCTCGGAAGAAAGGAGACAGGAGTCAGGAGTCAGGAGTCAGAATAGAAGAAACAAGGAAACAGAAGTCAGCCGCTTCCGTTCTTCCCTCGCATCGTCGATCTGCAATCATCAATTCGGTTATTCTGACTCCTGACTTCTGTCTCCTGTCTCCTTCTTTGAAGGTCACCGTATGGGGCTACTAAGGTTTTTCTTCAACAACCACACCGAGGTGCTCGAACTGACTATCGAGCACTTATGGATGGTGGGGATTTCAACGCTGCTGGCGGCAACCATCGGGATACCGCTCGGTATTCTGCTCACCCGCCGGCCAGCGCTTAACAAACCCATTCTGGGAAGCGCCAACGTGATGCAGACGATCCCCGGCCTCGCGCTGTTCGGACTCTTGATGCCGGTGCCGTGGATCGGCGAGCGCGCCGACCGCCTGGCCGTCCTCGCCCTCACGCTTTATGCGTTGCTGCCGATCATCCGCAACACCCATGCTGGCATCACTGGCGTGGATCCCGCCGTAGTGGAGGCCGGACGCGGCATGGGCATGACGGATCGCCAACTACTGTTCCAGGCACAGTTGCCATTGGCACTGAGCGTAATCATCGCCGGCGTGCGCGTAGCCACCGTGATTTCCGTGGGCGTGGCCACGATCGCCGCAGCCATCGGCGCGGGCGGCCTCGGTGAATACATTTTCCGTGGCCTCGCCATGGTCAACAACCAACTGATTCTCGCCGGCGCAGTTCCGGCCGCAGCGCTGGCGTTGCTGGCCGACTTCGCTCTGGGATTGTTGGAGCGCACGATAAGAAGTAGGCAGTAGGCAGAAGAAGGCAGTAGGCAGCAGGCAGCAGGCAGAAGGCAGTGGGCAGTACTCTTTGCCAGACGGGCAATGCTATGGGACAGTACGCTTCGACGAGTAATCCCGCGGCGCACCACCGGTGCTCCGCCGTCTGGGTTCTGCTTACTGCCTACTGCCGCCTGCCTACTGCCTACTGCCCTCCGCCTTCCGCCTTCTGCCTACTGCTTTCTGCCTTCTGCCTACTGTCTTCCTGCGGCCCGCCCCGGCAAGACCGCATCGTGGTCGGATCCAAGAACTTCACCGAACAATTGATCCTCGGAGAATTGATCGCCCAGCAGATTGAGCGGGCCACGCGATTGCCGGTCGAGCGGCGTTTCTATCTGGCGGGAAGTTACATCTGTCATCAGGCGATTCTTGCGGGGCGGATCGATATCTATGCGGAGTACACCGGCACCGCACTAACGGCTATCGTGAAGGAAAAACCGGAAGGCGACGCTGCCGAGGTCTTCAATCGAGTCAAGAAGGCCTATCAACGGCGCTTCCATCTGGACGTCTTCCCATCACTCGGATTCAACAACACGTTCGCCATCGTCATGCGCGGCGACGAAGCGCGTCGCCTTCACCTGCGCACCCTCTCCGAGGCCGCCAGATACGCCCCCGAATGGCGCGCCGGCTTTGGGTACGAGTTCATGGAGCGGCCTGACGGCTACCAGGGCTGGGCGAAAAGCTACGAACTCACGTTCGCCGCGCCGCCGCGCATTATGGATCTCGGGCTGCTCTACCGCGCCTTGGCTGAGAAACAAGTTGACGTGGTTGCCGGAAACTCCACCGACGGCTTGATTGCGGCCATGGATATGGCGGTGCTTGAAGACGATCGGCATTACTTCCCGCCTTACGAGGCCGTACCCATCGTGCGTGAGCAAACCCTTGCGCGCCACCCGGAAGTTGGGCGTGCGATCGAGGAACTCGCCGGGAGAATCTCGGCTGAGGAAATGCGACGGATGAACTACGCTGTCGATGGCCAACGCCGCGATGCCAAAGAAGTCGTGCAGGATTTCCTGCGTTCCGAGGGACTCTGAAAAAGAAGTCGAGAGTCGAAAGTTGAAAGTCGAAAGCAAAAACCCATGGTCGTTTACTTCGACTTTCAACTTTCGACTTTCAACTTCCTTCACGCACTGGGGAACGGCTGGCCGCCGCGAGGTGAGTACTTCCCCAGGGTATTGTCCAGCGGCTTCGCGGCCGCAGGAGGGCTGGCAACACCGTCCATCAGAATCTGCTTCGGTTCGTAGCCCTGCCCGTAGAGCCGGCGATTGGCATCGTCGTCGGCTCTCAGCACCGCGCCGTCGAGCGAGACTCCGGCAAAGAGCCCGCGGGAACGCGAATAGCTGAGGATCTCAGCGTGCATTTGCACGTCGGTTGCGCCCTCCGCCGTGCGCCCCACCGGCCCTGCTGCCGCCGAGATATCCGCGCCCAGCTTGACCCCCGTCTGCAACAGCTTGCGCATGCCTCCCGGGTTCATCACGATGAAAACGATGTCCGTGGCCTCTCCGCCGATCTGAAAGCCGAAGTTGCCTCCGAACAAAGTAAACATCGACGGCGCGCCCCACGCGCCGTTGCCGCCCTTGCGGCAGACGAGCGCGCCGCGTCCGTATTTGCCGCCGACACCAAACGCAAGTTTAAGCTCGGAAGGGATGATGCCGACGCAGACGGCCTTATCGAGCAAGTCCTGAGGGATGCCTTTTTCCGGCGTTTGCATGATCTCATTGACGACGAAGGTGGCGGATTCCAGTCGTTTCGCTTCTTTGCTTTGCCGGTCCGCCAGAGCTGTGGCCGAGAAGGCCAGGCTCAGAACAACACCTATAATCTTGCGCATGTTGCTTCCTTTCCTGATCCGCCCCTCCCGGTTCTAACCCAGCGATGAAAACTCGATTCCGGGGACCCGCCGGAACACTTTTTCAGCAACCTGTAACACCATTCAGATGATCTCTACCACGCCCGCGTTGTGCGCCGGAGCCTCAAGATTTACTGAACGGCGCTCCGCCGCGCGGCGAGCATTTCGTCAGGGCGTTGTCCAGGGGCCGTGCGGCGACCGGGGTTTTGACGGAGCCGTCAATGAGGATCTGTTTGGGCTCGAGCTTTTGCCCGTAGAGCTTCTCGTTGTTTCCCGCGTCCTGTTTGAAGACGGCACCCTCGAGCGACACGCCCGCGAACAGACCCTTGGTGCGCGAATAGCTCAGGATCTCAGCGTTCATCTGCGCGTCGGTGGCGCCCTCGGCGGTTCGACCGACGGGCCCTGCCGCCGCCGATGCGTCGGCCCCCAGCTTCACATCGTCAACGACCAGCTTTTTCGCGCCTCTCGCATTCATCACCAGAAAGACCACGTCCGTAGCCTTGCCTCCCAGTTGAAACCCGATATTCGCGCCCCCCAGCCTGAACAGCGACGGCGCGCCCCACGGTCCGTTTCCGTGGCGGCGGCATACCAACACGCCCCGGCCGTAGGTGCCACCAATGCCTACCGCGATCCGTACTTCGGCGGGGACGATCCCCACGCAAACGGCTTTGCTAAAGAGATCGCCGGGGATGGCCTTGTCCGGAGCGGTCATGATTTCGTTCAAAACCGACGTCGATTTTTCCAATTGCGAGACAGCCTTGCTCTCGTCAGCCGCGACTGCGGACGTGCACGTCGCCAAACAAACCATGGCCAGCCATAGTCTCTTCATCTCCCACTCCTCCTGACGGGATTCTCAAGCACTCGCCGCATTCTTCGTTCTGCTCCATTCTGCCATCATTGAGTCCCGCCCGGACAGAGGAAAAAGGCCCTGTGACCGGCCGCAGTGCCTGGTGGCGAGTGGTTCGTGGCTAGAAAGAAGGACCGAGCACCTCTTGCTAGCCACTAGCCACTAACCGCTACCCACTTCACTTCTTAACGGGCTTGCTAGATGAGCGGCAGCTTCGGTACACTCGAAGCCTATGCGTGCCATGATTCTGAAAGAGCCCAAAGCGGCAGAAGCGGACCCACTGCTCGCCGCCGACCTGGCCAAGCCGATTCCGGTGGCGGGTGAGATTCGAGTTCGCGTGAACGTCTGCGGCGTTTGCCGCACCGACCTCCACATCGTGGAAGGCGAGTTGCCGCTGCCCCGCCTGCCGTTGGTCCCCGGGCACCAGATCGTTGGTGTGGTGGACGCGGTAGGCGCAGGCGTGCGCCAGTTTCACGAGGGCGATCGCGTCGGCATTCCCTGGCTCCACTGGGTCTGCGGCAAGTGCTTCTACTGCAAAAAGGGTGAAGAGAACCTTTGCGACCACGCCCGTTTCACCGGCTATCACGTCAACGGCGGTTACGCGGAGTGGACAGTGGTGGAGGAACCCTTCGCCTACAAGCTCCCGAAGGATTTCTCGGACCTTGAAGCCGCGCCGCTCCTTTGCGCCGGCATCATCGGTTACCGCTCCTTGAAGCTGAGCGGCGTGAAGCCGGGCGACCGCCTGGGCCTCTGGGGTTTTGGCTCCTCAGGCCACATCGTGCTTCAGGTGGCCAAGCACATGGGGTGCCAAGTCTATGTCTTCACCCGCGCCGAAGCGCACCGGCACCTGGCGGCGAAGCTGGGCGCCAATTGGGTGGGCGACTCGCACGACGCGCCGCCCGCACCCATCGACGGCGCCATTATCTTCGCCCCCGTGGGCGCGTTGGCGCTCGACGCCCTGCGGGTGATGCGCAAGGGCGGTACGGTGGCGCTGGCCGGCATTACCATGAGCCCCATCCCGGAGACCGACTACCCGCATCTGCTCTACCACGAGCGCGTCCTCCGCAGCGTCGCCAACAACACCCGGCAGGACGTGCGAGAGTTCCTCCAACTCGCCGCCGAAATCCCCGTGCGAACGGAAGTGCGCGCGTTCAGTCTGGCCGAGGCGAACCTCGCGCTGCAAGCTCTGAAGCGCGACGAGATCCAGGGTTCGGCGGCACTCAAGATTGCCGAGTGACCCTGCCTTGTGGCGCGGGCGTCCCGCCCGCTGTGGCGGGAGCGTCCCGCTCCCGTGCGAGCGAGGGTTCGCGCCGCCGATGATCACGCCTTTGCCCGAGCCACAGCGGGCGGGACGCCCGCGCTATGTTCGTCTCCTTGGAGGTCATATGTTGATTGGCAGAGCCAAACCAGAACTGGCGTTTCTCGCCTTCAGTGTGGCGCTGCTCCCTGCCGCGGTTCATGCGCAGGGGCCCGTCGAACTGCGGCGAGCGGACGACACCGTCAGCGTGACGATCGGCGGCAAGCCTGTCGGCGCATATTACTTTGCCCCCGACTCTCCCAAGCCTTACTTCTCTCCGTTGCGCAGCGCCCAAGGGACCATCGTGACGCGTGGCTGGCCAATGGTGAAGGATATCCCCGGCGAGAGCCACGACCATCCTCACCACCGCGGCATGTTCTTCGCCCACGGCGACATTAACGGCATCGACTTCTGGGGCGAGGGGACACCGGCCAAGCCGGCGCAAACGGCTCACGGCACGTTTTATTCGAGCGAGGATCTGCCCAAAGGGCGCACGGTTTTTCGCAAGCTGGAAGAAGCCACGAGCGGACCCGACTCCGGCCGCCTTCGCGCCGACTTCGACTTGGTCGGCCCTGATGGAAAGAAGATCGCCGAGGAGACGCAGGCCTATACCTTCCGAGGCGACGAGAGCAGCCGCACCATCGACTGCGAGTTCACCATCCGCGCCACCGACGGCCCGGTGAAGATGGGCGACACCAAGGAAGGCACGTTTGCCATCCGCCTGGTGAAGGCGCTCGAGGACCCCAACGTCACCATGCTGAATTCGGAAGGCAAAACGGGTGAGAAACAGATTTGGGGCAAGCGCGCGAACTGGGTGGATTACTCGGGAGTGGTGGCGGGCGAAAAGCTCGGCATCGCCATCTTCGACAGCCCCTCGAACATCAAGCATCCTACTTACTGGCATGCACGCGGCTACGGCCTCTTCGCGGTGAATCCCTTCGGCGAACACGATTTCTACAACGATCCCAAACGCGACGGCAGCGTCACCATTCCCGCCGGCGGCTCACTCTCGCTGCGCTACCGTGTCTATATCCATCACGGCGACGCCGCAGACGCCAAGGTGGCCGAAGCCTACCAGAACTACCTCAGGAACAGTGACGAGAGACTAGTTAAATAGCTATTAAGTATCCGATTTGATAACATTAGATACTCGTCCGTAGTCCGTGGTCCGTTGTCCCGTCATCGGTTGCTATTCTTCGGCAACTGACAACGGACAACGGACGCAGAGCCACCGGGCATTGTTACTGGTCGCTGTCCTTCTTCCGCCGCGTCGACGCCTTGCGCGTTCCGGTCTTGGACCTCGGGGCTCGCTTGCGCGGTTTCCGTGGCGCGGGTGCTTCCGATTGAGGAACGGACGCAGTGTCCCCAGCCGGCACCGCTTCTTCTTCCACCAACAATTCTTCCAGCGCCGGCTGGGTGTCCGACCAATCCACCTCGGGTGTGACCAGTTCCGGCTCCTCGATGGCTTCCGTAATCGGCTCGGGCACGGGCGTCACCGGAGCGAGTTCGAGTTCTTCCACCACCTCGGCTGCGACCTCTGCCTCCGGTTCCGCGACCGGCGAGGCGGCCATCGGAACCTCCGCACTGGCGACGATGGGGAAAACGCGCCAGACCCCTTTACGATCGCGCTGCAGGCGCAGCCAACCTTCGCGCTGCCCTTCGTGCAACAGGTCGAGGAAGCCGCGAAAGCCGTACTGGCGCTCGTCGAAATTCTTATCGACGGCGCGCAGCGCCTGCCGGACATGACGCATATAGAGCGGGCGGTTGGGAGCCTTCTCACCTGCCGCCGCCACCGCCTGCTTCAAGATCGCCAACGCTTCCTCGCGCGAGCCCGCCGACTCCTGGGAAGGCGTGGGCGCGATCTCGGGCGCTTCGGGTGCCTGCTCCTCTGCCGGTGCGGCTTCCGCTGCTTCGGATGGCGCCTCGTGGGCCTCGGTGTCGGTGGCCGGCTCAGGGGCCGGCTCGGCTGCCGCCTCGGCGGATTCGCTTTCCACCGCCTCCACCAAGTAGCCGCGGCCCGCGCGGGTCAAACGAACCAAGCCTTCGTGCTCCATCTTCTGAACGAACTCGAGGAACGACCCCACGCCATAATCGCGCTCGGTGAACGTGGGGTCGAGCTGAAGGATCGTGCTCTTCAGCAGACCCAGTTGCGGCGCCACCTCGCGGTCAGCCAGGATCTTGAGCGCGCGCTGAACGTTGGGCGAAGCGTTCGCCAGGGCCCGGGCTTCCGGACTGGGCCGCGCGGCCGCTGTACCGCGGCGTGGGGCGCGCGGCGTCCGCGCGCTTTCACCGCTGCTCAACAGGTTCTCGTAGGCGATGAACTCGTGGCAGTTGCGCTGCAGGATACCGCTGGTGAAGTTCCGCCCGCCCACCACAAACACGCGCTTGTCGTACTGCTTCAGCTTTTCCACCAGAGCGATGAAATCGCTGTCGCCGCCCACGATGGCGAAGGCGTTAATGTGGGGGCGGTTGAAGGCCATCTCCAGGGCGTCGAGCGCCAGGTTGATGTCGGCGCCGTTCTTGTCGCCGCGCGGCGTCACGTTGCGCTGCACCATCTGCACCGCATGCTGCGTCATCTGGCGACTCTGCTCGCCGGCGCGCGGCCAGTCGCCGTAGGCGACCTTGGTCACCACCTCGCCCCGCTCCTTGAGCGCTTCCAGAACCAGCGAGACGTCGAGTTCCCGGTTCAGAGTGTCTTTGACGCCAATCTGGATGTTATCGAAATCGATGAATACCGCTAGCTTCAGCCGTTCTTCTGTCACTGCTTATCCTTTTGCTGCACCGCGCCTCTGAACGCTGAGATCGAGATCACGCTTTCTCGGGGGTTGTTCACGGTGCCACTCAGTTCATTATATCCCAGAAATCCGTTTTGGAGTCTTCTCACGATCCTCCCTTTTCGTCGGCCTGAGCATAACGCAAAAACCGATAACGCAAATTTGCGTTATGACAAGCCTAAGCCAGCCTTTGCTACCGACGGCTACCGCATAACCGGCGGCGGACATCGCGGGAGCGAGACGCCCGCGCTACGCCCTCTTGCATTGCTCTTACAGTTTCTCGATAAACTCCTCCCGCTGGACTTGGGCTTGTTGGAGAATACCATGCAGTGTTCCTACAGCCAGCTCCCGGTGGAGCGGCACAACACAGCCCACCGACCCTTGAGGCGTCTCCTTTCTCAGAACGATATGGCTTCCGCGCTGGCGAGTCCGTCTAAACCCTAATCGTTCAAGCGCGCGAATGGCCTGCTCTCCCGATATGCGCGGGAGCTTAGGCATAAGTCGCCTCGAACGTCGTCAGCAATGGCCGCCCAACCTCCGGGAGCGGGAATTCTTCCAGGTAGAGCTCCGTAGCTTCTTTAAGGTTGGCGACAGCATCCTCAATCGTAACGCCCTGACTCACAGTTCCCACTTCGGGGCAGGTGGCGACGTACAAGTCGTCTTCCCGGTGAATGACCGCCGTGAAGGTCTGCACTTTCATTGGGTACCTCTTTCTGACTCCACCCACTCCATCTTGACTACTGTTGCAGAGCAGCAGTGCCGTTGGCCCCGCCCGACGCTGATCACGCACGCAAAAATGCCGGGCTACAGCGCGGCGCTACGAAGCTGCTACGTCAAGTTCTTCAAGCTCTCGTCGATCAACCTCTGCGTCCCCGCGTACGGCTCTCCGTTGCCTTCCCACTCCATCGAAAAATAACCGCGATAACCGGCGTCCTTAGCGATCGCAAACGTCCGGGCCACGTCGATCGCATAAAACTTGCCCATGCCGTCGCCCTCTTCATCCTTCATGTGGGCAATATTGTAAGCGTGCTTGAACATGGCGGTGACGGCCCGGTAGTTGAAGTCGGCGTTGCCGGTCATCATGGAATTGCAGAAGTCAGGGAGGGCATGCAGCCAGGGGTGATTCACCTTTTCGATCACCTGGACGATGAAAAAGGCGTCCTCGGTCAGGAGGTCATCGTTTTCCAGGTTGATGACGATGTTCTTCTCTCCTCCGTAGTCCGCCAATTGCCGCAGGCTTTCAGCGGCGCGATCGACGTCCGGCTTCACGCCATGAACCCCGGCCACGTGCGCGCGAATGCTGGGCGACCCGATGGCGACCGCCACATCCACCCACTTCTTTGCGTCGTCCACCGACTGGCTGCGCTTGGCGGTATCGGGGTCGTAGAAACTGTGGTGCCCGCCGCACGGGATATCCACCGCGTGCGAACCCGCCTTGGCGATGGCCTCCCGAAAATCGGCTAGGTAGCCGGGTTGCGTGGAAGCAAAGTGGTCGCCCAGCGGCTCGATAAGGTGAAGATCGAAACGCTCGACGACCATGGCGGGAAACTGTTTCAGGTCCATGCCTGGCTTCCGGGAATCACGGTCGTGGTTGGTGGGGCTCTCGATGAAGGCGCGAAAAGGCCACGACGCCACCGCCAAGCGGTCGCGCGGCTGGGTAGGAAAATCGAGGTGCGGCTCGGAAGCGCCCGAAGCCAGCGAACTTGGCGGGCCTATCGGGTCTACCAGGCCCCGGCCTAGTCCCAAGGTCGAGGCGGCCACCGTTGCGATGGCAAGTGAAGATTCGCTGAGGAAATCGCGCCGTGATAATGGCTTCATCGTTAGCCTTGGCCGCCCTTCTGCTTGACTTTCGCGCCCTGAAATCGCACACTTCGATCTTTCTGCGATCCGTACCGCTCGATCCGCGAACGCCGGTCAATAGTAAAGCCTGACTCGGGATCCCACATCAAAATGGGTTCGTATCAGAAACCCAACCCCAGATGTCATTTTTTGCCAATACAAATTTGGGTTCGTACCGTTTTTTTTATTTCCTTTAGCGGGTTTCTCGGACTCCTCGCTCAAGTCGTCCATCCGGTTTGCCTCGCAGCTCTGTTGCTTCTGTGATTAACCATAAATAATGATCGTTTTCGGTTCTCGGTTCTCAGCTTTCACCTTTCAGCCGTCAGCGATCAGCTAGGAACATGTCGGAAGGGGGTTTCTTGCTGATCTCTGACGGGTGGTAGCTGATGGCTCCTTTCGCTGCCAACGGTGGCTTCGTTCCCGATTCCGATCGACCCCGATCCTTTGTTATCGTGCAAATCGGTGGCTTCGTTTTTCAAAAAAGCTCTCAGCTTTCAGGCGTCAGCTATCTGCTACGAGTACGCCAGAAGGGCTTTGAACTCTGAAGGCTCATAGCTGACAGCTCGTCGTGACTCATTCCGGCGTACCAGTTGTTTCGTCGACTTCCTCCAGCAGCTTCCAGTTGTTGATCATCTGATCGTATTCATGGGGCTGGCCGGGGACGCCCAGCTTGAAATTTCCCCGTTGATATTTCTCCCGCGGGATCACCAGCCACCCCGCTTCAGGCAGTTTCATAAGAATCATCTTCGCTCGGGTGAGCCCTTTCAATCCTTCGAGGTGCGTGTAACCGAGCGTTCCCCGCGAGGTTGCACGTCCCAACTGGCAGACGATGCCCCGCACCAGCACCTCCCGAAACCTCATCTCCTGGCCGGCCAAATCGACCTCATAGGGACATTCGGCCTTCAGCGCCACGACGAGATCCCATTTCGCTTTGTACTCCATCTGACGCGCGGCCATCTCCGCCCTTCGCGCCTCCCTTGCCTCCGCCGACGGCCTCCTGAGCGTGTACGCTTTCGGGCGGCTACGGCCGGGCGGAAAGCCCAAGCCGGCGGCAATCTGCCTTACTCGCTCGCGGGTAAGTCCGAAGCGCCGTCCAATCTCTTGGAACGTGACGCGCTCGGTTCCCAGTAACTCTTTGATCTGCTCCGAGTGGACGTGGACGGCCGACTGTTGATGATGGACGGATTGCAGCCGACCAGGGAGCCCTACCCATCCGCAAGTACATGTGGTGGATTCGGCCCGACGCGTATACTTCCTCGGCCCCGGCCGCACCTGGCTGCCCTCACTGACTTGGGTTACGGGTGCCCCCCCGTTCGGACCATTCGATCCTGGTCCCTGCTGCGGCCCATTCTGGGCTTCGTTTGGCTCACTTACCGCGGTTGCGGTGGAAGCAATCGATTCCGCCTCCTGCTGGACACCCTGTTGGACTTCGTTTTGCTCACTCACCTCTGTTGTACCTCCTTTCTTTTTGCTCTTTAGTATCCTTAGCTGGCTTCTCCATGGGTTCGTTCCTGCTTTTCATCCATCGACTTCCTTTGTTTTCAAGCAAATCCGTGGCTTCGTTTTTCCAAAAGCTATCAGCGGTGAGCCATCAGCCATCAGCTTCCAGATCCCCGAGGTGCGTCTTGTTCTTCACTTTTGCCATTTGCCTTTTGCCATTCCTTTCTTTTCTTGGCCTACGGCCTTCTGGTCCTCCTCACCCCCAAAACGGTGGCTTCGTTCCTCGTTCCTTGAAGGGCCGTTCCTTTGTTATCAATCAAATCGGTGGCTTCGTTTTTCAAAAGCTCTCAGCTCTCAGCCCTCAGCTATCAGCACAACGAACCGGTTTTCTTGCTGAGCGCTGACGGCTGATGGCACTCTCTTTTGCCTTTTGCCTTTCTTTCTTCCTGCCGACCGCCGACTGCTGACGGCGGAAAGAGAAAGGAAGGGGGTGGACGCCTACCGCAGGGCTTTCGCCCTGGGCTAAATCATGTCGCCGCTCCGCGGCTTCCCCTTGCCATGATGCACGGGGGTTCGGGATTGGGGGTTCGGGGTTCGCAGAACAAATTCCGGAACCGCAATCTTCCTCCGCGAATCCCGAACCCCGGAATACGTCACCGTAATTATGAAACACCAGGACTAAGCATGCCAGATCCCTCGGAAAAAGATCCTGTCATTCTAACCTCGAGCGCCCACGCCGTGGTGCCCCGGGCAAGTTCTGGGAAAGCGTAGCACCTTCTCGTTGAAACCCTTGGGACGTGCAAATCGATAAAAGAGATTCCACATGTGAATGCTACACGAACAGCAATCTTTTGTCAAGTAAAAATTTAGTCGAATTGTTCTATATCCTCTGAGGGCTCTGGGGAATCGATGGCCGCTTAGGCCCGCTCAGGATTGACGATGACGGCCACTCTGCTGTCCCAAACCCCTCGTCCGTTGCCTCAGATTGTTGGTGCCTTGCCCAACGGACCACCAAGACGCGGCTAGGGATCGGTGGCTGGTGGCTATCAAGACAAGATGAGGGTCGGAGGTTGAAGCTTCAAGAGTCAAGGCATGTCCCTGCCTTCGCTTTTTCGACCTTCGCCCGTGGGTGGTGGTGTCATTTGGGGAAGAATGGAATCCACAGATTACGCAGATTTCGGAGATTAGGATGAAGAAGGTGCCTGCTCGACGAAGAGTAACCAGCAAATGGTGGCTTCATTGGAGTTGTGACAACGCCGAGACGTTTTCTGCCGCTCTTTTCTAAATCTGAGAAATCTGCGTAATCTGTGGATCCTCTTCTTTGGGTCAAATGACACCATTACCCGCCCTTGGACTTTATTGCAGTCGCGGGCGCTCTGTGGTGAAATGTGCTTTGCCAACGGACGGCCACGGAGGACTTGATGCCGGATTCCATTCGAGTTGGGCTGGCGGGCGCCCGATTTGCTGCCCGCTTTCACTGGAAGGGATACCAGCGGGTATACGGCGTGCCGGTGGAAGTGGTGGGCGTTACCTCGCGCTCGGCGGAATCGCGTCAGGAGTTTGCGCGCGAGTACGGGCTGAAGGCTTACGCGACCTTCGACGAACTCTGCGAGGACTGCGACGTCGTCGATATCTGTGCGCCGGGCTACGCCCATGAGGAGCTTGCTGTCCGGGCCCTGGAGCGCGGCAAACACGTGGTGATCGAAAAGCCCTTTACCGGCTATTACGGGCCGGCGGGAGAGGCGGCGGTCCCGCCTTGGCGGGACCGCGGCGACGACTTTTCCAAAGAAGCCATGCTGGCGGGCGCGATTGAGAGTTGCGATCGCATCCTCGCCGCGGCCCGCCAAGCCGGTCGGCTGATCTGCTACGCCGAGAACTGGGTGTACGCGCCGGCCGTCCAGAAGGAGCGCGAGATTCTGGTGAAGAGTGGAGGCCAGATCCTCTGGATCATCGGCGACGAGTCGCACAGCGGTTCGCACTCGCCCTATTACGGCATCTGGAAGTACTCGGGCGGCGGGTCGCTGGTCGGCAAGGCCTGCCACCCGCTCTCGGCGGCGCTCTACCTTAAGCGGGCAGAAGGCGAAGCGCGCCACGGCCGGCCGCTGCGGCCCGCCACGGTGAGCGCGCGCACGCACGAGATCACCAAGCTCAAGGGCTTTCGCGACGAGGGCCACCTGCGCACCGGCTACCACGACATCGAAGACTACGGCCAGATGCACCTCACCTTCGACGACGGTACGGTGGCGGATATCTTCGCTTCGGAACTGGTGCTGGGCGGCGTGCACAACTGGCTGGAGGTCTTCGCCAACAACCACCGGACGCGCTGCAACCTGAATCCCATCGATGCGCTCGAGACCTACAATCCGCGCGAGGATCTGCTGAAGGATGTTTACGTGACGGAGAAGATCGGGACCAAGCAGGGCTGGAGCCATCCCGCGCCCGACGAAGACTGGCAGCACGGCTACCCGCAGGAGTTCCAGGATTTCGTCGAGAGCATCCACGCCAACCGTGAGCCCCAATCGGGCGGCGCGTTGGCCCGCGACACCATCGCCACGCTGTACGCGGCCTACCTCTCCGCTGAGCGCCGCGGGGCCGAGGTGGAGATTCCGGAAAGCGGAAGGCAGTAGGCGGAAGGCAGCAGGCAGCAGGCAGTGGATGACAGACTTGGCGCCAGTTTAGGCGTGGGAACCACTATGGGAGAGCCATCCGCATCCCGACCGTCGCAAGAAGGGCGCCGTTACCTGTCATAGATTCAATTCGCGAACTGAAGAACTTCCTGTATACTCCGTCCGTTCCACACTCGATCCGCCGGAGACACTTGAGTGGCCAGAGCTATGTCACGCGCGATCGCGCCCGCTGCGGCTCAGCTCACAGAGCATACGGAGCGTCACATTGCCTTGCGTCTGCTTCCATTCCTTTTCATACTCTACATCACCAATTACCTTGATCGCACCAGCGTGGCCTATGCCGCGATCGGAATGTCTCGCGAGCTTGGATTCGGCGACCGCGTGTTTGGAATGTCAGCCGGCATTTTCTTCATCAGCTATATGGCCTTGCAGATACCCGGCGCCTTGCTGGTCGAACGCTGGAGCGCGCGTCGGATGATTTCTGCGACCATGTTCGCTTGGGGGTCGCTGACGGCGCTGACCGCACTGGTGCACAGCCCAGCTCAACTGTACCTGGCGCGCTTTGTCTTAGGCGCGGCCGAGGCCGGTTTCTTCCCCGGGGTCATCGTTTATCTGAGCCACTGGTTTGTGCACGAAGACCGCGCGAAGGCAACGAGCAACTTCATGGCTGCAATCCCGCTGTCATTCGTCCTGGGATCGCCAATCGCGGGCTGGATTCTCGGCCATCGCTGGTTCGCCGTCGAGGGCTGGCGCTGGCTGTTCGCCCTGGAGGGGTTGCCGGCCATCCTGCTGGGGCCGGTCGCGTTCTTCTACTTAACGGACTGGCCCGGCGAAGCCACCTGGCTCGCTCTCGAGCAGCGGCAGTGCATTGAACAAAAGCTGCGCGAGGAAAAGCCCGTCAGCACGCAAGCGATCACCATGAGTCAGGCCCTCCGGTCTCGCACCACTCTGTTGCTGGCTTCGGCGACCTTCCTCAATTATTTCGTACTTTACACCTTCGTTTTCTGGTTCCCGACGATGCTGAAACGCCAGTCAGGATTCTCAGATGTGCATGTCGGCCTCCTCGGAGCCGTGCCATACCTGGTAACCTTCATCGCGATGCAGGTCAACGGATGGCATTCCGACAAGAGCCACGAAAGACACTGGCACTCAGCGGCACCGTTGTTCGTGGCGGCAACCGCATTGCTGGGCCTCATCAGTCAACCCCGCTCAATTGCGCTCTTACTCGCATTGTTCACCTTGGTGTGTATGGCCTACGCTTATCTCCCGACATTCTGGGCGATCCCGACCGAAATCCTGAGCCAATCGGCCGCAGCGGCAGCAGTTGGAATGATCAATGCTGTCGGCAGCGCTGCGGGTTTTGCCGGCCCTTACCTGTTTGGCTACTTGAATGCTCGAACGGGATCATTTTCGTATGGGCTGGCCCTGATGATGGTCTCAGCGCTTGCCGGAGGTCTGTTGATACTGTGTACTCCGAGGAGCGCTTAAATAAGACACCCAACCCAGACCGCCTGGGAAGCCTACTACGCGCACTCGCCAGACCTCCTTCGACGGTGTTTCTGCTTTTCGTTTTTCGCCTACTGCCTAATGCTTACCGCCTCATCCCGGCCCGAGTCGTACAACTTCGATTCCTCCGGCCGCCAAGCTCATCTCAAGCACCGCTACGCCGTTCTGATTTCGTACCGGGATGCGGCTGTTGCTGACCAGGTCGCCGGCCTCGACCCCAGCCCAAGGCAATGGAGTCGAAATACTCGCTTCCACCGCCTGCTCGGCGTGGTTGAAAAGGAAGAATCGTCAACGTTGTCGCGGTGGGCTGTTTACAGCAGGGTGAGCTTGCGTGCTGGACCATCCAATTCCAGCCTCAATGAGTTGAGAACATCACGGCCGAGCAGAGCGTCGCCCGAGGTGGTCGGAACAAAACGAACAATTTGGGAATGCCCGCCGGCAACATCGAGTCGAGCCGCATACAAAGGTCTGAGCTTAGTCCTTCCGTCATAACCTGCTATTTCGACTTCGTCGACTTCAAGCAGACCCAGCCGTTCGATTACATCGGCCGGAAGGCACGTCAAATCGGCTCCTGAATCGCACAGGGCAGACATTTCCACCGTCGGTTTCGCCAAATCAGAGGGGACAGAAACGGCAACCGTGAGAACCGGGGCCGGAGGCTCATGTTGGGTGCTGTACCCAAAGGTCAGCGTCATATGGCGTGATTACTTTGCGAGATGCGGCGAAGGTATTCGATAAACCTCACGCTTTCCCGCCAGCGGCATGAAGATGCGCTTGTACCCGAAGCGTCTGTAAACCCGCTCTGCCAGCGCCGAAAAGTCCTCATCGGAATCCAGGATTGAAGTGCCGATAATGGCGATGTAGCGGCCACTGTAAGTGTCTCGAATGTGCTGGCGGTTAGCGGCGACGTACCTCCGTTCCTCGAGAAAGAGTCGGAATCTCTGACGAGGTTCGTCGGCAACATCGGTTCCCGGGGATTTCAGAGCTTTACCTGGCATCGTCCAAAGCCCAGCCTCAAGATGTTAACTGTACCACAGGTTCGTAGCGGGGCAAAGCCGGTTAGGTGGCTCCTCTTTCTCCTATGAGCGCCCACTTGCCCGCCGCCATGGCTACCGATTGTCTTCCCCCTTCTGTCACCGTGATGCGAGGCGCAAAACCTCGATTCCTCCCGCCGCCAGGCTCATCTCAAGCACTGCCCTGCCGTTCTGATTTCGTATGGCGATGGGGCTGTTGCTCGCAAGGTCGTCCGCTTCGGCCTCAGCCCACGGCAATGGAATCGAAATGCTCGCCTGCACCGCTTGCTCGGTGTGGTTGAAAATGAAGACCAGTTGATACCCGTCGCCGACCAGTCGCCGCACTTCCATCCCGCCTGGCGGGACCAGCGACAACAGCTCGCTCTGACTGCCTT
Organism: Terriglobia bacterium; assembly: GCA_035315065.1. Lineage (GTDB taxonomy): Bacteria > Acidobacteriota > Terriglobia > UBA7540 > UBA7540 > DATFYM01. Next base: position 35,305 of record DATFYM010000050.1, read on the forward strand.
CTGCCTTCCGCCCACTGCCTACTGTCTTGTCCTGACTGCCTACTGCCTTCTGCTTACTGCCTTCTGCTTCTTGCTTACTGCCTTCTGCTCCTTGCTTACTGCCTTCTGCTAGCCCGTGCCCTTCAGCCGAGACCTGCACTTCAGGCCTGACGCCCGCGAGCGCCAGTAGCAAGCGCTTCGTGGATTCCACATGATCTCGCTGGTAGCTGAGGGCGACAAACGAGCCGACCAGGATCGCCCTTCCCTTTCCTGCGGCATTCGCGACCACCGCCGGTTCGCCATCGGTGAACCGCGCCAGCACGGTTGCGCCCGGCAAAGGATCAAGCGCTTCTTCGAAACCCTCGGCAGCGACGTGCTCGCCCGGAGCGAGGCCAGTTGGGCCGGCGAGGCGAGCAGAAGAATCGATCACCAGTTGCGGCTTCTCCACCGGCGTAATCTGCTTTTCGCGAGCACCGAATACATCCGTCAAACCGTGACCGGGAACTACGGTGCTTGCGTGGCCTCGCTCATCGTTCCAAGCGAGGCGAGCCTCGGCCACCGCCGTGCCGCCGCCCTTTACGAATCGCTCCACGCCGCCGGCAACATCTCCGCCCAGCATGACGGGAAAGGGCAGAAAGAGAACTTTGTACTGGGCGAGGCGGCCGTTGGCGACGTCCTCGGCGCTGACGAAGTCAACGGGTATGTTCTCCTCGAGGAAGGCGCGATGAAGACCCATCAGCGAGTCACGCTCGGCGTTGCCGAGTTTCGAAAGCGACGGTTCGGAGCCGCCGACCATGTAGGAAAGCCGATTGTAGAGGATCGCCACCTCGGCGGGCTCGGGCTTGGCGGCGAGAATCTCCGCTGCATTCTGCTCGATGACTTTGGCGGTTTCACCGGCGGCGCCGGCGCGGTCCGTGAGCGTGCCGTCGAGGTTAATCAAGCCATAACCGTTTGACTCGTAGCCCGAACTCATGGGATACCAGGCATAGACGGCAATTTCGCGCGCCCCGTGCGCGACAACCTGCCACATCCAGAATTGTTCGTCGTGCGAGTCGACGAGGTCCGCGATGCGCATGCCCGTGACGCCCTGGCCGGCTTGCAGCTCGCCAATCCAGAAACCCTTGCCGTAACTGTGGCCGGACGAGCGCGCGAAGTCGAGCGCCGCCGCCAACATCGGGTAGGGCCACGGGCGCGTCGACTCGGAGTGCTTGGGATAGAGCGACGTTCCGAAGAAGTCGGCGTTGGCGGCCATCTTCCAATCGTCAGGCTCGCCGTAGCCGTCGGTTGGCGAAGTGAACAGCGCGGGCGCGGCAGCGTGGCTGGTGACGGGATGAACGCGATCGGCGCTGCGAATCGCCTCGACGCGGGTCTTCAAGTCCCCTGCCAGCTTGTCGGCGATGAAGGCTCGCCAGTCGAGATAATCCGTGAAGGAAAGAATCGTGGAGGCGCGGGGCGGCTCCACTTGGTCCCACCGCTCGAAACGCCGGTACCAGGCTTCGTTCAGAGCGCCGAGGGTGGAGTATTTCACTTTCAACCAGGCCCGGAAGCGCTCCTCGCTCGACCGGCAGAAGCAGAACTCAGGATTGGTGAGATAAGGAAACTCCGCCCAGTTCACGACATGCGGCTCGCTCCACACGTCCCAACCGAAAAGCGCGCCTGACGGACCTGACCGGTTGGCGTCGCCGGAGAGCGCGGCGAGAAATCTCACGATCTCCGCGCGCACGCCCGCATGGTCGATACAGAAACCGGGCGCGGCCTCGGACCTGACCACGGCGCCGCTGCGATCGACGAAACGGCTGTCGGGGTAGCGCTCGCCGACCCAGTCGGGCGCCGAGTCGAGATAGATCTGGACGATCACCCGCAGGCCGCGCTCCTGGGCCAGACGCAGCAGCAAGTCGAGATTTTCGAAGTGAAACTCGCCCGGTTTGGGCTCCGCCGTCGCCCAGTCCACCCAGCACTTGACCGTGTTGAAGCCTACCGACTTGATTTGATCGAGATCGTGGCCCCAGCGCTCGGCGCTGGTGGGGTCGAGACGCTCGAGCATGGGCGCGCGCGCCTTTCCCCCGCCGTACCAGACGGCCACCGGGAACATCGAGTTATCGGGGGATTGGGCGATTGAGCGATTGACCGGCAGGGATACCAAGACGGAGGCCAGTAACGAGATGACGATCGAGGACGGTAATCTCATCAACTTTTGCTTTGACAGAATTTATACGTTAAATTAACAGAAGAATGAATAACCATCCCATAAAATCGGCGGCAGAATTGCCGATTGGAAAACCAGAGTGGCGTTACTATTCGAGATTGCCTTGCTCAATGGTGACGTTCTCTCGCACGATCAGCCGGTGTGGCGCCAACTCGAGCAGTTTAGGAAGCACCCGGCTGACATGTTCCTCGAAATCCACAAAGACGATGACGACAGGGAGATTGCCCCCGGCATCCACGAGGCTGGACGTGTGAACCCGATTCCTGCCGTTGAAACCCGCGACCGCGTGGAAGGCACTGGCCCCGGCTACGTTTTCACGCCGCAGCATCTGCAGGATTTGATTCCACTTGTCGGACTCGTTCAGGTACATCGTGACTTGGACGGCGGTGTTCATTGGAGGCCTTCTCGTTAGAGACTTCGGGCCAGCACGGCACCCAGTATTACCGCAATCAGGCACACGACCGTCGAAGCCAGAATATTCAGAGCGGCGAACACGAATTGCCCTTTCTCAAACATTGCGAATGTCTCAAAGGCGTAGCTGGAGTACGTGGAATATGTCGCGCAGAAGCCCACGGCGACGAAGAGGCGCCACCGGGGGTCTGCGAGCACGCGCTCGCTCGTCCAGATCAGGAAAAAACCAATGATGAAGCTGGCAGAGACGTTGATGATGAGCGTGCCTAAAGGAAAGGTCGATGGGACGAGCTTGGCGACATACTGCGCCACGAAATAACGAAGGTTCGCGCCGATAACTGCACCGAGTGAAATCAGCAATACCGTTTGCAAGGCAGACTCCAGTTCGTAGAATGGTAGGAGTCATCGGCCCTCGCAGGCGGTTTTGGCGAACTCCATCGCCGTCAGATTCCAAATTTAACTCTTTCCGGCGGCATAAGCAAGACCCCGTTGTGTGTCGCGTAAAACTGGTGAGCTTTGGGAGGTCGCCAGGCCCGATTGCTAATGAGGTAGACACGCTCGCATGAGTTGCTCCATCTCATTTCAGCCCGAGCTTCTTACCAGCCGCCAGCAGACGGATTGCCTCGCGAAGGCGTTTCTGCTTGGTTTCCTCACGTTTGGCGGAATCGATCCAACCGATGTATGCCCGTCGATGTGATGGCGGCAACTGCTCGAAGTAGTTCCACGCCGCATTGGCCTTTAATTGTGTCTCGATATAAGACGGAATCACCGACACTGATGGGCGTGGGGCGTCGCCGCTTCGGCTCGTAGGGGCCCGCTCCAATCCCGGTGGTGCCAGTAACCCGTGCGCCTTGAGGTCCGAGTAGCGTCGGCGATTGATTGTCGACCACTTGCTGGTGGGCTTTCGTGGCGTGAACTTGCGGGCGTACCGATCGTCATCGAGACGTTTCACCAGGCTGTCGATCCATCCAAAGCACAGCGCCTCGCGGACCGAGTCCTCGTAAGGGATCGACTTGACTAGGGTGTGGTCTTTATAGAACAGGAGCCAGACCCCGGGACTCGACGCGTGGTGCTCTCCCAACCATGTCCGCCATTGTTGGCGATTCCGAACCTCCAACGTTATGAGTTCCGTCGTCATGCCGTTGCTTCAACCACGCTAAGAACCCGTTTGCTCAGATGCTGAAATAAATAGCCTCACACGGCTTACTTTTTCAAGTTGAACCCGACCGGAAAGGTTCCGACGGTGACGGGTAGCTTGCCCTGAAACGGAATCTCCCCAAACAAGGCGCGAATCATCGCCGCCTCCGCGCCGGGATAAAACTCAAATGCCAGCGCGTAGCTCGGCAGCTCCGGAATGTAATTGAGGAGATAGGGGCTGCCGAACAACGCGAAGACGAAAGGCCCGTCGTGGTGCGCGATCGATCGCAGCAGGTCCTGCTGGGGTTCGCTCAGTCCGATCGATCCCTTGTAGGACGCGATGCGGACGGAGCACGAAACCACCACGGCGCGCGTGACGCCGGCGAGTTGGCGGATGAGATCGGCCGCATTGCGGGTGATCATGGGGCCAACCTGGGCGAAGAGCGTTCTGGGATGGCGCTTCATAAACTCGGCGCGGAAAGTAAGGCCTGGCGAGCTGGAAAACCCCGGGTTGTCGGTATCGACGAAGTTCAAGAGCAGCGCCTGATCGCCAGGATCAATCCGTAGGGGAATGGCGTGCCTCTCGTCTTTGACCAGGGTCAGCGCGTCCTCCATAATCTCGTCCGACTTCTGCTCGGCGGCGCGCGTACCCACCAGCGTGTCTACCTGGTTGAGATCGGGCCCGCGCTGGCCGTTTTCGACATTGAGCCCCTCCCACGCCTTGGCCGAAAGCAGACGCCGCACCGACTGGTCGAGCCGCTCCACCGTAAGGTCGCCCGTGGCGACGGCCGCATGAAGCGCAGCGAAGGCCCCGGGGATATCGGCAGGCTCCAGGGCCACGTCGGCGCCGGCCTCGATGGCCCTCACCGCAGCCTGATCGGCGCCGAAGTTAGCCGAGATGGCGTGCATCACCAGGGCGTCGGTGAACACCAGGCCCTGAAAGCCGAGGTCGTGACGCAGGAGTTTGGTGGTGATGGCCGGAGAGAGGGAAGCAGGCAATCCCGGGGTCTTCTCAAACTGCGGCAGGTAAATGTGCGCGGTCATCACCGAATCCACGCCCGCCTTGATGGCCGCCTCGAAAGGAGGCAGTTCGATCAGATTCAGGCGCGCGCGATCGAAGTTGATCACCGGCAACTCCAGGTGCGAATCGACGCTGGTGTCGCCGTGACCGGGGAAGTGCTTGGCGGTGGCCAGGATGCCGTTCTCCTGGGTGCCTTTCACGTAGGCCTGGGCGAAATCGCCCACCGAAGTTGGGTTCTCACCGAAGGAGCGAATGTTGATGATGGGATTCTGCGGATTATTGTTGACGTCGACCACCGGATAGAAGTTGACGTTGACGCCCATGGCCTTCGCTTCGCGCGCGGTGAAGGTGGCGGCGTCGTAAGCGTACTGGACCTTGCCGGTAGCGCCGATGGCCATGCCGCGTGGAAATCGCGTGGCGCCGGGGAACTCGTATCCCACGCCGCCCTCGAAATCCGCGGTAATCAGGAGCGGCACCTGGGCAAGCTGTTGCATGCGACTGATCAGATACGCCGCGGAGATGGGATTCCCGCCGCTGTAACCCTCGATGTGGTAGCCGCCGACGTGGTATTTCTGGATGTTGTCCTTGATCCTCTGGAACTCGGCGCCTCCGAGGTTAGTGAAAACGCCCGAAGCCACCGGGAAAATCACCTGCCCGATCCTTTCGTCGAGGGTCATGTGGGCGAGCGTCTGGTCCACCCATGATTGTTGTTCCGGCGTAAGCTTGACCTGGGAGTAACATGGGGCCGCTGACACGAGCACGACGGTGATCACGAAGTACACGAAAGTTTTCATTTCGGATTTGTTCCTCGAAGGAGTGAAGGGTAAAAGGGTAAAGGGCAAAGGGTGAAGCCCGATCAGCTTTCAGCGAGGAAGCGCTTTCTTGCTGAGGGCTGACCGCTGATAGCTGATGGCCCTTTACCCTTTACCCTTCACCCTTTACCCTTTATTCTCCACTCCTTCGTCATTCATAATTCAGCATTCATCATTTCGCCTTCAGACCGTTCTCGTCACAATCTGCAACGACCGCGGCTTATCCGGATCAATCCCCTTCACTTCCGCCAGCCGCGCGGCGAAAATCTGGCCGGGGACGATGTACGGAATGGGCGTGTAGAGTTCCGGGATCGACTCCGGCAGACGGATCACGCGCGTCGCAGCCGGCAGATGAGCTGCGGCGGACGAGAACACAATGGTCTCCGCGCCCAGTTTCCCCAGTCGCGCCACCAGCCGTTTCATGTCAGGGAACGTCTTGCCGGGCGGCATCAGGAGTAGCACCGGAAAACCGCGTTCCACCATCGCGATGGGTCCATGAAGGAAGTCGGCGGACGAGAATCGTTCGGCCACCACGTAGCAGGTTTCCATCAGTTTCAGTGCCAGCTCGAAGGCGTTAGCTTGATTGAGCCCACGCGCCACCACGATGCACTGCCGCATATAACGATATCGTTCGACAAGTTGCTGTAGCGGTTCCGCCAGCGCCAGCGTTGCCTCGACGTGGTCCGGGATGGCGCTGACTTCGCTGAGCGTGATGTGCGGGCCCAGCGCCGAGGCCAGGAGGTAGAGCAGCATCAACTGACCGGTATACGTCTTGGTGGCAGCGACGGAGCGCTGGCGGCCCGCGCGAACCAGGAAAACATCGTCCACGAGGCCGGTCATGGTGGAATGCCGCTCGTTGGTGATGCCGACCGTATAGGCCCCGCGGCGCCGCGCGGACTCGAGCACCAGGTTGATGTCCGTGCCCTCGCCGGATTGTGAGATCCCCACCACCAGCGCCTGCCGCAGATCGAGCGTGGCGTGATAGAGAGTGTGGATGGACGGTGCGGCCAGCGAGACTGGAATGCCCGTGGTGAGTTCGAAAAGGTAGCGTCCAAAGGTGGCGGCATTGTCGGAAGTGCCGCGGGCTACGAGAACGATCAGCCGGAAGTTCTGCTGGGCGGCAAAGCGCTTGAACTCCAGGGCGTGCTCGCGCTCGGCTTCGAGGGTTCGCTTCAGGGCCTGCGGTTGCTCCAAGATTTCCTGCATCATGAGTGACATTGATTCACCTGCCTTGCCGCGCAGCAAATTGCCGGCGACTAGGAGCGTATTGTAACTGATTGTGACTCACCGGGGTGGGGGAATTGCCGATTGCAGATTGGTCTTGACCGAAGCGAAGGATTGACGACTAGAAGAGAAGACGCAAGCCAGACTGGTTATTTCGGAACCGCCTCTTGATGGTCGCCCTTTATCCGCCTTGGGGCTGTATTTACTCGGAGCTGAACTCAACTGACGGAGATGCTCTAAACCTTTTTCAACACGAACCCGTTGAAAGTGCCCAGAATGACACCTTGTTGACATGAACCGAAATCCATCGCACAATATTTACACTGGCGCCGCGGTAGCTCAGGTGGTAGAGCGCAGCCCTGAAAAGGCTGGCGTCGGCGGTTCAACTCCGTCCCGCGGCACCATCTACCTTGCGGTTGAGTTGCCCGCTTTGGCAGGTCCGTACCCCGGGTGCGACGAAGGCTGGACGCTCGCTTCGAACGGCGCGCCGCCATGGCCCGGGCCTCTCGCGGCGGTGGTTGGCTCCGGTTTTTCTTGACTATCCGGCAACGCTTGCGTGACAATACCAACTTCGGTAGGCAGTGTGCGCGATCAATCTGACACGGAATTGGGGGTGTGCGCCGTTTGGCTGAAGTAAGACTTCAGGAAGGTGAGTCGTTGGAGAATGCGTTGCGCCGGTTCAAGCGCAAGGTTCAGCAGGAAGACATCATCAAAGAAATCAAGAAGCACTCCTTCTATTTGAAGCCGGGCGAGAAGAAGCGGGTGAAGCAGGCTCTGGCCCGGAAGCGGCTTCGCAAGAAGACGCGGCACGAACCGGAGTAGTCCGGTTGTACCGGCGGTTTTCGCCCCTCACTCCCAGCAAGCGGGGTTCGGGATTCGGGGATCGGGATTCGCAGAGGAAGATTGGGGTGCGGGGATTTGTTCTGTGAACCCGGATTCCGAATCCCGAACCCCGCTTGAGAGTCATGGCGCGCTTTCATTTGCGCAATTTCGGATGCCGGGCCAGTCAGGCCGACGGCGCGGCGTTGAAGCGGCAACTGCTGGACGCCGGCCTGGAAGAAGCGGAGACTGCGGCGCAGAGCGACGTCGCGGTGCTCAACACTTGCACGGTTACGGCTACGGCGGACGCCGAAGTGCGCCAGTTGATCCGCCGCATCCACCGCACGAACCCCACTTGCCGAATCCTGGTTACCGGGTGTTACGCCCAGCGCGCTCCGGCGGAGATGGCCGGATTGGAGGGCGTCGCGTGGGTAGTAGGAAACTCCCACAAGCATGCCATCGCAGAGGTTTTGGCAGGGATTGGGCCTGGCCTGCCCGACGCTGGCGGTCCTGGCCATGACCAGAGGCTAGGGCAGGCTCTGCCCCGTCCGGACTTGCTGGAGGCTCCGTCCCATGGTCCTGGCGCGCAGGTGCTGGTGGGGGAAATCTCCGATCAGTTCCACTTCGCCCCCGCTTTACCCGACGACCGTACCCGCCCTACGCTGAAAGTGCAGGACGGTTGCAATGCCCGCTGCTCGTTCTGCATCATCCCCGACGTGCGCGGGCAAAGCCGCAGCCTGGAGCCGGCGCAGGCGATCGAGCAGGTGCGTGCTCTCGACGCGCACGGGTTCAAAGAAGTCGTGCTCTCCGGCATCAACCTGGGAAGCTATGGCCGCGACCTCGACCGCCGGATTACCTTCCTGGGTCTACTGGAAAAGATCCTGGCGGAGACCTCGATTGCGCGCCTCCGCATCAGTTCCATCGAGCCGATGGATGTCAGCCACGACCTCATCCGCCTGGCGGCCCGTGATTCGAGGCTGGCCGACCACTTTCATGTTCCTTTGCAGAGCGGGTGCGATCGTATCCTGCGGGCGATGAACCGGCGCTACTGGACCAGCCAGTATTCCGAGCGCATTCATGCCATCCGCGCGGCGCTTCCGCACGCGGCTATCGGCGCGGACGTGATGGTGGGATTTCCTGGGGAGACGGCAGCGGACCATGCGGCTAGCCTGCGTTTTATCGAGTCGCTACCGCTGACCTACGTCCACGTCTTTCCTTATTCGCGGCGGCCGGGCACGCCGGCGGCCGACCGTCCTGCCCAGGTGGAGGGAAGCATCGCTCACGAACGGGGCCGCGAGATCCGCGCTGCCATAGAGGAGAAACGGCAAGCCTTCCTCGCCACCCAAATCGGCCGGTCGCTGGCGGCGCTGACGCTCGACGACGACGTGGACGGCGCCCCCGCCGCGCTCACCAGCAACTACCTGAAGGTCGCCCTCCCCGGGACTAACGTGGGTCCCAATACGCTTCTCTCGGTAGGAATTGGCCGCGTTGCCGGCGGCCTTCTCTACGGTTATCCCGAAACCTGAAGCCTCAGTTGTAGTGCGCGGAATTCACGTCGGCGAAGCTCGCCCACTCTTCCGGCAGTTCGTCGAGCGGGAACACCGCTGAGGCCTCGCACACCGGGACGCAAGCCCCACAGTCGATACAGTTGATCGGGTCAACATAGAGCTGCGGCGCTTCCTCGAACCCAGCCTCATCCTTGCGAGGGTGGATGCAATCGACCGGGCAAACTTCCACACATTTCTCGTCCTTGGTGCATTGTGAGGTGATGACGTAAGCCATTTGAGTCTGTCACTCCTTTACGTTACAAGTGAATATCGGCCATTCGGGCCATTTACCTTAATGGGATCACACGCTACGGCCCAGAGTCATGATCTCAAACGCCGGTCGCAGTTGCAGTGATAGCCATCACAATCGCAACGAGGGGAGGACAAGACACACAAAGAATTGACGATTGCAGATTGCCGATTGACGATTAGAAGAGAACGTAGGCGAGCCGCGCGGCCCTTAAATAGGCCATCCACAATCGTCACTGGGCCTTTCTTCCAATCGGCAATCGGCAATCGTCAATTCTTCAAAGGGGCTAAGGTGTGGTTATCGATGGCCATTGTCAAGAATCGAGGGTTACAGCACGCTAATGGTGCCCTTCAGGGTGCTGGCAGCCGGGGTAGCTGTCCCACATCACCTGGTCGGTCCAGCCGAGTTCCCTTATGCCCGCCTCTGAGGAATAGTAGGCTCCGGAGACCCAGGTCTTCATGTTCTCAAAGTGGTCGCGGAGGGTCAGGTGGACCTCCTCGGCGCCTTCTTTGGACGGCACAGGAGAGGACGAGTCGCCGCTGTTCTCCTGGCCGGACTTTTCGGTGGAGGCCGTGGTCAGGATCGCGTTCTGCTGGTCTTCGGTGAGGTCCTTGAAGGGCTGGCGGTGCCGGTTGATCGCTTCCGCCTCGAAGGCGCTGAGGAAAGCGAGAAACTTCTTCTGATTCTCCTGCGTGTCGACGGTCAGCAGCAAGTCGATGAACCGATTCACCTGCGCGGCAGTCGACCCGGGGACAATGCGTTCCGCGAGCACGGTCAAGGTTTCGTTCTGGTGGGGATCGAGAAACTCCGGCGTCCAATCCGCGGTCGCCGCTTTCTCTTTCGCCACGGCCAGCGTCGATTCGCTGGTCAGGTGCTTGTGGATCGGATGCGCCGCCACGACGCCAGGTATTGCCATGCCCGCTCCCACCGCACCCGCCAACCGCTGCACCATCTGCCGCCGATTCATACCCGCGCGCGGTGCCGCCGAATTATTCAGAACGGGTAGTTCCATCTTATTTTGCATCAGGCCCACTCTCCCACGAGATTGAATGGCGATCTTACCATTGGCCCTCGGCCCGAACAAGTCGTGAGCGAAAGAGCTCTCAGCTCTCAGCCCTCAGCTTTCAGCCACAAAGCGGAACACGGCTTGTTTGCTGATAGCTGATGCCTGACCGCTGAGAGCTTCTCCGCTTCGCTGCGGGAAGTGTTTTGTTGGATCGACGAAATTCGTATAATCTGTGGATTCTCTCCTGAAAGGGGCAACATGGCGGACCAATCGAAGCAGCAATTCGACGTAATCGTCGTCGGCTCCGGCGCCTCGGGCGGCTGGGCGGCGAAGCGCCTGGCGGAAGCGGGGCTCAAGGTGGCATTGGTGGATAACGGCCGCAAGCAGTCCGACGCCAACTTCACCGAGCACATGCCGTCGTTCCAGCTCAAGTACCGCGACCAGGCGTCGGAGGTCATCCGGCGCACGCGGCCCGTGCAGAGAGACTGCTACGCCTGCATGGAATACAACTACGACTGGTTCGCTAACGACCTGGACGAGCCTTACAGCACTCCCAAGGATATGCCGTTCAGTTGGCAAGGACGGCTGCGCATCACGGGCGGTCGCACCAACGTTTGGGGACGCCAGAGCTACCGGTTGAGCGACCTCGACTTCAAAGCCGCCTCACACGACGGCTACGGCGAAGACTGGCCGCTCAGCTACAGCGACCTGGCCACCTACTACGACATCGTGGAGGAGTACGTCGGGATCACCGGCATTCCGGAGGGCGTCTACGAGCTGCCGGACGGCAAGTTCCATCCTCCCATGGGACTTACGTGCGCCGAGACGTTGCTACGCAGCCGGGTGAAGGAAAAATTCGGCCGGACCGTCACGCTGGGCCGCTCCGCTAACATCACCAAGTCGATCAATGGACGCGCCCCGTGCCATTACTGCGGTCCGTGCGAGCGCGGCTGCGTCACCCACTCCTACTTCAATTCGGCCTTCACCACGGTGGCGGACGCGCTGGCCTCAGGCAATTGCACCCACATTCCCAACGCCATGGTCTACCAGGTGTTGATGGATGCGGACCGCAACCGCGCCACCGGCGTGCTCTACATCGACCGCATCACGCGCCAACCCCAAGAGGTCCGGGCACGCGTGGTGGTGCTGTGCGCGCAGGCGCTCGAGTCGGTGCGGGTCCTGTTCAATTCCGCCAACCCGCAACACCCCGCCGGCCTCGGCAACTCCAGCGGCGCGCTGGGCCACTACTTGATGGATCACATCACCGGCGGCGACGCCAGCGGCGAGTTGCCGGAGATCACTGGCAAGCCCAGCTTCAACGGCCCCAACCGCCCCGACGGCATCTACGTGGTCCGCTTCCGCAACACCCACGATGGACCGCGCTCCCAGAAGTTCATTCGCGGATACGGCTTCCAAGGCGGCGGCGACGTTGGGTTCAACTGGCGCGCGCCGGGCTTTGGCGCGGCTTACAAGAAGGCCCTGCTCGATCCCGTCACCCGCATCGACCTGGGCGGATTCGGCGAGTGCCTGGCGCGCTGGGAGAACTACGTGGAGATCGACCGCAACCGCGTCGACGCCTACGGCATTCCTGTGCTCAACATCCACATGACCTACGGCGAAAATGAAATGGCCATGGTGAAGGATATGGCCGATTCGGCGGCGGAAATGCTGGAGGCGGCAGGCGCCAAGAACGTCCACGCGACGGCGCGGCCCTCTGCGCCCGGCTGGGCCATCCACGAGGTGGGCATTGCGCGCATGGGCAACGATCCCAAAAAATCCGTCCTCAACCAATTCCAGCAATCGCACGACGTCAAGAACCTGTTCGTCTGCGACGGCGCCGGCTACACGTCCACGGCCTGCCAGAATCCGACGCTGACCATCATGGCCCTTTGCGTAAGGTCGATGGATTACCTGATGCGGGAGATGAAGGCGGGGAACGTGTGAACAAGCGGCGGCGATTGACCCGTGTTGAGTGAAGACAGTCGGCCGGAGGTAACGTCACCGCAATCGAAGATAATCCTCCGGTGTGAATCCGGCATCCTTAAGAATCCGTACCACCAAGCCGCGGCCCACGTCACAGCCGGTGTGCACCGGAACTGTGATCGCCAGGTTGCGCCCTTCGTGCCACAGGGTCAGATGGCTTCCAGACCGGTGATCCTCAACGAACCCTTGAGCCTTCAAGAAGCGGACCAGTTCGCGCGCCGTTACCTGCGGCATGCGGCTCATTCGGGAACCGCCACGGTAAGTTCCTCGACGTGCACGAGGCGGTCATTTTGCGGGATCTGTTGGGCGTGGGCTAGCATGGAGGCCAGATGCTGTTCGACGGCCTCGCGAATATTGCGCTTGGTTTCCTCGATCGTTTTACCATTGCTGAAGCAGCCTGGGACGTTGGGGGTGTAGGCGAAATACCCTTCGTCCTCCGGCTCCTTCTCAATCACGATCTGAAAGGAGTAGAACTTCATAAGGTGCACCTTCGGCGCCGAGAAATGGTGCTCGCGAGGGGAGAATGACCACTTTCCCCGTCAACGCATATCTTACCCCAACTTGGTCACCAGGAACCTGCACTGCACGCTTCGGATTACAGCGTCTTCTTTTGACTAATTCACGTTTAGTGTGAGCGTCACACTATGGCTCAGGGTGGCAGAGCCCGATCCCGTGCTGCCCGTCACCGTCAGCGTGTAGGTTCCGACGGGGGTTCCAGGGTTGGGCGTCCGACCGCCACCTCCACCGCCGCATCCTGCCACCGCCAGAGTCAGCGACAATCCCGCGGCGAGCAGCGCCATTGTGGACTGCCACGGGCTCACGCCGGGTTGGGTCCTATTCTCGATGACCCATGCCATCGCCGCAAGAATCAGGGCCAGCATCAATAGACTTGTCAGGCCTGGCGGTAGGGGCGGGACCAGCGGAAGGGGTCGAGATCGGGGCGCACTGATCGAAGCGGCGGTGGTCGTGACGGTGACGGTGACATTCGTTGCAGAACTCCCCGCCGTTAGCGGGTTCGGCGAAACCGTGCAGGTGGCTTCTGAGGGAGCCCCGGTACAGGTAAAGGTCACAGTCCCGGACAATCCCCCTTCGCCACCCACACTCAACGTGTAGGTTGCGGGTTGACCGGGCACGACCCCGGCCGAGGTGGAAGAACGGGAGAGTGCGGCAAAAGTGAAATCCTGACCCGTCCCGCTGAGTGTGACACTTTGCGGACTGTCGACAGCATTGTCTGAGATGCTGAGGGCACCTGTCCGAGTCCCACCCGATGCCGGCTTGAATGTCACCGAGATCGCGCAGTTAGCACCCGCACTCACGCTGGCCCCGCAGGTGTTGGTCTGGGAGAAATCTCCGCTTGCCGTGATGCTGGAGACCGTCAGCGAGGCGTTGCCAGTGTTGGTCAGAGTGACGGTTTGCGCGGCGCTACTGGTTCCTGACATTCGGGCCGAGAAAGTGAGTGAGGAGGTCGACAAGCTCACAACGGGCCCCGTCCCGGTTCCGGTCAAAATAACTGTCTCAGGGCTATCAGAGGCGTTGTCAGTGAAACTCAGTGAGGCGCTACGGTTCCCTATCGCGGTCGGCGCGAACGTCACGGTGACCGTGCAGATGCCGTTGGGCGCGATCGTGGCTCCCGTGCAGGTGTCAGCGCTCTTGGCAAAATCGCTGCCATTCGCACCGCCCATCGTGACGGTCGAGATGGCGAGGTTGGCCGTGCCGGTGTTGGTGACGGTCTCCGATTGGGCAGTGCTCGTCGCGCTCAGGGGCTGACCGCCGAAACTCAGATCAAGGGCGGACAAGCTCACCAGGGGCGTCGTCCCCGCTCCGCTCAAGGTCACTGTCTGCGGGCTGTTGGAGGCGTTGTCAGTGAAATTCAGCGCGGCGCTACGGCTCCCCGTCGCGGTTGGCGCGAACGTCACGCTGACCGTGCAGGTGCCGTTGGGCGCGACCGTGGCTCCCGTGCAGGTGTCGGCGCTCCTGCCAAAGTCGCTCGCATTCGTACCGCCCAGCGTGACCGTCGAGATGGTGAGGTTGGCCGTGCCGGCGTTGGTGACGGTCTCCGATTGGGCTGTGCTCGTCGCGCTCAGGGGCTGACTCCCGAAACTCAAAACAGCCGCGGATAAGCTCACCACGGGCACCGTCCCCGCTCCGCTCAAGGTCACCGTCTGCGGGCTCTTGAAGGCGTTGTCGGTGAAACTTAGCGCGGCACTGCGGCTCCCCGTCGCGGACGGCGCGAACGTCACGGTGACCGTGCAGGTGCCGTTGGGCGCGATCGTGGCTCCCGTGCAGGTGTCGGCGCTCTTGGCAAAATCGCTGCCATTCGCACCGCCCATCGTGACCGTCGAGATGGTGAGGTTGGCCGTGCCGGTGTTAGTGACGGTTTCCGATTGGGCGCTGCTCGTCGTGCTCAGGGGCTGACTGCCAAAACTTAGACCAGCCGCCGACAAGCTCACCAGAGGCGCCGTCACAGCTCCGCTCAAGGTCACCGTCTGCGGGCTGTTGGAGGCGTTGTCGCTGAAAGTCAGCGCGGCACTGCGGCTCCCCGTCGCGGACGGCGCGAATGTCACGCTGACCGTGCACGCGCCGTTGGGCAAGATCGTGGCTCCCGTGCAGGTGTCGGCGCTCTTGGCAAAGTCGCCCGTATTCGTACCGCCCAGCGTGACCGTCGAAATGATGAGGTTGGCCGTGCCGGTGTTGGTGACGGTCTCCGATTGGGCGGCGTTCGTCGGGCTGGCAAGCTGAGTGCCGAAACTTAAACCCGAAGCGGAAAAGCTCACGAGGGGCGCTGTCCCCGTTCCGCTCAAAGCGACTGTCTGCGGGCTGTTGGAGGCGTTGTCGGTGAAATTCAGGGCGGCGCTACGGCTCCCCGTCGCGGTCGGCGCGAATGTCACGCTGACCGTGCAGGTGCCGTTGGGCGCGACCGTGGCTCCCGTGCACGTGTCGGCGCTCTTGGCAAAGTCGCCGGCATTCGTACCGCCCAGCGTGACCGTCGAGATGATGAGGTTGGCCGTGCCGGTGTCAGTAACGGTCTCCGATTGGGCAGTGCCCGTCGTGTTCGTGAGCTGACTGCCGAAACTTAAACCCGAAGCGGATAAGCTGACCACGGGCGCGGTCCCGGTTCCGCTTAAAGCCACCGTCTGCGGGCTGTTGGAGGCGTTGTCGGTAAAATTCAGTGCGGCGCTACGGCTCCCGGTCGCGGTCGGCGTGAACGTCACGCTGACCGTGCAGGTGGCGTTGGGCGTGAGCGTGGCTCCCGTGCAGGTGTCGGCGCTCGTGGCAAAGTCGCCGGCATTACTACCGCCAATCGTAACCGTGGAGATGGTAAGGTTGGTCGTGCCAGTATCGGTCACCGTCACGCTCTGCGCGGCGCCGCTGGTAATGAGGGACTGGGGTGGAAATGCGAGGCTGGGAGGCGAAAAGGTCGCCAAGCCGGAAACGAAGTTGGCCACCAGGTTCGAGGCATTGACAGTCCCGATTCCAGTGGCGAAGTCCCAACCGGTCGCGGCGCCGAACGCCGGTTGGTAGTCGCCGCTAGTGTTAATCGCCTGGGAAGCGCACGTCGCGCCCGTTCCCCCGCCTCCGCTGAGGACGCATTGCGGCAGGGTGGTGTAGCCGCTGCCGGCGCCGGTAAGGGTGACCGCGATTCCTGCCGCCGCGGTCGCGGTGCAGGTGGCGCCTGTCCCGCCGCCGCTGCTGATCGTACAAGTGGGGGCAGAGGTATACCCGCTTCCGAAGCTGGTGAGAAACACCGCGTTGACGGCGGTCGTATCAGAGATGCTCGCCGTACAGCTCGCACCCGTTCCTCCGCCGCCCGTCAGGGTACAGGTCGGATTCGTGGTATACCCTGAACCGCCGTTCGTAAGCGTAAGCGAGGAGACGACACCGGTCGTGCTGGCGCTGCAGGTTGCCCCTGATCCGCCTCCCCCGCTCAGGGTGCAGGAAGGCGCGCTCGTGTATCCGCTTCCGAGGTTGGTGACTGAAACCGAGGTCAGGGTCTGGGGGCCCGTGGAAAGCACTCCATAGGTGCCCGAGGGCAGATAACAGTTCATCCCTAAGCAAGGCACGTCGATATCGCCTCCTGTGCCTGATCCCAGGTAGAGGAGCGGAATCTGGGTTACGTCATAGAAAATGCAGTTGCTGGCCACCTGGTTGCCAAGAGCCGAGTTACAAGATGTGCTGCCACCGGCGCCATATTCCGTCGCAGCGAGCGCGTAATAAGTGGGATTCGGGTTACCCCACCGGCTTCCGGAAGCCTGGTTGACGAGCGACTGAATCGCGGCCATGATAGGCGAGGAAATCGACGTTCCGCCAAACCCGGCCCACGTGTCGGGAGTGCCGCTGCAACTGGGGCCACCGTTGTTCGGGTCAGAAAAGCAAACCACGTAGTAGTGCCCCCAGACTCCGTTGGCAGTGAAGAGCGAAACATCGGGAATGTCCCGCACACCATCGCTGGGGTTGCCGATGAGCCCGGACTGCCATAAGGGTTTGGCATATCCGGCGCAAGTGCCACTCACCACGCCGTCGGTGTCCGGTGCTCCGGTGGCGCAACCGCTGGGGCCGCCGCTGCCGGATACGGTGGTTAGAAGGAAGTCCTGGTCAAGATAGGAAGTGCTATTGCAAAGTCCGGTCGAGCCATAAGTGGGCAAGGTGTCATTGTTCAGGAAGTCTGCGATCAGGACACTGGCGCAGGAATCGTTCCAGGGAATCTCGGGAACGTATGAAAGGGCCGACCCGTAGTTGGCGGCGTTGGAGTTCCAATAGGTGGTGGTAGCGCCTTCGTAAGTATCGGCGAAATCGGTTCCGCCCACCGACACGTTGTAGGGCGTGGAGGTGAGCGCGCTGACGCTGATTCCGTGCGTGGCGGGGGCTTTACCGGCGTCCGAAATGACCGCGCCTTCATCGCCTGAGGAAACGAAGACCGAAACACCCTCGGTTATCGCCTGCTGGTACAGAGAGTTGATAAGGGCGTTGCCCGCCGCGCCGTTCAGGGACTCGGACTCACCATAACTGATGCTGACGATAGCCGGCGGTGTGTCGCTGGCGTTAAGGAGGTTCTGCAGGGCAATGAACCCGCCGAAGGTGGTTTCGGTGTCCGAGCAGGACGCCAGCTCGATGGTCGCGCTGGGAGCCCCCGCGCTCGCCCATTCCACATCGATGGCCGCTTCCGCGTCGTGGTCGTTGACACCTGGATCAATGCAGTTATTCGTGGGACTGCTGGGCGGGTTGACCTGCGTCAGGGAGCCAAGAGGGTATGCTGAGGCAAGGCCCAGGACGGAGCGGAAGGTATCCCAGTCCGTGGTGGTGTAAAGGTCCGTATCTTCGATCAGCACGATCGTCTGGCCCTGGCCCGAAAAGCCCGCTGCAAAGGCAGGCTTGAAGTTGTAGATTGTCGCCAAGTCTGCCGGCACAACCAAGTAGTTGTCCCCGCCGATGGTGAACTCGGCGCGCTGCCGAAACATCGGATGAGGCCTGAAGTCATTCAGGGAGACGACGCCCGCCACGGTTGAAGCCAGAGCCGCCGGAATCTGCGGGTCGCTGATATTGGCGATGTGGGCCTGGCCCTTCACTAGAAGTTGATGGATCTCCGTGTGGAAGGCTTGGCTGATTTGGCCCGCCGAGCCGGTGAAGTCGATGACCATCTGACTCGGGTAGACCAGGTTCAGCTTGAACCCCTGCGATTGGAGCCAGTCCGTCACGGTGGCGAGGCGATCTGGCGACACGCCATACCTCCGCCCGAATTCCGCCGCCGTGATCCAATGATGAAAAAGCGGCGACTTGGGATCGTGGATCTCACGGATGAATTGTTGAAGCGCTTGCTCCTGCTCCGGAGTTCGTCGCAACTGGAGCATCATGTGGTTGATGGTCAGGTCATCGGAGACTCGCCCGCGGTCGTTCGGCGCCGTTGCTTCCGGGCGAGTGTTGCCCCGGAGGGTAACCAGCCCGCTTTGTCCCGCGTCCAGCGCGTGGGGCGCGCTTGCTTGAGGGCCGGCGTTAGTCGGGCTCGCCAGCGCGGCTGCTAGTAACGTCGAACCGCACAGAGTACGAATACACGCAGCCTTCATCCTAATGGACCTCCTAAGGGACAGAGACAGTGGAGGCCGCTCGTGATCGTAGCTTAACAACCCAGACGACCGTATCCATGATGATCGCGGTGAGCCCGATTGGGATTACCGGCAGGAGTTGAATGCGTCGCTGTTCCATATGTCTCCCCCTGACGTTGGTCCCTGGTTACAGTCTACCACCACCCGGGTGTCAAGAGAAGGGCTGAAAAAATGGTTACGTTCGATCACGGATGAGCATCTGGGTCGTGATCGTGATAATTCTTGTTGGTAGTTTGGTTATCGTACCTATATCATGCTCGATGGATGACAACTGTGAACTCTCAGTGACCTGGCCAGTCGCGCTCCCACATACGCCACCAGGAGGTATCGCCGAGGCCGAGCGCGTTCCACCAGAGGTCGCGCATGTGTTTATCGCCGCTCAGGATACCTTGGCGGGTGACGCCGCTCGGCGGAGGAACGAGGGCGGCGAGGCGGCTGTAAACAAGGGCTCGCTGCGGTTGGTCGAGACGGGCCAGCAGGTGCCAGAGCGTGAGGGCGTCGCGCGGACGGGCGTTGGCCAGCAGTTCGTCGAGCGCGCCGGACTTCTGCCGGGCGGGGGCGGCTTCAGGCGTAGGCCGCCCGAAGTCGAGTTGTTCGAGCGCGGTCCGGAAAGCCGGTGCGGCGTCCGCGAAGTAGGGCGTGCCGGGACCGATTCCCGGCCGCGTGCCGCACATCGCCCCCTCGGGAATAAAGGACTCGCGCCCGTGGAGCGTGAACCCCACCCAGCCGAAGGTGACGCGTAATAGGCTAGCTCCGTTGTCGTCCACGTGCAGGGTGTAGGCGCATCCGAGGTCGACCGCGACGGCGGAGGGCGTCTCCACCACGAACTGGCCGGGCGGCGCCCAGATCATGGCATGGATGGCGCCGAGGTCGAGCGCCAGGCGCTGCCGGCCGGGGCGCGACTCCACCAGGCGCAGCCGCGACCCGGGGTCCACCTGAATCTCCCCCACGGCGCCGGCATTGAGGATGGCGCTCGAACTCGCGTCCGTCCGAAGCGTCTGGCCGGGGGCAAGACGCCCGCGGTCGCCCATGCGCCGCGCGCCAAGGATGGGCGTCCCGGCGAGACGCGCAACATCCCAAGCCGGCCAAGCGGGCCCGGCCCGCCCACGGGGCGCCGAGCTCGTCTGCCGCACCAGGAACCAGGCTCCAATCGCCAGCACCACCGTAGCGGCAACGGCTGCCAAGCTGGGCAGTGACCACATTACTGGGCTAGTCAGCAGCCGATCCCTTCTGCCAAACCGGGCCCACCAGCCGAAGCGCTCCGGAAACTCGGGCGCCGGGCGGTGGTGCCGGAACTGGCTAAGCATCAACTCCAGCCGCTCCACCTCGGGGTCAGGCTCGCCGGATTTGTCCCACAAGTAATCAGCCATAACAACTCAGGTAGACGGTAGACAGTAGACGGTAGATGGGCTTCATCAGCAGTTGGCAGGCAGGCCTTGCCTTCCCGCCTACCGTCTACCGTCTACCGCCTACCCTTTCTCTCAGCATCTGCATCCCCCGAAACAGATTCACCCGCACCGAGCCGTGAGTGAGGCCAGTGCGTTCAGCGATCTCCGGGCCCGTCAGACCCTCCACCAGGCGGAGGATCAGCGTTTCGCGATAAGCGTCCGGCAGACTGCGGATGGCGGCGAGGGCAGCATGAGCCTCGGCCTCGGGGCGATCGTCCTGCGCCGCCGCATCGGCGATGACCTCGGTCAATTCCTCGTGGCGCGGCGACCGCCGGTAATAGTCGTGGGTGCGGTTGCGAGCGATGACCGCCAGCCATCCGGGAAAGGCCGCCGGATCCCGCAGCGTGTGCAGTCGGCGCATGGCCATCAAGAACACGTCTTGGGTCAGGTCGTCCACCTCGCCGGGCGGAACGCGTGCCAGCAGAATCCCGTGCACCACCCGCGCGTACCGTTGGTAGAGCAGGCCGAAGGCGGCGCGGTCGCCGTCGCGTGCGGCATTGACGAGCTGTGCGTCCTCCAGAGTCTCGGCCACAGGTTCCCGTAGAATGTTCAGCCTTGAATCGATCAATCGTCAATGCCGATCTTGAGTCTCCGCAAGGTAAGACGCTGGGGTGGCACGCGGTGTTAACCAGCACACTGAAAAGGAAGGGCAGAGGGTAAAGGTGAAGGGTAAAGGCTGAAGGGTAAAAGAACAAGGCGAGAGGTGACGAGCGGACGAAAGCCCGTCCACTCGTCACTCGTCACTTGTCACTGGTCATTACTGCTTGGCGACGTGCAGTGTGACGTCCACCTTCAGCACGTGGCCGCTGATAGGGTCGGTGGCCATGGTGCTCTGGATAGTCTGGCCGTCGCGCATGTCGAGGCTGAGATCCGAGCTAAAGTGACTGAAGATAGGTTGTTGTGCGATCTCCGGGACGGCGTTGGTCTTCACTCCCGATTCATAGAGGGACGAGCGCTGTACTCTCAGAACAAGGTTGAACATCGCGCCCTCGACGGGGTAAGCCGTGCAGTCGATGTCAGTACCGACGTCCTGGTATTGGAAGCTCGACACACCGCTCTTGTCTGAGCCACCGACCATAATAGGTACGCGCAGGCCCATGCGGAGGCTGACCCGCTCTGAGTTCCCGGGGGAGCCTGAGGACTTCGAGGAAACGACATTCAAGGTGTAAGGGAGGCTGCTGACCTTCTTCTCGCCATCATATTCGGTGAATACCACCTGGACTACTAGTGGTGTTTTGGCTTCACGGGGCTTAGGGTTGTCTTCGGCCCGCAATCCCAGGGTGAGCGTGGACAGCACTACCATCGTCGTCGCAACTATCTTGGTAATCTTCATCTTTGACCTCCATTAGGAATTGTCTGGGGGCAAGCGCCGCAGGACACTAGCCCGGAAAACCATTTCGCCGAAAGTCGAAATCGCTCGGGCCTAGCGCCGTACGCCGTTCGGCTCTGCGTCTGTCGAAGTCTTGCCTTCAGGCTGATCGGAGCCAAACCTGGGCTCCAGATCGGTGATCCCCTCCAAGGGCGGAATCTCCAGCGCAGCCAGATTCCCGTCCGCATCCCGCTCGGGCTGTGCTGACAAATGCAGCGACGCGCTGTCATCCGCGGGCAGATGACTGGCCGAATAATACAACTGAAGCACCAGCGCTGCTTCTTCCTTGTCCACCAGCACCTCAGGCTCAGCGGGTGAAGTTCTGGGCATCCTTCTCAGCGTGCCCCGGATCGCGGCCCGCGCCGTCACGGTACGCTTCAGCGGAAATGGTCCGCGCTTGGGTTGAACACCGCTGGCTCGGTCCGTAGCTATTGCCGGCAGCGGCTGTCCAGTGGGCGCAGCCGACCTCGCGACCGCCGGCCTCGTTGCCTCCGGGTGTTCGCCGCCTCGGCGGTGCATCATCCAGAGCGATCCGAGAGCGAGCACGAGGGCTGCTGCAACGGCCACTGGAACCCAACGGCGCGAACCATACAGCCACGCTGCAGCGGCGGTCTGCGACCGCCGTTCATCGCGCTCAGCCGCCACTTCTGTCGTCACGCGTTCCCGAATCCTCGCTGCCATTTCGGGAGAGGGTGATGGTTCCACGCTTTTCGCCACGCCGCGATGGATAGCCGCAAAAAGAAGTTGCTCCCGGTCGAGTGCCGCGCGGCACCTCGAGCACCCAGCAAGGTGAGCGGTGAGTTCGGCGTCACGGCGCGCGTCCAGAGCGCCCAGCACCTTATCTGCTGACCACGGTTCGTATCGCTTGCATTCCATATTCAACCCCGGAGTCCTTCATTTTGGATTTTAGATTTTGGATTTTGGATTGAAGACCCAAACCCGATTTTGCGGGCTTTTGATTTTCAATCCAAAATCCAAAATCGAAAATCCAAAATGAGACGATCCAAAATCCAAAATCTAAAATCCAAAATCGGGCCTTAGCTTCTCGGCCAACTGCTTCCGTGCCGCGTGCAGGCGCGACTTCACCGTGCCTTCCGGCAGCGACAGCAGCCGCGCTGTTTCGCGAGTGTCGTAACCTTCCACGCCCGCCAGCACCAGGACCATGCGAAGCTTCTGCGGCAACTCGTCCATGGCCCGCTCCAAGCGTTCCTGGAACTGGCGCGACACCGCCAGGTCTTCCACGGTGACCGCAGCCGGCGGGTCGGAAGCGGCCAACTCGCGCCGTTCGCGCCGCTCGCTTCCGCGCCGCCGATCGAGCGCCAGGCGCCAGGCAATCCGAGCCAGCCAGCCACGGAATCGCTCGCGGTCGCGAAGTCGATGAAAGCTCCGGTACGCCCTGACGAAGGCTTCCTGGGCCACGTCCTCCGCGTCCTCGCGGTTGTGGAGGACACCGAGCGCCACCCGGAACGCGAGCGCCGACGAATCCGCCAGCCGAGCCTCGAATTCGCGCTCCCACGACGCGTCAGGTATCACACCCGCTTCCGCCAGTCCGCTCGTCAGCACGCCCATGTCCGACTCACTATGCAAGACGCCGCCGCCTTCAATCTGGTTCAGTGAAAAACGAGCTCTCAGCTTTCAGCCATCAGCTCTCAGGAAGACAATCGGGCTTTCCTGCTGATAGCTGAGTGCTGAAAGCTGATGGCGAAGACTGAAAACTGAGACCTGAGAACTGACTCCTAATCTTAAGATGCCACGGCCCATAATTATGAAGCCAGCAGTACCGCCGACGCATCGAAAACGGTAGTAGATACGAGACAAGCTAAAGTCGGGACGAAAGACGGGTTGGTGAATCTACAATCGCTTTCCTTTTGACTCCTGACTCCTAATTCTGGGAGAACCGATGGCACTGATTCGTGAAGAGGACGCCACAGAAATCCGCCAGCGTCTTAATGCGATGGCGGACCCGGTGAAGTTAGTTCACTTCACCCAGGAACTCAACATCGATTACGGTCGCGAGACCCGGCAATTGCTGGAGGAACTGGCCGCGCTCTCCGACAAATTGTCGCTGGAAGTTTACGACCTTCTCCTCGACAAAGAGAAGGTGGCGGAGTACGGTGTGGACAAGGCTCCGGCGACTGCGGTGCGCAACGGCAGGGACTATGGGATCCGGTTCTACGGCATTCCCGCGGGCTATGAGTTCGCGACCCTGCTGGACGCCATCATCGAGGTTTCACTGGGAACGTCGGAGCTTAGCGCCGAAACCAAGGAGAAACTAGGCCAGATAACCCGACCCGTCCACCTGCAAGTCTTCGTCACGCCGACTTGACCGCACTGCCCGCGGGCGGTACGCCTGGCTCACAGCTTTGCCCTGGAGAACGCCAACATTCGCGCCGACTGCATCGAGGCCACCGAGTTTCCGGAGTTGGCGACGCAGTATCGGGTTTATGCGGTGCCGCGCACGGTGATCAACGAGCGTGAGGTGATTGAAGGCTCGGTCCCGGAGACCCATTTTCTGGAGCGGGTCCTCAAGGCAATTGAAGAGAAGGATGAACCATGAATGCTGAAGGATGAACGAAGAGGAAGCGCAGGAAAAAGATCAACGCCTTCTTCATTCGTCATTCATCATTCAGCATATTCAGCATTGCCTCTTCACGCCCGCCTAGGCCGCTCGGGGCTTACTTGGAGTACAGGCTTTCCATTTGGCCCAGCGAGTGCGCCAAGTCAGCGCGCGCCTGGTTGTACCGGTAGAGGGCGCTGATCTGGTTGTCGTTGGCGCGGGAGAGTTCGTCCTGGGCGGTGACCACTTCGATGTTGTTGGCGACGCCGGCCTGGAAGCGATCGCGCGCCTGGGTCACTTCCTCTTGGGCCAGCTTGACGCCCAGGTTGGCGACCTCGACTTCGTTCCGGGCCGCGTCGAGCTCGGCGATGGCCGTTTTCACCTCCAGGGCGATCTGATCCGTCAGCGCTTGCTTCTGCTGGTCGAGCTTCTTGACTTCGATATCGGATCGTGTGATCTCGGCGCGGATTCGGCCGCCCGTGAACACCGGCACATCGAGGACGGCTTGGTAGTTGTAAGCGGGAATCGACGAGGGGAGCGACAGGCCCTGGTAGCCCCAGTTGCCCCTCAGATTGAAGGTGGGCAGCCGCGATTCGCTGGCGGCGCGCCGGGCGGTCAAAGTTTGCTGCTCGCGCGCCTCGATGGCCTTCAGCTCCGGCCGGTTGGCGAAGGCGCTTTCCAGGCTCTGGTTTACCGGGAACTCCGGCGTCTCGAAGAAGCTGACCTCGTCGGCCAAGACCACGTCTTGGTGCACATCGAGGTTCAGCAAGCGCGCGAGGCCGTAAAGGGAAGTCTTCAGGGCAGTCTCAGCCACTACCAGCCGCTGCTTTTCGTTTTGGAGCTGAACGTTCGACCGCAGCGTATCCAGGCCCGTTCCCACGCCGTTCTTCTGCAAGTCGGCGGCTTGGTCGTAAATCGCCTGGGCCAGGGTCACTCGCGATTGGGCGGCTTTCACGTCGGCGGCGGCGCGCAGGCTGCCCAGGTACTGTGACACCACCAGCAGGACGGTCTGCTCACGCACGCCCATCTCATCCGAGAGGGAAGCCCGAACGCCTTGCTGCGAGGCCTGCCAGCGGCGCAGGAGGGTGAGGTCGAAAAGCGGCATCGAAAACTGCGGCCCTGCCTGGGAATCCTCGGCTGGTCCGGCGTGCTCGGGAAAGCCGGCTAATGGACGGCCGAACAGGGCGTAGACGTTGAACCGCTGGACGAGGATGGATCCCTCCGCGCCGACATGGGGCAGCAGCGCCGAGCGCGCGATGTTGCGGTCCTGCTGGCTCTCAGCCACATTGAGGTTGGCGACCTGCACCTGCGGGTTCTGCTTCAGAGCGAGTTGGACCGCGTCGCGCAGCGTCAGCCGTAGCGCGGGTTTCTCCTGGCCGCGCAGACCGGCGGGCATGCCGAGGAAGCAAACGATGGTGACGAGCGTCATCAGTCGGCCCGGAAGTCCGCCCGACCGGGGTGTGGAGCGGGAGTTCCGCTGCGAGGTTTTGATCCTCTCGATGATGGACTTGTTCATGCAGTCGGTGGCCCGAAGCTCGGCTCCGTCCGCGAACATCGCCCCCAGCAGCTTCTTCCCCTCGTCGTCGACGAAGGTCACCGCCGAGAGGTCGAGCGCCAGACGTTCTTGGTGGGTTCCTTGGGGGACATGCTGCGCGGCCCTCGAGGTCCAGAGGTGCTCGAGCTCGCCTACCCAGGGCCCTGCCAGCCTTCCCTCGAGTCGCAAAAGGGTCAGGCCGGGGCTCTCTTCCACGTTGATCCTGAGCATGAAACTTCCCTCCACGTAGCACCTCCTTTAAGGCATCTGCCACTCCAAAGCGGCGAGTGTGTTCAAATTGTATTTAGCGAACTGAAAACAAGTATCTTAGATGATCCGGAAGGGCGCTCAGGTCGCAGGTCATGTCGGCAACTCGGCACCTCTCGGTGCCGATATATCGGCGTGTGCCGGAAAAACGCCGCGAGAAGACGAGGTGCTGATGCTTTCACCGGCTCGATGGTACGGCCGCAGGACCACGGCGCTGAGCCATTCCGGCTTTTGCTTGTCAACTCCGGGATAAAAGGGAGCCGAAATCATCAGTCTGAGGGGAGCCAGGTCTTGAGAGCTTCATCGGCGGGGACGCGGTAAACTCAATAGCAGACTCTACAGATCTCTAAGTGCTGATTCCGATGAAGCTGGTCACTGATTCCGATTTGATCCCGGGCGCCGGTTCCGACGTGATGCCGGTCACGGTCGGAGCGAAGCGACGCTGGCGCAGTTATGGTGCATGAAGTGACCGGGATGGGTCAACTGTAAT
>DATFYM010000051.1:0-6095 GCA_035315065.1 Terriglobia bacterium
CCAAGTCGGTCTGTCAACTAAATAATGCAAAGACCGACCTGCGGAAAATCGACGCTGGGGAGGAGTGGATTGAGACATCTCCAGGTGAAAATGTAGAAACTCCAGGGGCGGCTATTGCCGCCTAACTCCAACTTCTATGTCGTGCACCCGGGTATTCTTCCCATGTTGCAGGCAGAAGAGCTGTTGTGTATCATGGAGGTCGGGGTTACACACACCCGGAGGATGGCATAATGAAGGTGGCACTCACTCGAACGAATCTCCTGCTGGAGGCTCGCAAGATCCGGCGCCTTCGCAAGGCTCTCCAGTCACCCAGCAATTCTGAGGCGGTCCGGCGCGCTATTGATGAGCGCCTGGCAGTGGAAACAGGTCTTCGCGCGCTCCAAGACCTCCAAAGGCTCGGAGGCCCGGACGGTGTCTTCGGGCGCGCCGCGCCGAGGGCCAGATGAGGGCCGGATGAACGCACTGCCGCCGGGTGTCGTTTTGTTCGATACTGGCGTTTACATCCGGTTCGGCCGTGGCGCTGCTCGCCTCCACGCGCAAGACGCTGAGGCTGTTCGACCCTTCTCGTTCAAGTTAGGTCGAGGCCGCGCGCGGCGCGAAACCTGAAGCAAGGGTGGCGCGGACCTGTTCCTCAAGCGCATGAGCAAGTGTAGCGCGGACCCGAGTTCTCGGTCCGCCACTTTTGGTTCCGATTCCGATCCTTTGCATCGCCTGGCATACCTGGCGTCGGGGGTCACCCCACGGGCTGCTTCGAGATTCAAATTGATTTACGCCTCAGGAGTGACATAGCATTGGTAGGAGCGGAATGAAAATGGGGAGAGGGCAAATGGAATCCGCGAGCATCAAAGAGGAGGCTCGGCGATTGCTGGAGAAACTGCCGGAAAACTCCACCTGGGATGACCTGATGCACGAGATTTACGTTCGTCAGGCCATTGAAGCGGGCCTTGCCGATAGCCGGGCCGGACGAACCATCGACGTCGAGCAAGTACGCTCAAGATTCGGACTGCCGAAGTGAGGGTCCACTGGACGGACACGGCAGTTGACCATCTTCGGGCACTTTACGAGTACATTGCGCTAAGCTCTCCGGAGTACGCGCAAAGAGTAGTCGGCCGCTTAACCAGACGCTCCCAACAAGTCGCCGATTTCCCTTTGTCAGGCCGAATGGTTCCTGAAGCTGAGCTAGGCCAGATTCGCGAAGTCCTGGAAGGTCCATATCGAATCATCTATCACATTAAGCCCGACCAGATCGATGTGATCGCTGTCATCCATGGGGCGCGGCAAACTCCGTGGAGCCGATGAACCTAACCAACTGATCGCTCAATTTCGTGTTCGATCGCGCACGGAAAATCAGAACGCGACCGAACATCTGTTCCACGAGGTCCGCCAGGTTCGCCCGGCCCGCCACAAGCAGTTAGCGCAAGGCCGAGGTGTTGGAGACGACCGTCATGGGCGCCATTGCGAGGGCCCCGGCACGGATCGAGTTCGGGCATCGGCGAGGGATTATCGGTCCGCTAAATATTCTTTTTGACAACCACCCTTTGTTGCCGTATAATCGCTTCAAGCTGGTTTGAACGGGGCTCGGGACTCGGGGTTTGCGGTTCGCTGAGAAAAGAAAAGCGGGACTCGGGGGCTGGAGAGTTCGCCGAAGGAACATTAGGCGGGCGGCGGTCTGTCAGAGGCCGGAGCCCGTGCCCAAAACGGTCCAACGGCTGGAGCCGAGAACGCAGGAATTGCTGACATGAGAGATGCGATTAGCCGGGGCTCGGGGCTCG
Organism: Terriglobia bacterium; assembly: GCA_035315065.1. Lineage (GTDB taxonomy): Bacteria > Acidobacteriota > Terriglobia > UBA7540 > UBA7540 > DATFYM01. The sequence continues at coordinate 1,773 of DATFYM010000051.1, forward strand.
TGGTTCGGGATCAGCGAAGAAAAACCGGACTCAAAAGGCGGCGGTGGGGCCAAAATGGAAAACATGGGTCAAACAACCCCGACAAGCCTTTTAGAATCATCAACATGACCCTCAAAACAAACCTAGAACAAACCTAGTAAGTGCTTTAGAACGGAAGCGACCCGAAAACAAACCTAGAACGAACCCGGTGCTGGAAACTCGAAATCCGAAAATCGAACCCGGCCCCGAGCGGGGCTTGGCGCTGGGTGGTCATACCTTCTCCCGAGCGAGCGTAGCGGGAACCGAGAAGCTCTAACCCCAAAAGAGGCGACGAAAGAGCTATCACTCCTCCAGGGCCGCAGGGACGGAAGTTCCAGCATAGGCATGGGGTACCCGCTCCGTAAAGTATTCTTTATATGCTGCAGGCAGAAGAGTTGTTGTCTATCATGGAGGTTGGGGTTACACACACCCGGAGGAAGGCCTAATGAAGGTAGCACTCACGCGAACGAATCTCCTGCTGGAGGCTCGCAAGATCCGGCGCCTTCGTAAGGCTCTCCAGTCACCCAGCAATTCTGAGGCGGTCCGGCGCGCGATTGACGAGCGCTTGGCTGTGGAAACAGGTCTTCGCGCCCTCCAAAACCTCCAAAGGCTTGGAGGCCCGGAGGATGTCTTCCGGCGCACCGCGCCGAGGGGCAGATAACGTACTGCGGTTTCTCAACGCCCTCCGTTCGGGCAATCCTATCCTATTATACCTTAGAGCCGAATTTGTAGCTGCTCGACGGATTGCCCCACTCCGTGGTGAGGTACGGCATCATGGCTTCCAGCACCTCAGGCAAAATGGGCGTGGTGGCGTTATGGTCGAGGTAGATCATTGAGGCAGCCCACAGCTCACAGTCTACAGTTTACAGTAAGAACCGGGTTCGGGGTTAGGGCGCGTCTTGACTCTTAACTGCCGACTGTCAACTGTAGACTCCCCGGGCGTCGTGGTACACTCAATCCAGGCGTGAGTCCGTTGGCGACCGCGGGGAGAGCGTCCTATGCAGGTCGTGAAGACTAAAGGTGAGGTGGGACCGGACGGGCGGTTGCGACTGGATGTGCCCGTGGAACTTCCGGCTGGCGCGGTGGAGCTCGTCCTGGTGGTGGGCAGGACGCCACAGCCCAACGGGTCCAAATACAATTTCGCTGACGTTGTCGGAAAGCTGGAATGGCAGGGTGACGCCATCGAAGAGCAGAGAAAGCTGCGCGATGACCGGGTACCGAAGCACCATCGCTCTTGGGAGCGTGGGCGTGAAACGCCCGAGTGTGCGGGTACGCCGCCGTTAAGTTGTGGCCTTGCCGCGAGTCCGTTGGGAGTGCCGATCAAGCAGAAGCTGCACCAGTGTGGTGTCCACGTAAAAGCCGGCCGCCCGTAGTCGTCGCAGGGCTTGCGGCAGGTCCACCAAGCCAGCCACGGCCGCGTCATCCAACACTCGCAGGGTCCCAATCACCCGCAGCTTTCGACGCTGGGCTTCGCGCCGCGCGGCTTTGTCGTCGAGGATCACCGCGTCAGCCCGGAGGGTTTCGGCCAAGGCAATCGCTTCTCGCTCGCCGGCGTCGAGTTCCGTCAAGGCGAGGTCTGGAGGTGCCGAAACTCGTCGCACCTCCAGCCAGTCCGGGCGATTCGCAATCCATTGTTTGATGATCGCGGGAGTGCCTGCCGCTTGCAGTTCGCGGTAGACGGCCTCAGGGATGGCCACGCGACCGTATAGCTCTTGCAAGATGTCGGCGTGGTTTAGAAGAACGAGATAATGCAGAGGGGTGGTGTCGGCGATGACGATCATCGCCCTTCGAGTTCCTTGCTGCGGGTTTCCTGCAGGTACCGGCTGGTTTCCGCGTCGAGCTCGAAATCCTCCGCCGTGTAGTCAAAAGGCACCCCGTGGCGCGCCATGAACTGATCCACCTCGGCGCGGGTTTCAAAACCAAGCATCCGCCGCACCTGCGAACGCCCGAGTAGACGAGCGCGGTAACCCTCGATGGCGAGGCTCTCGAGCGCGTGCCGAGGTAGATCGCCCCACTCGTTCTCGAGGCGGCGCTCGACGTCTTCCGGAAGTTCGATCTTCAATTCCATGTCGTGATACTAGCACAGGACCGAGCCCTGAGGAAGTGGAAGCAACACTCATTCCAAGGGCTCCGCACGGTTTCGAGACGTTCATAGATCTTCTCGGCCTCAGGTAGGGCGGTTTTGTACCATTTACTGTCCGCCTTCCGGCCGCCGAGCAAGAGAATCACGGTTCGGCGCGGATCGAAAGCGAATATGACGCGATGCGGGTTGCCGGCGTGCTGGATAATGAGATCCTTCAGGTTCGTCGACGTGAAACCCTTGAGAGCCCTTGGGCGTATCGGCGTGGGTACGGCCGAATTGTTGTGTATCATGGAGGCCGGGGTTACACACACCCGGAGGATGCCATATGAAGGTAGCACTCACGCGAACCAATCTCCTGCTGGAGGCTCGCAAGATCCGGCGCCTTCGCAAGGCTCTCCGGTCACCCAGCAATTCTGAGACGGTCCGGCGCGCGATTGACGAGCGCCTGGCAGTGGAAACAGGTCTTCGCGCGCTTCAAGACCTGCAAAGGCTCGGAGGCCCGGAGGATGTCTTCGGGCGCGCCGCGCCGAGGGCCAGGTGAGGGCCGGATGAGCGCTGCTCGCCTCCACACGCACGACGCTGAGGCTGTTCGACCCTTCTTGTTCAAGTTAGGTCGAGGCCGCTGCGCGACGCGAAATCTGACGCAAGCGTCGCGCGGACCAGTTTCTCAACGCCCTCCGTTCGGGCAATTCTCCCCCAAGACATGTCGGGGAAGGCCTTGGCTTCTGCCTTCTGCTTTCCGCTTTCTGCCTTCTGCGCCTGAGGCCGGCGAGGCTATCGTTAGGGGTGCTAACTAGCCTCGAAGAAGAGGCTTGACATCGGTATAGAAGTTGTTATACTATTTTTTATGGCTGACGAAAGAGGAAAGCCCGTTTCCAGTCCCGCGCGCCTCGCCGCCAACCGCCGCAACGCTCAGAAATCCACCGGCCCCAGGACAGCGGCAGGAAAGCGCCGCGCCGCCCTGAACTCACAGAGGCGCGGCCTTGCTCCACCCGAGATCGAACGTCAATTGCAGGAGCGCGGCGAGGACCCGCACGATTTCCGGCGCCTGCATCGCGACCTGATGGCCCTTTTCCCGCCCCACGAAGCGAGCGACGAGACCGCCGTGCGCGTGCTGGCCGAGACGTGGTGGGAGAAGGCTCGTCGTCTCCGCGACTGGGCAGGGGAGGGCAAGCCGCTAACTCGCGATCTGGACGCCAAGATCGAGCAGTTGCTCACGTTTCTGGTGAATAGGCGGATGGAGCGCCACGAGAAGTGGCATGTGCGGCTGACGGCGGTGCTGGGATGCGGGCTGGGGGGACCCGCCGACGCACGTCGCAAGATCGAGCGCCGGCTGTTCGCCTTCGGCGCGACGAAGTTCATTCGAAGGTATCCAAAACGTCAGAAGGTGGAAACGGCAAGGGATCAGTTCCAGGCGGCCATGGCCGACATTCTGGCCAGAGTGTGCGATCCCGACAAAGTGGCAAAGGCGGCCGCCGAGTTAAAGGTCATCATGAGCGACACCCTGGACCGAATAGCGGCGAATGCTGCCGCCGGTATCAGCCGGAACCTTGAGCCTGGGCTGGGGCCTGAGTCTGGGGAAGGAAGGGAAAGCAGAGACGAACCCAATCGAAGCCACTCGAATCAAGGCGCGCATTATCAGTAACTTGAGAAGGAATCCAGACGAACGAAGCCACTATGCTTAAGTGCCTTACAGTCAGTAACTTATGAGGATTGTGAGCCCGATTTTCGATAAGGCAGGTCCAGTGAAAGGTTCCGCTCTATTGCCGATTCACGGTTACCGATGTATTTTCAATATGATGAGCGATTCAGCGTAGTTGAAAATCCAAGTGAACGAGGAGGGAAGGGATGAAGCAGGTTGGGTTGGCAATACTCCTGTCTGCAAGTTTTTGTTGCGCGCAAGAGGCGGGCATTTTCGAGGCCGCTTCGACCAACGTCTGGGGAGCCGACTACCCGCGCGTTGATAGCGCCGGCAGGGTGGAGTTCCGCGTGAAAGCGCCTGATGCCACCAAGGTCCGGCTGAATTTCTGGAGCGACCCGAAACTGGATATGGTGAAGCAGCCGGACGGATTCTGGACGGCCACGACGCCCCCTCTTGTCCCCGGCTTTCACTACTACACGCTCATCATTGATGGCGCAGAGGTCTCCGACCCCAACAGTCACGCTTTCTTTGGTGGAGGAAAGGACGCAAGTGGAATCGAGATTCCGGAACCGGGGAGCAC
>DATFYM010000052.1:0-19344 GCA_035315065.1 Terriglobia bacterium
AAGGGCGCGGATGGTGATTTCGTCCAGCTCGAAGGGCTTGACCGATGGCGGCGCGGCGGGCGCGCTTGCGGCGGAGAGCGCACTGCCGCCAATCAGGGTAGCGGCGGCAACCCCAGCGCCGCCAAGTACTCCCGACCGGAAAAATCCTCTGCGGCTAAGTGCTGAATCTGCCTTGAGTGCCCGTGATTGATTCAAGGTGGTCTCCTTTTGGCTAGAATTTAAATCGGCGTCGCGCCGCTCAAGGTGATGATCGTGTTCAGAAATGCCTTCAACTCTGGACACTCCGCAGCCGCGACGGCGAGATCGTTGTTTCGTAGTATTCGATTAGCGTCCCTCGCCTTCGAATAGTAGTCTCGACAGTACCTACCCGGAATATCTCTTGGATATGGTATGAGGGTGGGTGGGTGTGGTTTACGGCTTCAGGAGCCCCCGGCGGACGTTTGCGGTTATGCCCTGCGAGCTTTTGGATGTCGTTCCAGTAAGGTAGGAGCCAAGCCTCGAAGTCGTGTTGAGCGACGTGGGGATAAAAGGATGAGACGTTGGGTCCCACCCATTGCCGCATCTTAGCCTTCGCGTCGGCGGCGTGCAAAAAGTCGCTTATACCAGTATACACGTCTGTCAAAGCAATAACGGCATCGGAAGGTTCACGACCGCTCAGCAGGTTCTCAACCTTGCGACGCAGATCCTCTTCGGTCGGGATTCTGCCGTGGTAGAGAAACATGTCGAGCCGGGGCATCCTGCCCGCTAGCCTATTGGCAAGAAACGCTATCAGATGAGTCTTAAAATGCCTGTTCAGTTTTCCCCTCCACTAGAATTGTGATTTTCAAGCGCGCGCTCCGAGGCGACCGATACTCCACAGCTCGTCCAGAGAGTAGTCTTTCAGCCATTGGTCCAAATCAAGTTCATCGGCCCATTTCACCGTGCTCATCCCTTCATCGTTCGAATCCATGAGCAACACTTCTTCCGGCTGCAGAAATCGAATAAGTCGATCGGAATGCGTCGCGACGATCACCTGCGTGCGGTGCGAAGCCTCCCGGAACAGATCTGCGAGCAGGCTGAGCAACTCCGGATGCAAGCTGACATCCGGCTCATCCAGTAGAGTAAGGGCGGTCAGGCCCGGACTTTGTAGCAATGTGGCCAGCCACAGGAACCGAAGCGTGCCCTCGGACAGTTGGTGCATGTAGAGAGGCTTAGAAAACCCGGTTTCTCGCCAGGCAAGGGCAAGAGTCCCTGCCGCCACAGGTGGGAAATCAAGACGCTCAAATCGTGGAAAGGCGGCGCGCAGTGCGTCCTCAATCGCTTCGAAACGATTTCGTTCGGTTTCCCGCAGATAGAACAGGCAGGACACGAGGTCCTCGCCGTTGCGCCCCGGCAAAGTCGCCGGACGCATAGGCTGGGGCAGTCGCACCGGTGATCGCGGTTCTACGTTCAATACGTGGTAGAACGTGGACGACGAGAGTCGGTTGCGAAAATCCTCCGGCTCGCGAAACATTTTAGGCACCTGCGACAAAGAAGTTTCCAGTGGCTTGTGTTCCCAGTTGGGTTGCTGAAGCCTTTTCTGATCCACTTCGAAGTACCTGATGTCTGGACCGTGCGAATCAATGTGCAGGAACGGCTGCGTAAGACCACGGTCCTGGCTTAACTTCTCTTCGCTTATTAAGTAAGCGATTCCTTGTGGCTTTAGCGTCAGTGAGTATTCCAGTGGTTCATGGCCGGCTACCGTCATGGAGATTCCGAGGCGGAGCTCTTCAGCCCTGTCGTAGGTCAATACGCTGCTCAATCCGGTAAGGTCCGATATAAACTCATTAAGTTTGGTTTGGGCAGAGTTGACTAGCAAGGAGAGTACTTCAAGCACGGACGTTTTGCCGGTTCCGTTGGCCCCGATCATGACGGACAAAGGCCGCAAGAGCAATCGTACGTCGTACAACCGACGGAAGCCGTAAATCGACAATTCCTTAAAACGGGACGTCTTAGTCCTCGGGTCCATAAGTACGGCCACGTATTTCTCTGACCCCTCACCCAACGCTTCGCGCCACCCTCTCCCCACGGGAGAGGGAAGTTTCTCTTTGTTTTACAGCCCTCTCCCGTGGGGAGAGGGTGGCGCGAAGCGCCGGGTGAGGGGTCACGTCACATGTTAGTGCATTAATGAAGTCGAGCCCTTAGCAAGCATCGTTCCTCACTTCACAAGGCAGAGACTTCTCACCCCTCAGCTCCGCGTGACCCAGTGTTGGGCGAACCGAGCATTCGAAACATCATATTACCCCAGCTCTCGAACCTAACACGAGTGGCGCTCACGACAGCTTGGCGATCCGGCTTGAGACCTCCTGGGCAAAGCGGTCGATGAAGTTCTGAATGTATCGGCCTACGTCAGCCTGGTCGTCCTCAATGAGCGGCGTCAGGTCGATACCGAAAATCAGGGCCGTCGATTCATCGACGCCGTGCGAGGCAAAATAGGTGGCGTTGGCGCGCCGTCGCCCAAGCGTTGCCAAGTCGTATCGCTTGCCGCCCGCCACCTGTGAATCGAAGACGCCCACCAGTGACATGGCCAGGTTTTCGTGCGCCTCCACGTTGAAGACGACCTTGTCGTTGTCATTTAGCCAATCGAGATTGCGCCACACTTCGCAGCCGTAAAGGCGTTGGGGCCGATGGTCGCGCGGCAACTCGCGCAGGGCGCGAATCACGCGCAGCACGGTGGCCACGTGCGTATCGTGCTTGTCCGCGAGGTTGTGGGTGTAGATCACCTGGGGTTTCGCAGCGGCGAAGATAGTCTTGAGATCGCTGACCACGTGCGCGTTTCCCGAATCTTTGACGGCGCCGCTGGAGTAATCGAGAAAGACGTGGGCTGAGAACTCGCCTACGAAGGCCGCCTTCTTCTGTTCCATTCGCCGCACCCGCTGCATTTCCTCGTCGGTGTACGAGGCGTAGAGCCCGTCGCGCGGGCTGCCGGCGCCGTTGGTGGTGGTGACTCCGGTGAAGTGCTTGTCCTTCTGGCCGAAGCACTCGAGGATGCCGTGGTAGGCCATGATCTCGATATCGTCCTGGTGCGCCGACACGCCGAAATGCGTAGTTCGAGAGAGCGCCAGCTCCGCGGCAGAGCCGTCAGGGACGTAAACCTCGGCGCCGGAATTGTGGAATGTCATTTGCTACCTCCCTCGCTTTTCACGTCAATCCAGAGTCATTTATCCACAGATTGCGCAGATTTCACAGAACTGACTTCAGACGCGTCCTGACGTCGGTCGCGTTTTGAAATCGGTGCAATCTGCGAAATCTGCGGATTCTCTTGTTCCGCACTCACTTCAGGGGCGGCAAGCTGGCGGCGGCTACCGCCTGGCCGACGCGCCGGGTGGCTTCATCCGGAAGGCGAAGCGTCAGCCTTTCCGCCAGTTCGGGGAACTCCTTCTCCAGCACTTCCTGGGCGCGACGCAAAATGATGTTGCCACCCCCGCCCGACGTCACACGGCCCAAAATCAACACGCTGCGCAGTTCGTAGAAATCCGCGTAGTGGGCGATGCCGTATCCCACGTAGCAGCCAATGGTCTCGAAGATCTGTTGGGCCCGCTCGTCACCCGAATCAGCCATCTGCTGAACGGCTTTGAGTCTTTCGGCCGGACCCAGGCGCGTGTCCAATTCGATGCCGGCCTTAGGAGCCAGGCGAAAGACCGCCTGCTGCGAGAAATACTGGGCGCCGACTCCCCGATCCTGAGACCACTCGTCGACGGGTGCTTCGGGGTCATAGTCCACCGGGCAAAAGGCGAGTTCGTTCAGCCAAGTGGTCAGCTCCCCGGCTTGGTTGACGTAGCCGCCGGCCTCGCTGGAGCCAAGAGCCATCCCCAGCACGGCGTTGTCCTGAAGGGACATCGAGCCGGCGAGGGCGGTCACTTCTCCGTCGTTCACCACTACGAAGGGAATTCCTCCCCAGTCGCGCTTCATGTTAAGGAAGAGGTTGCCGATGCCACTTTCGAAAAGGTCTTTAGGAACCGCGCGAAAGAGAGATGCCACGCGCGGACGATTGTTGATGTAGATTCCGGCAGAGCTGCCGCCGATGGCATCGACACGCGGCAGATGCGCGGCCGCAGACTTCAGTCCCGTCATGATTTCGCGGTAGTGATAGCTGGGATCGGCAGCGTTGCGCGGGTCCCACAGCACTTCTTCGGTGAAAACAGCCTCGCCATCGATCACTGCCGCCACTTTCCGGTCAGTGGCGCCGAGGTCGAATCCAATGCGGCATCCCTCGAGATGCCTTCCGAGGGCCACGGTACCCTCCGACGGTTGGGGGACTTTTTCCGGGCTGGTGATCTCAACCGTGAAGGGCCGCTCATACACTCCAGCCATGAACTCCGCGTCGAAGGCGCGTGCCCCTTGCGAAGAATAGGTTTGACGGATGTGCTCGCCGATGCAGCTCGGTCCGCCCACCACGATCCTCCATCCCCCGTGCTTCCAGAGAAGCATCTTCACCAGTCGCTCCGCAAAGGGGAGGTTGAATCGTGAAAGGGCGTCGCTCTCGTCGAAGCACTTGGTGGTGTGAACGGAAACAAAGCCCTCGTGACGTTCCAATGCGATCACCAGCGGCACGGCGCGAGGGGACTGTCGCACGGCGCGCAGGTAGGCGTGATTGGCCAGCACGGAGGGAGAGAAGCGCTCCTGGAGCGGGGGTACGACGCGAGGCTGGGCGAGATCTGCGAACTCTTTCATATTCCTCCGGGTCCACGTAAAGGGGCCGTTGCGCGCGGACCAAAATGCAAATTTAGCATACGCCAACAAAGAATTGACGATTGTCGATTGACGATTGGAAGAGGCGTCAATCGCCTGCAACTGACGACTGAGAAGGTGTGAAGTAATTGCGAAGGAGCTTCCAACACAGAGACACAGAGGCGCAGAGAAGAATGGGAACCTCGGGAAACAAGCGACATCTTTATGTGATTCTCTTTTCTCTACTCTGTGTCTCCGTGCCTCTGTGTTTAACTCCTCACGCCCTTCTGACAACTAACGACTAACAACGACTGACAACGTCTTCAAATCGTCAATCGTCAATCGACAATCGTCAATCGACAATCGTCAATTCTTCGTTACTCCTCGCCCAGATTGCGTGCTGCGGCGTCGTAAGCTAGCGTCAGGGCGGAGAAAATCGCTCCGTGCGTCTGAGCCTTATCCACGAGCGCGCTGAGTTCGATCCTGGGTGGGTCGGGATGAATCGCGGTCACGATCTCGCGAACCGTACCTAGCAATAGGTCGGGCGCCCCTTTTGAGACCCCGCCCCCGAAAACGATCAAGTCAGGGTCAAGGACCGCAACTATGTCCGCGGCCGCGACGCCCATCAGCGTGAACGCTCTTTTTAAGACGGCCAGAGCTTCTCCGTCACCTTGTCGCATAGCGTCGAAGACAAAGCGAGCGTCCCGGTCTTGAGCGAGGCCCTGCGGGTTGTCGCCGCCTTCGGCGGGCCCAAGAGGGCCATGAGGGCCATGAGGGCTAGACGCGCGAGATTCGCTCAGGGCCTTGCGCCCCGCGGTTGAAATCCCAAGGCCGGAAACGTAGCTCTCCAGGTAACCGGTTTCTCCAAAATCCTCTTTCCAGCGCTCCCACTCGAGGTTCAGCTTGAAGATTTCGCCGGCTGCCCCGGTACGTCCGCGATAGAGCCGGCCGTCGGTGAAGACTCCGGCGCCGATGCCGGTTCCGATCGCCACAAATACGAAGCTCGGCACGTGGCAGGCCACGCCCCGCCAGTGCTCGCCGATGGCCGCCATGTTGGCGTCGTTTTCGAGGGCTACCGGAAGGCGGAATTCCTTCTGTAAAGACCGCCGCAAATCCACATCGCGCCAGCCCGGCAGCAGGTTGGCGGAAGCCACCAGGCCGGTGCGAGGATCAACAGCGCTGGGCACGCCGATGGCGATGGCCCGTACCCGGCCGTGACGGGCAGAGGTTGCAGCGCCCTTCTTCGAGCCGGAGTGCGCCGGGTCAGGGTCCGGTGCGCCAGCCGAATCGGGCGTCACAGACAATTCATGGATGCCCTGCTTGATCTGGGCGATCAGCTTTTGCGGCCCATCCTCGGGACGGATCTTCAGGGTGGACTCTCTGAATATTTGGCCGCAAAAATCGGCCAGGGCAAAGCGCAAATGGCTGGCGCCCATGTCGATGCCTACCACCGTTCCGTGGTGCGGACTGAGGGCGACAATCTTGTGATCGGGCGAAAGTCGCACCAATCCTCTTTGAGCCAACAACTGGACCTTTCGCGCCACGGTGCTCGGCTCCAGCTTGAATTTGCGCACCAGGGCGGAAACGGAAGCCTCTCCTTGGGCGGAAACTTCACGGAAGACTCGCTGCAGATTACTTTCAGAATCGGGCATGATGTGAACCACACCGTTGAGGACGGTTCCTTGGTCAGGCTAGACTACCTCGTTTGGACTACCCCCAATCGTAAAGGCTGGCATGCTTGGTAACAGCCTCTGTGCAACGGGGAAGTTGATTATATGCCTGCGCGGGGGGTTTGATGACGAGAATTAATACCGAGAGCCCGTTGGAGACAACTTCGGAGTAGCCCGTCGTTTGGGGGCAAGTCGATCTTTCGTGTTTCGCGAAGACGGGCGGAGATTCTGGTTGACAAAAACCAGGTGCGGGCTTTAGCTACAGAAAGACGGTTGCATCTCGACAACGCGACGGTCGGCGAGCACCATACCCATCTCCGGAGGGCAGCGATGACTGATCAGACCACGGGAGCCTTCGAGCGGAACCTTCGCGGTCGGCTGATCCGCCCGAGCGATGCCGATTACGATGCCGCACGCGCCCTGTACAATGGCATGATTGACAAACGGCCCCGGCTGATCGCGCGCTGCATGGACGTTGCCGACGTCATCGCCGGCGTGAAATTCGCCCGCGATGAGGGCCTGCTCCTTGCGATCCGCGGCGGCGGACACAACGGCCCAGGCCTCGGCAGTTGCGAGGACGGGCTGGTGATCGACCTGTCGACGATGAAGAGCGTCCGCGTGGATCCGAAGAGCCTGACAGTTCGGGTCGATGCCGGTTGCACATCCGGCGACGTCGATCACGCTACCCACCCGTTCGGCCTGGCGGTCCCTTTCGGCATCGTTTCGACCACCGGCGTGGCTGGCCTCACGCTTGGCGGCGGCACGGGATATCTGACGCGCAAGTACGGCCTTACCATCGACAACTTGCTCGAAGCGGACGTAGTCCTCGCCGACGGAAGTTTCGTCACAGCCAGCGCCAACCAGCATTCGGACCTGTTCTGGGCTCTCTGCGGCGGTGGAGGCAACTTCGGCGTCGTCACCAGTTTCCTGTTTCACGCGCATCCCGTGAAGATGGTCTATGCCGGCCCCGTGTTTTGGGAGGCCACTTCTGCCAAGGCCGTAATGGGCGCCTATCGTGACTTCCTGCCTACAGCACCGGAGGACCTTGGCGCCTTCGTAGGCCTTAAGACTGTGCCGTCGATGGATCCGTTTCCGAGAGAGCACTGGGGCAAGCGCGCGTGTGCCGTCATCTCCTGCTACAACGGCTCCGCTGAGGAGGGCGAGAAAGCGATGGCGCCACTGTTCAAAGCCCTGCCGCCTCCAATCTTCAACTGGATCAGCGCAATCCCGTTCCCCGCGATGCAGGCGCTCTTCGATCCGTTGTTTCCGAAAGGCCTCCAGTGGTACTGGAAAGGCGACTTCGTGAGGTCGCTGCCCGACGAGGCCATCGACACGCACATTGCACAGGCGGCGAGGGCGCCGAGCGAGCTCTCGCTGATGCACCTCTACCCCATCGACGGGGCGGTCCACCGCGTCGCCAAGGACGGGACCGCCTGGACCGTTCGCGACGCGACTTGGTCCATGGTCATTGCCGGTATCGACCGTGACCCGAAGGGTGCTGAAGCGTTGAAGACTTGGGGGCGCGGGTACTGGAAAGCCGTCCATCCATTCAACCTGGAAGGGGGCTACGTCAACTTCATGATGGACGACGAAGCCGACGGCCGCCTCCGGGCAGCGTACGGTGAAAACTACACCCGCCTGGCGTTGGCGAAGCAGAAGTACGACCCGGGTAACTTGTTCCGCGTAAACCAGAACATCAAGCCGGCTGTCGCCTGAATGTAAGAGCCGGCCACACTCTTGCGGCGGGGCAGCTTGTGAGTTAGCGATTCGGAGGTTGCGAGTTTGGATCTACGGTACGCAGTTACCGGTGACGTATCTTGCATTTTCGGCGGCTGGAATCAGCATCTCACCGCAAATTGCCTGCCGCCCGGGAGCCAGGATCTAAAGGTGCACGCGGCGTCCTTCAGGAAGCAAGGTGCGGCTGGTAGCCAGTGTGGACAGTGAGTGCTTTGGAGCCGACACTTAGTGCGGTCCGCGCCACTAAGCTACAAATCCCTTCCATTGTTGCAAACCCGACTTAAGGAAGTTGTTCGCCCACATATGTCCGCCCCGTGTGGTGCAGGCGTCCAATGGCGGTGTTAGAATGTGAAGCGTCCCGGGCCCGCAAGGAGGCCCGTTGAGAGGGTGTCATGCCGCAACGCGAGGAGATTCGTGTGTTTGTGTCGTCGCCGGGCGACTGCCAGCCTGAGCGCGATGCCGTGTCGCGCGTTCTTGACGAGATGAATCGCACCATCGGTGAGCGTGAGTGCCTGTTCTTTCAAATCCTGCAGTGGGAAGATCTACCCCCCGGCCTCGGGAGCAATCCACAAGCCGTAATCGATGAACATCTCGGTTCCTACAACGTCCTTATCGGGGTCATGTGGATGCGTTTCGGGACGCCCATTCCCGGCGGTGCACAATCCGGAACGGAACACGAGGTACAGCACGCGATTCAGAGCTGGAGCCGCATTGGTCAACCACGTGTAATGTTCTACTTCAAACTTGATGCCCCAGGGGATCTATCTGCGATCGATCCCGCCCAATTTGCCAAGGTTCAGGATTTCAGAACACGGCTGCAGGCACAGGCTTTGGTTCAGACCTTTCACGGGACGTCCGAGTTCGAGTCGAAGCTCCGAGTCCACTTGCACAAGCTTATCGAGCATCTGCGTAAGCCCGAGGCAGCGCCTGCTGGCATTGTACCACCGCTGGAGGCGGAGCCCTACGAAGGCTTCTTCAGTTCGTTTCGCGAGGTAGTTGCGGCACAACGAATACCGGAAACAGGAGCGATGCTCCATGTAGTTTTCGGGAGCATCGCAGACGTCCGTGAAATTCCGGTCGTAATCCCCGTCGGTCAAGCGTTCGACTTTATGCAGCGGGGCCCTCGCAGCGTTCTGGCATCTTTCGAGGGCATACGTGTAGATGGGCGTCCGTTCTTTGAGTACGTTGAAGAGCTGTGGCCCGTTGGGAAAAGGCCCAGGGCTGCGGGGCTGGGCCACACCAAGTATCTGCCCCTCCCTCCTAACACGCATGATCTGCCGGGTGTTTTATTTGTCGTTACGACAAGAGACCTCAGTACGGCCAAAGACCACTACGGTATTTACGAACATACGCCAATCGAGGGCATCGACTTCATCATGGACAGGGTAATAGAGGCCGCGAACACCTACAAAGTGCCGTCGATCGCCGTTCCACTTCTTGGGACAGGTTATGCGAATATCAGAAGGACCAGGGGCGACGCGAAACTAGGGTACCTGCTGAGGCAAGCCGTGACCCTCCTCTCGGTCGAAAAGCTACGAGAGACTCTCCGCCTTCCATCCTCGAGCCTGAGGCGCGCAGCCGTCGTCGTCTATTCGCAGAGTCCGCAGAGCGAAGAGGAGCATGCGCTTTGGGGCGCAGTTACACGCTTTTTCGGTAGTCGATCTGGGCCGACTGCCCAGATCGACGAATTGCTTGACGAACTCAACGCTGAAATCACAGGAAGGCACGGTTAAGGCATCACCCGCTTGAGCGTTCGCGCCTTCCTGCCGTTCGCGCTCGCGTACGCGCCTGCCCGCGCGTTGACTTCACGGAGAGCGCCAGTTAGTATGGCGGAAGGGCCGTTGATTCACATGGTCGGTAAAACCGTCTCCCATTATCGTGTCCTAGAGAAGCTCGGCGGCGGTGGCATGGGGGTGGTCTACAAGGCGGAGGACAGGAGGCTGCATCGTTTGGTAGCCATCAAGGTCCTGGCCGAAGACCTTGCGAAAGATCACCAAGCTCTGGAGCGTTTCCAGCGCGAGGCTCACGCCGCGTCGGCGCTTAGCCATCCCAATATCATTACCATTCACGAGTTCGATTGCGTGGACTCGATTCCTTACATCGTCATGGAGTTCGTCGAAGGGGTAAGCCTGCGGCAGGTGCTTTCGAACGGGCCGCTCTCAACTAAGAGGCTCTTCGATCTCGCGTTGCAGGTAGCCGAGGGCCTCGCCGCAGCCCACAGCAAGGGTATCGTGCATCGTGATCTGAAGCCTGAAAACATCATGGTCGGTGCTGAGGGACTAGTGAAGATTCTTGACTTCGGCATCGCCAAGCCTGCTGCTGCCGTTTGCTTCACTGGGGAAACCATGGGGAGCACGATGGGCGCGCCACTGACCACGTCCGGAGCCATTCTGGGAACCATCGGCTACATGTCGCCGCAACAGGCAGGCGGCCAACCTGTTGACTTTCGCTCGGATCAATTCTCCTTCGGAGCAATTCTGTATGAGATGGCCACTGGCAGGCGCGCCTTCCAAAGGGCAACCGGCGTAGAAACGCTGGTGGCGATTATCCGCGACGAGCCGGATTCGATCGGCCAGCTCAATCCGGAGATCCCTCCTCCTCTCGAGTGGGTGATGAAACGCTGCCTCGCAAAGAGGCCGGAAGACCGTTACCCTTCGACGCAGGCCGTGGCGGACGAGCTGAGGATCATTCGAGATCACTCGGGGGAGACGGCTCGGCAGGTCCAGACTAGCCGAGCCGGCCGAGCCGGCAATCTGCCCACTTTGCGCGCGCCACTGATCGGTCGCGGTAGAGAACTTGCAGCCGCCAAAAGCCTTCTGCTGCGAGAAGACGTGCGTCTGCTCACGTTAACAGGTACCGGCGGCGCGGGAAAAACCTCGCTCGGACTAAAGCTGGCGGCGGATGTGGCGAGCGAGTTCTCCGGGGGGGTGTTCTTCGTCCCCCTGGCGGGGATTAGCGATCCGGCCCTGGTTCCCTTGGCGGTCGTGCAGAGTCTGGGGATCCGGCTGAGCGGCTCCCGGCCCTTGAATGAGGAGTTACTGGAACAGTTGCGTTATGCAGGTCCGATGCTGCTTTTGATCGACAACTTCGAGCAGGTGCTGGAGGCCGCGCCCTTCGTGTCGGAACTGCTAGCCTTGCCCGCACTGAAGGTTCTGGTGACGAGCCGGGCAGCGCTGCGCCTGTACGGCGAACGTGAGTTTCCGGTTCCATCGCTGGAACTGCCGGATCTCGACCGATCAGCGTCGCCCGAGACACTGCTCGAATCTCCAGCGGTAGCCTTGTTTTTTGAGCGGGCCACGGCGGTGAAGCCGGATCTGCGGCGGAATGAGGAGAACGTGCGGGCCGTCGCTGAGATCTGCGCCCGTCTGGACGGTCTGCCGCTGGCCATTGAGCTCGCGGCCGTCCGCATTAAGATGCTGACGCCGGCCGCCATGCTGGCACGTTTGCAATCAAGCCTGCATCTGCTGACTGGCGGCCCGCGTGACCTGCCCGCCCGTCAACAGAGCTTGCGCCGGGCCATCGACTGGAGCCATGACCTGCTCAGCGGGGCGGAACAGAAGCTCTTCCGGAGGTTGTCTGTCTTTCCAGCGGGCTGTACGCTGGAGGCGGCCGAAGCGGTTGCGAATAGCCGGAGCGACCTGGAAATCGACCTCCTCGACGGTGTGGCGTCGCTCGTCGACAAGAGTCTGCTCCGGCAAGTCTCGGAAGGCAGCGGAGAGGCGCGCTTCCGGATGCTGCAAACCATTCGCGAGTATGGCCTGGAACGCCTGGAAGCGAGCGGCGAGGCCCAATCCACGCGTCGCGCCCACGCGGCGTACTGTCTGGTGCTGGCAGAGGAAGGCGCCCCCTACTTCGGGGGGACTGAGGAGCGGGGTTGGCTGGAACGATTTGCGGTGGAGCAAGACAATTTTCGCGCGGCGCTGGAGTGGCTTACGGAAACCCGCAACGCTGAGTGGAGCCTGCGCCTTGCCGACGCTTTGCTGCCATTTTGGTTCATTCAGGGGCTTGACATAGAGGGACATCGGCGATTCATGGCTATTTTGGCTTTGCGAGAAGTGCAAGCGAGTACCAAGCTGCGGGCGAGAGCGCTGCTCGGTGCGGGAAGCATGGCCGCGTATTCGACACGCGCATGCCTCCCCACCCCAGCGCCTGCGACCGGAGTTCCCATGGGGGCGAAATCCGACCAGCGACCTTACCCGCATCGCGATGTGGAAGCCGGCTGCTCTCTTCTGGAAGAGGCGTTGAGCCTGTTTCGGCAACTGGGCGACCGGCCAGGCACTTTGGCGGCCCTTAATAACCTCGCTGTTGTGAGCCGCGACGCCGGAAATTATGCGGCAGCACGCTCGTCGTACACGGAAGTCTTACGGATTTCGCAAGAGATCGGCGATCAGGTCTCAGCCGCCCGTGCGATGAGCAACCTGGCCGACGCCCTCCGTTGGGAGGGCGATTATGCGGCGGCGCGCTCACTGTATGAGGAGTGCTTCGAGGTTTTTCGACGCTTGGGGGACCGTGCAGGGATGGCCTGGTCCCTCAACCATCAAGGCGATGCGGCGCGCGAGCAGGGCGACGCCCCAACCGCGAGTTCGCTTTATGGGCAGGCTCTCGCCATATTTCGAGAACTGGATGACCGCCCTGGGATCGCGCGGTCGCTGGCCGATCTGGGTGGCCTGGCCCTCAAGCAGGGCGACTACGTGGCGGCGCGAAGCCTGTGCGCCGAAGCCTTGGGGTTCTTTCACAAGCTGTGCAAACCGCGGGAGGTGATCGGCGTGCTGGCGGAGATGGCAGCATGCGCCTCGCAGGAGGAGAGGTGGGATCGGGCCCTTCGCTTGGCCAGCGCGGCGCTCGGCTTGCGTCAGAGGGAAAGTGTCGAGCTTCCGGGTCCCACCAAGGACAAGCTGCAACGCGGTTTGGAGTCCGCCCGCAAGGGGCTCGACAGCGCTGTCGCCGCTCGCGTCTGGATGGAGGGGTCGAGAATGTCGCTGACGCAGGCGATCGAGTACGCGCGGGCAGGAGAAGCCGGCTGAAGTCTATTCAGCCGCTGTCGGGTCGAGCAGGCGCCGAACGGCCGAGACCCGATTGGCTGGGAAGCCGGATCGCCTGGCGTGCTCCAGAATCATCTCTTGGTCGGGAGCGAGGTAGATGCAATAGACCTTATTGTCGGTCACGTAGCTGTGCAGCCACTGTATCTGCGGGCCCAGGTTCTTGAGGACCTCAATCGACTTCAGAGCCGCATCATGCAGTTCCGAATCTGTCATGTTCCCGGCTCCCGGGATTTCTCGTTCGATCACGAATTTTGGCATAAGAACTCCTTCTTGATCGCGAATCGGTCGGCCAGCGCCGGCATCTTCCAGGATCTGGTAATGGGAACCCGGCCTACCATGATGGTCGCCCCAACTCTGCCCGAACTCCTATCGTACAAGAATCGCAGCGAACTTAACAGTGCCGAGCATTACTCTTCGTCGACGATCAGTTGTCGCTCGTCGCGAGTTGACTACCGGAACTGACCACTGACAACTGACGACTGACAACCTCTTGAGTTCGCTCTTGCCCACCCCACCGCATTTAGGCTAACGTGGAACGCAGATTGATGGATCGAAGAACGCTGTTCAAGTGGTTGCTAGGGGCGGGCGCGACAGGCGGGCTGGGTGCAGCTTACTACGGCTACCGTGCTAACCTCCACGCACGCGGATCGACTGCCGGCAAAGGCGCGGAGTCCTCTCCGGGAACCGGCTTCGGCGGCGGACCGGCCGCCTCGGTCGCGCCCTCCGACAAGGCCGGTTTCCCCATCCAATTGACGGATGTAACGCACGACGCGGGGATTGCGTTCCAGCATAACAGCGGCGCTTTCGGCAAGAAGTACCTGCCGGAGACGCTCGGCTCCGGCTGCGCTTTCTTCGATTATGATAACGACGGCTGGTTGGATCTTCTGCTGATCAACAGCATGGACTGGCCGGGCCATGTTCGCGGCCGAACCACGATGACGCTCTATCGCAACGACCGGCGCGGCGGCTTCACCGACGTGACGCATGCGGCCGGTCTCGACGTGGAGATGTACGGCATCGGTGTGGCGGTGGGTGATTACGACAACGACGGATTCGCCGACCTCTATATCACCTGCTACGGGCAGAATCACCTTTTTCGCAACAACGGCAACGGAACGTTTACCGATGTCACCAAGCGCGCCGCGCTGGGCGGTTACGCAAGTCTGAGCACGTCCGCTCTCTGGTTCGATTACGACCGTGACGGCCACCTCGACTTGCTGGTGGCCAACTACGTACGTTGGTCGCCGGAGATGGACATCTATTGCAGCCTCGACGGCAAGACGAAGTCCTATTGCACGCCCGAGGCCTACCCCGGCACGACGTGCTGGCTGTTTCGCAACCGCGGTGACGGAACGTTTGAAGATGTCACCGGCAAGGCGGGGCTGCACGACACCACTTCCAAGTCGCTGGGCTTGAGCATGCTGGACTACGACCTCGACGGCTGGCCCGACGTTTTCATCGCCAACGATACGCAGCCGAACAAGCTGTATCACAACAACGGTCACGGGGGATTCGCGGAGTCGGCAGTATCGGCGGGCGTGGCGTTCAGTGAGGATGGCGCCGCACGCGCGGGCATGGGCGTCGATTCCGCCGACTACGATAACTCGGGCTTGCCCAGCCTGGTGGTCACGAATTTCTCGCAGCAGATGGTGGGGCTCTATCGGAACCAGGGGCACGGATTCTTCATCGATGAGGCGCCGCAATCGGCGGTCGGCAAGTCCACCCGCCTCACGCTCGGTTTCGGTGTCTTTTTCTTCGACGTCGATCTCGATGGCCGGCTCGACTTGTTGGTCGCCAACGGCCACATCGACGAGACCATCCGCCGCGTGGAGTCGAACATCGCCTACGCCGAGTCTCCGCACCTCTTTCACAATGAGGGACACGGCCAGTTTCGCGACGTAGCCACCCTGGTGGGCGCTACCTTCGACCGGCCCAAGGTGGCGCGCGGCTGCGCCTACGGGGATTACGATAATGACGGCGACCTCGATGTCCTTATCACCACCAACAACGGACCCGCCTATCTCTTTCGCAACGACGGCTGCACCAACCACAGCATTCGCTTCCGCACCGTTGGGACCAGATCCAACCGGGATGGAATCGGTACCAATGTGCGGATCTGGACTCCGGAAGGAATGCGCTGGCTGACGGTGAAGAGCGGGTCCAGCTACCTGTCGCAGTCGGATCGTTGTGTGACTTTCGGTCTAGGTCAGTTTCGCGGCATCGAACGCGCGCTGCTCGAGTGGCCGAGCGGATGGAAGCAGGAGCTCGGCAAGCTCGACGGCGACCGCACCTACGTTGTTGATGAAGGCAAGGGCATCGTGGCGGATGTGGCGCATCAGAAGAGGAGCTAGAGAAGGGTGAGAGATAAAGGTTAAGGGGTAAAGGGTAAAGGGTAAAGGGAAAACGAAGACAAGAAGCACTATAACGGTAAGAAGGGTGGAAGGGTAGGGGTAAAAGGGGTAGGAGCAAGATACGAAGGGTAAAAAGGAAGAGGGCAAAACCTCTTTTCTTCGTTCACCCTTTACCCTTCACCCTTTACCCTTCACTCCTCACCCTTTACCCTTCGTTCCGGCCCTACTCCTTCTCGTCAAATGCAGACTGAGCCACAACACGACGTTCTGGGCCAGATTCCGTCGCCCTCCAAACGCCTATGGGTGGGGCTGTGCATCATTCTTTCCATTTTCATTGTGTTTGCGGCCTATACCATTCGGGAAATCCGCTGGCTGGAAGACTTCCAAGTGAACGTAGTGCAGCGAAACCGGAAAGCGTCGCTGCAGTTACTGCGGCTTCAGAACGACGCCTACTCACTGGAGATCACGTTGCACCAGATGACGGATCCGGCGGCGCGCTACCCTATTCCTGAATGGCGGGCCGAGTTTGACCGTCTACATCGGGACATGGACGACGCGGTAAAACAGGAGAGCAGTTTCGCCTTGCGCATGCCGGCCGCTGACGACAAGCGCGCGCAGCTCCGCACGGTGTTGCCCGACTTCTGGGAGGTTATGGAGACGGTGTTTACGCTGGCAGAAAAGGGCCACGAAGCAAGCGCGCGCGAACTCGCGCAGACGGAAGTTGAGAACGAGCGCGCCGTGATCTCGGAGATCGTGGCCCGTCTGCTGCTCTTGAACGATCAAGCGCAAACCGAGGCGGCCGAGACCATCAGTTCTGTCTACGGCAGAGTCAAGCGCGACATCTTGATCGTCATCGGCGCCCTGTTCCTGCTGGCGTTGGCCACCGGGCTTTACACCCTCCAGGCCAATCGCAAGACCTTTGAAAAGCTGCAGCACCTGGCGGAGCAACTCCAGGTGCAATCGGAGCAATTGCGCAAGTTGTCGTGGAAGCTGATCGATGTGCAGGAAGCGACGCTTCGGCAGGTGGCGCGGGACCTGCATGACGAATTCGGCCAGATCCTGACAGCGCTCGGCACGATGCTCAGCCGCGCCAGTCGCCGTGCCGGCGAGGCGGATTTGTCGCTGCTGTGCGACGTTGAAGAGGTCCGGAAAATCGTGGCTGAGACACTGGAAAGCGTGCGCGACCGTTCGCAAATGTTTCGCCCTGCCATCCTGGATGATTTCGGGCTGCGGCAGACGCTGGAATGGTTCGTGGCGCAGTTCTCGCGGCAGACGGGCATCGACGTTCACTTCCAGGCCCGGCTCACCGACGGCTTCGTCCCCCCCGAGGCGGCGATCCACCTCTATCGCATCGTCCAGGAAGCGCTCAACAACGTTGCCCGCCATTCTCGTGCCCACGAAGCCTGGGTTACACTTGATGAGCACGATCAAGGGCTGGACCTGGAAGTCCGAGATCAGGGAGCCGGTTTCGAGGCCGGCAGCGAAGCCGCCCGCTCGAGTGGCGGTGTCGGCGTGATGGGAATGCGCGAGCGCGCCGAGCACCTTGGTGGTACTCTGAGCATCCAGTCGGCGTGCGGAAGTGGAACCACCGTCCGGGCGTCGGTCCCGCTGACGGCGGAGCATAAAGTGACAAGAGTGACTGGTGGTTAGTGGCTAGTGGCTAGTGCTAGTGAAGAATTGCCGATTGACCCCGCCTTGCGGGGTCGATTGACGATTGGAAGACAGACCCGGACTGCGTTAGAGTCGATCGGAGCGTTCTTGCAATCGACAATCGTCAATCGGCAATTCCTCACTAGCCACTCGTCACTAACCAATAGCCACTTCTGAAGAGCGTAGGGGAAGCCCGCGCAAGGAGAGAATCATGGCGGTCACGACGGAAAAGAAGGTTCGCGTGTTCCTGGCGGACGACCACACGCTGGTGCGCCAAGGCTTTCGGCGCATGCTGGAGGACGACCCGCGCATCGAGATAGTGGGCGAGGCGGGCACGGGGCTGGGTGCGGTGGACCAGTGCGCGAAGCTGAAGCCGGACGTCGTGGTCATGGATCTTTACATGCCCGAACTAGGTGGCCTCGAGGCCATGGCGGAGATTCTCAAGGCGAACCCGGAGACGAAGGTACTGATCTTGAGCATGTATTCCAACGAGAACTACGTGCGCAAGGCCTTCGAGCTGGGCGCCAAAGGCTATATTCTGAAGAACGCCATTGAAGTGGACCTGACGCGCGCCGTTATGGCGCTCATGGAAGGCGGCGCGTACATGAGCCCGGGCATCTCCAACATCGTCATTGAGAGCCTCAAGTCCGGCAGCCTCCAGGATACTTCGCAGGACCCCTACGAACAACTGACCCTGCGCGAGAAGGAAGTCCTGCACCTGATCGCGCAGGGAAAATCGAACAAGGAAATTGCGACGCTGCTTAACATCAGCGTCAACACCGTCGCGGTCCACCGGGCCCGGGTGATGGACACACTGAACATTCACCGCACGGCGGAACTGGTGCTCTATGCCGTCAAGAAGGGACTGGTTCGTCCCTGAGCGATTGAGTGAAGCGATCGGCCATTCTTTGCCAAAAAAGAGGTGAAGCTCTTAAGTCGGCCGGCCAGAAGATGAAGGACACAGCAGCGGTATTACTTCCCGCTTATTCCGCCTGTAAATACGGAAGTCGTTCGAGTCCACGGTGATTACAACGTGATGCGGATAGAGCTCGCTCATCCGAATCAAACACAGATCAGCAAAGTCCGGTCGGCGGTCTGCGTATCGCACAGCGAGCTCCAGTAGTTGGCCCAGGTTTCGATTACAGTCGAAAGCCAGCCGGAGCATCTCACGCTCCAAGAGCGAAAGCACATAGGCGCTGGAATCGAGATGAAAAGCAGCCTCTGCCAGGACAGCTTCGCAAGTCAGGAGCGGCTCGCTGATACCTTTGGCCACATCGAGCGCCCACCGGTGGTGCGTGTCGTTTGGATTGGCGAAGGCCACGATGAATCCTGTATCCGCGATTCCTTTCATCGGCGAGAAAAGCCCCTTCGTGAAGACAAGTCAGGGGGCCCGCTAATCTTTCCGGCGAGTTCCAGGAAGCGCTGCTTGCCGTGTTGAAGCCTTGCCTTCTCCAGTTGCTCGCGCACAATTCGACCGGCAGGCAATCCAGTCCGGCGCGCCGTTTCCTTCAGCCACCCCGCGAGCTCGTCTGTAAGACGTATGGTTATCGTGTGACTCATACTTGAGAATTGTAACACATCACTTTGAAGCCGTCACGCCCGGCAAGCGAGTTTGATAGCGCATGGATGCGCTCTCATTGCTGCTGCTGATCAACAGGCTCCGCTCTCGGCTGAACACGCCGCGCCCGCCGCACGATCGAAGCCGGCGGCAGTTCCTCCGGTAGCGGGGCATCGGCGGGAGACACTCGAACCGCGACCCGCATCTCCTCATCGGCGTTTCCTTTGTAGATGCCCCGGGTGGGTGGCACGTCCGCATAGTCGCGGCCCACGGCGACGCGGACGTGGTGCACACCCGAAACCAGTCGATTCGTGGGATCAAACCCGATCCAGCCCGGACCCGGCAGCCAAGCTTCCACCCATGCGTGCGTGGCGCTTTCCATCGAGCGCGGCTTCGACTCGTCGCGATGCGAGAGGTAACCGCTGACGTAGCGGCACGGGATGCGCAAGTCTCGCACCATGGCGATCATGATGTGCGCCAAGTCCTGGCATACGCCTTGTCGACGGCGTAACGCTTCATCGATGGGTGAATCCACCTTCGTACTGTTGGGCACATACTCGACGGCCATGGTGATGGCGTCGTTCAGTTCGCGCAGGACCTCCAAGGGCTGGTCGCGGCGCTCGGCGCGGAGGTCGCGCGCCAGTTCG
>DATFYM010000053.1:0-7423 GCA_035315065.1 Terriglobia bacterium
AGCAGGGTCTTTTCCGAGTGTCAGGCATTGGTGATTATCATCACCGTGCCAGGAAGAGGGGTCAGCGTGGACTTAGTCGGAAAGCTGGTGGGTCAATTCTGAGTAGCAGACGTGGGTCAATTCTCGCGAGCGCCGAAGCCCTGGGCGGTAACCTTAACCGTTGGCCTGCGCCGCACGCGGCATATCGGCGACTTTCGCCACTGGAAGGATCACGATGCGTTCCAGAAAGCCTTCGAGCGATTGCTGCGGGACCTGAAGGGTAAACAGGGGTAAAGGGTGAAGGGTGAAAGATAAAGGATAAACGGCAAAGATTCTCAAGGAACGGGCTCAAGCCTGGAATCAATGGAGGAAAGACAATCCCAGCAGAACGCCGGACCTCCGCGGTGCAGCCTCATTTCTTTTTCCGCGGAGGGTACGGAACCGCTTGGTGGTGGTAGGTTCCCAAAGCTTCGATCACCTTGGGCTGAGGCGGAGTTTTGACTTCCCAGAACACGATCTGACAAACAGCGTCTTGACCTGCGAAGAACTCCAACTCCCATTCGCCGTGATTGAATAGCTCCAGAGTGATTGGACCGACAAAGCCCGGATGGATGTGGGGGGCCGTAATGTGCACGGCCAGCCCGGCGCGAGCCAGGCTGCTTTTGCCGTTGACGTGCGCTGCGAACCTCCTGGGCACGAAAACCTTCTCCAAGGTCTGCGCCAGCAAGAACGCACGGGGCTTGAGTTGAACGGTTTCTCCTGGATTGCGCCTGAAGTTTTCAACCTGATCGCTCGGGTCGAAGTCATGTGCCGGCCGGATTATCACGGCCCTCTGCGCCTTCTGCCTGCTGAACGTGCACCCGAGCCG
Source organism: Terriglobia bacterium (assembly GCA_035315065.1). Lineage (GTDB taxonomy): Bacteria > Acidobacteriota > Terriglobia > UBA7540 > UBA7540 > DATFYM01. Next base: position 848 of record DATFYM010000053.1, read on the forward strand.
CAGATCAATGGAAGATAGACCGATCTGTTCCGCGCTTATGTCCGGTTCAAAGCGAATCCACTTCCGGTGCCACGCTTGCAGCAGATCTTGCTCCGCCAGCATCATGGCGCCGCGTGCTCCCGTGCAAAGGATATCGGAACGTGAACGAGATTATTTCGAGTGAGCTCCCCAGGGAGAGCCAAGACGGCCTTGTCCTTGGTGAGGCTGACGATCACGGCCCTCACTCGATCGTTCTGAATCTGATCGCGCACTACGTATCCCGAGATATTATTCCCGGGAGCGATTTCCCAGTAGAAGTACTGCTCCGTGGGAAACATGCCGTCCTTGATCTTGGCCGGAATCAGGACAATTTGGCCGACTTTCACTCGCTGGTCGCGTTGAATAGCCATCCTCTTTCGTCGCCTCCTAAGCCCGCGCCATTATTTTCGTCTTTTTTTCGCCTCAATGCAAGAAAAAATGCAAACCTCGAAATCCGGGCGAGTCAGGATTATTATTCCATACGCGGGTCCTGTCAACTGTTACTGCCGAACCGAACCCAGCACCCACGGCCCCTCCCACGATCGGTATTGACACGATTTACAAATCCAGAGGCAACATTCCCGAAGCCTTCCTGCGCGGCGCAGGCGTCCCCGAGGACTTCATCGTTTACATGAAGTCGCTCGCCGGCCATCCGATCGAGTTCTATTCCTGCTTTATCAGCTATTCCAGCCAGGACGACGAATTTGCGCGGCGTCTGCACGCCGACCTGCAACAGAACGGTGTGCGCTGCTGGTTTGCGCCCGAGGATTTGAAGATCGGCGACAAGTTCCGCACGCGCATCGACGAGTCGATCCGCGTCTACGACAAGCTGATGGTGATCCTTACGGAGCATTCCCTCGCCAGCCCGTGGGTGGAAGAAGAGGTGGAGGCGGCGCTCGAAAAGGAGCGGAAGCAATCGGGCAAACTCGCGCTCTTTCCCATTCGCCTGGACGACGCGGTGATGGACACCGACCAGGCCTGGGCCGCCAGCCTGCGCCGCACGCGACATATCGGCGACTTCCGCCACTGGAAGGATCACGATGCGTTCCAGAAAGCCTTCGAGCGATTGCTGCGGGACCTGAAGGGTAAACAAGGGTAAAGGATAAAGGGTGAAGGGTAAACGGTGAAGGATAAAGGGTAAGGGGTAAGGGGTAAGGGGTAAAGGGTAAACAATACACGAAGCGGAGTAGCGCAGAGTGAGGCGTAGTTTGCCTTACTCTGCGGCTTTTTACCTCGCGCCATTGCTGAAGGTCTTTCGCGTGGCATCAAATACGTGTGTGCTCATCGCGGCGGGCAACAGCACGCTGTTGCCCACTGGCGCTAGTCTCAACCGGCGGGATAGAATCGTCATGGCATGCCCACCGTTCTCAGAATAGGTGGCTACCGCTTTTTCTTGGTGTCCCTGGACCGAGGCGAGCCTCCGCACATTCACGTCAGACGGTAGAATAGGTCGCGAAGTTCTGGCTGGATCCCGTGGCACTTGAGCGAGCCGGAGGTTTCAGCCCCGGCGAACTGAATGCGATTGCGAAGCTCGTTGATGAGCATCGTGAGCGAATACTGCAGAGATGGTATGAGTTCTTCGGCCGTTGAAATACAGGAAGCTCGCGCCCAGTCTGTCAGGGTCAACAACGAAGCCTTAACCGTTGACTTAGTTGACGGCAGGACCATCATCGTGCCCTTGCTCTGGTTTCCTCGCCTTTGGCATGGCACGCCGCAGGAGCGCAATCACTTCGAAATCTTCGGAGATGGAACCTACCTCCATTGGCCCGATCTTGACGAAGATCTGACGGTGGCCGGTTTGTTGGCCGGGCGCCAATCCGGAGAGAGCCCTCAATCTCTGGGGAGATGGCTGGACTCTCGAAAGGGAAAGAGGAAAGGCACCGTGCGGGAGCCGTCTGACAAGCGTACGCAGCCGACGCGCCAAAAACCGGCTCGCGGCTAATGCGCCAGTCGTTAGGCGGCCACAGGTGAGGAGCAAGCGTTCGCCTTGACAAAGCCGACGCCGTTATAGACGCGCTACCCCGCTCCGAGCCGCGGTCAAAAACAGCCAGCGCCTGATCGCCCGAGTGGTTGGGCCACCCCGGGGGTCAAGCATTTGCTTGACGGGATTCTTCCAGAGAACGTACAATTGTACAAGATGGAGTACGTGGTCATCGACACGTCGGCGCTGCTCGCGGTTCTGCTGAACGAACCAGCGCGGCCGGCGCTCATCCGCGCCACGGAAGGATACGGTCTCGTCGGCGCCCCGACCCTACCCTGGGAGGTAGTCAACGCTCTGGTAGCCGGTTTCCGTCGAAAGCGGTTGTCAGCCTCGCAGGTAGGCCAAGCCTGGGCAAGCTATCAGAGCGTGCCGGTTCGCCTAGCCAGGATTAACGCGGAGCACGCTTTGGAAATCGCTATGGAGGCGGGACTGTACGCCTACGACGCTTACGTGCTGGAAACGGCGTCCGCCGAGCGGCTTCCCCTGCTAACACTGGATCGGGGCCTGGAGCGGGCCGCACACCGAATGGGCCTCAGAATGAGGGAGTTTGAGCAATGACGGTCTATAGCTACTCGGAGGCCAGGCAGCAACTTGCCGAATTACTGGATCGCGCCCGGAGGGAAGGACAGGTAGAGATCCGCCGGCGGGATGGCCAGTCCTTTGTCGTGCGCCCGACCGAAAGTGGTGGCTCGCCGCTGGACGTGCCGGGCGTGGAAACCAGTCTGTCTCGCGGGGAGGTGGTGGCTTTGGTCCGCGAAAGCCGTCGCTCCACCGAACGCTTCCTCAATGGGAAGGCTGGGCCTAGCTACCGGTTGCTGTCGACCGCTAAGAGGCGAGGACGGCTGAACCGAAGCCGTTAGGCGGCCAAAGGGAGGAGTCTACGATGACGGTATCTGTCTTTGTCGGCACCAGTGTCGACGGCTTCATTGCCCGAACGAACGGCGATCTCGACTGGCTGCCGGAGGGGGGCGGCGAACCCCACGGCTACAACGAGTTTATGGCCAGCGTCGATGCGCTGGTGATAGGCCGCAAGACCTTCGAGACGGTTTTGACCTTTCCGGCCTGGCCCTATGGTAGCAAGCGCGTGGTGGTCCTGAGTAGCCGCCCCGTCGACTTGTCCACCGTCCGCGGAGGGGTGGTTGAACAGATGGCCGGGGCTCCGGCGGAGATTGTTGCGCGACTCGCAGCTAGTGGCGCGCACCACCTCTACGTCGATGGTGGAATCACGATTCAAGGGTTTCTGCGCGCGGGACAGATTCAGCGTCTCATTATCACTCGCGTACCGGTGCTGATTGGAGAGGGAATTCCTCTCTTCGGCACCCTGCCGCGAGACATACGGCTCCGTCACGTAGCGACTCGACACTATCCGAGCGGCCTGGTTCAGAGCGAGTACCATGTTGCCGCCTGACCCTCATTGGGAGCTGGCGCGCGCCTGGAGCCGTCGCGGCGTATGCGAGCGGCTGCGCCCCTGCGACGCCAAGGCAAGGACCGGCCACACGGTCACTGATTTTGTGACCGGGGATGGTGGTTGCCAGAGCGCTTCGAACGTAGTGCTGCTCTGAGTGACGCCAAAGTCACACCGGATGGAGGTTGGAGGAGTCCGAGAAATAAATCACCCAGGTGTAAACCTTCAGATCGACCTCGACAGTGTAATCGACCTTGACGCTCACGTAGCCGCCGCCGCCGGTGACGGTAACGTTATCCGCCGTGACGGGAAGGCCCAGATTCTCGGCGCACCTCACCACGTTGGCTCGAATGACTTCGTTGGGAGCCCGTGCCGCAGAGTCGTGCGCAACGACATCTTCAAGTTGCATACCGAGCTGGAAATCCGCTACGAGAAAGGGGACCGACCTGACGATGATGAAGACCAAGACCGAAAAAGCGGCCACTCCCAGCACCAACCTAACACTTCCGCCGCGCGCCGGCTCGGATCGCCAGACACTGAATTTAGGATCAAAGGTTCCGCACGTATATTGCATAGTTACTGACCCCCTTAAATCGAGTAGTCAACCTAAATACACCACCATCTTGAATCTTGATTAGGCAACGGTCAATAGAACCAGACTCGGGCTGCGAGTACTACCGTCAACTTGAAGGCAGCGACGACCTCGATGCCGGGGGGGAATTGTCCATCGCAGATTGGTCCCTGAGCGAAGCGAATGATTGCCGATGGGAACAGAGGACGCAAGCCACCGAGGTTTTGCTCCAATCGTCAAGCGAAAATCGTCAATCGGCAAGCACGTCCACAAATTGCCTGCGGTGTGGCATACTCGCCGTTGAACAGGAGGGATGCACGGGATGGATGCGGAGGACTTTCGACGGATTGCCCTGAGCCTGGAAGGCGCCGAAGAGAGCGCCCACATGGGCGCGCCCGATTTCCGTGTGGGCGGCAGGATATTCGCCACGCTCGCCTCGCAACGTAAGGGCTACGGGAATCTGATGCTTACGTCGGACCAGCAGACGGCGTTTGTGGAGGAACTACCCGAGGTTTTCGTGCCCATACCAGGCGGTTGGGGAAGGATGGGAATGACCCATATCAGGCTCGCTTCGGCGACTGAGGATGTTCTGGCCGGCGCGTTGCGCGCGGCGTGGAAGCTACGGCTCGAGAAGAACGCAAAGTCGGGCCGGAAGAAGCAGATCCGAACCCCACGGTATCTTCGTTGATCCGTTCCATCCGTTCCCAACTAATTTGACCCGGCGGGGTCGGGAGTGTATACTTGGAGAGGTATACTTCGCCTGGAGGGACGATTCGCATGACGGTAACAGCCAAGCAGCTTCGTCTCAGGACCTCCGAAGTTCTGAAGAGAGTCCGATCCGGGGGCAGTGTTACAGTGACGTTGCGGGGAAAGCCGGTGGCCAAAGTCGTATCGCTTTCCGATGAGAAGAAGAAGCTGACGGACTATGCCGCCTTCGGGATGTGGGCAGACCGCGAAGACATGAAAGACGTTCACGCCTGGCTCAAGAAAATCCGTACCCCTCGATACTTGCGGTGATCTTCGACACGGACATCTTGGTTTGGTATCTCAGGAAGCGCGCCGAGGCTGCGACATTCATCGAGAGAGTACCGCCCGCCGAGCGCAATGTTTCGACGATCACGTATCTTGAGCTTCTGTCGGATGTCGTGATCGCGCCGGACTCAGAGACGTGCAAGAATTCGTGTCGGGCGCTTTTTCGGAGGTCGTCCCGATCACGGAAGCCATCAGCGAGGCCGCCAGGCAGATTATGGAAAGACTTGCCCTCTCGCATCGACCCGACGTCGCCGACGTCCTGATCGCGGCCACTGCCCTCAACCGTGGCGAGGTGTTGGCGACCGCGAACGTCAAACATTTTGACTTCATCCCCGGCTTGGTGATCAAGCCCTTTCGGCCTTGATTTTGGAAAGGAACGGAATTCATGGGTGACCAGGAACTGATCCCGCCGCAGAGGAGCATCCCCGTCAACATCGAAGACGAGATGCGCGCCTCGTACCTCGACTACGCCATGAGCGTGATCATCGGGAGGGCGCTGCCCGACGTGCGCGACGGGTTGAAGCCGGTGCATCGCCGCATTCTTTACGCGATGTACAAAGAGGGCAACACCTCCGACAAGCGGTACATCAAGTGCGCCGGCGTGGTGGGCGAAGTGATCAAGAAATATCACCCCCACGGCGACGCGGCCGTCTACGACACGCTGGTGCGCATGGCGCAGGACTTTAACCTGCGCTACCTATTGATCGACGGCCAAGGCAATTTCGGCTCGGTGGATGGTGACCCGCCGGCTGCCTACCGGTACACGGAGTGCCGTCTGACGCGCATCGCGGAAGAGTTGCTGGCGGACATCGACAAGGAAACCGTCGACTTCGTCCCCAACTTCGACGAGTCCACGGAGGAGCCGACCGTCCTCCCGACGCGTGTTCCTAACCTGCTGATCAACGGGTCGGACGGCATCGCGGTCGGCATGGCCACCAAGATTCCGCCGCACAACCTCACGGAGATCATCGACGCTACAATCCTGTTGATCAACAAGCCCAACGCCAAACTGGATGAAGTTTTGTCGCTGGTGCCCGGCCCCGATTTCCCCACTGGCGCCTATCTCTACGGCAAGAGCGGCATCCGATCCGCATACGAGACGGGCCGCGGCCAGTTCACCATGCGCGCCAAAGCGGCCATCGAGCGGCCCGCCAAGGACAAAGAACAGATCGTCATCACCGCCATCCCCTACCAGGTGAACAAAGCCAAGACCATCGAGCGCATCGCAGAGTTGGTGCAGAACAAGAAGATCGAGGGCATCTCCGACGTGCGCGACGAGAGCGATCGCGACGGGATGCGCATTGTGATTGAGATCAAGCGCGGCGAGCAGCCGGAAGTGGTCCTGAACAACCTTTACAAGCACACCCAGCTTCAGGAAAACTTCGGCATGATCCTGCTGGCCATCGTCAACGGCCAGCCGCGCACGCTGCCCCTGGTCGATGCCATCCAGCTTTTCATCGACCACCGAGTGACGGTGGTTCGCCGGCGCACCGTTTACCTGCTGCGCAAGGCGGAGGAGCGCGCCCACATCCTGCTGGGCTTCCTCAAGGCGCTCTCGCAACTCGACGC
>DATFYM010000054.1:0-35338 GCA_035315065.1 Terriglobia bacterium
CTTCCGCGACGCGGCGCGCCTGAATGATCGTGGTCTCGAATTGTCTCCTCAGCTCCCTTGCCAGCGTCGCCATTTGCAGCTCCAAGTCAATTTACAAGTACCGGCCCTTGCTTCACTGCCTCACCGAGAGTCTTTCCGGTGCGCTCCAACCATTTGTCCACATCATCCTTGGACCGCAGCGTGGCTCTCTCGATGTTCACGACCTTAACCTTCGGTTCCAGATACTTCGCAGCCAGCTCTAAGGCACGTTGCACGCGACCTGTCACAGCCAGCGCCTCCGCCTGTCGAGCGGCGAGTGATCGGCCGTCGAGGCTCGCCAGCAGCGCCTCATCGCTGGAAATATCGCTTTTCTTCGGCATTAATAAACCTGCTTCGGCCACAATCTCAGCCTGCTTGTTCGCAGGAACTTGTTGCCACGTGGAATTCTTCGCGAGGGCGTCCATAGCCGTCTTGTAAGCAGCTTCATGCTCTGCCTGAGCATCGTTGATAGCTTTGCGTAACAAGTCAGCAAGGGCCCCTCGAATCGCTGACACCGGATCGACCGGAGCGAGTAGCATCCGTTCGCGGCGGACTGCATCGATTTGGGCGATCTGGTCAGTCGCAGCGGGAATGCCCCTCGCATGGTTTGCCATCCGCTCAGCAGTTTCCCAGACCGGCTTGCGCTTCTCCGCTAATTCCTTTGCCTTTGCCCACTCGCTGATCCGTTTTTCAAGGTCGTCCGCTTTGGTCCTAATTGCGGCAAGCTGCTCGCCACCCACCAGTCGCTTTAGGTCGTCGATTTCCGTCGTAGCTGGAGGCGTAGGCAGCGGGGATGGGCCGCCAGCGGCAGCCGCAAGGCTTAAGAGTTCGGTGAGGAATTCCGATGCTTTTATAGCTTCCTCGCCCGCCTTGCACTGAATCCTGAGCGAAGTGAAGAGCTTGCGGAGCCGGAGGCGGTCGCCAACCGAAAGCACTGTCTGCTCAACACGGAACTGCGCCTTTGAAATCTTGTTCTGGTCCAGTTGACCAAGGGGAACAGGAACACCGTTTAGAGTCGCACTGATGTGCTGCATCCGGTGAAGGGCTATGAGCGCCGCGTCGATCGCATCCTGGGGCCACCCAAAGGGGCTGGCTTGAAGAGCCTTCCGTATCTCGTTTCCAGCCTTGCCGGCCCCAATGGCGGACTTCACCTGTTGACAAACTGGGTGCTGCTCGATGCTTCCCGTGTAACCGATAGGTTGTAATGGCTGGTCGGCCCCGTCCCTGGCGCGTTTGATCGCCATTTCCCAGGCAGAGCCCGGTGCGTCAGCTTCATTGAACTCCGGAAAGAGACGAGCCAGCGACGCTCTCGCGCCTTCGTCAAGTTTCTCTTTCAAATTCGGATTGAGCAACTCAGCCCCGGCCCCCTGAAAGACCTTCGCATTAGCCACTATTTCGTTGATCAAACCCTGGCGGTTCGCGGCGGCGTTGTCCCTACGACTCTCCATTCCCCGGCGTGCCTCCTGGCCTTCCTCACTACTGGGAGTCCCTTTGTAGTCCAAGGTCTGCTGCGCAGCTTCCGCTTCCACAATCCATTTCCGAAGATCGTCGGCAGACTGCCTCGGGATGAAAACATAGATGACGGGATTGTCGCCACCCGCAGCGCGGGCTGCATCAGTCACTTCCTTCTCACTGCAAGACCAGCCGTCGCGAATCCAAACTTGAATTGAATCGGTGGGGGGTGGCGGAGGAGTCTGGTCGCGGTAAACGGAGAGCCCTCGCGGCTCCTTGGCGGCTCCCTGCGAGAGTTTAAGGCTTCGAACAATCCCGTCTGCTGCAGCATAAAGGAAGCCATCCCGCTTCAGGTGAACCGTGCCATCTTCGCCACCTATCTTCGTTTGGCGATTACGAAACTCGCGGTCCCATTCACTACCTTCCTTCGTCTGGAGGCGGTATTCTTCACCCAGGCTCATCAGGGCGCCTTCGGAAGCCAGCTTTTCCAGCGCCTTCTCAACTTCGTTTCGGAGTTTGGCGTTGTCGCCACCCAGGTCTTCAACAAGGAGGTCGGCAATGTGCTCCTTGGACGCGCGTACGCCAATATCGACTCCCTCTTTGCGGGGCAGCTTTCCGATCAGAAAAACCAGCCCGCAGATGCGGCGCGCCAGCTTGCCTTGCTGTGTGCCGTCCTTGGAAAGGTTGATGATCCTTTCGTTGATTTCCCGAAGGAGAACTCCGGTGTTGACCATTTCCGGTGCAAGCGCCTCAAACAGTTCGTCAGCGGGAATGACACACCGGAGAGGTTGTTTGGAAATCTTGGCTACCGCATCATGGATGATGCAAAGCTGAGAGCGGAGCTGACTATGTGTCCCCTCAAGATCAACCTGCCGAAAGCAAGCCTCCCAGAATCGCCGACGCACAGGAAGCAACGGATAGTCCTCGACGATGATCGTGCGGTCTTCCGCCGTTTCTCCGATCCGGGTACCCTGGAGTTCGCGGGAAACTTCTCCGGCGTACGAATCCAATGTCGAGCGAACATCACCGACGCTCGCCGGTTTCTTCTGAAGTAGAACCTCGCGTGTGACGCTCTCGACATCAGTATCTGAAAGCGGAACCCGAATCCGAAATCGATCCATAAGCTTGTGGAGAAGCGGCACGTCGGTGAGAGCGCTTTGGCCGGCACCAACTACCATCACCTGGCTATCGAGTTGCTTGGAAACAGCCTCGACAACTTCCGTAACCAGGGTGGATCGATCGTTTGATTGGCCTATATACTGTTGCACTTCGTCGAGAACCAGGACGGTGCAGGGTGGCCGGCCATCTCGCCCACGGAACCTGAGCGCTCGCTTGGCCATGCGGAGAAAATCGGCCGTATTTACGTCTGTTAGCCGCGGAGGATGTTGGTCTTTAATAGTCTTTCGCGCTTCCTTTTCGTCGCCTGCATAGTTCTTATCGCACTTCAAGACTGCTTGCGCGATAGGCCCGCTGACGTAAAGGTTGTTGAGTTCTGCTTCCCAGTTCTTTCCGCTCGCTTCAACTGCGGCCCTAACCCGGGCGTAATAGCCCTGGTCGTACAGCCAGAGGCAGAAATCCGCTTGCGAATACTGAGCCGGCAAGCCAACCGAGCGTAGAAGGATTCCGAGGACGGTCAGGCGGACGTTGTCCGTCGTTCCACTTGGAAGCGCCCCGGTCGCGGCGAGCAATCCACCAGCCCGTTTACCCGCCGTATCGAGTTCGCGAAGGAGGTCTCGGACGTCGTCCGGGAGCGCGGGAACAATGCTCCGAGCAGTCGCACCGTCTGGGAATTCCGTGTCCTGCCAAAGGTGCCCAAGCATTTTGAGGAAGTGGGATTTGCCACTGCCAAAGAACCCGCTGACCCACGCAGCCTTCTGGTTGGTTTGGCCCAGAGAGGCGACATAGGAGGAGAGGATTGTGGCCATTCCATCTTTGAATTGCCCCTTGCAAACAAAGGTGGAAAGCTCGTCGCGTAATTGTCTGACTTCCTTCTCGGAAGCTCCTTCAGTAATGCGCGCTTGCCCGTCATTGGGGAGCGCGTAAACTGCTGGGTCACGCTGTAAGACATCACCAATTTTCATAGCGACCCTCCGCTGCGCATCGTGATGGGTACCGCCATATAGTTCCAATCGTCACGCGCGTCAAATAACCGGTAGTTGTTCTGATCAACTTGGCCGGGGAAGAAAACCAGCAGTCTCCCCCGAATGTCACCCTCCAATAGCCGCAAGACCTTCGAGAATCGTGTGAAGCCGAAGAGCGCACCCACTCCAAAGATTGCCACAACGGAATTCTCGGTTACGTCGGCCCTGGTGAGGACTGCGCGAATGCCGTTCGCTACGAATTCAGCAAACTCAGCCTCTAGCTTGAGTAGAAGGTCTTCCGGTGAGTCGAAGTAAGCGACGCGATACTCATCCCCGGCGATCCATGTCGCAAATGCATTTGTGATATCGACTTCGTACCAATCATGGTTGGCGTGGCGGGTGGCATTCTCAAAGGCCATCTTGCTGGCGCGCAGGGATCTCTCAAGCTCCTTGTCGTACACCAGCATGATTACCCGCTGGGCGCCCGCCACGGTGCGTTGCCACGGAGTCGCGATGTGTTGAGCGTAACGCTCGGCAACTTCCTCAATGCGTCCCACCGGTCATCCCCTCCGATACCAAGGATCGAGACGTTCGAGTTTGAGCTCCATTACATCTGCGGCCAATCGCAGGTCGATCAGACCGAGTCTTTTCGCGTCGAGCGCCAGATTGCGAGCTGCAAGGGGCGTGCAATCCAGCACTGAAACCCAACCGCTGGCCAGCAACTCGTCCCCACGGAACCCAACGGTGTACCCGAGATAAAGTGCGAGTGCCACACTACCCGCGGTTGGCTTGACGAGGTGGCGGAACTTGAAGGTGCGCCCCTGGAGGTGCCCTGATTGCGTCCACGAGCTGGCCGCGTTGCGCACCACCTTTGCAAGTATCGAATCATTCAGTCGCTCACCGACTGCGGCGCGAAGGGCATCGCGCATGAGGTTACGTTGAAACTCGGCGCCAGGTTGAAGCGGAATCACAGCGGGAGCAGTCGCAATCAGCAGTGGGTCACGGGCAAGGGCTACCAGCAGAGCAAGCAGAGGTCGTCCAGGTTCATCAATGCTCCAGAGCCTCCGGAGCACCCTGAAGATCTGCACAGACGGATCGAGGGCGTAAAGCTCCCCGAGGCGCTGGTTCGTGAGCCGTCGGGTCGCTGTTGTACGCTTTCCGAGACAATTGCCTTCGATGATCGCCTCGGCGTACTTGGCCCGATTGGAATCAGTGGGAGCCGCCGAAACAGCCGACGCAAGTTCGGCCACCATGATAGTCCGGCTCGTCTGGGTCCCCTTATCGCCGACGCGGAAGCCGGCCTCTTGAGCTTTTCGCGGGTCCCAATTTCGGGGCCAGAAGGTGGTCGCTTTTGCGTCAACAATGGGCATCAAGAGTTCACCTGGGTACGATAATCGCACCACGAGGAACCCTTGTCAATGTGATTTTATAGCTCCGCCGGCAAGTTTGCCGGCGGGCGTTTAATAATTTGATTTGTAAGGAAAAATGGTCTACAACTCCATATCAGTTGGCCGGCCGTTATTCGCCGGTTCGATCCAGAATGTCAGACCATTTCCCGGCGCCGCAAACAACGCGCACACCGGTAATGCTGGTCCGTCACCGTCCCCGTGCGATTCAGGCGGGAGGTGAAAAATAATAATCCAGCCGAGAAAGCTTCGCAAGGACCGGCTGCCGATTCTCATTGAAGCCAAGTCGGCGGGGGACTTCACGAACACCAACAAACGCCGCAAGGAAGAGGCAACGAAGATCCATCAACTCCAGGCTGCCTACGGCGCGCGCGTGCCGTTCGTACTGTTTCTCTGTGGCTATTTTGGAAGCGACTATCTGGGCTACGAGGCGGCGGAAGGGTTAGACTGGGTGTGGGAGCACCGTATCGGCGATCTTCTCAAGCTGGGATTGTAGGCTAAATGACAGAGCTCCAAGACAACCCGGTCGAAGCCCGCCGGCAAGCGATGCAACTGGAGATCGATGCCAGGCGGTCGGGGGCGGAAAGGAACAGGCTCGGACAGTTCGCGACGCCCAATGGCCTCGCGGTGGAGATCGCGCGGTACGTCGCCACGCTGCTTGGCCGTCAGTGCGACAGCATCCGCTTCGCCGATCCGTCAATCGGCACCGGAAGCTTTTTTTCGGCGGCGCTGACGGTCTTCGGACGAGATCGCATCGCCAGTGCGGTGGGCATCGAGCTCGATCCCGCATTTTGCGACGCGGCCCGTGAACTGTGGGCCGACGCAGGGCTTGAAGTCGTGCACGGCGACTTTACCAGCATCGTCACGAGCCTCGTCGCAGGCCCATCCCGTCCGCCCGCTCCGAACCTGGTTCTGGCCAACCCGCCCTACGTACGGCACCACCACCTGGAACGCGATTACAAAGAGCGCCTGCAGGCGCTGACGCGCCAGATGGCCGGCGTCGAGGTGAATGGGCTTGCCGGTCTCTACGTCTATTTCCTGCTCCTCGCCACGGCGTGGATGGAGCAAGGCGGCTGGGCGGCATGGCTGATCCCATCGGAGTTCATGGACGTGAACTACGGAGCCGCGCTCAAACGCTTCCTCACCGACCGCGTCGAGTTGGTTCGCGTTCATCGTTTCGACGCCGAGGACGTTCAATTTGGCGACGCCTTGGTCTCATCAGTCGTCCTGGTGTTCCGCAAGGCGCCGCCGCCAAGCGAACATGCTGTGGAGTTTACCTTCGGGGGCACGATGGCTCACCCCCACGCCCGCGAAGCCGTGCCGCTCCGCCGGCTACGCGACTCACGCAAGTGGACCGCGCACCCGGAGCACGCTGGGAACGACCGCCGGATATTGTCGAAAGGGCCGAACGGGCCGAACGGGCCGAGTGGGGAAGGCCCAACGCTCGGAGACTTGTTCCGAATCCAGCGCGGTATCGCCACCGGATGCAACAAGTTCTTCGTTCTTGAGCGGGCCGACGCCGCCCGGCGTGGCCTACCGAAGGAGTTCCTACGTCCTATTCTCCCCAGCCCACGCTACCTCAAGACGACGATCATCGATGCCGACGAAGCCGACGAGGATCGTTACCCGCTGATCGACCTACAGCTCTGCCTCATCGACTGCGACCTGCCCGAGCATGTTGTCGAGGCCAAGTACCCGGCCCTTTGGGCATACCTAGAAACCGCTGAGGGGCTGGGGATCAAAGACGGTTATCTCGTCGGCAAGCGAGCGCCCTGGTACAAGCAAGAGCAACGGTTGGCGGCGCCCTTCCTTTGCACGTATATGGGCCGAGGCGCTGAGGAAAAGCAACCGTTTCGCTTCATCTGGAACCGCTCGGCCGCCATCGGGACAAACCTGTACCTCATGTTGTATCCAATAGGCAGCCTCGCCGCTCTGCTCCGCCGGCAACCCGAGTGTTGCGCGGAGATCCACGAGCTCTTGCGATGTGTCACGGGCCATGAACTGCGCGGCGAGGGAAGAGTCTACGGCGGCGGGCTCAACAAGATTGAACCAAGCGAACTGGGCCGCATTTCGGCATTGCCGTTTGTCGATCGCTGGCCGGAGCTAAGACCCGCGGTGCAGTTGTTGATCTGACGTCGATTGCCACGTACCCGCCGAGCCAGCATCCCAGAGACTGGCCACGACGCATGTCCCCAAGGGCAGAGGTAGTCAGAGGATGTTATCGTACGTTGCTGGGCTTGGATGTAGGACGCGGCCGCTGCACGCGCCTCGGGAACGTATGGAAGGAGAATGAAACCATGACCGGAATTCAGTTCGTCACTGATGTTGAAGGGCGCAAGATCGCCGTCCAGATTGACCTGAGAAAGCACGGGGCGCTCTGGGAAGACATCCAGGACGTCCTGGTTTCCCGGTCGCGCCGGCGCGAGAAAGGCATTCCGGTCGAAAAAGTGAAAGCTGACCTGATTACGCCAGGAAAGGCCCGGAGGCCCGAAAGAGTTTAGCCCATGGCGCTAGCCCAATAGGCGTTAACCTAAGGGAGGTGGCCTCATCCGAAGCCACGGCAGTGGCGCCATCCTGTAGCCCACGGCGAGCCAGCCGTGGGATGGTGACGGCATAAGAGTGTTGTCAGCCCTGGTAGGGGCGGCGTCCGGGATTTCTCACGGCCACAACTTACCGCCGATTGTACTCGACTCCCAGCGAACAGAACCGGATGTCGCCCCTACGGGGCTTCTCAATTCTACCGGTCGCGTTCTGCCCCACGGCTGGCTCGCCGTGGGCTAAATGACGACGCCCGCTTTACGGGCTTCAAGGCGCTTCCAACCCTTTGGTTAACACCTGTGGGGGCCAGCCATGGGTTCAGAAGGCCCTCTGGTGCGCGGGAGCCCAGCGGGGCGAAAGAAAAGCCTCGGCGCACGAACTCTCCATGGTTTCTGCCGCCCCTCCCCACGGCTTGATTGTGCTGGGGCTCGCGTTCCCAGGGCTTGCGCCCTGGCTAAACTCTATCGCACGCCACGCGGGCTCCGAGCCTCGTCGAGCCTATCGGCAGCAAGCTTAGCGCGCACTTGGCCGGTAGGTCCGCGGCTTCGCCCACCACGCTCGCGCGCCAAGCCCAGGGACCGTCGCCGTTCCAAGTGATCGATTATCGTTGTGGTCCGGATGCCGAAGGTGGTGACTCCAAAAGCGTTTTGAGCTCAAGTCCTGGGCGCTGGCTCGTGCCGCAGGGCCTCTTCCAAGGTCAAGACGCCATCCCTGGTCGCCATGCAGGCCCGCAGGAGGTGCAGTTCGTACATCATCTCGTCCCTGGGGAACTCTTGTCGGATCACCTCGCGGAGTTCAGCCAACCTCTCCGTGGGAATGTGGGCTTCCACAGCCATCTTTTCACTGTCGAAATATCGCACTGTTAAACCTCTTCATATCTCCGGCGGAGCCACGATCTCGATTCGTCGTAAAGGGCGCTGAAGACCGAGGTATCGAGATAAACGCGCAACTTCATGGGATGCCAACGCGGTTAGCGTAGCACAAACCGTCGCCATGAGGTACCCTCCTCCGACGGCAATCCAAGAATCTCTCCGCCGCCGCCAGGCTGGCAGCCAATCGGCCCAACGCGCTCAAATGCAGCGGACCGAAAACCGCCGTCGCAAAGTGTCGCGTGGCGCTGATCGCGGACCGAGCCTCGTCGAGGCTATCGGCAACGACCAACCCGTAGCCTCGGAAAAGGCTTGACGGGAGTAGCGAGGATGTCATACTATATCTTATGGTTGAACACGAAGATATCTGGAGGCCTCATTTGAGCCCGGCGGGGCTGGCCGGAAGGCAAGCCGCGCGAGTTCGACCAGAAGCGCCACAAATTGTGGGACGCTTTCCAGCCGGAAGACGGCTTCGAGGAGGACTTGCGGGAAGACATGGTGGAGAACCGGTCGGGCCGCCTGACGCGAACCCACCAGGCCAACCTGGTGGCAATCCGCCGGCGGACGGAAGTGATGGTTACACTTATGGTACAACAGAAAAAATTAATAGGGGGTGCTAGCCGCAATTTCCACCACCCCTCCTGCCACCTTGGCGGGAAGCCTCTATTGCAAATAAAGGGCTTATTTGACAGAGTGTCCGTTTTCGGGCGTTTTTGGGCCTACCAAATCTTACCAGATTTTACCAATTTTTACCAAAGAAGTGCAGCGAACGGGAACGAAGGGTGGAGATAAGGGGAGCTAACGGAGGCTTTTTGCGGGGTCTTTATTTAAACCGTGTCAAGTCTGACGGATCGTGTCAAGCGTTAACCGAGACCGGGTTTTGGGGGTTCGGGGTTCGCAGGCCAGGGTTGGGTTTCGGGGATTTGGGGTTTGGGATTTGCAGAGAGCCGACAATTGGTTCGCCATTTTCCTCTGCGAAGCACGAACTCCGAACCCCGAATCCCACCAACTTCCCGTCGTCCGGGGTTTCCAGACGGGTTCCTAGGGTGGGCAGCCTCTGGCTCGGTTGCCGCCTGGCCGTGAAGGATGCCGGGCGACCCCTTCGGGTTATGCCGGGCGAATGAAATGTAGAGAGGCTGGCCTGTTGATTCGACAGGGGTTGTGGTACAAATTGGTGAGGAGGGCAGGGCAAGTCTTGCTCAATCTAAAGGACTTGATAGCCATCTTTCCGCCGAGCTGTCGGCCGACCGTTTCGGGCTTGGTCGGGCGAGTGAAACGTGGCGACTATCTATTGATTCTGCGGTGGTTGTTAGCCAAATTGGTGAGCCGAATACACGAAGGCTTGCTCAATCTAAAGGACTTGCTAGCCGCTTTTCCACCGAGCTGCCAGGAAGTCGTTTCGGGCTTGGTCGCGCGAGTGAAAAGTGGCGAGGCCGATATGTTGATTCGACAAGGGTTGTTATCCAATTTTCTGAGGAAAACAGGAAAAGGCGTGCTCAATCTAAAGGACTTGCTTACCGCTTCTCCGCCGAGGCTTAGCGGCTTATTTGAGAACGAGCTCGTTTTGAGGTGTTGTTTGGCTACCAAATCGTACCAAATTTTACCATTTTCGACCAAAAACGTGCAGCGAACGGGCTCGAACATGGCACAAGAGGTAGCGGAGATGGTGCATCATGTGACGGCCCAGAACCCGTTGGCGCATATGGCAGACTGTCATTCGAGGGAGCGCGCCTGCTCCGCCACAGGCTGCGGTCGGCGTAAACCCTATGGGAAATCCAAATCTGAAGTGATCTGCGGTCTGGTTTTCGGGGTAACATTATAAGGTTTTAGGTTAGTTCAAGAGGCGGGGCTCTTCTCATGGCCGAAAGTTCCATGCAGGCAGTGGTTCACTATGCGCTCCGTGACGGAGCCATCGAGTTGCGCGAGGTACCGGCGCCGGCCACGATTGCCGACGACGAAGTCCTCCTCGCCAGCCGCGCCGTGGGCGTCTGCGGCAGCGAAGTGCATCAGTTCCACAACCAGCAGAGCTGGACGGTGGAGGTGCCGGTGATCCTCGGGCACGAGTTCTGTGGCGTCGTGGCCCGGGTGGGCAAGGCGGTGAAGGGATTCCGCGAGGGCGACCGGGTGGCCTCGGAGACCGCGGCCTCGATCTGCGGCGAGTGCCTCTACTGCCGCAACGGCGAATACAACCTTTGCCCCAAGCGTATGGGCTTCGGCGCCCTGCGCGACGGCGCCATGGCGGACTTCGTCAGAGTACCGGCGCGCTGCCTGCACCACCTGCCGGATGCGGTCCCCTTCGAGAAAGCAGCGCTCACCGAACCGTGCTGCGTGGCCTACAACGCCACCTGCGTTCACACCAATATCCGCCCGGGCGACGCGGTGCTGGTGTTCGGACCGGGACCCATCGGCCTGCTCTCGCTGGCGCTGGCAAAACGCTCCGGCGCCGGCTGGCTGGGCGTGGTGGGACTGCCGCAGGACGCGCCGCGCCTGGCCATCGCCCGGCAGCTTGGCGCCGATCGTGTCATCGACGGCGGCCGGGAGGAAATGCTGGACGCGGTCCGCTCGGTGGGCGACGGGCTGGGGGTGGACGTGGTGATCGATGCTGCCGGCCACTCGGCGACGCTCGAATTGGGTCTCGCCGCCGTGCGGCCCAAGGGTCAGATCACCAAGGTCGGCTGGGGACCACAGCCGCTCAACTTCTCTCTCGACCCGCTCGTCCAGAAGGCAGTTCGGCTGCAAGGGAGCTTCAGCCACAATTTCCCCATTTGGGAACGCGTGATCGCGCTGATGGCGGCCGGACAGCTCGATCCCTCGCCCCTCGTCGGCCGCACGGAGCCGCTCTCCGGCTGGCGCGCGTGCTTCGACGAAATGGGGGCGGGGAGGATTGTGAAGGGAGTTTTGCTACCGGGTGTTGAAGAAGTCGAAGGTCGAAGGTTGAAGGTCGAACAGTAAAGACGCCCCTCAATCCGACACTCTGTCTTCACTTTCGACCTTTGACCGTCAACTTTCGACTTGTGGGATCGAATGCAGTCGACAATTGGAGGTTGAGGCCATGCAGAGATTCACGGACTTGAAGGTGTGGCAACGGAGCCACGCGTTGACGCTTGAGATTTACAAAGTGACGAAGCCATTTCCGTCGGACGAGCGTTTTGGTTTAGTGTCGCAGCTCCGACGCGCCGCAGCTTCGGTGCCAACCACATCGCCGAAGGCTCGAAGCGCCTGAGCAACCCCGAGTACGCGCACTTCCTCAATATCGCCGAGGGTTCATTGGCTGAAACCGAATACCTGTTGTTACTCAGCCGCGATCTGGACTATTTGGCTCCAGAGGCATTGGAGCATCCGTTGAACGAGATCGGCGACATTGCCCGGATGTTGCATGCTTTGCGCACTAAGGTTGAGAACGCAGTCCGGAAACAGTCGAAAAGTTGAAGGTTGAAGGTCAAAAAGTGGAGACACCCTCCACCAGTCGGTCCTTCTTTACTTTCGACCTTCGACCTTCAACCTTCGACTTTTTGGATCGGCCATGAAATTAGCAGCATTTCCCAAGTGCTACATGGACCAGCTCGTTACCGAGCGCAGCATGAGTGTGTTCGACTGGATCGAGATGGCCTCGGACCTGCCCGTGGACGGACTCGAGCTGTACGACGGCTTCCTTGAGAGCTTCGACGAGGATTATCTTGCGCGCCTGCGCTCGGCGCTCGAGCGACGGCACATGGCGATGCCGATGCTCTGCTATTCGCCGGATTTCACCAACCCCGATCCGGAAGAGCGCCGCCGGGAAATCGAGCGTGAGAAGCGGGCCATCGACCTGACTGCCACGCTGGGCGGCCGGTTCTGCCGCGTCCTTTCCGGCCAGCGCCGGCCGGAAGTTTCGCGCGCGCACGGGATCGCCTGGGTGGTGGAGTCGATCCGGGCGCTGTTGCCCTATGCCGCGTCCAAAGGCGTGGTGCTCGCGATGGAGAATCACTACAAGGACAACTTCTGGAAGCATCCGGAGTTCGCGCAGAAGCGCGACGTGTACCTTGCCATTGTCAACCAGGTCGATTCGCCGTGGTTTGGCGTGCAGTACGACCCGTCGAACGCCATCCTGGCGGGCGAAGACCCCATCGAACTGCTCGAACTGGTCAAGCATCGCGTGGTCACCATGCACGCCAGCGACCGGTATCTCAAGCCCGGACATACTCTGGAAGAATTGAGGGCCGTGGAGGATATAGTAGGCTACTCAGCTATACTTTCGCACGGCGTCGTGGGCAAAGGGCTGAACGATTACCCACGCATTTTTCGCATCCTGCGCGAGGCCGGATACGACGGCTGGGTTTCGATCGAGGATGGGGCGAATGGCCTGGAAGAAATTCGCGAGTCGGCGAACTTTTTGCGAGGCTTGATGTAGGAGGAAGAAGAAGAGAAATCAAATGGCTAAAGGCAAAGGGCAAAAGGCAAAGGTGAAAACCCGCAAGTCGGCGAAGGTCTTGCGAGACTTGATGTAGGAGTTTCGGCAAAATGAAGAAGAGGAAAGGAAATCAAGAAAAGAAAGCAATGCCGGTCTTTACTTTTGCCATTTGCCTTTTGCCATTTGCCTTTTGATTTGCTCTTAGGCTTTACGCGGCCTCGGCTCCCATGGGACCGAAGGTGTCCTCGATCATGCGGGTGAACTGCTTCACTTTGGCGGGAAGATCGCGGTCAGCGGCCAGCGCGGCGGCTTTGATCTCCGCGATCGCAGCCAGAAGCTCGGCGATGGAATCCAGTATGGATTCCAGCGGGTAGTCGACGCCGACCAGGGAGTTGGGATTGTAACGGATGGCGCTCTTGAGTTCGCGCTCCAGCTTCTCCGCCGTGCGCAGGATCTCATGCGGCTTATCGACCGTCGCATCGGCCAGCGGCCCGGCAGCGCTGCTCGCGAAGTAGGGCGCCTCGCGGCCCAGCCATTCGAGGTCTTGAGCGAGTTGGATAATCGTGTCGGCCATGACTCGTTCCACCCACTTAGATGTGCCGGGTAAAGAAAAGGGATGCAATCTCCCGCTGAATCATTTGTCAATAGAATGTTATTTTTCTGTTGCGGAACGGTTGAAAAGGAGAAACGCGGGGCAACCTCTGGTGGAGCGCCGACATCGGGGGGGGAAAACAGTTTTCAGTTTTCAGTTTTCAGTTTCCAATGCTCAGGTCCCAGTTCTCAAGCCGAGGGACCCCACCGTGGGTCCGATTTGTTCCGGCTGAAAACTGAAGACTGAAAACTGAGAACTAAGGGTAGCAACGGCGCAACTACGACCCCTGGAGGAAAACATGGCTGCCAAGTGGCTGTTGAAATCAGATCCGGAGACTTACTCCTACGATGACCTCGAGCGCGACCACGAGACGGTGTGGGACGGCGTTTCCAACAACCTCGCGCTGAAGCACATTCGGAGCATTCGCAAGGGCGACCAGGCGCTCGTCTATCACACCGGAGAAGAAAAAGCCGTGGTGGGCCTTGCCAAAATCGTCAGCGACCCTTACCCCGATCCCAAGCACAAGGATGGGCGCCTCGTGGTGATGGACATCGCGGCGGAGAAGCGGCTGGCGCGCCCGGTGAGCCTGGACGAGATCAAGAAGAACCCGGCCTTCAAAGATTTTGCGCTGGTGCGGCTGCCGCGCCTTTCCGTGATGCCGGTCTCCGAAGCGCAGTGGGAAGCGCTGCTGGCGCTGGCGAAGTAGGACGGAATAGTGAATGGTGAATGGTGAATTGTGAATGGGAGCCGAAGAAGTCTTTGAGTTCGTGCTCCTCGTTCATCATTTCTTCTCTGTGCCTCGGCGTCTCTGTGTTTGAATTGAACCAGCCCGAGAGGGCGCATCGATGGCGGGCCTCAGCGAACTCGAACTGCTCCAGCGGCGTGTCGTCGCCTGCACGCGTTGCCCGCGGCTGGTACGCTACCTGGAGAAGGTGGCGCGCGAGAAGCGGCGCATGTACCGCGACGAGACTTATTGGGGCAAGCCGTTGGAGAGCTTCGGCGATCCCAACGCGGAGTTGCTGATCCTGGGATTGGCGCCTGCCGCGCATGGCGGCAACCGTACCGGCCGCATGTTCACGGGCGATCGCTCGGGCGACTTCCTCTATCGCGCCCTCTACGAAGCGGGGTTCGCGAACCAGGCCGAGTCGCGGCGCCGCGACGATGGGCTCAAGCTCACCGAATGCTACATCACGGCGGCGTTGCGCTGTGCGCCACCCAAGAACAAACCGCTTCCCGGCGAACTGCGCCACTGCCAGCCCTACCTCGAAGAAGAACTGCGATTGTTGCGCGAGGTTCGTGCCGTCTTGGCGCTGGGACGGATCGCTTTTGATGCTTACCTACGTCTCGTGTACACGGGTCGTGCGGGGCGCGACGCCGTCGCGGAAGGGCTGCCGCCGCGCTCGTCTTTGATGTTTGGCCACGGCGTCAGCTACGCGCTGCCCGGAGGTCTGCCGCGCGTGTTCGCCTCTTACCATCCAAGCCAGCAGAACACGCAGACCGGAAAGCTGACGCCGGCAATGATGCGCAAGGTGTTTTCGGATATCCGTCGTTTCTTGGAACTAGGGAATAGGGAGTCAGGCTGTAGGGGCCAGTCAACTAGTCGCTAGTCCCTACTCCCGACTCCCGACTCCCTAAGCCCGATCTTCACCACCACCAGGGTCATGTCGTCGTGCTGCGGCGCGCCCGCGGCAAACGCGTCGGCGCCGGCCATCAAGCGGGTGATGATTTCCGCGGCGCCGAGCTGGCGGCACTCCTGAGCGGTCTTGATAAACCGCTCCTCACCCCACTCGTCTCCCTCCGCGGTCATGGCCTCGCTGACGCCGTCCGTGAACGCGACCAGCACGTCGCCGGGCTCGAGGTCGCAGTGCGCCTGCTGGTAGCGTGCCTGCTTCAGAAGTCCCACCACCGGACCGCCAGCTTCCAGCCTAATCACCTTGTCCCCGCGCAAGATCATGGGCGGATTATGCCCGGCATTCACGTACTCAAGCCGGCGCTGGACGAGGTGATACTCGCCGTAGAAAAACGTCGCGTAGCGGTTGGCGGCTGAAGCCTCGTGGACCAGGAGGTTAATGTTGTGCATCAGGGCGGCAAGGTCGTGGACGCCGGCGATCGACTGGCCGCGCAGCGACGCCTGCAGGCTGGCCATGAGCAAGGCCGCGGAGATGCCCTTGCCGGAGACGTCACCGATGGCGATACCCAGCGTGTCGCGGGCGCCGGTGACGAAGTCATAGTAGTCGCCGCCCACGGCCTGAGCCGGCCGGCAACGTCCGCAATAGTCGATGCCGGCAATCGGCGGGTAGTCCTGCGGAAACAGCCGCTCCTGCACTTCGCGGGCGATCTCGATCTCGCGGTTCAGCCTCTCCCGCTGCGCCACCTCGATCGCCATGGCGGCCAGCAATTGGCTGTTCTCCAGCGCCAGGCCTGTCTGGGTGGCCACCGACTGGAGAAGCTGCAAGTCGGTGCGGGAATAAGGCTCTTCTGAGAGTTTGGGGCCGAGGACCATCACCCCCAGAAGTTGCTCCCGTCCCGCCATCGGCAGCAGCAGTTGCGCGTCGAGCTTCTTCAACCGGTCCCGCTCGTCCGTGGTGGCGTGGCGCAGCCAGGACCGCGGGTCGTCCAGGTAGACCACCGCCGGACGGTTGGTGCTGCGCAGGTGTTCGATGGTCTTCGCTTCCGCGGGCAGGCACGACTCCGGCGGCGGGCTGCCGCCCACTGTTTGGGCGACACAGTAGCGGCCGTTCGACTCCAGCAGCACGGCAGCATGCGGCACGTGAAGCGTCTCGGATACCCGCTGGGTGACGGTATCGAGCAGCGGCTGCGTCTCCACAAACTTCCGCGCCTCTTCGCTCAGTTCGCTCAGCACTTGTTCGGCACTGTAGGCCTCGCGGAAGAAGCGGCGGTCCGTCCAGGCCCGCAGGCGATCCGTTCCGCGTCGGGTCAAGAGCACCACCGCCAAGCCCGCGGCGATGGTCGCAATTTTCTGGGGACGATTGGAGTGCCCTCCCAGCAGAAGGGCGGCGGCGGTGAGCGTCACCAAAGCCGTCGCCAGGAACTGGAGCACCCGAATCCCACTTCTGGCCAGCGCGTATTGAAGTCCTTGCCGGAGCGCTACCCGAACCTCCATGGCGCGGTGCACGACGATGACGTAGGCGAGGGTGACAGGGAAGAGAGTGAGCGCCAGCAGCGCGGTGATCACCGCCCAATCAGGCAAGTCGCGGAAGGGGTCAGTGTTACGGACAATACTGATAAGAGCGACGATGAATGACGGCGTGAGGCTGACGCCGGCGCCAAGCCAGAGAATTCCCAGGCGACGGCGCGCGTCTGGTGTGGAGGCGGTCCCGCTCTTGCGGCCCAGCAGGAAGAAGAAGGCGCCGATCGCCAGCATGCCGACGATTCTTTCCGGCGTATATATGCCGAAAAGCAACGGGCGCATCCAAGCAATGGCGTCAAAGCTGAGTTCTCGGCCCAGCACGAACGCCAGATACAGGATCACCCATAAGATCTGCGGCACAATCAGAACCCACTTGAGCCAGGGAAGCTTGCGATCCTCCGGGGCGCGTTCGGGAAAGTAAATCCCGAACAAGAGCATCCAGATGGGCCAGGTGTTGCCTGCCACTGAGCTCCAGACCAGGAAGGCGCCGCGACCGAACCCCTCCCAATCCGGCGGCCCCACCACAAACGCCGAAAGACTAATCAGAAGGCCAAGCAGCAGCCACGCCAGTGGGTCCGACGGACGCACGGCAGCGACCCAGAACCCCAGGCAGAGGCAGAAGAGTGGGAAGGCTATTTCTATGGCAAGCGTAACGAGCCACTGGGCGAGCGTTGGTGGAGCCCCTCGATCCGGCGCCAGCTTGATCGAGGTCCGAAGGCGTGTGCCGTCCGGACGCCTGACCACGACCGGCAATGACTCGCCCGGGTGCAAGCGAGAGACTGCGCGCCGCAGAACGCTTTCGCTAGTGAACGGTTGCCCGTCAACCTCCTCCAGCACGTCGCCCCAGTGGATGCCGGCCTTGGTCGCCTCCGGCTGGATACCGGAGATTGCGCGCATGCGGAAGCCAAACTCCATGGGCTCTCGCGCCCGCTCCGTCCCGAAGCGAAGGTTGTTGATGACGGCTACTGAGGAGCCGATCTGGCACGCGGCGGTCACGGCGAAGACCGCCAGCAGCAGAGCATAATTACGATAGATTTGAGCCATGATTGGTTTGTAGGGCCCGGCATTGCGCCCGCAGACGTGTTCTCCGGTTCATCGAGCCGCACTATCGTACCAGAATTCCAAGGTCGGGCGGGAGCCCAGAGTAGCTCACGGCTCTCAGCCATCAGCCGTAAGCTCTCAGCAAGAAAGCCCGGTTCTCTTGCTGACCGCTGATGGCTGAAAGCTGAGAGCTACTCCGCGCCAAACGCAAAGGGCCAACGTTTTTTCGGAATGTGGCTTTACATCACCACATATGTGGTAGACAATTACCACGTGCTGAACCTTCACTCCAAGACGCGCCAGCGGCTGCTGCGGTATTACTTTACAAACCCGGCAGCGCGCCACCATGTGCGGGACCTGGCGCAGCGGCTCGACGTGGATCCGTCCAATCTTTCAAAGGAGCTCCGGCATCTCGAAGGCGAGGGTCTCTTCACTTCGGAAACGAGTGGGCGGCAGAAGTATCTTCGTCTCAACCGAAAGTACCCGCTCTTTGCTGAAGTCCGGCGCATCGTGGAAAAAACCATCGGGACCGCTCCCCTGCTGGCAGAAACCCTCCGGCGCATTGACGGAATCGAGGAGGCCTATCTTTACGGCTCGTTTGCTCGGAACCAGCAGGATGTCGCGAGCGACATCGATATCATCGTGATTGGTCACCCGAAAGGCCCTATCCTCGCAGAGGCTATCCGTACCCTTGAGCGCCAACTTGGCCGCGAGATAAACTACACGGTGCTGACACGGAAGGAATTCGATTCGCGCCGAGCCCGCAAGGATGCTTTTCTAGAGGATATCTGGCACAATGAGCGGTTCTCACTAGTTGGCCCCGCATGAAGAAGTCGGCGAGCTAACCCTGGACCGCAATCCGGAGAACTATTTTGCCGAAGTCGAGCAGGCTGCGTTCGAACCTCGGAACATCGTCCCCGGTATGGGCTTTTCTCCGGACAAGATGCTGCAAGGCCGCCTGATTTCCTATCCGGACGCGCACCGCTATCGTCTGGGCGTCAACTATGACTCCCTGCCGGTCAACAAGCCGCAGTGCCCGTTTGCCACCTACAACCGGGACGGCGCCATGAGGTTCGACGGCAACGGCGGCGCCTCGGCGAACTACGAGCCGAACAGCTTCGGCGGCCCAACCGAAGACGCTGCCTATCGCGAGCGCCCTAGGATGATCAGCGGCACGGTAGACCGCCACAATCACCGCGACGAGGCCGACTACTATACCCAACCCGGCAACCTGTTCCGCCTCATGCCGAAGGATGCGCAACAGCGCCTCATCAGCAACATCGTCGGCAGCCTGGGACAGGTTCCCAAGCGTATTCAGGAGTTGCAGGTGACACACTTCTACAAAGCCGACCCGGCTTACGGAGAAGGCGTCGCCAAGGGTCTGGGACTCGATACCAGCCAGCTTCTCCAGGAACCCGAACTAGTCGCCAGATAACGTCGGCGCTGGCTCCCAAAGGACGGCGACAATGCAAGTGGGACTCAGGGTTCGGGATTTGAGGTTCGGGGTTCGCAGAACAAATCCCCGAACCCCAATCTTCCTCTGCGAATCCCGAGCCCCGATCCCGAACCCCGCCCAAAACTAAGGGTGGCGCGGATGCTTGGAAGTCCACCATTCAGGTAGAATGGCTGGGACGTGTATCTTTCTCAAAATGGGTCCCCACTCTGGTCGAAACTCGGTTAGGATGTTACGAATCGCAACGCCTTCGAGGCCTCGCAGCGCGCGCCGCCCCGCATGAGCAACATCGTTATATTCGTCCGGCAGAATGGCCATTCCAACGAAGCCGCCTGCCGCAGCGCCAGCGAAGTTAGAAAACGCGAATGTGTTTCTTCCCGAATCGGTCTTATCGACAAAGGTAAAAGCAACGGCACGAAATGTTCGAACCAGGACGTTCTTGCTGCCGGACGGAACGTAGCGAGGATCTTCGTGCAACGCAATCTGAGCTAGGAGCTGCACCGTTCCAGTCGATGTGCTCGTTGCGGTCTGCTCTCCATACCATCTCCCGAAAGCTCCCCCGCCGTCTTTCCACTCGCGCGGATAACGGGGCGGCGGATGCAACATGAGGATACCTGCTCCGAATACGGGGAGAATGAAATCCTGCGGACCAAGAGTTTGATGGGCGCGAATCTGAAACTTGTCTCCCGCCGTGAGGCGCTTATGGCTTATGGTCGGAGGAAGAATGGCAATGACGCCGGAACCGCGTGCACTCGCAGCCGGCGCTTGCTCTGAAGACGGAGAAGTCTGCGGATTCTGAGATTGCGCTGAGGTCTGAGGTTTCGGAGCGTCAGGTAACTGGGCTGGCGCAGCAGGCTCTTGCCCAACAGCCGTTGAAGCAAGTACCAACGACGCGAAAACTGCTTCTGCCCAGTGCACGGAACTCCCCCCTCGCGAAATCGGATCGGCCTTCGTCGCCGACATTGACTTGCGAGTTCTCCCCGAGGTCGAGACACCACGGGAACCCCTACAGTTTACCATTCCCAGAAGGGCCGCTCGCCGCCAGGTTAGTGCCGTCGCCGACCACTCGGCTTAGACCCCGAATGTTTTCTTCTTGACATACGAATTCGTTAGTACTATTCTTTTCGTGTCTATGAGACCCAAGAGCCCAACCCTCACACCCCAGGAACTCGAGATCATGAAGATCGTGTGGCAACTCGGGAGCGTGACGGTGCGCGATGTCTACGAGGCCCTGCTCGTCGAGCGCAGGATCGCTTACACCACGGTGATGACCATGATGAAGATTCTGGAGGAGAAAGGCCACCTGAAGAAAAGGCGCCAGGACCGCGCCTACGTCTACCATGCAGCCCAGCCCCAGAACACGGTGATCCGGGGCATGATCCGCGAGTTCGTGGACCGCGTCTTCAACGGCTCGGCGGAGCCCTTACTGCTGCATTTGGTGAGGGACCGCCGCATTCGGGAGAAAGACCTGGAGAAAATCGCCCGCATGATCCAGGAAGAAACGACCGGTAGACGGTAGATGACCCAGGAGGTCACGATGGTCACGATGTCGCCGTTATGGTTTAATAACCTGCTCGCCGCGAGCGCCCAAATAGCCTTGCTGGTGGTAGTGGCGGCGCTTCTGCCGGGGGCCTTCCGCCTGCGACAGCCTCGCGTCTTGCTCGGTTATTGGACCGCGCTCCTGGCAGCCTGCCTCCTGCTGCCTCTATTGGAGCCGTGGCGCACGGTGCCGCAACCGCCCGCCGGCGCAGCGGTGACTTTTCGGACCGGAACAATCAGGGTTTTGACCGCGGCTGCCCCGCCGGCGAAGCATTGGACCTTTCCGATCTACCAAGTCGTTGCCCTCGCGCTCCTGGCCGGGATCGTGGTGCGGCTGATCGGCCTTGGCATAGGCTTGCTCAGGCTACGTCAGTATCGGCGCACGGCCCTGCCGCTGACACCGCTTCCCGACGCGATAAAAGAGACGCAGGCGCGGACTCGGACGCGCGCCGGCTTCTGCCTTTCGAAGGCGGTCGACTCCCCGGTCACTTTCGGGCTGGTTCGTCCCGTCATCCTGATGCCAGAGCGCTTCCTGGATTTCGAGGCTGCTCAGCAGGCCACCATCGCCTGTCACGAGTTGGTACACGTACGCCGTCACCACTGGGCGCAGCACCTGGCGGAAGAATTCCTCCGCGCCGGGTTCTGGTTCCACCCGGCAATTATCTGGTTGATCGCCCGCATCCGGGTGGCGCGGGAGCAGGTAGTGGACCTGGAAGTCCTCGAACTCACCGGCGCGCGCCGGTGCTATCTCGAAGCGCTGCTCGAAATCGCCGCCGGTCGCAACCTCGCAAGAGCGACGCAAGCAATACCGGCGCCACCGTTTCTGGTCGAAAACCAATTAGCTGAGCGCGTAGCGCTGATGCTGAAGGAGGTCCCCATGTCGAGAACACGATTGATTGCATCCTTGACAGCCATGCTGGGTTGCGTCGCCATGATAGGGGCGCTTGCCGTGTCTTCGTTCCCCCTCAAAGCTCTGCCGCGTGAATCCGTGATGAGCGACGGTGTAAGCGCGCAGGGCTCGCGCCCCCAATCCCACGAGGCGGGCACCACGACGAAGCCCTGCTTCAGTTCTGACCCTGATTGCCCCAAGGGTGGCGTGATCGGCGGCGTAGTGGGAGGGGTCCCGGGCGGAGTTGTTGGTGGCATCGTGGGCGGCGTCATCACTGGCGTTCCTGGCGGCGTGTCAGGGGGAATTCCTGGCGGGGTCAGTGGCGGAGTGCCTGGCGAAGTCCCCGTCGAATCTGTTGGCGGTGACGACGCTCCGGCTCCGAAGCTGGAGCACGCGGTTCCGCCGGAGTATCCGCCTCTGGCGAAAATGGCTCGGATCCAAGGCGACGTGGTCCTCGAGGTGACCATCGATGAGGACGGCACAGTCACAAACCTCGAAGTGGAAGACGGCCACCCGTTACTGGTTAAAGCGGCGATGGATGCCGTGCGCCAGTGGAAGTATTCGAAGCCGGCGGTGGCGCCCATGCACTTCGAGGTGACGGTCCACTTCGAGCTTCCCAAAGAAGCGAAAGGCGAATCGACGCGGCCGGGCGCTGACAAGGAGGCATACGAAACCTATCTGCGTGTCCTTCGGGACGAAAAAGCATCGGCACAGTGGCCCGCAGCTAAGGAAGCATACGAAAACTACCTGCTCGCCCTTCTTCGGGCCGAACAAGCTCCTCCATTGAAACTGGTCAAGTCCGTCGGTCCTGTCTACCCACCGGAAGCGAAAGAGAAGCACATTCAAGGCAACGTGGTGCTAAGCGTCACGGTCGACAAAACCGGCAAGGTTTCCAACCTCGAGGTTCTCAGCGGGCCCGAACAACTGGTCAAGTCGGCCCTCGATGCCGTCAAGCAATGGGAGTACGAGCCGCCCGCCCAGGCGCCGGTGTTGACCACGGTTACGGTCAATTTCACCCTGAGTGATTCCGGAGCGCAGAGGGAAGGAATCTACCGCGTTGGGGGCGACGTCATCGCGCCGAAAGCCATCTTCAAACCCGAGCCGCCTTACACCAAAGCGGCTCGCAAAGATAAAATCACAGGTTCGGTCGAGCTCTCTCTCGTGATTGACGCGGAGGGCAACGTCACCGAGGCGCGGGTGGTGAAAGCGCTGGATCCAGGCTTGGATCAGAGCGCCCTCCGTACTGTTCGCACCTGGAAGTTCCAGCCAGCCACACGCAATGGAAAGCCGGTGCCTGTACGTGTGACGGTGGAGACCGAGTTCAAGCTTTTCTAAGCGTAGGCCCGCGGCGACTCAGGCAGCACGCCCTCCTACGTTCTGGACTCCGATTGTAAGTTGGCTTGCAGGAAAACGGCTGCCGGCCAGACAGACAGTATTGGCATCGCGCACCATCCTGCAGAGCGGGACCGAACTGCGCGGGACAGTTCTTCCGTAACGATCATTACGGCCGCTTGCCTAGAATTTGCAATGCCTCGCCGCGCCCGAGCGACAATTGCTCGCTCAATTCAACCAGTGCCTCCAGTTCTTCCCTTTCAGATTCCTGCAAAAGGCTGACAGCCATCCCACCTTAATAATCCTCTTGACAAATACTTATTGATAACATAGAATACTGACTTGGAGGTGCTTCAAATCCGCCCGCAGGCCCATGGCTTGAGGCAAGTTCCAACCGCTGGGCGACGGATAAGGAGGTTCATGCTGCGTAAGTCACCAACTCGAACTGAGGCGTTCCTGGCCGCTAATCGCCGCAACGCCCAGAAGTGTACCGGCCCGCGCACGCCGGAAGGCAAGGCGCGCGGGTCCCTGAACGGCCTGAAGAACGGCCGCTATGCCGAGCAGCTCCCGGAAAAGCTGGAGGCCGCCGGGTACCATTCCGCCGCCGCCCTCTACTCCCAGATTCGATCCGAAACGACCGTCGCCTTCAACGTGGAAAGAGACTCGGTGGGAGCGAAGCAGGTGGAGCGGGTGACGGCGCAGGTTTGGTGCCTGGCGTGGCGGACGGGGGTTTTGGGGCCCAAACCGGAATCTCCCTTATTTAGAAAAGATTCCAGGCGACTGTCACGCGCCCGATTGCTGTTTCGGATCAGGGATCCCAGGCTCCGGATTGGGATGGTGTACTGGGTGCAGCGGAAGCGGTACTGGACAGCGAAGCGGTGGATCCAGGACGTGCTCAATGGCGTGCCGTCGCCGGTGCCCACGGTGGCCCAAGCCCTGGAAAGCAAGCTGCGCAAGCGGGTGTACCGGCTGGGGCGGCCGGATTTCGTGGAGCAGGTGCGGTACGGGCTGGACCGGAACGGCTTCCCGGACCCGCACGCGCCGCCCAACCCCGCCTTACTGCGCCTGCACGAGAAGCTCTACTCCGGCCGCTGGTGGGAGGGAAAGGAAAAGAATGATGAATTATGAATGATGAACGGAAGAAAGGCCGCCCGGGAGGCCGATGGCTGCAACTGGCGACCGACAGGTCCTTCAATCCTGACGGTCCTTGTTCGGGCTCGGACACTGAAGTCGCAGAAACGGACACCGTGAGGCCACGGCCGTTTGACGATTCGTTCGTTAGGCCTTGCTGCAGCTATGACTTAGCCCCTAGGTGAAGCTCTGGCACGGTGGTTGCACCAATCGACCGGAACGGTAAAGCCTATTCTTCTGATCGGGGCCGAACTAGTTGAAGGGGAGCTTATGGGCAATCTCTGGCAGGACATGCATTACGGACTGCGAATGCTGGCGAAAAACCCCGCCTTCACCGCTGTGGCGGTGCTGACGCTGGCGCTCGGCATCGGCGCCAATACGGCCATCTTCAGCGTCTTGAACGCCGTGCTGTTCCGGCCGCTTCCCTACCCCCAACCGGAACGTTTGGTGAAGGTCTGGATGCGCTTCACCGGCATCGGCCTGCCCAACGATGAGAACGCGGTCTCGGTTCCCGAATTCCGCGACGTTCAGGTGCTGAACCAGAGTTTCGCCGACGTGACCCTCATGACCGACGACGCCTTCAACATCGGCGTGAAAGGCACGCCGGAACGCATCCCGGGAGAGGACGTTACTCCCAGCTTTTTCCCCCTCCTGGGTGCGCAGGCCCGCTTGGGTCGGACGTTCCTGCCCGAGGAAGGGCAGCCCGGCCACGATCGCGAGGTGCTTCTCGCCTACGGATTGTGGCAGCGGGCCTACGGCGGCGACCCGAGCGTGATCGGTAGGGGAATCCGCGTCAACAACCTGCCCTATACCATCGTGGGCGTGATGCCGCCGGGATTCGATTACCCTTCCCAAGCCGAGATGTGGACTCCCCTGGCCTTCGCGCCCGCTGACCTCGCCCCCGACAATCGTGGCAACCACGGCTACGAGTTGCTGGCACGCCTGAGGCCCGGTCTTTCCCTGGCCCAGGTGAGGGACGACATGGACCGGGTGGGCAAGACGATGGTGGAGCAGAACCCCAAGTATCCGTATAAGAAGTACGGGTTCGCGATCATCCTGCATTCCCTTCTGGACGAAACCGTGGGTGAAAGCCGGGCGTCGCTATGGGTGTTGATGGCGGCCGTCGCGCGGGTCCTGCTGATTGCCTGCGCCAACGTGGCCAACCTGCTGCTGGTGCGGTCCGTCGGACGCCAGAAAGAGACGTCCATCCGCATCGCCCTAGGAGCAAGTCCAGGCCGTCTGGCTCGGCAGTTGCTCACCGAGAGCATACTCCTGGCGCTATTGGGCGCCGTCGCCGGCCTTGCCATCGCACCTTGGGTCCTGCGGGGATTGGTCACGCTCGGCGCCACCGCCCTGCCCCGAGCGATCGACGCCAGGATCGATGGCTGGGTGCTCACTTTCACGCTTGTCGTAGCGCTGGCGACGGGGATTCTGTTCGGGTTGGCGCCGGTGCTGGGGGCGGCAAGCCGAGGGGCCTACGACGCCCTGAAGGGCGGCAGCCGCAGCACCGCCGGCGCCCCGGTGAATCAACTCCGGCGGTTGCTGGTGGCGGGCGAGGCGGCGCTCTCCCTGATCCTCCTCGCGGGCGCTGGACTGCTGGTGCGGAGTTTCGTGCGAATCCTGCAAGTGGATCCCGGGTTCCGCCCGGAGGGCGTGCTGACCATGCGGATTGCGCTTCCCGACGCGAAGTACAGCAAGCCGGAACAGATTAGCAGCTTCTATCGGGACCTGCTGGGTCGCATTCAAGTCCTGCCCGGAGTCGACGCTGCCGGCGCGGTTTCGGCGCTGCCCCTCACCGGCAATTTCTCGGGAACCACGACGGTGGACACCAAAGAGGTGCCCCTGGAAGACACCACTCCGGAGGCCGACCAGCGGCTTGTGACCCCCGGCTATTTCAAGGCCATGGGTATCCCGCTGATCCGGGGCCGAGACTTCAGCGACGACGACTCGGCATCCTCGCCCCCGGTGGCGATCGTGGATGAGACACTGGCCCAGACTTACTGGCCGCACGAAGATCCTGTCGGCAAACGGATTTACCCCGGCGACCCGCAGCACCCACTCCCATGGATGACCATCGTCGGCGTGGTGAGGCAAGTGCGAAATCGAACCTTGGAAGCGCGTTCCCGGGTCGAGGTTTACTGGCCGGAGGCGCAAGGACCTTTTACATCCTCATCGATGGGGCTGGCCATCCACACCTCCGGCGAACCGATGAGCATGGCGACGACCGTCGAGAAGGAGGTGCTCGCCGTGGATGCGGAGCAGCCGGTCTACCGGGTCCGCACCATGACCGAGCTGATGGCGGACTCCGTGGCCCGCCGCCGGCTGGCCCTGGTGCTGCTGGCCGTCTTCTCCGGTTTGGCTCTCGTTCTAGCCTCCGTCGGTATTTACGGGGTCACCGCCTACTGGGTGACGCAACGCCAGCAGGAAATCGGATTGCGCATGGCGCTGGGGGCGCGCCCGGCTCAGGTGCTGGGGTTGGTGATCGGGCAGGGCATGTCGCTGATCATGGCGGGACTCGGGGTCGGACTACTGGGCGCGCTCGTCTTGACGCGTTTGATGGGCAGCCTGCTCTTCTCCGTGCGCCCGACCGATCCTCTGGCGTTGGGAGGAGCCGCGCTGCTACTGACAGGTGTCGCGCTGCTCGCCAACTACATTCCGGCGCGCCGGGCTACCAAGGTGGACCCGATGGCGGCCCTGCGTTATGAATGACTCCGCTCTTTCAGCGGCTGGGCGCGGGTTCGGCCGAGGCCGAGCAGGCGGTAGCCGGCACACACTTCGGCTCATCCGGCATCACGATCCAGGCGATGAAGTAGCCGAGAAAACCCCATGGCACAAAGAACGCCGACATCAGCCACACCACCCGGACCAACGTGGAGTCGATCTCAAGGTATTCGGCAAAGCCACCGCAGACCCCCGCGATCTTCCGGTCGCGACGGGAGCGATGCAGCTTCTTGTTCGACCAGCAAGGCGACGAGACGTTCATCGCGGCTCCGCACTGGCAGCAGAAATTCACGTCTTCCTGATAGGCTTTTCCGCATCTCGGGCAGTACATGTTGACCTCCCTCGCTCTCACTCCAGTATACGCGCATAGGTCAGGGAAAGTTTCGCCGCGGCGGGCTCCGGGGTAAAATCGAGGTCCGGAAGGGCCAACTCGTAACGCAATGATTAATAATGGGTTTTCGCTGCCACGCGAGAATTTCCTTCACTCTCCAGCTCGTTTTGGGGTAATATGCGACGCCAGAAGGTACTGAGAAAGGGATCGGCAAAGCTCTGTGGCGCGTCGTGGTGTGATTAACCTTTCGTTGGGAGGGGTGGGACTCAAGGCTTGGCGAGTTCGCAAGCCTTTCCGAGTCTTTGCCCGCAGTGCTTCCTTGCGTCGCCGGGTGGCCTATAGCCTTGCCGTTGTGCGGATGATCCTCGTCCCCGTCATTTTCCTCGCCGTCTACTACCTCTTCGCGATGAGTTGGATCGTGGACCGGATCGTTAGCGTGGACGCGCCGGTGGCCAGCCTGGCCAGCGAGGCCTCGACGGAGATGCTGGAAGCGCGCCGCGCCGAACGCAACTATTTCCTTCTTCACGATCAAGACGACCTCACCGCCAACCAAGTCGCGCTGGCGAACCTGGAGCAGACCATCGCCGGTTGCCGCGAGCTCCAGCCTGCCGAGTCGCCCACCACCGAGAAGATGCTCAACGACGTGAAGGTCTACCGCACCCAATTCAACGAAGCCGTCTCTCGCATGGAAGAGCCTGCCGAGGCGCCGGCCGAGCGCGTGCAATCGGTGGTCGGGACCTATCAGAAGCAATTGGCCGAGCTCCTGCGGAGCGCCGGCCGCCATAGCCGCGCCCACCTGATGCAGGAGATCCGCAACCAACTTGACTCGTTCGACGCGGAAATCACAATCCGGCTGGAGGCGGAGGACCCTGCACTGCGGCAGGCTACCACCGAGTTGCGCGGGTCCAGCACCGACCTGTTAAAGCTCTCGAAGGATCTCGAGAACCGCAGTTGGAACCGGGTTCAGCGCGACCACGAAGACGCTCGCCGCCTGGTCTGGCGCGCCGAGTGGGTGCTAGGGATCGTCTCCTTCCTGACCTTGATGCTGAGCGTGGCCGCGAGCTTTATCCTGCCGCGTCAGGTGGTGAAGCCGCTGCTTAATCTCAAAGAAGCCGTGGATCACGCCGCTGCCGGCAACTATGAAATTGAGTTTGACGTCGAGGGCGACGGCGAGGTAGTGGCACTGGCGAACAGCGTCCGCAGGCTCATCGCCCATCTGCGCGAAAAGGAGGAGGACGCCAAGCTCACGGCCGGACCACGGTAGTGTGCGTAACGCCTGATCCTTGAACACGGTTCTCAGTTTTCAGTTTTCAGTCCTCAGTCCTCAGTTCCCGACCCGCCGGGCCTCATCGTGGGTTTGGTCTTTTCCGGCTGAACACCGGGCACTGAAAACTGAGAAC
Organism: Terriglobia bacterium; assembly: GCA_035315065.1. GTDB lineage: Bacteria > Acidobacteriota > Terriglobia > UBA7540 > UBA7540 > DATFYM01. Next base: position 28,335 of record DATFYM010000054.1, read on the forward strand.
TGAAAACTGAGAACCACTGTTAGAAACTAGAAATCTGCTAGGGAGAGGACAACAATGAAGGGTAAACCCGAAGTCCTGGACGTGCTGGCCAAAATGCTCAAGGAGGAACTGGGCGCGATCAGCCAGTATATGGTCCACGCCGAGATGTGCGAGAACTGGGGCTACAAGCGTCTCAGCCAGCATACTAAGAAGGAATCGATCGGCGAGATGAAGCACGCCGAGACGCTCATTGAGCGCATCCTTTTCCTGGAAGGCACACCCAACTTGAACGATATGCCCAAGCTGAAGGTGGGCAGGGACGTGATAGAGCAGCTTCAGAACGACCTTGACCTGGAGAAGAACGCCGTCGCCGAGTACAACGCGGCAATCGCCACCTGCCGCGAGGCGGGCGATCAAGCCTCGGCGGACATCCTCCAGGCGATCCTGGCCGACGAGGAAGGGCACGTGGATTTCCTCGACACCCAACTCAACATCATCGAAGCAGTCGGCCTTCAGAACTACCTGGCCCAGCAATTGGAAGAGTGAAGAGAATGATGAATTATGAATGATGAACGATGAATGATGAACGATGAGAGGAGAAAAGGTGATGATTACTAGGATTTCTTATCTTTGTTCATCGTTCATCGTTCATCATTCATCATTTTTTCCCCTGTCTTCATTCATCATTCATAATTCATATGATTCATAATTCATCATTCTCTTCTATGCCGATTGAAATAAACGAACTCCAGAAGCTCGACGACTACCGTTGGCTGGTACCTCGGGGCACCAGGCCCGGCATGCTGACCGATGCCCTGGTGTTCACCAACGAGCACCTGCTGCAGGACTTGCGCAAGGACCTCTCGCTCGAACAGGCGATTAACGTGGCCATGCTGCCGGGGATCGTGGGCCGGTCGCTAGCCATGCCCGACATCCACCAGGGATACGGGTTCCCCATCGGAGGCGTGGCCGCCACGGCGCCCGATGAAGGCGGGGTGATCTCGCCGGGTGGGGTCGGCTTCGACATCAATTGCGGAGTCCGCCTGCTGGCGAGCACCCTGGGCGTCGACGAGGTCCGTCCCAAGATCCGCGATCTGGTGAACCAGCTTTTCCGCGACATCCCCTCGGGCGCGGGCTCCAAGAGCGACATCCGCCTTTCCCACAAAGATCTCGATCGCGTGCTTACCGAAGGGGCCGCCTGGATGGTGGAGCAGGGGCGCGGCCGCCCCGAGGATCTTACCTGCTGCGAGGAGAGCGGGACGATTGACGGCGCCGACGCCTCGGCCGTCAGCGATCGTGCCAAGACACGCGGCCTGCCTCAGATCGGCACGCTAGGCAGCGGCAACCATTTCCTGGAGGTCCAGTACGTCGAGCGCGTTTTCGAGCCCGAGATCGCCGCGGCGCTGGGCCTCTACCCGAACGAAGTGGTGGTGCTGATCCACTCCGGGTCCCGCGGCCTTGGCCACCAGGTGTGTACCGATTACCTGCGCGACATGGGCGACGCCATGCGGCGCTACGGCATCGACGTGCCGGACCGCCAGCTTGCCTGCGTCCCGGTCCACTCCAAGGAAGGCCAGGAGTATCTGGGCGCGATGCGCGCCGCCGCGAATTTCGCCTGGGCCAATCGTCAGGGCATGACCGAGGCTACGCGGCGCGCCTTCCAGCGCATTTTCGGCGAGAAAGAGGACCTGCGGGTGGTCTACGACGTGTGCCACAACATCGCCAAGCTGGAGCGCCACGCAGTGGGTGGGCGCGAGCGCAAGGTGATGGTACACCGCAAGGGCGCTACGCGCGCCTTTCCCTCCAGCCGCCCCGAGGTGCCGGAACCGTACAAGGATGTAGGCCAACCGGTGCTGATCCCGGGGTCGATGGGCACCTCGTCCTACGTGCTGGTGGGCGCTGAGGGGTCGTTACGGGAGACTTTCGGCACGACGTGCCATGGCGCCGGCCGCGTGATGAGCCGCACCGCCGCCAAGAAGTCCGCCTACGCCGCCAACGCCCGCGAGCGCCTGGAAGAGCAAGGTATCATGGTGCGCGCCGAGACGCGCGACGGCATCACCGAGGAAATCCCTGAGGCTTACAAGGACGTGGACGAAGTGATCGACGTTGTGCACAACGCCGGCTTGGCCAGGCGCGTGGCGCGGCTCAAACCGATCGGGGTGATCAAAGGTTAGTGGTTAGTGGCCAGAGAAGAGAATGATGAATGATGAATGCTGAGCGGAAAAAACGGCCAGTGCCTGTCTTTTGTTCATCATTCATCGTTCAGCATTCATCATTCTCTTCTCGCCACTGCTTCAGGGAGGTCTCTTGCGCCCGCGATGACTGAGGAAGGTCCCCAGCTCCAGGAGGCCGTACACGGCCACGCAGAACCAAAGGTCGACCAACGTGCCGAGATTGAACCCGTTGGCTGCCTGGCGAGCCGCCGGCGGCAGGTAACGCGACAGGCTGAAATACAACCCGTTGCCCAAAAGCACGGCAACGAGGTATTTCAGCCAGCGCTCGGTGGTCCGGCTCATGATTCACCCTTCCTAGGAACCTCGCGTGCAAGTATACTACGCTGTGCTCACAGAGCGATGAGCTGACCGCGTGGAATGAGGGAAGCGGTGCATAACCAATTCACAGCTATTATTGAAGATGACGGCGATTGGTTCATTGCGTACTGTCCGGAAATTCCGGGCGCAAACGGCCAGGGCCGTACCCGCGAAGAGTGCCGCAAAAACCTGGCGGAAGCCATTGCCCTCATCTTGGAAGACCGTCGGGAAGACGGGCTGCGCGGCCTGCCTCAGGGTACGATCCGAGACACCGTGGTCGTGCCGTGAACCTGCGCCGTCAGGGGGGAACTACTCGCCGATTGCTTGTGGGAAGGGCTGTGTTATCAACAGCTACGCGACGCGGCGTCGGATGTTCCGGGAGGATTAGCATTAGCGTGGGCGACGGGTGGCGACGCGATCCGCAATACCAATGACCTTGCCGTCGGGCTCAGTGTCGTCTCAGCGCCACCGGCCGTCTATCACACGCTGGCTTACTCGCCGACCGACGTCAAACCGGACGGCAAGTCCCACACGCTGAAGGTCAAGTTGGCGAACCAGCGCGGCCTCACCCTCGATGCGTACAAGGGCTGCTTTGCGCCCCGCGAGTTACTGAGCGCCCAGGAACAGATCGACGCCTTTGATTCGACAAGGAAACGCTGGAAGTCACACCCTACTGCCGTAAGGCTCTGGAAGGGTCTCTACACCTCCAGCTTATGCAAATAGTCGTAGCTCATCTTCACGGCCTCAAGCGGAGGCTGTTCGCAGTAGTCCTGCTCGACATAGTAGTGCTTCATGCCGCCCGTCGGGGCAGCCGCGAAAATGCGCTTCCAGTCGATGGTGCCACTGCCCACGGGTGCAAACAAACCCATCTTGGCGTCAAACTCCTGCGTGGGGGCGGGGTTGTCCTTGAGGTCCTTGATGTGCAGAAGCGGGAAGCGGCCCGGGTGCTTCCGGAAGTAGGCCACCGGATCCTGGCCGGCGTGCGTCACCCAGAAACAATCCATCTCGAATTTCACCAGCTTCGGATCGAGCGCCTTGAGAAGGTAGTCGTAGGCAGTAGTGTCCCCGTACTTCTTGAACTCGAAATTGTGATTGTGATAACAGAATTGGATGCCGGCCTTGTGAGTCTGTTCTGCGGCCTTGTTGAAAAGTTCCGCCAAACGCTTGTAATCGTCAAACGATTTCCGGTCCTCGGGCTGGAGGATGGCATGCACCATGTACTGGAGTCCCAGAGCCTTGGCGTCGTCGATGTGTTTCTGCCAGTTGGTCTTCACATCGGGCAACATGTAGTGGCCGCTCGACGCCGTGAGGCCGTTGTCCTTGAGGATGTTCGTGAACTCCGCCGGGGTCTTGCCATAGAGCGAGTAGATCTCCGCGTCCTGGTAACCGATCGCCCCCAACTGCTTGATCGTTCCAGCCACGTCTTGGTCAAGCTGATCGCGAACGGTGTATAGTTGGAGTCCGACCGGCTTGCCATAGGGATTCGCAAAGAGCAACTTGGGGGCGCGCGCCCCCACAGCGGCAGCCGTCAAACCCACGGCAGCGTTGCGTAGAAAATCTCGTCGTTTCGTCATTGGAGTCATGTCTCCTTAGGGTTTGCTCGAGTCACGTTCTTCTCTCACGCCTGGTGGGGAGAGTCGCCGGGAGTGATGGGGTGCCCCGGAAGGTCATCCCAAACTCCATCGCGATCGCCGGAACCAGCGCTAAGCGCTCTTGATGCTGTTGGTGGCCGCGTCCCAAACCGCAGCCGTCTTGTTGAAGTACGAGTAATTCGATAGGTGACAGCCGGTGAGGGCAGCGTTGTTTCCGAAGACTTCGTTTTCCACCACCGGCTTGCGCGTTCTCACCGCCTGGAAGAAGTTTGCCAGGTGATCAACCATGTCGCTATACCCAGGAGGTGCAGCATACACCTCCTCCTCCGCCTCCACCTTGAACTCACCAACTTTCGGGCCGGGATGCTCCCTCGCATACTCGGCGAAGTACTCCGCGCGTTGCTTCTCGGGCCAGGCGCCAATGGAGTAGCCCTCGGGTCCCTCATACGGCGGTTCCGGCCGGAAGGCCAGCGACGCTCCTGCCCCCAGAGCGGCGGGGGCTCCTTCGCCGCGAATGAACATCGTGCCCTTCTTGCCGTAGAACGCAAAAAGTTGGTCCTCATACTTGTTGTTCTGGTTGCAGCGTACCACCACCTGGAAGTTCGGGTAGTCGTACGTGGTCCACTGCAAATCCCCAAATTCGCGGCCGTCTTTGTAGTGGTAGATCCCGCCGGTAGAGAAGCCGCGGATAGCCGGCGCATTGATTCCGGTGATGAAGTGAATGCCGGAGATCAGGTGCACGAACAGGTCGCCGGGCAAACCGGCGCCGTAGTCCTTGTAACACCGCCAGGAAACGAATCGTCGTCCATCGAAGGGCCGCTTCGGTGCATCGCCTAGCCAGGTGTTCCAGTCAATGGTAGTCTCGCTGGCGTCAGGGGGAATCGGGTAGACCCAGGCGCCGCTGTCGGTATTGCGGTCCCAGACCGCCTCAATGGTATCCACCGTGCCCAACCTGCCCGAGTCCCAGATCTCCTTGGCCTTCGCGTAGAGAATCGAACTCACGCGCTGGCTGCCGATCTGGCAGATGCGGTTGTTTTTCTGAACCGCATCAATCATGGCGAACCCGTCCTCGACGGTGTGCGACATCGGCTTTTCACAGTAGACATCTTTGCCCGCCTGCGCTGCTTCCACCACCAAGCGGCGGTGCCAGTGGTCCGGCGTCGCAACAATCACCGCATCGATGTCCTTGCGGTCGAGGAGGCGCCGATATTCCCTGGTGGTGTCGATGTTCCTTCCAAGTATTTCTTTAGCCGACTCGTGCCGGGTGTTGTAAAGGTCAGCCGCAGCGACGCATTCGATTCCGGGGACTGCACGCGTGGCCCTGAGCAAATCACAACCTTCTGTTCCCGTGCCGATGCTGCCGAATCGCACGGTATCGGAAGGCGCCGGCGCCCGCGAAGCCCCGAGGGTTCTCGGTTCCAAGATCGTAACGTTCTTCGCTGCAAAGCCCGCGGCCACGGCACCAGCACCCAGGCGAACAAAATCACGTCGTGTCATGGGATACGCCTTCATGGTAGGTTAGACCTCCTTTTAACTGCGTGATGGATAAATGAGAGCCTTCGAACAGCCGCTTGGACTTTGTCACGTAATGACCGCTCAACGTCCGATCGTAACCCGCGCCGTTCACAACGACTCCTCAGCCCGCCGGCCAGCATCAGCCTGGTTCGCATGCTGCCACCCGGTTGCACAGGCAAACATACACCTAAGCGCTTCCGTGCGCAATGCCGGCTGACGAAGTCCTGGAAAAGGGGAATCTTCTTCTTCAGCCAAGCGCGCAAACGCCGCGCGAAGTCCAACCCATCACCGCGGGCGTGGGAGATAGAGGCCCGCGGTTTCGCTGGCATTTGCGGTTAGGTTACCAGGCTCCGGCAGGGCGAGCCAATAGGTGCCGACCGTGCCGGATAAGCGTTGGGAAATCCCCTTATCACCACCGACCAGGCTAGAGTCGCAAAGGTATTGCTCGGAAGTAGGTCCTCCGTGTTTACTGATTTGAGTCGTGCCGGGGATTGCTGATTCGGCCCGAGTGACTGCGCCCTTAGAAGCACTTCTTCTTTAGGTTAACGCATATGAGGGCGCAAGCCCTGGGAGAACGCAGGCAAATTATAGTTTTTGTGTTTTTTTGGGGCCATCTGATCCCAGGGTTAGCACCGCGGCCCGAAGCCAAGCATAGGGTACTGAAGAATTAGCTTGAAAAACGACACAGGAGACGCTAGAGTAGTAGGCGAGGCAAGGATACGGCTTCCGGTTGTAGCTAATAGCCATCGCAACGGTTGGGAAGCGCAAGGGCGGCGACAGAGCCACCGGCAAAACCGGCGACAAGGTCGCTTGCAGCAGAACCCAAGGGCCGGAAACGAGATGAAGAAGACCGTGATGATTCGCCGATTGCCGGATTCGCTCCCGAATTGTATCGATTCGAGACAACCATGGGTTAAGCGCTTGAAACTAAAGGCGATAAACGAAATGCAATCGACAACCTGCTTGTTTTCAATAAGATTGGTGATTTTGGGGCGATCGAAATATTCAGCGACGGGGCCATTGTTATGTTGAGGATAGATGCTGGTTGGCCGGAAAAACTCGTTCGTTTGTCTGACCTCGAACGACTGCTGAATTGGGATAGAATAGCCCGGTGATTCCTGTTAAGCTTTTGCAGGCGCGGGAAAGGTAGAGTGGAAAACTTGGCGGAGCCGATTAGTCAAGGGCAGAATGATATGGCCATCCGGGTCGGACGAGGTCTCTGGCAACTGGCAAAGGACCACGGACGACGGACATTCTCCGTTCATCATTCATCACTCATCGTTCATCGTTTCTTCGTCGCACTCGCCGTCCTTGCCCTCTCTTTCTCGATTCGGTCCACTCCGCTCCTGGCGCAAGGCGAGACGGTCTATGGGATCGTCGCGTCGCA
>DATFYM010000055.1:0-28920 GCA_035315065.1 Terriglobia bacterium
AGCACCTGGCGCGGCAAGCCCTTCACGTGGATGCCCTCGAACATCGAGTAATCCACGCGCATGTGGTGAGTCTTGGCGCTGATCGTCTCTTCCTTATTCGGATCGAAAATCACGAGATCAGCGTCAGAGCCTACTACGATAGTCCCCTTGCGCGGAAAGAGCCCGAAGAGTTTCGCCGGCGTGGTCGACACGATCTCCACGAAGCGGTTCACCGAGAATCGACCGCCGCCGACGCCGCCCGTGTAGACCAGGCTCAGGCGGTTCTCGATGCCCGGGCCGCCGTTGGGAATCTTGGTGAAGTCGTTGAGGCCGAGCTCCTTCTGTTCCTTGTAGCAGAACGGGCAGTGGTCGGTGGAGACCACCTGCAACTGATCGTGCGCCAGGCCGGACCACAGCTTCTCCTGGTGCCACTTCTCTCGCAGCGGTGGCGTGAAGACATACTTGGCGCCCTCGAAGCCGGGCACGTCGAAGTTGTCGAGCGAAAGGTAAAGGTACTGCGGGCAGGTCTCGGCGTAGACGGGCAGGCCGCGGTCCCGCGCCTCGCGCACGCGCTCCAGCGCGTCGTTGCAACTCAGGTGCACGATGTAAACCGGTGCGCCCGCCATCTCCGCCAGCGCAATGGCGCGCCCCACGGCCTCCGCCTCGGCGGTGGTGGGCCGCGTCAGCGCGTGGTATTTGGGAGCGGTCTTTCCTTCGGCCAGCGCGCGCTTCACGATCACGTCAATGGCGCCGCCGTTCTCGGCGTGCATGCAGACCAGCGCGCCGTTCTTGGCCGCTTGGCTGAAGGCGCGGAAGATGTTAGCGTCGTCCAGCATGAAGACGCCGGGATAGGCCATGAACAGCTTGAAACTGGCCACGCCGTCGCGCACCAGAGCGTCCATTTCCTCCAGTCGCGCGTCGGGCAGGTCGGTGATGATGCAGTGGAAAGCGTAGTCGATGGCGGCCTTGCCCTCGGCCTTTTTCATCCAGGTGTCAAAGGCGGTGCGCAGCGTCTGGCCTTTATACTGGATGGCGAAATCGATCAGCGTCGTCGTACCCCCGAAGGCCGCGGCAATCGTGCCGGTCTCGAAGTCGTCGGCGCTCATCGTGCCGCCGAAGGGCATGTCGAGGTGGGTGTGGACGTCGATACCGCCGGGGATGACGTAAGAGCCCGCGGCGGAAAGCACTTGGCGGGCCGACTCCCGGGGCAGGTCTTGAGCGATGGCAGTGATGCGCCCGCCAGCGATCCCAATGTCGGAAGCGTAAGTATCGACCGCGGTGACGATGGTACCGCCCTGAATTAAAGTGTCAAGCTGCATGGCCGTGCCCCTCTCCGATACGTTGACCTCCAATCGTAGTGTAGGCCACGGCTCGTGTCAAACGTGAAGCGCCGTAGGCTGGGGTGCGGGCGTCTCGCGCGCTCAGACCGCAACCTCGATCGAGGCCGGGACTGGGAGTAAAGTCCCCTCCGAATGGAATGAACACGCCCTCGCTCCCAGGTCGAGCCAGGTCGAAATACGACGTGATCTCTGATGGTATCGGTGCCCTACTTAACTACCATAGTTTTCAATCACATGATGGTTTTAGCTAAGATAACCATTTTATTTTCATCAACATGGTGGCTATTTGGGTTCGGTCCGAAAACCCAACCCAAGATCCCTATTGTTATCAATACAATTTGGGTTCGGTCCGTCAAAATTGACGATCATCCCTTACACAATTCTCAGTTTTCAGTTTTCAGTTTTTAGTCTCCAACACCCAGTCCTCCCACTTGGCATTTCTCTCCTGTCCGCCCAAACTGGCGGTTGATGGCGGCCTCTTACTGAGAACTGACAACTGAAGACTGGCAACTTTCCGGCAATATTCACTAACATCCATATTTTTCAATCACATGGTGGCTAATTGCAAAACAACCAGCTTGTTTTCATCAACATGGAGGCTATTTGGGTTCGTATCGAAAAACCTAACCCTAGATCTCTATTGTTATCAATACAATTTGGGCTCGGCCCGGCAAAATCGATGATCCTTCCCCTTCCGCTGACCGCCCTTCTACGCGATTTGCACCAGCACCTAGAAAGGAAACCGCCTTCTGCTTACTGCTTTCTGCTTTGGACCTCTTGTATTCATTAACCATCATAGTTTTCAATCACATGGTGGCTCATGCAAAGCAACCGGTTTGTTTTCATCAACATGGTGGCTATTTGGGTTCGTACCGGAAAACCTAACCCAAGATCTCTATTGTTATCAAAACAATTTGGGTCCGGTCCGGCAAAAATCGATGGCCCGTCCCTTCTGCTGACTGCCTGCAGGGCCAAAATCGACACGCGCGCCCTGACCATCTCCCACCAAAAGGGCGAACACGGGAGCGAGTATTAAGATGATTGCCGTCCCTGCCTGCCATCACTACCACCCAGGAGCCTGGCCAACGGTTGGGCGCCAGGAAAGTTTCCGTTCGAGCCGGTGACAAGCGTAGCGTAAAAACTCCTCCTTCTTCTCGGGGCCTGTCGGAAAGACTCACAACGGACCGAGCGATACACACAGCTTAAGGTAATTCAGAGGGATTTGTCAATAGGATATTTAGACGATTGACAACATCAGTGCGATCGACTGGAGAAAGGACGAGGCGAGAGGCACGCTAGAGAGCGTGGCCCCACATTTTCAATAGTTTATCTTGCAGCGTAACCCGGGCACGGTCGCCAAGGTAACAGGCGTTGTTTTTGCCAGCCTTCTGTGTCGCACCAATGCCAAGATCGTGCCAGTAGGTAAACTACTGTGTTTCTGGCCCGCGATCTTGTAGTCAGGCCTCACGCTCTACCACGAACCCCTGGTGCAACAGGCCCAACAGCAGGTCCTTGGCGCCCTCTTTGAGGGCTCTCGCCGCGAAGTCCGCCACGGGACCCTCGACCTCCGGATTCCGGTTGCTCTCGGCAAATTGATCGGCGACTTGCTGGGCCGAGTACTTCCCGTTAAGCAGGGACAGGAGCGGTTGGAAGGAGGCGTCTACTTCCATTTCCAGTCCCGAACCTCGGTGATAAACGGTGTAAGAATCTCTCGGCATGTCATAGTGCTGAACTTCCACTTCCGGAGAGAGGCCAAGAACCGCCTCCGGTTGCCAGCCATCGCCCGGCTGTGGTGCGGGTGCGGGTTCGAGCGCCAACTCGCCGTGCCTCAGAATGGTGTAACTAAGGCATCCGCCCTGACATCCCCAGAGTTTCCGGTACTGGCATTCCTGGCACTCGTCCATCGGGTAGAGCCGGCCCTGATAGAGGCTCATGGCCCTGCGATAGTACGCCTGGACTTCCTGCAGGTTTTGAAACTCGTCCAGATGTCGATTCCACAGCTTGGAGAGGCAGAAGCAACACCAGACTCTGAGATCGGGGCCGATGTCCACAATGGGTTCGCACCGCGCGTTGCGTTTGAAATCCAAGACCCCCTTCATCAGCAACTCCCCGGCCTGCTCATAGTTAAAGATGCAGAGCGGAACCGCGTTGTCCATCCTGACCTCGACGCCCAGTTGCCCCGCCTGCCTCACAAACTCTATGACGAAAGGCCCCATCCTCCTGCAATCTTCCAGCTTCAAACACCTGTTTTCTGCGCCCAAGACTGGCAGGGAGAAGCTCATGCGCACCTTATCGATGCGGTGCTTCTTGATCAGCTCCAGAACGTACTCGTATCGGGGCTTGGCTTCAAAGATGTTGAAACTGAGAGTGACATTCCCGCGCCCTGCGACGGCTGCGGTGTTGCGCTGGATTCGTTCCCACAACTTGGGCGGATAATTGTCGGGGTGGTCGATATTGAGCAGGAAAAACAACCGCCGGGGCGGGATGCGGTTGAACAGGGTGTTATAACTGTCGGGCCAGGTAGCGTTACTCAGGACGTCGACGCGCATGTCCTCCTCAAGCGCCAGTTGGATGATGCGGGGAAACTGCGGATGGAGCGTGGGCTCCCCCCCCATGGCGCGAAAAATAGGATGGTCGGATCGCTTCAAGAACGCGATCACCTTTCCTACATCCCCCAGGGACATGGTTTGGGCGCGAGTGCCCTTTAATCTCTCCTGCGCGAAACAGTATGCACAATGGAGATTGCACGCGGTCGTTAAGAGTACGTTGGCCATCTCGTCCCTCCTGCGGCACATCGGTCGGCAGCCCGGGCTGCCGGCCGATGCGTCCGTGGTTTCAGAGGAAGGTAACGTTGATCGAACTACCTGCCCCTGCCCGCTATCTCAGCCGTCTGAGCTGGGCTGCGATTGGGCCGATTTGGCCCGCTTCAGATCTGCCGACGTCGAAGTAATAGCCGATCCAATAGTAGATGTGGTAGAAAAGTCTGTAGTAGATCGGCCGATAGTAAATGATGTGGCTGACAAGCTGCCGCTTCCACCAGACGTCCGCGGCGTCGTATATCGGGCCAGGCCCGTGGACACGGCCCGCCTTGAATTCGTCTACCACGCGGAACAGCTCGGCGACCTTCGCGATCTGCGCCTTCTCGTCTTCCTTTAACGTCACTTTGAACCTGGCTGCTACTTCGCCAGGGCTCTTGAGCAACTCGGCCCGGAGAGCCGGGTCCTTGTCGCACGCCTCCATCATCTTCTTAATTGAGATCTCTCGTTCGTCTGGCATTAACTCATCTCCTTTCCGTTGGTTCGAATCCCGCTTCTGGGGATTACGAGTGAATCGAATGTTCCGGCAATCGCTTGGGCGTCTTGCGAGTGATGCCGGGTAGGGAAACACTGCCCATCCTTCGGAAGGTTCGTAGTCTGGCATAAGTTGCTCCTGCTCCGAATCGCCGGAAGCAACGAAGGAGAAGCGGTGCTGCGAACGTTCTGTCCGCAGTCGCCTCTCGATTCAAACGATCTTACGTTCGTGAGTTGAGTATTGGAAGATTGGCAATCAAGGATCAGTGACCCAGGTCACTATACTATCCAACAATAACCCATCTTCTACTTACGGGTGGATTCGAACGTTGGTTATCGTAAAACGCGGTAATCCGCACCGATGTAGGCTATGGCTGCTGCCAATGGGAAGCGTACCAAGACAGGGAGACCGGCCCGATTGCCAACGGTCAGAGGGAGAAGACAAGAAAGGATGCATAACCCAGGCCCGCCCCGATCAGCGAGCCGGCCAGGACGTCGCTCAGGAAGTGCATGCCCAGAATAATGCGCGAGGCGGCAATGCTGACGGCTAGGAAAAGCAAGAAGGGCAGCAGCTCGGGGTGGAACAGTCCGACCGAAACGGTCACCGCGAAGGCCGTGATGGAGTGACCGGACGGAAACGAGAACTGATCCGGGGGCAGGATATGCGCCCAGCAGTGCGGTTCGAGGGCGCAAGGTCGCCGGCGGCCGCTGGCCTTCTTCAGCAGGCGGAAGATGAGAATGCCCGCCAGAGCGGCCGCTTGGGCGGCGCCCAAAGTGACGAAGCGCCCGCTGCCTCCAAAGAGGAAGACGCCCAGGGCCAGCGCGTACCATACCCAGCCGTCGCCCAGACGGGTAGCCACGATCATCCACCGGCGAATCCAGCGAGGCGCACGCCAGCGATGGACGCGGCGCATCAACCGGTGGTCGCGCGCCTGGATGTAGCCCAAAACCGCTTGCGTCGCTGTCATACACTTGCCTCTCCCGGGGCTGACCGGACGGACCACCGTCGCGAGCGTCCCGCAACGCCGCCCCGGTTGACCCAAGATCCCCAGCGCCTGGCGAAGGCGACCTCCTGAAGGTAATTGAGCAGCGTCGCCACCGGGATGCCGGCCGCCAGCGGGGCCAGGAGCAGAGCCCAGGGTCGTTCGCGCATCAACTCCCGCGTCACCAACAGCACGTCGAGCGTCAGCTTCCAGTAGCTGCCCGACTCACCTCGCACGCGGCCTTTCCCGCATCGCAGGCCGGCGAGAAACTCCTCCTTGTTGCGCGCACCCGGCACCTCGGTATAGGCGGAGCCGGCGGAGGCCAGAGTGTGCGCGTCGCTGCCTCCAAGCTCTATTTTACCCCTTTGCCGGGCCAGACGGGCGGCGTAACTGTTGTTGGCCGTCAGCAGGTGTCCGTTGACAGTCTCGAGGGCGGGAAAGCAGACCTCCAGCCAGTCGAAGTCCTCAGCCCGCCGGCGCCCGGTAAGGCTGGAAAATACATGGTTGAGGCTGAAGAGAAGCTGCTGCTCACGCAAGTAGGCCAGCAGCGCCGGCAGGTCCCGGCGCCGGCGCTGCAGTTCTACGTGTTGGCGCTCTGCGACGTCGTACACGTTCACGTGAATTATGGTGCCGCTGGGCATCGTGCAGGTGACCTCTTCGCTGGAGAAGAAGTCCGGGTAGCGGCGCAGTTCCTCGGCCCCAGCGATCGAATCGTGGTCGGTAAGAGTTACCAGGCCCATGCCCTGGCGCTTCAACCGCGCGTAAACCTCGGGCGGCGAGCTGTAGCTCTCCTTGCAGAAGGCGCCGAGAAAGGGAGTCGTGCACCTGCCGGAATGGACCGAGTGGACATGGAGGTCGCATCGCATCATCTCCAATGTAGGCCAGCCTTGTTACAGGAAGATGAAGGATATGATAAAGTTTGGTAAACAAACAAGCGATACTAAACCTCGTAATGTTCTCATCGGCACGGTACGCCGAGGGGCTAGTGGGCTGGACATTTCATTCTAAACGCCCCCTCCCCAACCCTCTCCCCCAAAAGGGGGCGAGGGGAGAATGAACACAGAGTTTTTGCTCTGAGGCTCTCAACAAGTGGGATAGGCTCTACCCCGGCTGAACTTCTCCCCTCGCCGCCTTTGAAGCTGTGAAAAAATTGCGAAAGAGCTTCAAACGCAGAGGCACAGAGAAAAATGGGAAACGTCCGTGAAACAAACCACATCTTCATGTTCTTCTCATTCTCTTCTCTGCGTCTCTGTGCCTCTGTGTTTAATTTCTTCACGCCTTCTTTTTGGGGGAGAGGGCTGCGGGTGAGGGGGTGTGAAGAATGGAGTCTCACAGTACAGTATTATGCGATAATGGCGGCGCCGAATGAAGCGACTTGACTTCATTTTCTTTGACGCCGGCGGCGGCCATCGCAGCGCGGCGACCGCGCTCCAGCGCGTAGCGGAGCAGCAGCAGCGTCCCTGGCAGGTCCGCCTGGTGAACCTTCAGGAGGCGCTCGATCCCCTCGACATCGTGCGGCGGCTCACCGGTCTTCGCATGCAGGACACCTACAATCTCCTGCTCCGAAAAGGCTGGACGCTGGGCACCGCACAGCTCCTGAAGGTGCTGCACGCCTTCATCCGCTTATACCATCGGCCCATCGTGCGCCGGCTCGAAAGCACGTGGCGCGACGGCCGGCCGGACATGGTGGTCTCGTTCGTTCCCCATTTCAATCGCGCCCTCTGCGAGAGCTATCGGGCGGTGTTTCCGGGAAGGCCGTTCGCGACCATTCTCACCGACCTCGCCGATTATCCGCCCCATTTCTGGATCGAGCGCCAGAAGCAGTTCCTGGTCTGCGGTACCGAGCGCGCCGTCGAGCAGGCTCGCGAACTGGGCCATGCTCCGGAGCGCGTGTTTCGAACCTCGGGAATGATTCTTCAACCCCGCTTTTACGATCCCCTCGCTATCGACTGCGTAGCCGAACGCCGGCGTCTGGGCCTCGAAGCGGAGCTACCCACCGGCATCCTGCTCTTCGGCGGGCACGGCGCGGCGGTGATGCGCCGCATCGTCGAGCGCCTGGACCAGTCCCTACTCCACCTGCAGCTCATCGCCATCTGCGGGAAGAATGAACGCCTGGCGCAGGAACTGAAACAACGCCGGTGGCGCCTGCCGGTGTTCGTCGAGGGCTTCACACGCGAGGTCCCTTTCTATATGCGACTCGCCGACTTCTTTATCGGCAAGCCCGGGCCGGGCAGCATCAGCGAGGCGCTGGCCATGAAGCTGCCGGTGATCGTGGAACTGAACCGCTGGACCTTGCCGCAGGAGCGTTTCAACGTGGAATGGGTGCGGCAAACAGGAGTAGGGGTGGTGGTGCGCAGCTTCCGCGGGATCGTCTCCGCCGTAGGTCAACTCCTCGAACCCGACCACTTCGCTCACTATCGTGCCAACGCGGCTGCCATCGAGAACCGCGCTGTCTTCGAGATTCCGGAGATCCTTGCCCGCATTCTGGAGATTCCGGGGGAAGTTCTGTAGCCTTGGGCCTTGGAGGGTGTGAAGTTGTTGCGAAAGACCTTCCAACGCAGAGGCGCGGAGAAGAATGGGGAGCATTGGGGAACGAATAAAAACGGTGGTGCTGTCCTGTTTCCCGGCATGTCATCCTGAGCGCAGCGAAGTAACCAGCACGTCGCGTGTTTCATTGCGCCTGCGACATCGCCGAGTTCTCGCCTGTGGCTGTTTTCTCAATCTGAGCAATCTGCGTAATCTGTGGATTCTATTCTTTCGTCAAATGACACCACTACCAAAGCGGAGCGGTCAGCCGCTTGACGTTCAGCACCACGGCACCATACAATAAGTCTTAGGTGTAGTGGCTCGACCAACCCGCCGACCATCGAGGTGCCATGCTGGAGAGTCCAATCGCGGAAGGCCTGACTTTTGACGACGTTCTCCTGCTGCCGGCGAAATCCTCCGTCCTGCCGGCGCAAGTCGACACGCGAACGAAGTTTACCCGCAACATCGCGTTGAACATCCCCATCGCCAGCGCGGCGATGGACACCGTCACCGAGTCGCACTTGGCGATCGCCCTGGCGCAGCAGGGCGGCATCGGCGTGATCCACCGCACCATGCCCATCGACCGGGAGGCGGGCGAGGTGGACAAAGTGAAGCGCTCGGAAAGCGGGATGATTGTGGACCCGGTTACCATCGGTCCCCGCAATCGGCTCTCCGACGCGCTGGAGATCATGAGGAAATACAAGATTTCAGGCGTGCCGGTGACCGATGGCGGCCGCCTGGTGGGCATTCTCACCAACCGCGACCTGCGTTTCGAGACCCGCCTCGACCTGCCCGTTGAGGCGGTAATGACCAAGGAGAACCTGATCACGGTGGCGGTGGGCACGACGCTCGATGAGGCGCAGGAGATCCTGCACAGGCACCGGGTAGAGAAGTTGTTGGTGGTGGACGACCAGTACAACCTCAAGGGTCTGATCACCGTGAAGGACATCCAGAAGCGAATCAGATATCCCAAGGCGGCCAAGGACGCGCAAGGGCGGCTGAGAGTAGGCGCCGGAGTGGGGGTGACGGGCGACTACCTGGAGCGCGCGACGGAACTGGTGAAGGCCAAAGTGGATGTGGTGGTGGTAGACACAGCGCACGGCCACTCCACGCGGGTGCTGGAAGCCGTGCGGACCATCAAAAACAAGTTCCCCGAAGTGGAGTTGATGGCCGGCAACGTCGCCACCTTCGAAGGAGCGTCGGACCTGCTGCAGCTTGGTGTGGATGGCGTCAAGGTTGGCATCGGGCCCGGGTCCATCTGCACCACACGCATCGTGACGGGGGCCGGGGTGCCGCAGATCACCGCTATCGCTGAGTGTGCGCGTGCCGCCCGCGGCACCGGCGTGCCCGTGATCGCCGACGGCGGGGTCAAGTTCTCCGGGGACGTGAGCAAGGCCATCGCCGCCGGAGCGAGCGCGGTGATGATTGGCGGTCTGTTCGCCGGCACGGAGGAGAGCCCGGGCGAGACCATCCTCTTCCAAGGGCGCACCTTCAAGGCCTACCGCGGCATGGGCTCCATCGGCGCCATGGCCTCGGGCTCGGACCGGTACGCGCAGACGAACGAAGAAGTCGCCAAAATGGTGCCGGAGGGCATCGAAGGCCGAGTGCCCTACAAGGGCCTGCTGGCCGACCTGGTGCAGCAACTGGTGGGCGGGCTCGCGGCAGGCATGGGCTATTGCGGCTGCTCGACCATCGAGGAATTGCAGCGGCAGGCGCGCTTCGTACGCATCAGCGCCGCCGGCTTGCGCGAAAGCCACGTCCACGACGTGATCATCACCAAGGAAGCTCCCAACTATCGGCTCGAGTAAGGACGCCGCCTTGGAATCTTCTCTCTACGCCAGGACCCACAGTGTGATCTGGAAACTGACCAGCGTCGCCTGGGCGGGACTGATCTTCTATCTCTCGACGGGAGGCTTCGGCAGCAGCTTTTCCGAGTGGCTGCTGACGCAGACGCTCGCCGTGCTGCATGTGACCGTGGCGCCCGCTACTTTTGAGGTGCTGCACGTCCTGATGCGCAAGTCCGCCCACATGACGGAGTATGCCATCCTGGGCATGTTGCTCTACGGGTCGCGCAACGACCACCCTTTCGAGTGGCGCCCGCGGCGTGCCCTGGCGTGCGTCGCGATCGCCGCCGCTTACTCGCTCACCGACGAGTTCCACCAAAGTTTTGTCCCGGGACGCACTGCCTCGCTCAGCGACTGCGGCATCGACACGATAGGGGCCACGCTGGGGATCCTGGTGTATTACCTCCGGCATTGGTGGCACCGGGTTGGTGGGAGTTGACGATTGGCAGCATTTTGGATTTTGGATTTTCGATTTTGGATTGAAGAGAAGAGCGTCCTTGGTCGTTGGTTTCGAGTCTCAGGAAACCAAACAAAAAGCCAAGGACTCTTTCCTCTTCAATCCAAAATCCAAAATCGAAAATCCAAAATCTTCTTTCAAATCGGCAATCGGCAATTCTACTTCTCGCCCTCTTCCTTCTCGTCGGGAGGGCCCGCCTGCTTCTCTTTTTCTGCCGCTTCTTCGGACGCCTTGCGCCGCTTTTCGAGCTTCTCGGCTCGCGCTTCGGCCAGCTTCTGCAGCACCTCGGTCCCGACCAGTTCGAGCACCGCGGTGTCGGCGCCGTCGCCCTTGCGCCAGCCGGTATGAATGATGCGCGTGTACCCGCCGCGGCGGTCGGCGTAGCGCTTGGCCACGTCGTCGAACAGCTTCTTCACCGCCGGAGGGGTAAGCATGTAACTGGCGGCCTGACGCCGCGCATGGAGGTCCCCGCGCTTGCCCAGGGTGATCATCTGCTCCGCCACCGGGCGCGCCGCCTTCGCCTTGGCTACCGTGGTCTCGATCCGCTCATCAACAATAAGGGACGTCACCAGATTGCGCATAAGGGCGCGACGGTGTGAGGTGTTTCGGCTCAGCTTCCTACCGGCATTGCGATGGCGCATCTTCTTCTCTCTGTTCTAGTTCTCAGTTTTCAGTCTTCAGTTTTCAGTCTTCAGTTCTCAGAAACAGTGGCTAGTGGCGAGTGGCTAGCGACGAGTGAAGAAAAAGACGGACTCGCATTTCTCTTCTTCTTCACTAGCCACTAGCCACTCGCCACTAGCCGCCGCTTCTGAGAACTGAGAACTGAAAACTTACCGCTAGAGCGGCTCATCCGGCGCGTCGGGTACGGCGGCAGCCGCTGCCGCGGCGGCGGCAGACTCAGCGGCGGTGGGCATCACCGGGCTGCCGCTCTCGTCGAACCTCATCCCCAGGCTAAGCCCCATGGATGACAGAATCTCTTTAATCTCGTTCAGCGACTTGCGGCCGAAGTTCTTGGTCTTCAGCATCTCCGACTCGCTCTTCTGCACCAACTCGCGGATGGTGGTGATGTTGGCGTTCTTGAGGCAATTGTAGGAGCGAACGGAGAGCTCCAACTCTTCCACCGACCGGTCCAGGTTCTCGTTGCGGCCGGTCGCCGCTTTTTCCGGAACCGCTTCCTCGCGCACCGTCTCCTCTTCGAAGTTGATGAAGATGGTCATGTGATCTTTCAGCAGCTTGGCGGCGAGGCCCACGGCATCCGGGGGCGAAATGGCACCGTTGGTCCACACGTCGAGGGTTAGCTTGTCGTAGTCGGTCATCTGGCCGAGCCGCGCCGCTTCCACCGTGTAGTTCACTTTGCGAATGGGGGAGTGCACCGCGTCGACCGGGATATAACCAATGGGCAAATCCTCATCGAAATTCTTTTCGGCGGAGACGTAACCCCGCCCGCTCTTGACGCGCATTTCCACTTGCAGTTTGCCGCCCTCGCTGACGGTGGCAAGATAGACATCCTTGTCGAGGATCTCGACGTCGGGATCCTCCTGGATCATGCGCGACGTCACTTCGCCCGGTGCGTCGATATTGAGATAGAGCGTCTTGGGTCCCTCCACGTTCATCTTGAGGGGAATCTGTTTGAGATTGAGGATGATGTCCGTGGCGTCTTCCACCACGCCTTGAATAGACGAGAACTCGTGCAGCACACCCTCAATCCTGACCGCTGTAATCGCCGCGCCCTCGATGGACGAAAGCAGCACCCGGCGCAGGGCGTTGCCGATGGTGGTACCGAAGCCGCGCTCAAATGGCTGCGCGTTGAACTGACCGTAACGATCGGTCAGCGTCTCCATCGTCACGGCCAAGCGCTTTGGCTTCTGAAAGCCTTTCCAAAGCATTATTTCCTCCTACTCAGTTCTTGAGTTAGTTTTCAGTTTTCAGTTTTCAGTTCTCAGTCAGAATCTATCATTCCAAGCCGCCAATCTCCAACCCAGGCGACTGACGACTGAAAACTAAGAACTGAGCACTTCTTTCCTTACTTCGAATACAATTCCACGATCATCCGTTCCCTGATGTCGAGTCCTATATCTTCCCGCTTGGGCAAAGAAATGGCTCGCCCTTTCAGGTTGTTGCGATCGAACTCCAGCCACGCCGGAACGCTACGGCCGCCGGAAAAATCCACGGCGCGCAGGACGCTTGCCAGCTTGCGGCTGCGCTCGCGCACCCCGACCTCCTGGCCCACCGCCACCTGGTAAGAGGGGATGTTCACCTTGCGTCCGCCGACCTCGATGTGGCCATGGCGGACTAACTGGCGCGCTTCCGCGCGGGAGGTGGCCAAGCCCATCCGGTAGACCACGTTATCCAGGCGTCGCTCCAGCATAAACAGCAGTTTCTCGCCCGTCACGCCTTTAGCGGCGGCGGCTTTCTCGTAGTACGCGCGGAACTGGTCCTCGAGAATGCCGTAAATGCGGCGGGCCTTTTGTTTCTCACGAAGCTGCAGGCCGTAGCCCAAGAGCTTAGGGCGGCGCGCCTTGCCGTGCTGTCCAGGAGCAAAATTGCGCTTCTCGATGGCGCACTTGTCGGTGAGGCACCGCTGTCCTTTGAGAAACAGCTTAGTCCCCTCGCGGCGACAAAGCCTGCAAACTGCGTCACAATACCTGGCCAAAACGAACCTCCTGTTTCAAACAAAAGCGAGAATCCACAGATTACGCAGATTACTCAGATTTCAGAAAACCAAAAAAGCCCAACGCAGCAAGCACAACCGGTACGACTTCTCCCCTCCCTGAGTAATCCCGAAGCCCGGATAACCCGTGGGTTCGGTCTTTGTTCCTATCGGTGTAATCGGTGTAATCTGTGTGATCTGCGGATTCTCTGCTTCAAACTCGACGCCGCTTGGGCGGACGACATCCGTTGTGGGGAACAGGCGTCACGTCCTTGATGTTCCGGATCTCCAGACCCGCCGTAGCGAGCGCCCGGATCGCCGACTCTCGACCGGACCCCGGCCCTTTCACTCGCACCTCGACTGAACGCATGCCGTGATCGCGGGCGCCGCTCGCGGCGCGGGCCGCCGCCTGTTGGGCGGCGAAGGGAGTCCCTTTGCGCGACCCCTTGAAACCCAACGATCCGGCGCTCGACCAGCAGATTACGCGCCCTTCCGAATCGGTGATGGCGATCTGCGTGTTGTTGAACGTCGACCGGATGTGTACTACGCCGGTCGGAATGATCCGCTTTTCCTTTTTCTTGAAGGCCTTTTTCTTCCCCGGCTTCGCTGCTGGTTTTGCCATAGCACCTCAGTTTCGAACTACGTTTTTGACGCCGACCGCTTCTTGTTGGCGACCGTCCCCTTGCGGGGTCCCTTGCGAGTGCGCGCGTTGGTGTGTGTCCGTTGGCCCCGCACCGGCAGGTTGCGGCGATGCCGCGTCCCCCGGTAGGACCCGATTTCAATCAGGCGGCGGATATTCAACGACAGTTCCTTGCGGAGGTCGCCCTCGATGCCGCCCTCTTCTTCGATAATCTGGCGAATCTTGGTGACTTCTTCCTCGGTAAGGTCCTTGATCTTCTTTTCCGGGCTGATTCCCGTTTGCATCAGGATCGCCATGGCGCGGGCGCGGCCAATCCCGTAAATGGCGGTCAAGCCAATCGCCGCGCGCTTCTTGGGCGGTAAGTCGATGCCTGCGATTCTAGCCATCATTCACCTCGGTAGTCGGTTGTCGGTTGTCGGTTGTCGGTAGTCCATTGTCGGTTGTCGGTGTGGCCTGTTAACCGATTACCGATAACCATCAACTGATAACCGACTCATCCCTGGCGCTGTTTGTGCTTCGGGTTCTCGCAGATCACGCGGACGACACCCTTGCGCCGTACAATTTTGCATTTGGCACAAATCTTACGAACCGATGAACGTACTTTCATAAGTCGAGTTCTCAAAGAAGTAGTCGAAAGTCGAGAGTTGAAGGTCGAAAGTGTCGCTGGTCTTCACTTTCGACTCTCAACTCTTGATTTTCGACTCTTCTTACTTATACCGGTAGACAATCCGGCCCCGCGTCAGATCGTAAGGAGAAAGCTCCACCGCCACCTTGTCGCCCGGCAGAATGCGGATGAAGTTCTTCCGCATCTTTCCGGAAATATGGGCGAGAACGCGATGCTTGTTCTCCAGTTCGACCCGAAACATGGCGTTCGGGAGCGGCTCAATCACCACCGCGATAACTTCGATTGCTTCTTCTTTTGCCATAACTAAGACTAGGAGTCAGGAGACAGGAGTCAGAATGAATACGTCTTCAGGCTGACTTCTGAATCCTGACTCATTTCTTCCCTCTTGATTCTGACTCCTGACTCCTGACTCCTGTCTACTCTGTTCTTGTCAGCACATCAGGACCATTACGCGTAACCGCCACCATGTGCTCAAAGTGGGCCGAGAACTTGCCGTCCAGCGTGACAGCCGTCCATTGGTCGTCCAAAACCTTCAGGTCGGGACTGCCGGCGGTAAGCATGGGCTCGATGGCCAGCACCATCCCTTCCTTCAGCAGCGCCCCGTGACCGGCGCGACCGTAGTTGGGGACCTGCGGCTCCTCATGCAGCTCGCGCCCCACCCCGTGCCCGACGAACTCGCGGACCACTCCGTAACCGTTCCTCAGCGCGCACTCTTCAACGGCAGCGGAAATATCACCCACGCGGTTGCCCATCCGCACTTTCTGGATGGCCAGTTCCAGCGCCTCTTGCGTCACTCGCATCAGCCGCTTCGAGCTCTCCGAGATCTCGCCGATGGGGACCGTCAGCGCCGAGTCGCCGATATACTTGTCGACGATCACTCCCAGGTCGAGGCTCAGGATATCGCCTTCCTGCAACCGCCGGGCGGAAGGGATGCCGTGGATGATCTGCTCGTTCACTGACGCGCAGAGGCAACAAGGGTAACCACGATAACCCTTGAAGGCGGGCTTAGCTCCCAGTTGCGCCACCCGCCTCTCCACGAATTTCTCCAGGTCGAGCGTCGTAACTCCCGGTCGCGCTTGCTCTCCTGTTTCCCGCAGAAGCTGGACCACAATCCGGGCGGCGCGCCGCATTTTCTCGATTTCCGCCGCCGACTTGCAAACAATCATGCATCACCTAGCAGTTTGAAAACCCGCTCTGTGATGGCGGCAGGTTCGCCGTCTCCATCCACCTCGACCAACGCTCCGGACCGCCGGTAATACTCAATCAACGGCATCGTCTGGTGGTGATAAGCCAGCAGGCGTTGCCGGAAAGTCTCTTCGGTGTCGTCCGCCCGATGGACCAGTTTGACGCCGTGGGTATCACAAACCTCGTCGTCTTTCGGGGGTCGATAAAATACATTATAGATCTCGCCGCATACCGGACAGGTCAGACGACCCACCGTACGCTTGACCAAGGTTTCCTCGTCCACCCGAATATCCAGAACCGTCGGTACCCCGCGAGGGTCTCCTCGAACCAGACAGTCGAGACATTCCGCCTGGACAATAGTCCGTGGGAACCCGTCCAGGATGAACCCGCCCGCACAGTCCGGCTCGGCGATGCGCTCTCTGACGATTCCGCAAACCACTTCGTCCGGCACCAGTTCGCCGGCTTCCATCTTCGCCTTGGCCACCTGCCCCAACGGCGTTTGCTTCCGCACGGCCTCGCGTAACATGTCGCCGGTGGAGATCTGCGGCAGCCGGTATTTCCTCGATAATTCCCGGGCCTGCGTTCCCTTGCCGGACCCGGGTGCTCCCAGTAGGATCAGAGCCCGTGACTTCATCTTTCTTTAAGGCAGACAGTAGATGGTAGACGGCATATAGGAAAAAGCCCGTCTACCGTCTGCCGTCTACCGTCTACCTTTCACGATGCAGCTCGACGGCCACGAACGCGTCCTTTCTTGAGGAAGCCTTCGTAATGCCGCATGATCAATTGCGCCTCCACCTGCTGTACTGTATCCATGGCCACACCGACCACGATCAGCAGTGACGTTCCACCGAAGTAGAAGTTCACATTCAAGCCGTGCAGGACCCAGGTAGGGAGATGCGAGTCAAACCACCCGGCGCCCATCCATCCCGGCAGATGGTTTAATCGGAGCCCAGCCAGCATGATCTCCGGAATCAAGGCTACGATCGCCAGGTAGCAGCCGGCCACCCACGTGATCCGGGTAAGGATCTCATCCAGGTAATCCGCGGTGCGCTTCCCGGGCCGAATGCCGGGGACGAACCCTCCCTGCTTGCGGACGTTATCCGCTACCTCATCCGGGTTGTACACAATCGACAGGTAGAAGTGCGCGAAGAACATAATCAGAACAACATAGGTCAGCGTATACAGAGGCTCACCCCAGGCAAACAGGGCCAGAAAACCCTTGACGGCCTTGCCCACCACGCCGGAACTCCAGAACATGCCCACGGTCTGGGGAAAGGTAAGCAGCGAGACCGCGAAGATGATGGCCATCACCCCGCCGCTGTTGACCTTGAGCGGCAGGTGGGTGGAAACGCCTCCCATCACCCGCCGCCCCACGACGCGCTTGGCGTACTGAATGGGGACGCGCCGCTCGCCACGCTCGACGAAGACAATGAAGGCGATGATCGCCAGCATGAAACCGAGCACCACCACCAGAACCAGCGGGCCCCACTGGTGGGTGACGAAAACCTTGTCGTAAAGGTCAGCGATGGCGCGGGGCACCCCGACCACGATCCCTGTAAAGATCAGCAGCGACATGCCATTGCCGATGCCGCGCGCCGTGATCTGCTCGCCCAGCCACATGATGAACATCGAGCCGCAGGTGAGAGTGACCACGGTGGTGAAAATGAACCCCAAGCCCGGATTGGTCACCATCCCCGGGCTCCTCTCCAGTGCTACCGCGATCCCGAAGGATTGGAAGGTGGAGAGGCCCACGGTAAGCCACCGGGTATACTCCGTGATCTTTCGCCTCCCCAGGTCGCCTTCCTTTTGCAGCTTCTCTAGAGTTGGCGAGACCACTCCCAGCAACTGTAGAATAATGGAGGCGGTGATATACGGCATGATGCCGAGCGCAAAGACGGTGAGGCGTCGCAGGCTGCTGCCCGAGAACATGGCCATCAGGCCGAAGATGGTCCCACCCAGGTTCTGAAACGCTTGCTCGAACGCCTCGGCGTTAATACCCGGCGTGGGGATAAAGGCCCCCAGCCGGTACACCGCCAGGATCAACAGCGTAAAGCTGATGCGCTTGCGTAGATCCGGGATCTCGGTGAGGCTCTTTAATGATTCAATCATAAGCTGACCGCTTTCAGTTCTCAGTTTTCAGTTCTCAGTTTTCAGTTGCTGTCCGTCGTCAGTTGCACAAGGCTGCGGATCACGGACAACGGACAACGGGCAGTAACTGAAAACTGAGAACTGAAAACTGAAAACTGAAAACTCGATCATGACCCTATCACCTCAGCCGTGCCGCCCGCTTTCTCGATCTTGGCGAGCGCTGACTTCGAAAAACGATGCGCGGAGATTTTAAGCGGTGACTTCAGCTCGCCATCTCCCAGCACCTTAAGCCCGTCGTCGAGCCGTTTGATCAGGCCGCAGTCCAGGAGAAATTCCGGAGTAATCGGCGATTCGGAAGCAAAATCCGCCAAGTCGCCGAGGTTCACCAGAGCGTAGCGCTTCTTGAAGATGTTGGTAAAGCCGCGCTTGGGGAGACGCCGGTGGAGAGGCATCTGGCCGCCTTCAAATCCCGGTCGCCGTCGCGAACCGGTGCGGGAGCGCTGACCCTTGGACCCGCGCGTCGCGGTTTTTCCGTGTCCCGACCCGGGGCCCAAGCCGATCCGCTTCCGGCGCTTGTTGGCGCCACGAGGGGCGCGAAGTGTTCCTATGTGTGTTGCCATATCAATTCTATTTTACAACATCTGCGGTGTCACCGCTTGCGGCGTCGCCAACCGCCTCAACCCCAAGATCGGGAGCAGAGGCCGCCTCGGCCTGTGCGGTCGCAGTCTCCGGGCTGGCTTCCGATTCTTCATGACTGGCAAGGGCCGGAGCGTCAACCGGGGCGTGAGCCGCCTCCTCGGCCTGAGGAGGTGTCCGCGGGGGGCTGATTTTATACTCCGGAATACTCGCCCAAGCCGGCGCCGGTTTCTCGCCCACGATCTCAACAAAGTGGGGAACCTTGGCCACCAGACCACGCACGTTGGGAGTATCCGCCCGCTCAGCCTCCTCATGCAGGCGGTGCAGGCCCAGGTTGCGAATCATTTCTTTCTGGTGCTTGGTAAAGCCAATCCCACTTCGCACCCACTTAACTCGAATTGTCCCTTTTCCTGCCATAAGCCAGTTAGGGAACAGGGAATAGGGAACAGTTAAAGACGACTTCTTCCTGTTCCCTGTTCCCTATCCCCTGTTCCCTCAGAGATCTTCTGCCGCTTTCCCTCGCGACCCGGCAACCTCCGCGGCGTTGCGCAGCTTGCTGAGCGCGTCCATGGTGGCCTTGACGACGTTGTGCGGGTTGGTGGTCCCCAAAGACTTTGTGAGCACGTTCAGGATACCCGCCGCTTCGACCACGGCGCGAACCGCTCCCCCCGCGATAACCCCGGTACCTTCCGCGGCAGGCTTCAACAGCACCTTGCCGGCTCCATAGCGGCCCACCACGGTGTGCGGTATCGAGGTGGCCGTAATATTAACCGACGAGAGGTTCTTCTTGGCGGACTCGATGCCCTTGCGAATGGCGGCGGGCACTTCCCGTGCCTTCCCGGAACCCCAGCCCACGTGGCCGGCACCGTCGCCCACCACCACCAGGGCCGCGAAGCTGAGGTTCTTTCCGCCCTTCACCACTTTGGTGACCCGATTAATCGAGATCACCTGATCTTTCAGTTGCAGCGTGTTCGGATCAATACGAGTGACCAACGGTTACTCTCCCTAGAATTCCAACCCGGCCAGGCGCGCGGCGTCTGCCAGCGCCCGAACGCGGCCGTGATAAGCGTAGCCTCCGCGATCGAAGACAACGCGGGAAACGCCCGCCTTCTTGGCGCGCTCAGCCAGGACCTTGCCGACGTTCTTGGCCGCCCCTACGTTGCCGCCGGTTTTGAGGGTCTCGCGGACTTCCTTGTCCAGGGAAGAAGCGGAGACCAACGTATGACCGCGGGCGTCGTCCACCACCTGGGCGTAGATATGACGCGTCGACCGGTAAACGTTCAAGCGGGGCGCCAACCCATGACCTTGAACGCGCTTGCGGATCCGAGTATGAACGTGCCGCCGTTTGACGTCGCTCGAAAGTTGCTTCAACATCTTGTCCCTCAGACTCGGGGTCCGGGGTTCGGGATTCGGGGTTCGGGGTTCGCAGAAAAAAGCCCGCCCAAGTACGACCTTCTGCGAATCCCAAATCCCGAACCCCGAATCCCGTCTATTGTTTGGCGACACTCGCTCCGGCTCCGGCCGCAGCCTTGCCGACCTTCTTCTTCAGGCGCTCGCCCGTGTACCGGATGCCTTTGTTCTTGTACGGGTCGGGCGGGCGCAAGCCGCGAATTTCCGCCGCCACCTGGCCCACCCGATGCTTGTCGGCGCCGCTCACCACTAAGTGCGTCTGCTTGTCGACGGTGACGGATATTCCATCTGGAATCGGAAACTCGATCGGATGCGAATAGCCAAGATTGAATGCTACCCCTTTGCCCTTCACTTCGGCGCGATACCCGATCCCAACGATATCGAGGTGCTTCTCAAATCCCTTGGTAACGCCTATCACCGCGTTGGCCACCAGACTTCGCACCAAGCCGTGCAAGGCAGCCTGCTGGTCGCTCTCACGTTTCGCGAGCAGACGCCCGTCTTCCCTCGCAACCTGGATGCCCCTGGGAATTAGGACCCGCAGCGACCCCTTGGGCCCCTTCACCACCGCCGCCGAGGCCTGCACCTCGACTGTGACGCCGGACGGGACTTCAATCGGTTTGTTGCCAATGCGCGACATAGCCTTAATCCACTCTCTCGCTCCGCGATCGAATGGTAGACGGTAGACTGTAGACGGCATATGGGGAAAAAGCCTCGCCAAACTGCCTCTTCCCCTATCTACCGTCTGCTATCTACCGTCTACTCAAGAAATGTTACACAGCACTTCGCCGCCCAGCCCGGCCTTACGGGCGCTCTTTCCCGTCATCACGCCCTTGGCGGTGGTAAGGATGCTCACGCCGAGGCCGCCCAAAATCGTGGGCACCCGGTGGCGCTCGACGTAGACGCGGCGGCCGGGTCGGGAGACGCGCTCGATGGTCGAGATCACGCTCCCGCCGTCGTTCCCGTATCGAAGCATCACTCTCAGTGTCTTCTTCTTCGCTTCCTCGCTCACCTTGAAGTTGTTGATGTAGCCCTCTTCCTTGAGAATGCGGGCGATCTCCACCTTGAGCTTGGAACTGGGCATCTCCACGCGCTCGTGACGGGCGTGAATGCCGTTCCGAATCCGAGTGAGCATGTCCGCGATGGGGTCCGTAGCTGCCATAAATCTCCCGATCTTGGATTTTGGATTTTGGATTTTGGATTAAAGACGCTCGGAAAGCGCGCCGCCCCCACGATCTAGCACAAAGCGACAAATCCAAAACCCGAGATCCAAAACCGAAAACCGCCGGTCTTCAATCCAAAATCCAAAATCTAAAATCCAAAATCCTACCAACTCGACTTGATGACGCCAGGGATATCGCCCGTCAGCGCCAACTGCCGGAAGCAAAGCCGGCACAGGTCGAACTTGCGAAGGTAACCGCGCGGGCGCCCGCATCGCCGGCACCGGTTGCGATGACGGATCTTGAACTTGGGCTTTCTCACCAACTTTGCAAACTGCGATGCTCGCGCCACGCTTATCCTCCTGCTTTCTCAGCCGGCTTTTCGGCTGCCTTCGGGCCCTCGCTTGCGGCGGAAACCTGCTGCCGGCGTTGCGCTTCCTGCCGGAACGGCATGCCGAAGTGCCGCAGTAGCGCCAGCGCCTCCGCGTCGCTACGGGCGTCGGTGACGATCGAGATATTCATGCCTTTCGTCTTGTCCACCTTGGAGTAATCGATTTCCGGGAATACCAGTTGGTCGCGCAGGCCCAACGTGTAGTTGCCGCGCCCATCGAAGGCGCGAGTGGAGAGGCCGCGGAAGTCCCGTACGCGCGGCAGCGCCACATTCAGAAGGCGGTCCATGAACTCGTACATGCGGTCGCCGCGCAACGTTACCATGGCTCCGATCGGCATGTTCTTGCGCAGTTTGAAATTGGCGATCGACTTCCGCGCCCGCGTAATGACGGCCTTTTGCCCGGTGATCTGACCGAGTTCAGCAGTGGCGGAATCCAGCAGTTTGGCGTTCTGAATCGCCTCACCGAGGCCCATGTTGACCACCACCTTGCGCAGCCGCGGGACCGCCATGACGTTGGTGTACTTGAACTCCTTCGTCAGGGTCGGGACGATCTCTTTCCGATATCGTTCTTTGAGTCGCGGGGTCATCTTACCGAATTCACCTTTTCGTATTTTGGATTTTGGATTTCGGATTTTGGATTGAAGAACCGGCTCTGGCTGCTCTTCTCTTCAATCCAAAATCCAAAATCTAAAATCCAAAATGAATTCAGCTCACTTCTCGAGCACCTTCCCGCACTTTGCACACACGCGAACCGTCTCGCCTTCCGCCTTGCGGCGGCGCTGGATGCGAGTGGGACCGCAATCGCTGCAAACCAAAGCCACGTTGGAAAGGTGGATGGGACCCTCTTTCTCCAATATCCCACCCCGAATCTGCTTGCCGGGGTTCGGACGCGTATGGCGTTTGATCAGATTGACGTGCTCAACGAAGAGCCGGTTCTTCTTCGGCTCGACCTCGAGCACGCGGCCGCTCTTACCTTTGTCGCGGCCCGCGATCACCCGGACCTCGTCGTTCTTTCGAATATCCAATGCGAATGCCATCACAAAACCTCGGGTGCCAGGGAAACGATCTTCAAGAACTTCTTCTCGCGCAACTCCCGCGCCACCGGGCCGAAAACGCGAGTGCCCACCGGCTCGTTCGCGTCATTGATCAGCACGGCAGCATTTTCATCGAACTTGATGTAGCTACCATCGCGCCGGCGTTGCTCCTTGCGCATCCGGACGATCACGCATTTCACGACCTTACCTTTGGGGATGGCGCTATCGGGAGCCGCTTCCTTGACCGCAGCGGTGACGATATCGCCCAGCCCCGCCTGCAGTCCGAGATCGCCGCCCAGAGGAAGAATGCAGGAGAGCCGGCGCGCCCCGGAATTATCCGCCACCTGAAGGATCGTCCGCATTCCGATCATATGGCACTCTCCGGCTCCGCCGCAAACTGCGCGGCCTTGGTGACAATCTGGACCACGCGCCAGCGCTTCGACCGGCTGAGCGGGCGCGTTTCCTCAATACGGACCGTATCGCCCACGCGACACTCGCTCTTTCCGTCATGAGCGAGGAAGTTCTTCGACCGCCGGACCACCCGCTTGTACATCGGGTGCATGATCTGCCGCTCTACCGTGACCACCACGGTCTTCTGCATCTTGTTGCTGGTCACAATGCCGACCTTTTCCTGCCGCTTGCTCTCCATAGCCTTCGACTCGACCTCGCTCCCGGGACGTGTCAGGATTTCCCGGCGGTTTCCAGCTTCAGCTCTTCTTCCCGCAGCAGCGTCTTCACGCGGGCGATGTCCCGGCGCAGAACGCGCATCTTCTGGAGAATATCCGACTGGCCGCTGGCAAACTGAAACTTCAGCCGGAAGAGCTGTTCAGCGAACTCCCGGTCCTTGGCCTTGAGTTCGTCCACGCTCCACTCGCGAATCTTCTCTACCTTCATAGTCTCCGCTCCCGGCCGAGCGCCGCTCGGCCCTACCGGGCTTTAGTGGGCCGCCGCCCGGGCCACGAACTGCGTCGGCAATCCCAACTTGTGGCTGGCCAAACGCATCGCCTCGCGCGCTTCCGTTTCCCCCACGCCTTCCATCTCAAATAAAATCCGGCCGGGCTTGACAACGGCCACCCAGAATTCCGGCGCTCCCTTACCTTTTCCCATGCGCGTCTCGGCGGGTTTCTTCGTCACCGGCTTGTCCGGGAAGATACGGATCCAGAGCTTGCCACCGCGCTTGATGAAGCGCGTAATGGCAATGCGACTGGCTTCAATCTGCCGGTCGGTAATCCAACCCGGCGTCAGAACCTTAAGACCGAAGTCGCCAAACGCGAGCTCCGAACCGCGCCACGCCTTGCCGCGCATGCGCCCTCGCTGTTGTTTTCGATACTTAACCTTGCTCGGCATCAACATATCGAAACTCTCTCAAAACAGTGGCTAGTGGTCGGCGGCTAGTGGCTAGTACCCAGCCAGAAACGCTGATTCATCCTTGGACACCGCGATGAGATCACTCGCCATTGCTTCTTCAGCTAGCCAATCGCCACTAGGCACTAGCCATTGCAGCGACTGGTTCCGCCGCCTTCTCCAACACCCGGCGCTTCTTCTGCTCCAGGATCTCGCCGTTGTAGACCCAGCACTTGACGCCGATAATGCCATAGGTGGTCATCGCCTCGGCCGTTCCGTAGTCGATATCAGCCCGCAGAGTGTGGAGCGGCAATCGACCCTGCAGGTACCACTCCGATCGGGCGATTTCCGCGCCGTTCAGCCGGCCGCCGCAGCGTACCTTGATGCCCTTACAGCCGAAGCGTAATGCTGAGTCCACCGCTTTGCGCATGGCGCGCCGGAAAGCGACGCGCTTCTCAAGCTGCAGGGCAATCGATTCCGCCACCAGCGTGGCGTTCAACTCCGGCCGGTGAACCTCCTGGATATTGATGGGCAGCACCTCGCGTCCAGTGCGCTTGTGCACTGCTTGCCGCAGTCGGTCGATCTCCGCCCCCTTGCGCCCGATGATGATGCCCGGTCGGGCGGTGTGAATGGTAATCTTGAGCTTGTTGCCGGGCCGCTCGATTTCAATGGAAGCCACACCCGCGCTGCGGAGCTCCGCCTTGAGATACTTCTTGAGCTTCAAGTCCTCGTGCAGAAGGCCGGCGTAGTCTTTCTTAGCGAACCAACGCGACTTCCACGTCTTGTTGTAACCTAACCGGAATCCGAAAGGATGAACCTTCTGACCCACCTGGTATCCTCCTTGTGGCGAGCACGCGGCTCGCGACTACTTCTTTTCGCCTTCCTCAACCACTACCGTAATATGGCTCGTGCGCCGCTGATAGCGGTAAGCACGACCCATGGGTGCCGGTCGGACCCGCTTCGCACGGGTGGCATCGTTGACATAAGCTTTCGACACCACCAGCCGATCCACATCCACCGAGTCGGACGTCTGCTCCGCGTTGGCGATCGCGGATCGCAACACCTTCTCGATCTCGCGCGTTACCCGCTTCTTGGTGGCGTGCAGGATGCTGATCGCTTCACCGGCGTGGTGGCCGCGGATCAGGTCAATCACCAGCCGCGCCTTCTGTGGCGAAACTCGAATGTATTTGGCTGTCGCTTGCGCTTCCATCGGTTCGCTTCCGCTCCGGAGTTGGACTCCTACTGGCTCGCTCCGCCCGCCGGGGCCGCCGCCCGCGGTGGCGGAGCGGCAGCGGCGGTCTTCTCCGCCGCCACCTTGACGCTGTGACCCTTGAAGGTGCGCGTAGGGGCGAATTCGCCCAGCTTGTGGCCCACCATGTTTTCGGTGATGTACACCGGGATAAACTTCTTCCCGTTGTGGACAGCCACCGTGTGCCCAACCATCTCGGGGATAATGGTCGAGCGTCGCGACCACGTCTTGACGACTTTCTTTTCGAACCGCCGGTTCAGCAGCTCGATCTTCTTCATCAGGTGATCGTCAACGAACGGACCCTTCTTCAGCGACCTCCCCAATGCGGCCTCCTGTCTACTTCCCCCGCCGTTTCACAATGAAACGGTTCGTCTGCTTGTTGTTGCGCGTCTTGTATCCGCGCGTCGGCTTACCCCAAGGCGTTACCGGGTGCCGTCCGCCCGAAGTCTTGCCTTCACCGCCGCCGTGGGGATGGTCCACCGGATTCTTGGCCACACCCCGAACCGTTGGCCGGCGGCCCAGCCAGCGGCCCCTTCCCGCTTTGCCGATGGTGATGTTCTCGTGGTCCAGGTTCCCCACTTGGCCGATCGAAGCCATGCAGGCAACGTGAACTAATCGGACCTCGCCGGATGGCAACCGCACCTGAGCGTAGTCGCCCTCTTTCGAGAGTAACTGCGCGGAGCCGCCAGCGCCCCGCACGAGCTGACCACCCTTGCCCGGACGCAGCTCAATATTGTGAACCATCGTTCCCACCGGGATACTGCGCAAGGGTAGCGCGTTGCCCACTACGATGTCCGCCTCGGGGCCCGAGACCACATGGTCTCCGACCTTCAGGCCCAGCGGATGTAGGATGTAACGCTTTTCGCCGTCCGCATAATGCAAGAGCGAAATCAGCGCCGACCGGTTCGGGTCGTACTCGACGCTAGCGACGCGCGCCGGGATTCCCACCTTGTCGCGCTTGAAATCGATCACCCGATAGTGACGCTTGTGGCCGCCGCCCCGCCGCCAGATCGTCAAGCGCCCGAGATTGTTTCGGCCGGAAATGCGGTCTTTCGGCTCAAGCAGGGGCTTGTGAGGCTCCGACGTCGTGATTTCGTCTAACGTCAGTTGCGTCTGAAAGCGCCGTGTCTCGGTATACGGTCTGAAGCTCTTTATGCCCATGTCCTTCTTCCAGCTCGTTGGAGCCGTCGGCTCCCAACCTTGGGACTATGCGTTATCAACAAACTCCGGCATCTTTTGATCGGCCCTCAACTTCACGAGCGCCTTCTTCCAATCCGGCCGCGAGCCGACGTTCCGGCCACGGCGACGCGTCTTACCATGGAAGATGGCGGTCCGAACCGATTCCACCTTGACCTTGAACAATTTCTCCACTGCCTGCCGAATCTCAACCTTGTTCGCGCCCGCCTCCACTCTGAAGGCAAGAGTGCGATTGCGCTCTTTCTCGTCCATCGCCTTCTCAGTAATGAGCGGCTTTTGCAGAATCTGGTACGGCGTCTTGGTCATCGCAGCGCCTCCGCCAGCCGCGCGAGCGCGCCCTCGGAAATCAGCAGCCCGTCGTGACTGAGGACATGGTAAGGATGGATCTCATGGCGTCGCATCAGGTCGCAACCCTGGATATTGCGGGAGGAAAGCTCCAGGTTGCGGTTCAGTTGATCGTCGATCACCAGCACCGTCTTCCCGACGCCCAGCTTCTTGAGTGCGCCCGCAAAACCCTTCGTCTTCGCCTCCGCGATCACGAGCTCCTCGACCACTGTCAGCTTGTGCTCCTGGTACTTGGCCGCCAACGCCGATCGCAACGCGCCCCGCAACATTTTCTTGGGGATCTCGTAGGAATAGTCTCGCGGCACCGGACCATGGGCAATCGAGCCATGGCGCCAGAGCGAGCTCCGGGTACTCCCCACGCGAGCCCGACCAGTTCCCTTCTGCCGCCAGGGCTTCTTGCCACCGCCCGAGACTTCGCCGCGGCTTTTCGTCTTGTGAGTGCCTCGCCGCTGGCTCGCCAGGTAGGCCTTCACCGATTCCCAGAGCAAGCTCTGATTGGGAGGGGTCGCGAACACCTCATCAGACAACTCGAGTTGTCTGACGGTCGCGCCTTCCAGATTCTTCACTTCCAGGGTAGCCATATCAGGTGCCCGGTGGTTTGTCTCCCTTGTTTCTCTTCTCTTGCCTGCCTACTGCCTTCTGCTTTCTGCTTTCTGCCTTCTCTTATTTGTGTGGCGCTCGCGCCTTGCGGACGACCACGTAAGCGCCCTTGGGCCCCGGCACGGCGCCCTGAATCACCAGTGTGTGATCGTCAGGAAAAACCTGCACCACGCGCAGGTTTCGCACGGTCACGCGATCCACTCCCATATGCCCGGCCGCCCGCATCCCGGGCAAGACGCGAGACGGAAACGCGGAAGCGCCGATGGAACCGGGCGCGCGGTGAAACATCGAGCCGTGCGCCTCGCCACCGCCGCCAAAATGATGGCGCTTGTGAACACCCGCAAAGCCCCGCCCCTTGGAAACGCCCGTGACGTCCACTAACTCATCCACCGCGAACTGATCGACCAGAACCTTGTCGCCGGCCTTCACTTCTTCAGTCCCTGAGCCCAGCCGTACCTCGCGCAAGAAGCGCGAAGGGTTCGCTTGCGCTTTCTTAAAGTGCCCAGCCAGCGCTTGGGTCTGACGCTTCGGAGCCGGGAACTCCACCAAGCCGAGTTGCACCGCTTCGTAGCCGTCCTTGGCGGCCGTCTTGCGCTGGATCACCACGCAAGGTCCCGCCTTCAGAACAGTGGCCGGAACCACATCGCCGTTGGCACGAAAGATCTGGGTCATGCCCAGCTTTTTCCCAAGAATTGCACCCACCATGTTGATCACTCGCGGCGTTCCGCCGCCCGCCAGATTACGTTCTTACGGATGTTCCTTGCCGAACGCCTTGATTTCAATGTCCACGCCCGACGGCAAGTCCAGCTTGGTCAGATCTTCGATCGTCTTCGGAGTGGGTTCGAGAATGTCGATCAATCGCTTGTGCGTCCGAATCTCGAACTGCTCCCGCGACTTCTTGTCGGTGTGAGGCGACCGCAGGACACAATACTTGTTCTTGATCGTCGGCAGCGGAATCGGTCCCGCCACCTGCGCGCCTGTCCGCTTCGCGGTCGAAACGATTTCGGCCGCAGACTGGTCCAGTATCCTGTGATCGTAAGCCTTCAGCCGGATCCTGATCTTCTGATGCAGCATAGCCCCCGCTTTTATTGGATGATCTCCGTCACGGTACCTGCGCCCACCGTGTGCCCGCCTTCGCGAATCGCGAACCGCAACCCCTTCTCCATCGCGATCGGTGTGATCAACTCGATCGCCAGGCTCACGTTGTCCCCCGGCATCACCATCTCCGTCCCCGTCGGCAGCTCCGCCACGCCCGTCACGTCCGTGGTGCGGAAGTAGAACTGCGGCCGATAGCCCTTAAAGAACGGCGTGTGCCGCCCCCCTTCTTCCTTGGTCAAAATGTACGTCTCCGCCTTGAACTTGGTGTGCGGCGTAATCGACCCCGGCTTCGCCAGCACCATCCCGCGCTCCACATCGTCCTTCTCCGTGCCCCGCAGAAGGATCCCCACGTTGTCCCCAGCCTGCCCTTCGTCCAGCAACTTCTTGAACATCTCCACCCCGGTTACCACCCGCTTGAACGGCTCCGGCCGCAGGCCCACGATCTCCACTTCTTCCTGGATCTTCACCTTCCCGCGTTCGATCCGCCCCGTCACCACCGTCCCCCGTCCCGAGATCGAGAAAATGTCTTCCACCGGCATCAGAAAAGGCTTGTCAATCTGCCGCTCCGGCATCGGAATGTAGCTGTCCACCGCGTCCATCAACTCGTGGATCGATTTCTCCCACGCCGCGTCCCCTTCCAGGGCCTTCAGCGCGCTCCCCCGTATCACCGGTATCTTGTCCCCAGGAAACTGGTACTTATTCAACAAATCCCGTACTTCCATTTCCACCAGGTCCAATAACTCCGCATCTTCCACCGCGTCGCACTTGTTCATGTACACCACGATGTACGGCACGTTCACCTGCCGCGCCAAGAGCACGTGCTCCCGCGTCTGCGGCATCGGCCCGTCCGTC
>DATFYM010000056.1:0-33432 GCA_035315065.1 Terriglobia bacterium
TGAGTATGGCCGCCAGCACCGCGATGTCGAGAGCGATGGGAAGCAGCTTGGTCGGTCCGAAGAATCCGGTCATCAAGACCAACTCCAGGGCCGCGCCAACCATGGCCAGACCGCGCCACCACTCTTGCGGCACCCAGATACCCGCCACCGCCAAGGCGGCGAGCAGTGACGCCAAGCCAGCACTTCCCGCGAGGGCGATTCCGAGGAGGTTCGGGTGAACGCCTAAGATCCCCCTGTCGCCGACCGCCCACGGCCACACGTAATTGAACAACCCAAGGTGGGGTTGGGTGGGTGCCACGTACGACGCGGCGAAATGTGCTTGGATCACGAGGACCAATGCCCAACCCCACTTGCTCATGGTAAGAACTCTCACAGTCTTCAGTTCTCAGTTTTCAGTTCTCAGTCTCCGATTCCATAACACAGTGGCTTGAATGGGTTCGTACCAAAACCCAACCCAAGATCTCTATTGTTATCAATACAGATTTGGGTTCGTACCGAAAAAATCGATGAACTTTTCCCTTCTCCTGACCAACCCTCTGCCCGACTTGTTCAGTGCCCGCAAAGGAGGTATTGGGATGGGAAACCTCGTAAACCTGCCACTTTCCGGCAACTCCCACCTGCTTCCCGCCCACGAAATTCGCCTTGTTAGACCTCAGCCGAAAATGGGTTCGTATTGGGTTCGGTCCCGGGACCCGATCCTTAGTTTTCAATATGTTGGTGGCTTCGGTCCTGTGAAAAGCAACTCCGGCAGATGAGTTCACGTGCTTTGCTTTAGCCGTTACACCACCGCAGTAACCTGCCGTTACACCACTCAAATGACACATGTTCCCAAGAGTAGAGTCGGGTCGCCGGATCATACAAAACGAGGCTACCATATGATTATTCAAAAGTAAACTCTTTTGTGAATACGGAACCCCCACGACTTCTTATACATGGCGCGACAGAAGTCGGTTGGCATGTAGGGGTACGGCTTGCCGTACCCTTTTTCTTGCATCGGCCCGACCGAACGAAGAGGGTACGGCAAGCCGTACCCCTACATGCCAACCGACTTCTGTCGCTGTACATGGAAGGCCGGCTATCGTGGTCGGACCGTTCTCGCGGCCTGCCCCCCAACTGTGGCTTCGTTCCTGATTTCTCCGAGGGCCGATCCTTTGTTATCAATCAAATCCGTGGCTTCGTTTTTCAAAAAGTCGAACAGTTGAAGGTCTAATGTCGAAGGTCGAAGAGATAAGACGAAGGACCTTCGGTCTTGACTTTTCAACCTTGAACCTTCGACCTTCAACTCTTTCAGTCTCATCCCTCCGTGCCTCCCGCTCCGCCCGCTGCTTGATGCCCAGCATCATCTTGCGCTCCATAATGAAGTGGGCAGGATCGAATACGAGCCATGCAAACAATTTGCCTCCGAGTCCGTGGCTCTCCCCGCCCCGCGTGCACACAATCAACCGTGTTGTGTGCGCGTCAATCGGATCGAGGACCAAGCCCCAAGTTCCGTTTGACGCCTGCCCATTGCGACTCGCTATTTCCGCATCGTCGGGCGACACCATAATCATGGCGCGGTCAGGGATAAGTTCCGCCACGATGGTACGGCCGCGGCCACCGTATCTCTCCTTGGGCGTCAGCCAGACGGTATCCCCCACGCTTCGGCTCTGGAATTCCGGGACGACTCGATCGGCGTTGTGCATCTTGCAGCCGAACAGATTCTCCAGCCACGTGTAGCTATAGAAGCCGCCGCGATCCTGCCCGATCTGAACGATCCAGGCCCAGACCTCCGGCGCCGAGGCGTGGATCGTAATGGCGCGCGTAGACTGCCCGGCGCTACGTGGAGTCAGTTCATCGCCTGGCCACTGCCGCGCCAGTTCGTCGCGCGTGGCGCCCCACCGTAGACTCCAGGGGCGCAGGGCGAGCAAAGCGCCCGCGAGCACGATCACCGCCGCTACTCCACGCCAAGGACCGGTCCCCAGCATTGCCAAAGCCCTCATGACGCGCACCTCCATTCCGCCTTTCCTCTGCTAATTGTCCTCGGCCTACTGCCTTCATCTAACTACTATATTTTTCAATCATATGATGCTCCCAATAAAATAACCCCCTTATTTTCAGTAGCATGATGGCTATTTGGGTTCGTACCGAAAACCTAACCCAAGATCTCTATTGTTATCAATACAATTTGGGTTCGGTCCGACAAAAAGCAATGATCTTTTCCCCTTGCATTTGTGAGAATCCGCTCTCCATTCAAGCTCCGGCAGCCTTTCTTACTACCTTCTGCCTTCGGTTTACTGGCCTACTGCCTTCCGACGAAAGAGAAAGAGAAGAAGCGTAATAGGGATGTCACCTAACCCAGGGCTTGCGCCCTGGGCTACTCTCTTTCGCCCCTTCGGGGCTGGGTGATTCTTACTCTTACCATTTGCCATTTGCCATAGGCCATTTGCCATAGGCCATTTGCCTTTTGCCATTTGCCTTTCTTGCTTTCTGCCGACTGCCTACTGCCGACTGCCTTCCGAGTGCCTTCACGACGCTCGCCTCCATTCATCCTTGGGCAGCTTCTTCAGGCCTTCGTAGAATGCGTCCCGCAAGGCCTTTTCTCGTGGATCGTCGAACAGGTACAGGCCCATGCGATTGGGCGCGTAGGCGTAGCCGACCCCGGCGTCAGGATCGGCAAACCCAAAACTGCCTCCAGCCCCGGCGGTGCCAAAGGCCTTCCCACTGACACCGAAATCGACCCCTTTACTCGGCCTCATGAAGCCCAGGGAGTAGATGACCTCCACGCGAAGCATCTCGTCGTACGTCCCCAAGGTGGGCAGCACCGGAGGGCCAGTCAACGCCTCCAGGGTCCGACTCGTGATCCCCAGTTCGCTGCCGCCGATGGCGAAGGCGCTGTAAGCGCGAGCTATCGAGCGGACCTGGCCGACTCCGGTGTAAGCAGGGTTTTCCAGGGCCAGGAATGCCCGGTCGCTCAGGTCCGAACGCTTGGAGTGAGCGAAAGCGCGGGCAGCGAGAGATTGCTTGTCGGCCATTGATTTCAAGAATGGCAGCGACATCTCGCTGGTCCTCGACTTGAGGAAGAAGAAGTCCAGGACGCCAAACATTTTGAGCGTAGCGATACGAGAACCGGGTATATCGGCGGGCAAGCCGATGTAGAACTCAAGCCCAAGCGGCTTGGCGATTTCGTCCTGAAAGAATCTTCCCAAGGTCCGGTGATGAGGGTCGACGCGCCGGATCAGCTCCCCTTCATACCACCCCAGGCTAAAGGCGTGGTAGGCGTGCTTGGTTCCGGGCTCCCACAAAGGCTGCTGCCGGGCCAGCATTCGAGCAAGCAAATCCGGGTTCGCCAGCATGGTGGGGTCGACCGGCTCGTCGGGCACACACAGCCCCGCTTGGTGCGAGAGCAGTTGCCGCACCGTGGTCTCCCCCTTGCCTTCCGCGGCAAATTCGGGCCAGTAGGCGGCGACCCTCTCGTCGTAGTCGAGGAGGCCACGAGAGTTGGCCACCGCGAGGGTCATAGAAGCAAGCCCCTTGGTGGCGGAGAATACCAGGACCAGAGTGTCTTCTTCCCAGGGAGCTCGCGTTTTCGAGTCGCGATAGCCGCCCCAGAGGTCAACGACCTTCTTCCCTTGACAATAGATGGCGCAGGCTGTACCCAGCTCACCTCGCCGCTCGAAGTTCTCGCGAAACTGCGCCTCGACCCCCTCAAAGCCGGGGGCAACGGACCCATGAATCAGTGACGCGTCAGCCTTCTTGCCGAACATGCTCACTCCCTCTACTGATTGTTCCATCCTGTCCGATTAAGAGGGGTTCGGGATTCGGGGTTCGGGGTTCGCAGAACAAATCCCGACCGCATTTTTCTCCTCTGCGAATCCCCAACCCCGAATCCCGAACCCCGATTGAGATCCTGTCGCCTCCGGCTTGGACTTGGCATCATGCTTTGCGAAGCGAAACACACACTCCCCCTTCTCGTAGGAAATGTGAAGGTCCCATCCTGCGTTTTGCGCGCGGTCGAGCCATATCGTCTCAAAGAGACGGCGATAATCATCGATGTTGATCCGCTGTTTGAACTGGGCCGTCTGGTCATAAAGCGCAAAGGCCCGCGGCGTAAATCGAACCCGTGCCTCTTGGTCACTCAGCTTCTCCAAGACTACCGGCTCCTTCCTGAAAACGGAACTTGCCGAACTGCGCGAGAGGTTCGATAAATCCCAGCACAAATACAAGATGAACGCCCGGTCGAGAGGTACGAAAGGAACCCAGGTTTGCGCCTGAATGGCGTAGCCAGGACCATCCTCGAACCAGTTCAAGGCGAACTCCTTGCCTTTTTCTTCACTCAGATACGTAAAGAGTTGTATATCCTTCGTGCCCTGGAACTCGTCACGCATCCAAGCCTTCCCCTCCTCGGGCAAGTCGGGAAAGCTCGAGACCGGTGGCTCTCCGATCTTGTCAAGCCGGATGAAAATGCTCTCCAGATGCTCGAAGTACCGCTGACCGCCCTCCAAAACCAGGGTGAAGCAGAACGTGCTGGTTGTCGTCGCGCCCGGGGTCGAGGCCCGGGTCGAGTCCCCGCTGCGGAGCGTCAAGGGGACGAGGTAGTGGACTTGGTTTCCAACGTGGAAGACCTCCGGCGTGGGGCCTGGGTCTTCCCACTTCGCCGTCTTCCGCAGCTCCTCGATGTAGCCCATCATGGGTTGACGCAATTCCGGCCGAAGCGTGCGGTACCGCTCCGGGTCAGCCATCCGCCCCGATCGCAGAGCCTCACGAAAGCTCTGCCAAGTCTCAAGATCGGTCTGAAGATCGCCAGAAAGATTACCAGTTTGGTCCGCAGCGACCGAGACGGCGACGATCATCGTTGTCGCGATGGCGAGCAGCACGCCTCCAATCCGTGGCTTCGTTCGTGGTTTTTCCATGGGCCGATTCTTTGTTATCAAAAGCTCTCAGCTATCAGCCATCAGCTTGCTGGGACGCTCTCAGCTTTTCAGCTACCAACAGGGCCCACAGCTCTCTTGCTGAGTGCTGACCGCTGATAGCTGACGGCTGCAAGCTCGACTGAAAACTGATAACTGAGAACTGCTAACTTCCATATTTTTCAATCACATGATGGCTTTCCGTACGCTAAACCATCTATTTTCAGCATGATAGTGGCTTAATTGGGTTCGTACCAAAAACCCAACCCAAGATCTCCATTGTTATCAATACAATTTGGGTTCGGTCCGGCAAAAACAACTCCTAACTTCCTGTCTCCGGCTGATCCTGGCATTGAGTTCCTGACGCCTTTCTCGAGCAGCCTGACGCTCTGTATAACCCACACGCCTGGGGCACGGCGCCGTATCAGACAGCGGTTGTTAGCCGAGCCCTCGATGACCCACCAAGTCAGGCACTGGATCCCTCAGCGGAAGCCCTTTCTCGAGACGCTTAAAAAGGAGGCTTTCCAGAACATACAGGGTGGTTCCGCCCACCAGTGCCACTATGAAGTAAACGAACATGAGCACCGGTTTCTCAAACAAGAATCCCACGGCGCCCAGGACGCCACAAATCCCACATATCAGGGACGTGAGTCTCAGCCTACGTTCCAGTCGCCCACCCGAAAAGATGGGGGCGACAAATAGGAGGGCCAATCCCCAAAAGAAGGTCCAGGCCAACAGTCCACTCGCCGCCATGGCCGAGCTGGGATTCCATTCCACGAACTGCTCCAACCCGGTGAGGGCCCTTCTGGAAACCATCAATCGCATCACGTTGAAATGCACAAAGTACATCTGGCTGCCTAACACGAGGGTTGCGACAATGCAACACAGGCCAATTCTCGTTAATATCTTCTGGTCGGCCGCAGCGTAATCATGAAGGCTGCAGAACAAAATCAGACTGAGTGGCCCGAGTAGAAACGCCGCCACCTGAGCGAGTGTGGCGGCAACCAGACTGGCGGGCCGAACAGCAGCCACAAAATCGGCCAGATTGGTCCACGAGGGTATGGGAAAGAAGATCATTGCCATCACAAGTCCAATGCCCCAAACGACGGTTAAAATCACCGACAAAACGGCTGACCAGTAACCCAGTTTGATCGATAATCGACTCATTGGTTTTTCTCCCGTCTCGAAAAACAAGTGGCTAACGCCTGCGGTTCACCCACGCAGCCGCCTTGTCAGGCCGCCCCGATCCTCGGCCTTCGAGACAAATGCGACGACACAAGAAACAAGAATCCGGGCGCTGCGAACGCCAGCCACGCCCAGCCTTTCGGGAATGTGCCGGTGAAGGTGCGGCGAACCACATAGGACGCTAGCAGGCTTCCTACGGTTATGCTCCCGCCGAGGCCCTCCTTCCACCACGCCAGGATCATTCCGACAGAGATCCCGAACGGGAAGAAGAGAAACCCCAGCCACTCTTTCGGCCCTGAGGGGTTGTTGCCCTCGCCTATGATGAAGGCCACCACCAAAGCCACGCTGGCGACGCACCAAACCCTTGCGGTCCATCGCAGCGCCGAAACCAGTCTCTGATATCCGTCCGTCCGACCTTCCATTGCGCACCTCCCAGCAATCAAAAGGGGCCGACTTCCCAGCTGGCCTCATGAGCCATCTCAGCGACGGCGCAGTGCGTCGTTCGCTGGAGCAGGTTGTCCGCGTTTCTTCTCTTATGCTTTTTCACCAGATCAGTGGCTACCAACGGTGACTTCGTTCCTGTCACTCCACGACTTCCACCACCGCGTCTGGCGGGAGCTTATATGACGCCGACCGCATCAACACACGCTGAAATTGGCGCTCTCCTTTCGGAACGTAGAATATCGCCTCAATGTCAGGGTGCGTCGCGAGATAGCGTCGGCTGCCTTCCACGCCCAGAACATAAAGCTTGGAAAGCGCGTCGCTATCCGTGCCGGTAGGCACGAATACCGTGGTGGAAAGCATTCCCTCCACCGGCATACCGGTGTGCGGATCCATGATGTGGGAGTACATCTTCCCGCCCAGCTTGAAGAACTTATTGTAGTTGCCGGAAACGGACATCGAGAAATTCTTCAGGTATGCCACGTCGGCGGCTTTCTTCTCGTCGAATGGGTCGCGCAAGGTGATCTTCCAGCCTTTTTCGCCGGGCGGGGCGCCGAGGGCATAAATGCTGCTCATGCCGCTGGATACAAAAGCCGAGGTGATGCCGTTATCGCGCAGCACGCGGACGGCCCGGTCAACGGCGTAGCCCTTGGCGATGCCGCCGAGGTCCAACTCTATTCCCGGTACGTCGAAGTGGATTGTCCGGCGGGCACGATCGAGCTTCACGTGCTGATACCCGACGTGCTTCAGAACGTCCTCCAGTTCGGCGGAACTCGGCACGCGCCCCTGGCCGCGGAAAAATCCCCACGCCTTCATCAGGGGCCCCACCGTGATGTCAAAACCTCCTCCCGTCTCCTCGCTGTAGTGAAGCGACGTTTGGAGCAACTCGAAGAGATCGGGGCTTACCAGCACATCCTGCGAGGCGGCCAGCCGGTTGATCTGGGAAAGCTCGCTCTCCGGCTTGTAGTTGCTCATCTGCTGGTCAATGCGGTCGATTTCCTCGAATATCTGCTCCTCCACCTCTGCCAGGAAGTTCTGGTCCCGCCCGTAGACGGCCACCGTAAACTCGGTGCCCATCGCCTCGTGGGAGGCTTCGTAGCGCTGGAGCTGAGCTGAGGGGGATGAAGCTTGAAAAGCCGGGAGCTGA
The DNA here is from genome assembly GCA_035315065.1 of Terriglobia bacterium. GTDB lineage: Bacteria > Acidobacteriota > Terriglobia > UBA7540 > UBA7540 > DATFYM01. The sequence continues at coordinate 7,660 of DATFYM010000056.1, forward strand.
GCGGCGCAGGCCTTAGGTACCACCGCCAAGGCGTGAAGAATTAAACACAGAGACACAGAGGTACAGGGAAGAAAAGGAGAACTACGTGAAGGTGCCGTTTGTTGCCCGACCTTCCCCATTTTTCTCTGTGCCTCTCTGTCTCCGTGCCAATATTTCGAAAACTCTTTGCGCCGCACGAAGAACTAAGATGTCAACACAGAGTCCACGGAGTCCCGCAGAGGCTACAGAGAAGAATTGACGATTGCAGATTGACGATTGACGATTTGAAGAATCGTCAGTTGTCAGTAGTCGGTGCTACTCATGCGGAGTGCGCTGGTGCAAGTGACGGCTGACAACCAACGACGGACAACTTCTTCGAATCGTCAATCTGCAATCGTCGATTATTCTCAGAGCCTCTGTGGGACTCCGTGACTCTGGGTTGGAGCCTTTCTTTTGCTTGCGGCCAGCGGCTGCGCGGGCTGGTTTACTGGCCCGGCCTGGAGGCAAGATAACTAGCTGCCTGACACTCGCCACTCGTCACTAGCCACTGTCTTCTTGGGCCAGTAGACTTTTTGACCGGTATCGATGGCGCGATTCCCGTAGATCACACCGCGAGCGTCGTTGACCCCCAGTTCGAGGGGGCAAACCACGGGCTTGCCGTCGCGGACGCTGGCCACCCAGTTCCTCAACTCCTCGTACCAAGCATCTTCCGGCTTATAACTGTAATAGCCGTGCGCGGCCAGCCAATGCCGGGCATAGCGGACTTCTTTATCGACAAAACCCTCATTGGGGGCCACCGTCTCGGAGAAAATCGGGACTCCCTGCTGCTGTGCGCTCTCGGACACCGTAGCGCCGGCCCACCAGTTCTCCTTGGCCGTGCCCTGAGTGACCTTGGCGACCTTCTCTTTGAAGAACAGCCCCTTGCCGAGGGTGATCTCGATGGTGCCGAGGTCGCCCATGATCTGCTCATTGAAATCATAGTGGGCGTTGCTGAGGATGGAGCTCCACACCAGCTTCTGGCCGCCGGGGTATTCGAAGATCACCTGCGCGTTGTCGCAGGTCTCGCGCCCGTCCTTCCAGTAGTCGATTCCGCCCGTACCCACCACCGAGATGGGCTCGGCGCCGATCGCCCAGTTGGCGATGTCGATCTGGTGGGACGCGAGCTCGGCCATCAGGCCGCCGGAATACTCGCGATACATGCGCCAGTTGATCAGGCGCTCGAACTTGGGGTCGGGGACCGGCCGGCGCCAATTGTTGTTGCGATGCCACTGCGCGCGCACGAACATCACCTTGCCCAGCGCCCCGTCGCGGATCATCTGCATGGCAATCTGGTACAAGACGTCGGAGCGCCGCTGCAGGCCGATCTGGAGCACCTGCTTGGAGTGCGCCGCGGTCGCTTCGCGGATTGGCTGCTCTTCCTCCTCCTTGAAGAACATCGTCTTCTCCACGAAGACGTGCTTGCCCGCCGAGAGCGCGTCCAGCACCATCCGGCAGTGCAGGTTCAGCGGAGTGGCGATCAGCACCGCATCGACGTCCTTGCGATCGAGGAGTTCGTGATAGTTCTCGTGGAGTTGAGGGTTCGAGCCCGCCGTGGCGATGCCCTTCTTCTGATTGGGCGGGTAAATATCGCTGGTGGCGATGCAGCGCGCCCCGGCGACTCGCGTGAGGGAAGTGAGCAACTGGCAGCCCTCCGTGCCGGTGCCGATAATGCCGTAGTTCACCACACTGTTGGGATTGGGCACCGCCAGAATCGAAGGAACCCCCAACCCCGGCAGGGCTGCGAGCGCAGTGGCGCCGGCCGCCGTCTTCAGGAAATCGCGACGCGTAACTTCATTTGGTTCTTCCATCTTTGAAAGCTCCTTACGCAAGGTTGTTCACCGTGTTGCGGCAGGCACAGTCCCGTACTGGCACACCCACGCTGTCAACATCGCCGAACAACCCACGATCTCGCAGTGGTGAGGATCACAAGGAGGTGTGATGAAGATCACAATCCAGACGGAAGGGCGAGGTTTTAGGGAATTGCCGATTGCAGATTGACGATTGACGATTGCAAGAGAAGACGCGAGCCGAGCCGGGTTTTCAATCGTTAATCGAAAATCGTCAATCGGCAATTCTCCGCCTCTAGCGGAGGAACCCGGTTTCCCCGGTTCGTGGATAGAAACTCGGGTTGACCTACCGACCACTCGGGGTAGGCTGAGGCGTGGCGGCGACCGGGTTGACGTGAGCGAGAAAGTCAGTCACCGCCTGCTCGTACTGCGCGGTGGCCTGGTTGAAGCCCTCGCCGTGGCGCGTGCCGGGCACCACCAGGATTTGCTTCAGCGGGCTGGTGGAGTCCGCGTAGAGCCGGCGGGCGATGTCGGGTGGCATCCGCAGGTCCCCCTCGACGGCAACAAAGAGTATAGGACGAGGATTGATGCGCGCGACGGCCTTCTCCAAGTCAAAGTCCGAAGGCTTGAAATGCGCTCTCGACGCCGACCAGTAGATCACCTCGTCGGCAAGCGGAAAAGCCGGCAAGGGCGGAAACCACCAGGGCCGGAAGCGTCCCATGAAGAGGCGAAAGTGGTGAACGACGGTGTCCCTAAAATTCAGAAACGTACTATCCGAGATCACTGCGGCCACGTCGGGTGACTCGGCGGCCGCCATCAGCGCTGCCGCCGCCCCCAGGGAAATGCCCCACAGAACCGCGGGGCGCGCGGCGTGTTCGTCGTCAAAGGCGAAGCGCATGGCCCCCTCCGCGTCCAGCCGCTCCCAGTAGCCGACCGACTTCACCGCGCCACCGCTTTGGCCCTCGTGCCGAAGGTCGAAGAGGACGCCGTTGTAACCGAGTTGGTGGGCGAAGGCGGCCATCGGCAGCATCTCCACGCGGGTGCGATTCAGGCCGTGGAGGTAGATGATGGTCCCGCGTGCCGCCCCACTCGCCGGAACGTACCAGCCCTTCAGGTCGATCCCGTCCGAAGTTTTGAACTCCACTTCACTGAAGCCCATTCCATAAGTCGCGGGGGTCTTGCCGTCATTGGGATCGCGAAAGTGGAATGTGCCGGTGGTGGTGATAGTGGTCAAGAACCACGGCACCACTCCATAAAAGAAGATCAAGAGCAACCCGACAATGATACCCAACACCCACTTCAGGATCTTCCTGGCCAGCGACTGATTGCCCAAATGAGTCCCCCTTTGTTAAGGCAGACGGTAGATGGTAGACGGTCGATGGCAGGCGAAGGGTGAAGGGTGAAGGGTAAAGGGTAAAGGGTAAAATGAAGAAAGAAGATGAGCACTTTTCACTTTACGCTCTACACCTTTGGGGTGCGTCTTTACCGTTTACCGTTTACCGTTTACCCTTTACCCTTTACCCTTTACCCTTTAGCCCCTACCCTTTACCCTTACTTGCCGTTTGCCTTCCCGACTGCCGTCTACCACCTACCACCTACCGTGTTCCCGCGGCTCGACGATGTGGGTTGTCAGCAAAACAGCGACGAGCGCCGCCATCGCAGCGCAGAGCGTAGTGACCGCCAGGTAGCCCTGGTGCTGATACAGCAGCCCTCCGGCAAACGCCACCGTACCGATCCCCAACTGCGAAGAAACATTGCGAATGGCGATGAACGATCCGCGCTGATTGCCCGGAACGAGCTCCGTCATGAGCGCGGTAAGCGGACCCTGCCGCAACCCCGCGCCCAGGCCCGTCGCGCTGAACACGATCATCAGCGGTAACCCCCAACGCTGGAACGGGATCATCGCCACCGCGAGCGCCAGTAAGACGTTGCTGGCGATCGACACGTTGCGTTTGCCCCAGCGGTCGGCGAGGAACCCGCCCAGCGGGGCGCCGATGACCGAGGCGAAACCCCCGAGCGCGAAAACCCATGTGATGGAGCCGGTCCCAACATGGAAGTGGTCGCTCAACCACTGGCCGATATAGGTGATGAAGCCCACCAACCCGCCGGAGACCAGATACGCAATCAAGAGCGCCGCCGCGAGATCCTTTTGCCGCAAGAACGATCCGAAGCGTTGAAGCGAGGCGCGCGGCCTATGGGGCGCGTCAGGAGGCAGCAACGAATCCCTAGGCAGAGCCAGCGAGGCCAGCGTCACTACCACGGCCAGCGCCGCAAACGCGACAAAAACACCCCGCCAACCGAACCGGTCGGCAATTTGGCCCGCCAGGGGCACGCCGATGATGGGCGCCACAAAGTAGGCCGAGGAAATGAGCCCGATCGCCCTGCCGCGCACCGCGTAAGCGAAGCAATCGCCAGCGTAAGCGATGGAGCAGGTGGAGATGGTGCCGGCAGCGAGGCCAGTCAAGGCCCGCGCTGACATCAGCGCGGCGTAAGTATGCGTGCGGGAGGCGACGAAGGAAGCCACCGCGAAACCCGCCACGCCCAGCAAGAGGAACCCGCGCCGCCCGTAGTGGTCGGACAGAGCGCCCGAAGCGAAAGCCGCCACCCCCGCCGCCACCGAGTAGACCACCACCAGCAAGCCTGCGAGTGAAACACTGATGCCAAGCGACCGCACAAAAACGGGCAGCAACGCGGCAATCATTTGGTTGTCGGCGACGCCCAAGAACAACAACAAGAAGAGATTGGCGATCACCATGTAGTTCATGGAGCCGCCGTTGAGCGATTTGGTGATTGGGTGATCGGGCGATTGGGCCATTGAGCGATTGGGTGATTGGGTGATCGGGTGATTGGAAGAATCTTGTGAACCAATGCTCAATTCAGAATCCTGTTGGGTGGCTCTTGGCCGCTGTTCCATCGCCGATCACTTACACGCACGCTGAGTCAATCACACAATCACCCAATCGCGCAATCACCCAATGGCTCAATCACCCAATCGCTCAATCGCCCGATCACTCAGTCACCCGATGGCTCAATGGTGTCAGCCTCCGGCTGGGGGGAGTCCAGATAAGCCTTCAGGATCTCGGCCGCTTGTTCCGCGTCCTCCTCGCGCACCCAGATCTGCAAGGCTTCTATGCCCAAAATCGGCTCCTCTTCACTAGGCGACATGCAGGGGATGCCTTGCGCTTGGAGCAGGTTTCTGGCCAGGTGGGCATCGAGTTGTGCCGTAGGACCATAAAAGTCCCGCAGCCTCACCAGTTTTACCTCGGGTTCCTCCGCGTCCTCCGCGTTTGGGCCGGCGGCCGCAGGGGGCGATCCTGCCACCAGCGGCAAATGGCAATCCATGCACTCGGCCACGCCTTCCTGGTATTCCGTCAGACAGTCAGGACAATATGCCATGGCAACCCTCCACGCCTGCACGAGTATAACGCGGTTCTGGCTCGAAACTCGAAAATCGAAACTGGAACTCGCAAGGAGCGGCGCCCACTCAACCAAGCCCCGCCGAAAGTTGCTTCAACTTCCGCCGCGCCTGTTCGTATAGGGGAAACTTCCGCTCGGCGGCGCGAAACTCAGCCGAATGGACCACGCGGCGGTGGCCGTTGCGCCCCACCGGGTAGACGGCGTGGAGCATCTCGTGAAAGACCACGTATTCCACGAGGTAGCGCGGCGTGCGGGCCGAGTCGAGCCAGCGGCTGATGGTGATGCTGGAGTGGGCGGAATCATAGTGGCCCAAAACCGTGCGGGAGCGTACCGCGCTCCAACCGAGAAGCTGCACGTGAATCTCGCCTTGGAAAAAGCGGCGGTTCAGATCGTCGAAGATCTCCTGTAGGTTGAAAAAGAACCCCCGCGGCGGGCGAATCACCTTCGCCCCACGACTGCGGCGCACCTCCTCGATGCGGCGCGCGGTGTCGGCATGGCGGGCAAAGGCCAGGTAGCAATCACGCGCCTCGCCTGACGGCTTTCGGCGAAAAAGCTTGCAGAGCAGAATCTCCGCCAGCGCCTCCAGCACCAGCGGTCGAGCGTCGAGCAGCAGGTCGGAAATGCCAGCCTCGATCACATTGCCCCGCAGCCGGATCTTGCTGCGCAGGCCGGCGTAGGGGAAATAGCTGACCCGAAACTCCGGCAACGGGCGATTGAACCCGAGGCGCTGGAAAACACGCGCGAAGACCGGGGCCGGGTCGGGGTGGGGGCGCGGCGCTTCCGACTTGGGGGGTTCGATCGCCTCCCGTTCCCCGGTTGCCGGCTGTACGGGCTCGGCCGGCACAGGCTGGGGCGGCACCGGCACGGACGATGAGGTCACTTCCTGAAACGGGCCCGGCGGCAGAATCGCGAAATCCTCGATTCCCAGACCGGGCAACAGTGAAAGTTGTTCAGGAATCCGCATAGGAATTGAGTCATTGAGTCATTGAACCATTGAGCCATTGAGCCATTGAAAAGAATCCTCTGTTTTGCTCGACGATCTCAATGACTCAATGGCGCAATGACTCAATCGCGCAATGGTGATCAATTCTCCTGGTCCGCATCCGTCGGGACTTTGTTTTGCTTTTGCTCTTTCTTCTGAAGTTTCTTCTCTTCCTTCTCGCGCTTCTCCGCTTCCTTCGTGCGTTCCTTCTCGGCGCGGGCGTCGGCCTTCTCGTTTTTCTTCAATTGACCAAACTTCTTGATTTGTTCGGCGAGCGCCTTGGTGCCGCCGTCGATCGTATCCGTGAGGTCGTCGATCGCATCCTGCACCGAGTGGCCGTAGACCGAAGAGCGCGGATCGGAGACTTGCTGGATGTGACGGAGTTGCTCCAGTTGCTGCGGACCCACCTGTACCAGCTTGGTCAGACCGGCGCGCATATCGCCGCCTCGGTCGTATTGGTTATCGATCCAGTCTTTCAGCTCATCATCCAAGGCGATGTACTGGCCCATCATCTCATCCAGGTATTTGCCGGTGTTGTACTGCGGGTCGTCGGGCTTCTGGCGAAAGATCTCGAATTGCGAGAGGCGATCCTGAGCGAAGGCCAGATAGAGCTCGATCCTTTTCGCCGGGTCCTGTTCCTCGCGCAGCTTGTCCTCTTCTTCGTCGCTCAGCGCCGCCCGTTTGGAGGTCTGTGCGCCTGCAACCGTTGCCCAGCTCCAAGTCGAAGCCGCGAAAGCGGTTCCGATGCTCAGGCAAGCTGCGGCCAACACAAGTAACTGGGAGCGCGGGCGTCCCGCCCGCTCTTCTCTGTCTTTCCGGCGGGACTCGCTCCACTGGCGGTCTCGCTCGAGGCTGCGGGCAAGGGCGGGCGGGACGCCCGCGCTCCCAGGCCCAACCAGGACAGTGCGTTTCATGAGTCGCCTTTCTCGCCGGTTTTGGAAGGCGGGGCGGGAGCTGGCTTTTCGGGCGCGACGGGAAGGGAGGGGAACAAAGCATGCAGGACCTCGTCGTGGACGTGGTTCATTTGCTGCATGGTCTGCTCCACCGGCTCGCGGTCAAAATAGGAAATGCGTTTCGACATATCTTCCAGCGTGCGGCCGTCTTCCCGCAGGGCAATGTCGAGTTCGCGAAAGCCCTGCGGTTGCTTGACCGCGTTGCGCCCGGACCCCTTGAGCGTTTGCCAGCAACTCTTCACCCGGTCGAGATAGCCGTCCAGCAGTGATTTTCCTTGATCGATGCGTCCCTCGCCGTAAGCGTCGAGCGCCTGCTGCATCTTCAGCCGCCCGAGGCGAAGCTCCAGCTTAGACTTCCTGACGGGATCCTGCTCGCGCTCGATGCGAGCGAGCAGATCCTGCTCCGAGTCGGAACGGCGCTCCTTGGCGGACGCGGCAACAAGAGAGACCACGGCCAGAACCGTCAGCAGAAGTGCACTAGTGAGAAGCCGCCGCGAAATCATAGTCTCAACCGGCCTGGGAGCGCGGGCGTCCCGCCCGCTCTTGGCTGACACCTCAAATGAGGTCGCTAGCGCAGCGAAGAGAAGAGCGGGCGGGACGCCCGCGCTCCCAGGCTCTCAACCCGATTATATTATTTTCTCAGCTCGCGGCGAAGCAACTTGACGCGCTGGCGAGCTTGCCACTCTTTGTCTGGAAGCACGCCCTGGGAGAGATCGAGAAACTTCTCGTAATTCTCCAGGGCCTTGGGCCGGTCCTTGAGGTCGTCGTAACAAGTAGCCAGGATGAAATAAAGTCCCGCCGGAGGTTGCGGCTGCTGAAGCAGCGCTTCGATCAAGGGGATAGCCTCGGCATACTTCTTCTCCATGTAAAGGCTGGTGGCCAGCCCTTTGGCCGCCTCACCGTTGTGTCCATCGAGCTTCAAGCCGGCGCGAAACTCGGACTCGGACTCGGGATATTTTTGCTCGTCGAGCAGCGTCTGGCCAAGAGCGCGATGTAGGTCCGCCTCGTTGGGCGCGGCCGCCAGCGCCTGCTTGTAGAATCGTTCCGACTCCGGCAGGTTCTTGAGCAGGGCATTCACATCGCCCAGCGCGGCGGCGACCCCCGGTATCTGAGGGTTGGCCTCGTAGACCTTCTCCAGCTCGTCGCGGGCTTCCTGGTTCTTGCCCAGCGTCAGATAAACTCGCGCCAGGTGAAAGCGCGTTTCGAGATCGTCTGGTTTCGCAGCTAGATAGGATTCAAAGTGGTCGGCCGCGGGCGCCGGCCGGTTGAGTCCCTCAAGGGCGAGCGCCGACCCCAGTTGTGCCTGTGCGAGCTTCGGTTCAAGCTGAGCGGCCTTCTCGAAGGAAGCGCGTGCGTCCTCATAATGCTTCTGCTGCAACTCGATCTGGCCGAGCTCGTAGTGGGCTGTGGCCTGCGCCGGATCGAGGCGCAATACTTCCCGGAATTGCTGCGCTGCCAGATCCGGCTTGCCCGCCTGATTGAGGGCCCGCGCGTAATAGAGGTGCGCGCGCGCGTCCTCAGGCTTGAGTTCAACGGCCTTGGCCAGTTGCTCCGCCGCGGCGTCAGGATGATGATCTTCGATGAGCAGAATCCCCAGATTCAATCGCGCCGGATAAAGGCCGGGCTCAAGCTCGATCGCCTTCTGGTAGTCCCTAACAGCCGCGTCGTTCCGATGGAGCCCGCTCTCGGCATAGCCAAGGTCGAACCATGCGGCCACCAGGTCCGGCTGGCTGGCGACGACGCTCTTCAGACTGTTGGCCGCAGTCTCGAAATCCTTTTGCTCGAGGGCGTCCTGCGCCGTCTTCAGCAGAACGGCAATGTCATCGTGGGGCGGAGATGGGCCAGGCTTTCTAGAAGTCTGGCCGGCAAGCGAGACCGCGAAGAGAATGATGAACGATGAATGATGAATGATGAACGGAAAACTGACCATGCCACGGCCCTCGCCGCAACCACCAAAACCCCACGTACGGCCGTGCGGGGTTCGGGATTCGGGATTCGGCGTTCGCAGAGAAGAAACCCAAACCCGATCTTGTTCCTCCGCGAATCCCGAACCCCCAACCCCGAATCCCGCTCAGGCCAAGAATTGAACTCAGGCAATACAAGACATCAGATACCTGCCCGTGTAAGAGGCAGAGTTTTTTGCTATTTGCTCCGGCGGGCCGGCGGCGACCACGTGGCCGCCCGCATCCCCGCCCTCCGGTCCCAGATCGATGATCCAGTCCGCCGTCTTCAGGACGTCGAGGTTGTGCTCGATAATCAGCACGCTCGCGCCCGCCTCAATCAGCTTGCGGAACGCGGCCAGCAGCTTGTTGATGTCCTCAAAGTGCAAGCCTGTGGTGGGCTCATCGAAGATGAAGAGCGTGTTCTCGCTGGTGCGCTCGGCGAGATGAGCCGCCAGACGCACGCGCTGCGCTTCGCCGCCGGAGAGCGTGGTGGCGGATTGGCCCAGGCGCAGGTAGCCGAGGCCCACCTCGTCCAGCACGCGAATCCGGGCGCCGATCTTGCGCACGCTGGAGAAAAAAACCAGCGCCTCCCGCACCGTCATCTGGAGCACGTCGTAAATGCTCTTTCCCTTGTAGAGCACTTCCAGGACGCTCGACTTAAAACGGCGCCCACGGCATTCCTCGCACACCAGTTCGACGTCGGCCAGGAACTGCATCTCTACCGTCACGGTGCCGTCGCCCTGGCAGGTCTCGCAGCGGCCGCCGGGAATATTGAACGAGAAGTGGCCGGGACCATAGCCGCGCTTGCGAGCCTCAGGCGTGGAGGCAAACACCTCGCGAATGGCGTCGAAGGCCTTGATGTAAGTCACCGGATTCGAGCGTGGCGTGCGGCCCAACGGCGACTGGTCCACCAGCACCACGTCGCCGAGCCACTTGGGCGCTTCCAAGCGAGAGTACTCGGCGTGCTGGGCGGGAAGGCCGCGGTGCGAAAGCAGCGCATTGTACAGGACGTCGTGGACCAGGGTCGATTTGCCGGAGCCGGAGACGCCGCTGACGCACACCATGAGGCCCAGCGGGATACTCACATCAATCGACTTCAGGTTGTGCTGGCGCACGCCGCAGATGCGCAGCCAGTCCTTTCCCGGCTTCCGCCGTTCGTTTGGCACCGGGATTTTGAGCTCACCCGAAAGGTAGCGTCCGGTGAGGGAGCGCGAATCCGCTACCAGGCCCGCGAAGCCGCCCTGGTAAATCAGACGGCCGCCGTTCTCCCCCGCGCCCGGCCCCAGGTCGATCACGCGGTCGGCCTGGCGCATCATCTCCGGGTCGTGCTCGACCACCAGGATAGTGTTGCCGATGTCGCGCAAGGTTTTGAGGATTTCAATCAGACGGCCGGTGTCGCGCGGATGCAGGCCGATGGAGGGCTCGTCGAGCACATAGAGAGCGCCCACCAGGTTAGACCCCAGCGACGTGGCGAGCTGGATGCGCTGCGATTCGCCGCCCGAGAGCGTGGAAGCGAGCCGGTCCAGCGTGAGATATTCAAGCCCTACCTGGTAGAGAAACTTGAGTCGCGAGCGAACTTCCTCCAGCACCTTTTCCGCCACCTTTTGCTGCATCGGACCAAGCTGGAGTTCGTTGAAAAATCGGTGCGCCTCCTGGATCGACAGGCCGCACACTTCCGTAATGGTCTTCCCTTGGACGCGCACGTTCATCGCCTCGCGGCGCAGGCGGCCGCCCTTGCACTCCGGGCACAGCGTGTAGCCGCGATACCGGCTGAGGAAGACGCGCACGTGCAACTTGTATTTCTTCCGCTCCAGGTACTCGAAGAACCCGCGAATCCCAAAGAAGTCGGCGTCGCCCTCCATCACCCACCGGCGTTGCGAAGTGGTGAGGCGGTAATAGGGCACGTCGAGCGGAATCCCCTTCGAGCGCGCCAGTCGCTTCATCTCGTTAAACGGCGCCCGGTAGCGTGGCTTGGTCCAGGGCTCGACCGCGCCCTCGCCCAAGGTCTTGTTCTGGTCCGGAATCACCAAGCCGAGATCAAAGTCGACCGTGTTGCCGAATCCCTGGCAGCGAGGGCAGGCGCCGTAGGGATTGTTGAAGGAGAAAAGCCGCGGCTCCGGTTCCTGGTAGACGATCTGGCAGCGCTTGCACTCGAACCGCTCGTTGAAGACCAAGCGCTCCGGCTCGGCCAGGGAATTGGGGGACGCCTCTTGCTGTTCTCTGTCCCCTGTTCCCTGTTCCCTGTCCGGGGAAGACGCCTCTTGCTGTTCCCTGTTCCCTGTTCCCTGTTCCCTGTCCGGGGGTGAGGGGGTCACAAACTCCAGGATCGCTTCGCCTGATTCCCGATAGCAAAGCTCGATGGAATCAATCAGTCGCTGGCGGATTTCGGGGCTGACGGAGAGGCGATCCACCAGGATGTAAACGGGCTTCGCGAAGTCGATCTCGAGCAGCGACTCTGGTGTGGAGAACTCGAAGACGCGCCCCTGCTGGTATAGCCGATTGAAGCCGCTCTGGCGCAGCGCGAAGAGGCGCGGCTTGAGTGACTCGCCGTGCGACGCAGTACCACCGTCGGCGCTCCCGGCGGCTGCCTTGGCCTTTACCCTGCGAGTCCGACCGCGCGTTTTGGCTGCTATGGGGCTGGTTGTGGGCGCGGGAGATTCACTAGTGCCAGCCACAGACAATCCGCCTTCATTGGGTGGCGGCGCATGGCCCGGGGCCCCTGCGGGTGATCCGTGCGGTTGCAGTTGAAACAGAACGTTGAACCGCCGTCCGGGTTCGAGGGCGAGAACGCGGTCTGCGATGTCGTCCACGTTGTCCTTGCGGACCACCTCGCCGCACTGGTAGCAGGTGGTGACGCCGATTCGGGCAAACAGCAGGCGGAGGTAATCATAGATCTCGGTGGCGGTCGCCACCGTCGAGCGCGGGTTGCGGGTGGAGTTCTTCTGCCGGATCGCCACCGCCGGGGCAATGCCGTCGACCTCGTCGACGTCGGGCTTCTCCATGCGGTCCAGGAACTGGCGGGCGTAAGCGGAAAGCGACTCGACGTACCGGCGCTGGCCTTCCGCGTAGATGGTGTCGAACACGAGGCTGGATTTACCCGAACCGGAAACGCCGGTGACCACCGTGAGCTGGTGGTGAGGGATTTCGCAGTCGACGTTCTTGAGGTTGTGCGAGCGTGCGCCCCGCACCACGATTGCTTCTTGACCCTTCGCTCCCACCACCGGGAAGTCCGGCGTCAAAGTGAAGCCCCCTTCCGCTCCCGCCAACACCTCACCGGTCATCCCCATAAAATACCTCAAACCTCGATGCGCCCAAGCCCTCTCGACTGTTGGAGCCTGACGAGCGACCCTTCTATTATAAGACAAATGCCCTGCTGCGCGCCGCCGTCCCGGGAACAGGCGGAACAGGCTAAGTGAATGATCGGTTCTCGGTCACGGCGTTGACCGCCGGCGTAGCCTACTCTTCGCCCGTTCGTCCATCGGGGCCGTGGGGTGGGGGTCGTGGGGGCCCATGGACCTTGACGCGAGCGAGAAGTTGGTTTAATGTACGGGAGGATAGTCATTGGTTCCGAAAATAGCTCTGAATCCAGAGAGTGGTGGTGTGCGGCTTGCCGTACCCTCGCTCCGCTGAGTTGTCGTGAGAGGGTAGCGCGAGCATCTTGAGGGCGCTGACGGGGCAAGCCCTGCCACGATGGGTCCCGAAGGGTAGAACTGCTGCCGTGAAGCGATCTCGCATCGTTCTCGTCCTGACCGCTCTCCCGAGCTTGGCCACCCTCCCCTACGGTCGCCAGTGGTTCTTGTGGTCGGTTGGACCGTTGGAGTTTTATTGGCCCCTCCTGCCCATGAGTTTAGCGGTGCTGGCCCTCAGCGTCGCAGCGTTCCTCTCGGCCCGCCCGTTGATCCGAATTCTGTTCTGGGTCGCGGTACTGTTTCAGTTCCTTTCTTTGCTGGTCGCCAGCATGTTAGGGTTCCCTGCCGAAGGAGTGCCGCTGACTTTCTCGGGCGTAGAGCAGTCTATTCTGGTGGCATCGGAGTACTTCTATCTCTTAAGCTTTTTGGCGCTGTTGCACGACCGGCCCTGGCGCGGGATGCGTTGGAAAGGGTGGCGGGCGCTCATCGCCGCACCGACGCTTCAGATCGAGGAGCCAGAGGAGCAAGGTGGGACTGAACCCAGGCTAGCACCTCGGCGATGGATCCGTTGGAAAGGGTGGCGCGCGCTCATCCCCGCACCCACGCTTCAAATCGAGGAGCCAGAGCAGCAAGGTGGGACTGAACCCAGACTAGCACCTCAGCGATGGATCCGTTGGAGAGGGTGGCGCGCGCTCATCCCCGTACCCACACTTCAAATCGAGGAGGCAGAGGAGCAAGGCGGGACGGGACCCCGGCGAGCACTTCGGCGCTGGATGCGTTGGAAAGGGTGGCGCGCGTTTAGCGTCGCGCCGAAGCTTCAGATCGACGTGCAAGAGGAGCAGGGTCTGGCAGAACCCGGGCGCGCGCCTCTCCCAAAGCGATCGACGGATGAAGAGCAGGCAGATTCTCACCGAGGAGGAGAAGCCCCGGCGGCAACCCGCGCTCCCGGGCCAAATTAACAACAGCGAGCGCGTGCACCACCACCGGCGCGACGGGTTCTTCGCCGACCGCCGCGCAATCTGATATACTGCGGCTGCTTTGCGCGGGGAACTATGCCGGAGAACACTCCACGTCTGATCGTTCGCGACGCGTCGGGCACCGACCGGGAAGTCGCCTTGGTGCACCTTCCGTTCAGCATTGGACGGCAGGGTGACTGCGACCTGGTGGTCCTCGACAATCGCATCTCGCGCCACCACGCCCGCATCGCGCTGGACGGGAATCAATTCATCCTCGAAGATACCCAGAGCCGTCACGGTACTTTCGTGAACGGCGAGAGGATTGAAACCTGCGCGCTCAAAAACGAGGATCAGATCAGCCTCGGAGTTACGGACTCTTACCAGATCATTTTCCTCACCGAAGAGCCGGTGCTCCCAACGATCCTGCAAACGCTCGAGAAGGCGACCACCACCGGTCCCGGCACCGAACTGCAGCGCCTCGGCCTGCTCCTGCAGATGGCGCAGATGCTGCATCGCGCGCCGGCGCTGGAAGAAGTGCTGACGACGCTGGTCGACAACGCTCTGCGCCTCACCGACGCCGAGCGCGGGCTTCTGTTTCTCCGCGAGCCGGAGGGCGAGCTCTTTCTCCGCCTCGCCCGCGGTAGAAGCGGGGTTTCCCTGGGGTCCAATGTGGTGGACTACTCGCGGGAAGTGGTGGAGCGCGTCATCCGGAGCGGGCGCGAGGAAGTGGCGGTGGAGGAAGTCTCTACCGGGCGCACAACCCAGGAGACGATGGTCTTCAGCGGCGCCATGCGCGACATCGTCGCCGTGCCTTTACAGAAGCTCCCCATGCTCGACACCAGCTATGAAACGCTGCCGCAGACCTCGCCCGAGCTGCTGGGAGTTCTGTACCTCGACAGCCGTACCGGGGCCACCTCGCTCACGGGCCTCGACCGGCAGGTTCTGGCGACCTTCGCCATGGAAGGCGCCACCGTCATCGAAAATGCCCGCCTCTTCAAGCTGACACGCGAACAGGAGCGCATCCAGCACGATCTCGATACCGCCCGGAATATCCAGCGAGGGCTCCTGCCGCGGCAATTGCCCAAATCCGCCTGGTTCGAGCTCCACCCCATCACCCTGCCTAGTCGTACGGTGGGCGGCGACTATTACGACGTCCTTTCCCTGCCTGGCGACCGTTTCGGCATCAACGTCGCCGATGTCTCCGGCAAAGGGCTTCCCTCCGCCATGATGGCGGCCACTCTCTGGGGAGCGTTTGCGGCGGTGGCTCTGGGCGCGCCGGATCTGGAGGAGCTCTTTCGGCGGGTCAACGATCTGATGTGCGAGCGCACCCTGCCGGACATGTACGCCACCATGTTCTACGGCGTTCTCAGCCCGACGGGACGTTTTTCCTTTGTCAGCGCCGGACACCCGCCTTCCTTAATCGTTCGCGCCAGCAACGGCGCCATCGAGCCCCTCGAGAACGCCAACTTTCCCATGGGGCTTTTCCCCGGCGCGCCGTTTGCCGCCGAAAGTATCAAGCTGGAGCCGGGAGACAACCTGGTGATCTACTCCGACGGCATCACGGAGGCCCAGAACGCCGCGGAGGAGTTTTTCGGCGAGCCGCGGCTGATCGAGGTGTTGAAAGGAAGCGCAGGAAGGGGAGCCGCCGAGGTCTGCAACCACGTGATGGCCGCCGTCAACGCGTTCGTCGGACACGCTCCCCAGGCGGATGACATGACGCTCGTGGTGCTGCGCTTCGGGCCACCGGGAAAATAGGGAGTAGGGAATAGGGAGTCGGGACTTCCCAACCCCTTCCCGATTCCCTAGCCCATCTTCCCTGTTCCCTCTTCCCGATTCCCTACTCCCTACTCCCTACTCCCCAGTCCAAAGTCCCTAGTCCTTCCAGATCCAACTCCAGAAAACTCAGAACTACCCGATCGGCTCGCGTTCGCCTCAGATCTTCCAGCGGGAACGACGATCCGATGGCCACGCATTTCATGCCCGCGTTCTTCGCCGCTTCGATGCCCACGAAAGAGTCCTCAAACGCCACGCACTGCCCGGGGTCGAGCCCCAGCTTCTCGGCGGCCTTCAGGTAAATCTCCGGATCGGGCTTGGCGTGGGTGACTTCGTCTCCGTTGAGCAGGCAGCGGAAATGCGCGTGGAGGCCGAGGGCATCAACCACGAACTCAACGTTCTTGCGCATCGCCGAGGAGGCTACGGCCATGGCGATGCCGGCTTGGCTGGCCTGAGCGATCAATTCCCGCAATCCAGGCAGCGGCTGCGCGTGCGGCTTGAAAGCCACGCGAAACTTCTCTTCCAGTTCTTCGGTGAGCGCCCGCCTCTCCTCCGCTGTCAAGTTTGAGCCAAAGAAGTGCCGCAGCAGATCGTCGTTTCGATGGCCCAGAATCTGCTTTGGCAGTTCCTCCGAGTTAAAAGGGATGCCGTGCTCGTTCAGCAGATTCACCCACTTCCGCAAATGGAACGGGTTGCTATCCACCAGCACGCCATCCATATCGAAAATTAACGCCGCCGGCAACCGAAGCCCGGCAGTCGGGACTCGGGGATCGGGAGCCGGGATTGGGTGGTTATCAGTCACGTTTCGTCATTCTCCATTCAGACTAGTGCAGTAAGCCTATGTTTCTCTGCGAATTTCGCGTTTCGATTCACGAGTTTCTAATTTCGCACTCTTCATTCCGGCCGGGGTCGCAACGATGCCAGTAATTTCTCAGGCGGGAAGGTGTTGAGGACGTGCTTCTTCTCCATCCAGCCGCGTCGCGCGGTAATGACACCGTAACGCATGAACCGAAGCTGATCGGGACTGTGCGCGTCAGTGGAGATAATCACGCTCATGCCGCGGTCGTGTACCAGCTTCACGTTGCGGTCGCTCAGGTCGAGGCGCTCCGGATTACCGTTGAGCTCCAGGATCACCCCGTACTTCTTGGCGGCCGCGAGCACGCGTTCCAGGTCGAACTGGAACGGATCGCGCCGCAGGATTTGCCGTCCGGTGGGATGCCCCAGGATTCGCACGTACGGATTCTCCAGCGCCTTCAGCAGGCGCGCCGTCATCTCCTCGCCGGACTGCGTCATACGCGAGTGGACGCTGGCCAGCACAATGTCGAACTCCTTCAGCAGATCGTCGGGATAGTCGAGCTGGCCGTCTCCCAGGATATCGACCTCGGTCCCCGCCCAGATCTCGATGTCCTTCACCTTCTTCCGCGCTGCCTTGATACGCTGGATATTCTCCCGCGCCCGCGTCTCATCGAGGCCGTTGGCAATGGTGACGGCCTTCGAGTGGTCCGTGATGAGAATGTACCGGTACCCGAGCTTCTTGGCTGCCTCGGCCATCTCCTCCGCGCTCACGCGCCCGTCCGACGCGGTGGTGTGCATCTGGAGATCGCCGCGTATCTCGTCGAGCTCCACCAGCTTGGGCAGCTCGCCCTTCTCCGCCAGCTCGATCTCGCCCCAGTTCTCGCGCAGCTCGGGCGGGACCCATTGCAGGCCAAGCTTCTGGTAGATTTCTTCTTCCGTGCGGCTGGCGATGATGGTTTCGCCCTCAAACAAGCCGTACTCGCTCAGCTTCCACCCGCGCTTTTTGGCGCGTTCGCGCAGGGCCACGTTGTGCTCTTTGGAACCGGTGAAGTACATCAGGGCGGCGCCGTAGGACTCGCGGTCGAGCAGCCGCACGTCCACCTGCATGCCGCTCGCGAGTTTGACGCTGACTTTATCCTCGCCCTTGGCCAGCACCTGGGCGATCTCGGGGAACTTTATCAAGTGGTCGGCGGTGCGAGTGGGGTCGCGGCCAATCACCAGCAGGTCGAGATCCCCCACCGTCTCGCGCCCGCGCCGCAGCGAGCCCGCGGGCGTTACCTCGTCCACGCCTTTCAGATCCTTCAGATAGGCCGTCAAATGCTGCGCGGTTTCGTAAGCGACGTCGAGGCGGAAGCGTCCGGCGGTGCGCTGCACGGTCTCAATCGCCTTCAGGACGTTGGCTTCTGATCTCTCGCTCATGCCCGGCAGCTCGCGCAAGCGGCCTTCCCTGGCCGCCGCGGCGAGATCTTCCACGCTCTTGATGCCGAGATGGGCGTTGAACAGCCGGGCCTTCTTCGGGCCGACCCCCTGAAGGTGCAGGATGTCGAGCAGGCCGAGCGGCACTCTCTCCCGCAACTTCTGGTGCGCCTCGCACCTGCCCGTGTCCACCAACTCCTTGATTTTGGCCGCCAGGTCGGCGCCGACACCGGGAATCTCGGTCAGCTTGCGGGCGGGGTCGCGGGCCAGGTCCTCCAGGCGCTCCGGGTAGGCCTCCAGCGATCGCTTGGCCCGGTCGTAGGCTACGGCCTTAAACTGCCACTTGGGATCCTCCTCCAGCAGGCGTAGCATCTCGGCCATCTCTTCGAAAACGTTGGCGATTTCCCGGTTTTCCATGCGCTCTCCAGGATCAGCCGTGAGCCCTCAGCTCTCAGCCCTCAGCGAGAAAGTCCACTTCTTGCTGACAGCTGATTGCTGATAGCTGATTGCTGATAGCTGACCGTGCTATCATAATCCGGTCTTATGACTCCTTCGCGCTTCAGTCTCCAGACCAAGATCATCACCATTATCGCCGCCGCCGTTGTCTTTGTCACGGTGGTTTCCACCTTCATCGCGATGCTGCTGACGCGGCTGCCGGTGGAGGAAGAAATCTATCGCCGGGCCTTGTTGCAGGCCAAGTCGTGGGCGAACCTCCTGGTGGAGCAGCACGCACTCCAAAACCCTGATTCACTGCCAGCGATGCTCCGCCAGCGGCAGGCCGACTTTCCCGGCGTCAAGCAATCGGACGTGTATCTCCACGGTTCGCCGCACCAGCTCGTTGCCACCACCGACCCTAAAGGCGACCACCTCGAGCTGGATAATGTGCAGGGCATCGAGAACTACAACGAATACGAGCGACCCGATTCCGGCCAGATCACCATCGAGACTCCGGATGGCGACTTCTGGATCATCTCCACCCCCCTCCACGATCAAGGGCGCGTGGTGGGATGCCTGAACCTCAAAGTCTCGAAGGCGCGGTCGGACGTCATTACCCTGGACCTGGTGGAGCGCAATCTGCTGCTGCTGCTCGCCAGCCTCGGCGTGGTGATCGTGGTGATCCACGCGTTCTTCCTGCGGAGTGTGCGCAGGCCGGTGAAGGAAATGATCAGGGTGATGGAGACGGCCGAGGGCGGCGCCCTGGACGTTCGCGCCCAGTCGAGCAGCCAGGATGAGATCGGGCAATTAGCCGAACACCTCAACCGCATGCTGGCCCAGGTGGAGAACTTCAACGCCGAGCTGGGCCGCAAGGTGCAGGAGGCCACGGCCGAACTGGCGGTCCGCAACGAGGAACTGAAGTCCATCAACGAAGAGCTGTTCGAAACGCAGAAGACCCTGGCGCGCTCCGAGCGGCTGGCCGTGGCCGGGCAGCTTGCCGCCAGCCTGGCCCACGAGATCGGCACGCCGCTCAACTCCATTTCCGGCCACGTGCAACTCTTGGGACGCCGGAAGACTTGGGACGACGTCTCGCAGCGGCGGTTGGAGATCATCGAAAGACAGGTCGACAGCATCGTGCGCACCGTGAAGCAACTCCTCGCCTGGACGCGCAAGTTCGACTTCCGGATCGAGCCGGTGGACCTGCGTCGCCTTCTGAAAGAGTCTCTGCTCGTCGCCTCCCCGGCCCTACAGCACCGTAAGATCGAGGTCCGCATGGACCTGCCGCGCGACTGCCCCAGCATCGACGCCGACGCCGGCTACCTGCAACAAGTGTTCCTGAACTTCATCAACAACAGTATGGACGCCATGCCCGACGGCGGCGAACTGCGGGTTCGGCTGCGATACCCCGCCGCTCCCTTTGCCGACGGAGACCCGCACGAAGTGTCGGTTGAGTTCTCGGACACGGGGCACGGTATCAACCCGGAGACCCTTCCCCACATCTTTGAACCCATGTTCACGACCAAGCGGATGGGCACGGGGGCCGGCCTGGGCCTCGCCATCTGCCAGCAGATCGTCCACCAGCACGGAGGCGCGATCCAGGTGGAGAGCGAAGTCGGGCGCGGCACTCGCTTCACTATTCGCCTGCCGCTGAAGGCTCGCAAGAAGGTGGACGCCGCCGCGTCGCGCTCGGTGGTCGGCAGCCGGTAGCCGCTTGTCGGGAGCCGGCAGGTGAGGTAAGTTGGAAGCTGGTGGCGGGCAACAACAGGCGGGGTTCGGGATTCGGGATTAGGGATTCGCGGAGGAGAAGGGGTTGGGGTCCGCCTTCTTGTGCGAACCCCGAAACCCAAACCCCGAATCCTGATCCGGCCGACGCCGAGCGAATCAAAACCCTGGCCGAAGCGGCGTGAACACGGTAAAGAACCAGGTCTCTTGCGGTGAAGCTGCGACAACAAACCGTCAATATTCTCGTCGTCGACGACGACCGGGACACGCAGGACTTGTTGCGCGAAGTGCTGGACGCAGAGGGTTACCAGGTCTCTACGGCGGGCAGCGCCGAGCAGGCGCTGGAGATCGGCCAGCACGAGTTGTTTGACGTCATCATCAGCGATATGCGGCTGGGGCCGGACCTCAACGGGCTCGACGTGCTGCGCGCCTACAAGTCCGTCCAGCCCGAGTCCGAGGTGATCCTGATCACCGCCTTCGGCTCCATGGAAACTGCGATCGAGGCGGTGAAGGCCGGGGCCTTCGACTACATCTCCAAGCCCTTCGAGATCGACGAGGTGCTGCTCCAGGTGGGCCGCGCCCTGGAAAACCGCCAACTGATCCGCGAGAACCGCAACCTGAAGCGCCAACTGGGCAGCCAAGGCCAGCTTTCTAGCCTCGTGGGACGCAGCCCGGCCATGCTCGAGGTCTACAAGAAGATCGCCATGGTGGCTGACTCGCGGTCCACCGTGCTGATTTACGGCGAGAGCGGCACCGGCAAGGAACTGGTGGCCCGCGCCATCCACATCAACGGCCCGCGCGCCGACCAGCAGTTCTTCGCCGTCAACTGCGGCGGCATGCCCGATACACTGCTGGAGACCGAGCTCTTCGGCCACGTCCGCGGGTCGTTCACCGGGGCTTTTGAGAACAAGCGCGGCATTTTGGAACAATCGAGCGGCGGCACCGTGTTTCTGGACGAGGTCTCGGAGATGAGTCCGGCCCTGCAAGTCAAGCTCCTCCGCGCCCTGGAAGAGCAGATGATCCGACGCGTAGGCTCGAACGAGTTCATCCGCATCGACGTCCGCATCATCGCCGCCAGCAACCAACGGCTGGCGGACCTGGTGGCCCAGAAACTGTTCCGCGAGGACCTTTATTACCGCCTGCGTGTGATCGAGCTGGACCTGCCTCCCCTGCGCGACCGCACCGAAGATATCCCCCTGCTGGTGGAGCACTTCCTGAAGCAGTTCGGCCAGGAGCGCGGCACCGCCTTCAGCGTCGCGCCCCAGGCCCATTCGGTGCTCATCAGCTACGCTTGGCCGGGCAACGTGCGCGAGCTTCGCACCACCCTCGAGGCCGCCGTGGCGCTCAACCGCACCGGCGTCATCACGCCCGAAGACCTCCCCGCCAAGTTGCTGCCTATTCCGCATGATACCGGCCGGCTCGACGACCTCTATGCCGACCTCCCATCCTTTGAACAACTGCGCAAGCGTTACATCGCTCACGTGCTCCGCATCACCGGCTCCAACAAGGCCCAGACCGCCGACATCCTTGGCATCCAGCGAAAGACGCTCTACCGGATCGCGCATAAGCTCAACATCCCTTTGTAGCCGAAAAGGAGTCAGAAGTTAGGCGTCAGAGCGACTGCCTAACCCCCCTTGTCCCTTTCACCTTGAATCAGCGTTGGGCGTCGGCAAGGGGGCAATCCATTAATATTTTCCAGAAATCGGGCCTCCAAGGCGTCCCAGGCCTCTAATAGATTCGGTGGCGAAAAACCCCGATTTTCCGCGATCATCTGCACGTTTTTGGCAGAAAATGGCAGAGCTTGGTGCGATTCTGCACAAAAAAAAGAGGCTTCAAAACAGGGTCGTTTTCAAGTAGGCGCTTCAGGCTCGGCGAAAACACAGTCAGTAAGTCCTTTAGATTGAGTACACTTTCGCCTGTTCTCCTCCGCAACTTGGCCAACAACCCTTGCGGAATCAAAAGATAGGCCTCGTCACGTTTCAGTCGCCCGATAAGACCCGAAAAGGTCGAACGACCACTCGACGGAAACACGATTAGCAAGTCTTTTAGATTGAGCAAGCCTTCGCCTGTTCTCCTCCGCGACTTGGCCAACAACCCTTGCGGAATCAAAAGATAGGCCTCGTCACGTTTCAGTCGCCCGACAAAACCCGAAAAGGTCGAACGACCACTCGACGGAAATACGATTAGCAAGTCCTTTAGATTGAGCAAGCCTTCGCCTGCTCTCCTCAGTAAATGTGCCAACAACCATTGTTGAATCAAGAGATTGCCCCTCACAAGTTCCGGTCGTCCGCAAAACCCGAAGAGGCCGCCCAATCGCTCGGCGGAAGCACGGTTAGCAAGTCCTTTAGATTGAGCAAGTCTTCGTCAGTTCTCCCCAGCAAGTTCGCGATCAACCCTTGCGGAATCAGTAGATTGCCATCGCCGCGTCTCGGTCGCCCGGCGAGACGCGAAAAAGATAACCTTACGCTCGCCGGGTGGAAAGAAGGCGCGGCTAGTAAGTCCTTTAGATTCAGTCATGCCGTGACTTCTCCCGCTTGGAGAATTGGCGATCAACCATCTTCGAATCAACAGATCGGCCTCGCGGACTTGCGGTCGCGCCCGCCGAACCCCGAAAGGGCCGGCTGAAGGCGTAGAGAATTACCACGGAGGCACCGAGACATTAGAGAGGAGACCGAGGACGATACGAAGATGTCTCTCGCTCCCCAATGCGTCCCATTCTTCTCTGTGCCTCTGTGTCTCTGCGTTGGAGGCTCCTTCGCAATTGCGAAGTGAGCGCCGATTACCGATTGACACGAGCCGCGAGACTTGACACGTTTTAATAAAATCGGTCGCAAAGAACCCCCGTTATCTGCCCTTATATGCCACCTTGATGGCCCCTTCGCTGCACGTTTTTGGTAAAAATTGGTAGAATTTGGTAAGATTTGGTAGGCCCAAAAGCGGCCGAAAACGGACACCAAACCCAATAAACCATTTATTTGCAGCACTGGTTTCCCGCCAAATTGGCAACAGGGGTGGTGGAAATTGGACGTAACTCCCCCTATTAATGTTCGCGGTTTCACCATAGTTGTTACCATGAACCGACTCACTGGCTGAGCTCCCCCCATCAATGGCTCCCCTCCCTTCGCTCGACCCACCGACCCGCGCTCCACCGGCAATTGGCCGGCGCCACCTCGTGCCGAGCGGAAGTTCGGAACCCCAGCCCCTTTTCCTCCTTGGGGGTCCCCCTCCGTGCCGCCCCGTTTGGCCATCCTCTTGCGTCCGGCAAACGGGGCCTACTTCCGCCCGGCGAAAAGCCGGTGCCGGAGGCTACGCTCGCCCGAGGCTACCAGCTCGCCCACGCTTCCAAGAAGCCTAGCTGAAGAATAATATAACTGACGATATATGGCAAGGTAATTCTTTTGCGAGTTACTGGAAGCGCGGCGGCGTCGATGAGCAATCTGCGAGCCTGCGTTCCCACATGATGGGACCGGCCGCCGCCGCCACCCAAGCGCCGAACACGAGGCATTGAATGATGGTCTCCGGTTGCACCATCAGGTGCGTGGGCAAGCATAACGATCCCCACAAACTGGGCGAAGCGCGCGGATTCGGCAGATTTCATGAATGTCTCTCCTGGCGCCCAATTCTACCGCATACGGACCACGCACGTGACATGCAGTGATGTAGATCAAGACCGTTTGATAGCCTGTACCAATTGCGATCATCGTCCGCGCTGGGCGACGAGAAGGAGGCAGCGGTGACGATGATCCGTTTGCCCAAAACCCTATCCAGCCACGGCGTAAGTCCTTGATTTCACGTCCGTATTTTGGAGGGGAAAACGGGTGCCCAAAATCACATGATTTTGGGTAGGTCACTGAGGCCGGACCGGGCCGACTGCATCTCACGGTGCGGGATACGACTCCGGCCTCGCGGGACCGGCGAGTAGGCAAACGAGGGCGAGGGAGGTCGTGAGTCTTCCAACGGTTGACATGCGACGTGGCACGTAGTATCCACTCGGGAGAAGTAACCATGAGCAAGGTGGAGAGTCTGATGCCTCCGGTCCATCCCGGCGAGGTTCTGCGCGAAGATTTTATGAAGCCGCTCGGCCTTTCCATCAACAAGCTGGCGCTCGACCTCCACGTGCCGGCTACGCATCGGTGAGATTGTGCACGAACGCCGCGGCATCACGGCCGACACTGCCTTGCGACTGGCGCGTTACTTCAACACCAATCCCGAGTTCTGGCTAAACTTGCAGAACTTTTTTGACCTCGAAATCGAAAAGCGCTCGGGCACGGCAGTGGAAATTGAGCGTCACGTGCATCCCGCCGCCGTCGAGACTTCCTAACCTCGAATCCTAAGGAGGAGCCCAATAGGAACCTTGGCGAAGCGGACTCTGCGATACTATCCACGGCGGTCAGGTCCGCGCTGAGCGGCGGTGTGCCCACCGCCGCGTCGCCGCGTTGCTGGTCCCACGCGTGGACGAAGAGAACAACCATGAGCGACATCGTCATGTGGAGTGTAATTACGTTATGACCATCGTGAATATCAGTGACCTGAAAGCGCATCTTAGCGCCCATATCCAGCTCGTGCGCGAGGGCCAGGAAGTGCTCGTCTGCGATCGTAACCAGCCCGTGGCGAGGATTGTGCCGATTCGGCTGGAAGATCACTCCGAGCAGGAGCAGCGGCTGATTGCCCGTGGCGTCCTCGCGCCTCCGCTCAAGAAACGGCCCGCGTCCCGCCGGTGGCCGGAGCCGCCGGGCAATGTTTCCGACGAGGTCATGGAGCAGGTATGGCGGGAAGAGCGGGAAAGCCGGTAACGCGGCTTTCGGCCTTTTGGGACACGAGCGCGCTGGTTCCTCTTTGCGTGCACCAGGGCATCACGTCTCGAGCGATTGCGTTGTACCAGACGTACGACATGGTGGTGTGGTGGTCCGCCCCGGTTGAGATCGCGAGTGCCCTCGCCCGCCTGGTGCGGATGAAGCAACTCACGCAGGCCGATTTAGCCAAGGCCCGGCGGCTTGCGAAAGATCTCAGCGATT
Organism: Terriglobia bacterium; assembly: GCA_035315065.1. Classification (GTDB taxonomy): domain Bacteria; phylum Acidobacteriota; class Terriglobia; order UBA7540; family UBA7540; genus DATFYM01. The sequence goes on from DATFYM010000056.1 coordinate 32,501, forward strand.
CATGGTCCGTGATCCAGCCCTCGGACGCCCTCCTCGCCAATGCAGCGCAGCTTGTGGATCGTTACGACTTGCGGGCGGCAGACGCGTTGCAGTTGGCGGCGGCGCTGGTGTGGTGCGAGGACTTTCCCCCAGAGCCGTGTCTTTCTCACCGCCGACCAAAAGCTGCGAGAGGCGGCACTGCTCTGCGGCTTCGATGCCAAGCAGATGTGAGTGGGGATCGCCTCGCCTCCGCCTGCACTATCGGCGCTGCCTCAGGAGAGCCACGTCAGAAACTCCGCCGGCGTTGAGCCCGCATCGCGGAGTATTTTGGCCAGGATGCCGCGGCCAAGGTCTTCGCCCTGGTGGTCGGGAACCGTGGCCGTGCGCCCGTCCGGATGGCGGAAGAACTTGTGACTCCCACGTTGGCGGGCCTGCTGAAATCCCAGGCTTTCCAGGAACCGGATCACTTCACGCGGCCGGACGGGGTGCAGGCGGCTCAAACCGCGACCTCAACCTGTTCGAGGGCGACGAACTTCATGCACGGCGCGTCTTGCTCCGCCAGGCAAAGCGCGATGACCTCGCGGATGCGCGGGGCCAGCTCTTCCATGGTGCGCGCCTGCGTGTAGCAACTCGCGAGCGATGGGACGGAAGCAACGTAATAGCCATCCTCGTCTTGCTCGATCACCACTGTGAACTGCCGCATCCTCGTCTTCGCAAGAGCCTTCTTCATGGCGACATTATAGCAGGATTGGCGCCGAACAATGGCCTGGGAGCGCGGGCGTCCCGCCCGCTCTTGCCCGCAACACCAAATGGGGCTTCGGCGCTCGCGAGAATTGACCCACGTCTGCTACTCAGAATTGACCCACCAGCTTTCCGACTAAGTCCACGCTGACCCCTCTTCCTGGCACGGTGATGATAATCACCAATGCCTGACACTCGGAAAAGACCCTGCT
>DATFYM010000057.1:0-3622 GCA_035315065.1 Terriglobia bacterium
AGACCGGCGAGACCTTCGAAATCCAGATCCGCACCGAAGAAATGCACAAGATGTGCGAGGAAGGCATCGCCGCCCACTGGAAGTACAAAGACGGCGCCGTCTCCGCCGAGGACGAGCAGCGTCTAGCGTGGCTTCGCCAGGTGGTCGAATGGCAGCGCGACGTCACCGATCCCAACGAATTCCTCTCCACCCTGAAAGTCGACCTCTACCCCGAAGAGGTTTACACCTTCACGCCCAAGGGCAAGGTCCTGGTGCTGCCGCGCGAGTCCACGCCCATCGACTTCGCCTATTCCATCCACACCGAAGTCGGCCACAGTTGCACCGGCGCCAAGGTCAACGGACGCATGGTTCCTCTGCGCCACAAGCTCCATTCCGGCGACATCGTCGAAGTCATCACCCAGCCCGGACACAAGCCCAGCCGCGACTGGCTCGCCGTCGTCAAGTCCTCGCGCGCCCGCAACAAGATCAAGCACTGGCTCAATGTCCACCAGCGCGAGCGCGCCATTGAAATCGGACGCAAGCTGATCGAAAAAGAAGCGCGCAAATACCGCATCTCGCTGAAGGAAATTAAGGAAGCCGACCTGCAAAGAGCGGCCAGCGAATACGGACTCGGCCGTCCCGACGACCTGATGGCCGGCATCGGCTACGGCAAGTACTCCGCCCGCCAGGTCCTGGCGAAATTCGCCCCCGCGGGCGCTGAACCGATGTCCGACACCGAAGAGCAGGCCGCGTCCCACGGCTTCACCAGCGTGGTGCGCCGCGTCTTTGGCGGAGACAGCAATGCCATCGTAGTCCGCGGGGCTGGCGACCTTCTCGTCTATCGTGCCAAGTGTTGCAACCCTATTCGCGGAGAGACCATCGTCGGCTACGTGACCCGAGGCAAAGGGGTGGCTGTCCATTCCATCAATTGCCCGAACGTCACCAATCTTCTCTACGAACCCGACCGCCGCATCGACGTGCTGTGGGCCGGCGACAAAGACGGCCAGCCCGTCTCCTATCCCGTAAAAATCACGCTGCTCTGCGACGACCGCTTCGGCATGTTAAAACAAATCACCGCCGTAATCAGCGACACCCACACCAACATCCGCAACATGGAGTCCCGCAGCTCCAACGGCCAAGCCAGCGTGGACGTAGTCCTGGAAATCGCCGACCTGAAACACCTCCAGAAAATCATGGACGGAGTCCGCCAGATCCCCGGCGTCCACGACGTGCAGCGCTTGCAGAAAATCTAACAAGCCGCGGAAAAACCAGAGTCTCGTATCGGGGCATCGCTTCAGCGGTGCCAAAATCTTCGAAATCAAATGCCCCTTCAGGGGTGGGTCCCCTCATTCTTTGAATGAGTGGGCGGCTTGCTTTCCAGCCCCCGCCTTTGTTGTTCACAGGACCACGGAGCACTGCCTCGATTTGTCGCATGGCCCCGCTCGTGGCCTTCCAAATTTCATATCCCGGAGCCTTGTTTCTCCCGTTCACGGAAGCTCGAAAGGGGCTAAGTGCCGCTATTACTTGCGTTAACCGTTTGGTTCGCGGATTGCTCCGAATACCTCAAACAGCCGTCTAGGCCTCCCCATGCCGCAGGAAATCTCAGTCTCGTACTTGGCGATCAAGACCAAGGTTTACCGGTTGATCGACGCCCTGGTAGTCGGTGAGAAGACAGAGGCGGACGTACGGGAGTCGATCGCCCGCTGGTGGGACCACATCCATCTTGCGGACCGGCCCATCGCTCAAAAATATCTCCTGGCCGTGCTGGGACGCTCTATGTCTGCCTTGGACGCCATCGGAGACGGTCTCCCGTCTGCCAACGATTGCAAAACCACATACGGACCGTTCCCTTCCGCACGCATGAAGGTGATGGAACGAATCGTCAAGGAAGCCGGGGCTCGCCCGGCGGTCTGACAGCCTGCGGGAAAACTCGGTTTCGTATCAGCGTACCCTCCCCACCTTCAGGGTGCCCTAAGCTTCGCTTGGGCGGCGGTGTTCGTCGGTCACTGATTCGATCCTGAAACACCTCAGAAAATCATGGACGGAGTCCGCCAGATTCCCGGCGTTCACGACGTGCAGAGATTGCGGAAGATCCAGTGTTGTGTCCCGGAAATATGCGGCATAAGTTCGGGTTGTCATCCCCAAGACCGACCCCTAAGACCGATGTCTTGCGCTAACAGTGCAAAGTTCTTACCTTTCCACGATTATTTTCGTAGGACCACGATTATCTTCTTGACAAATTCTGGGAACGCGCTCAAGCTCCCGATGATTGGGCGTAGGCCCCTACGCTTCCCCCGTAGTGCCTCACTCAGCTCGGAACTGGGGTCCCGAGCAACGTCAAAAACTTTACCAAAACTTCCACGGAGGATCGATATGAACTACAGAAGGATTGCAGTGGCGCTGCTTGCAACGGCCGCGCTGTTGAGTTTTGCAACTGTTGCCAGTGCGCAACAGGACCCGCATACTCTGGGTACTCCCAAGTCTGGCTTTACTCCGAGTCTTTCAGTACATCAAACCACGGATATCTTTCTCGAAGCTGCATACAGCAACGCGTCCTATGGTACAGGTGGCGTCGCTTTGCGTAACCGGTCAACGGGTACGATCGAAATCAGCGGCGATACCGGCGCAACGCAGGCGGCCTGGCTCTATTGGGCGGTGCTCTTGCAGAATCCCACGAAAGCCCAGCTATCAAAGGTGGGGAAGGTGAGTATAGCTCGCCAGTTTCCGGCGGGCGCTCCACTTCCATCCTCGGCAACCTTAACCGGCACCTTGCTCAATATAGGTGCTGATCCATGCTGGGGAAGCACCGGGACTTATGTCTACAGGGCAGCTGTGCCCACCACCGTCGCAACCGGCAACGGCCTCTACAAGATCACACTTGTTGCGGGCGCTAGCGGCCTCACCGACGGCGAGGATCCGTGGGATGGAAATGTAAAGTTCCCGCTTTTCGAAGGTGCTTCGCTCGTTGTCGTCGGTACTGGCAGCGCCACCGTGGGGCTGCTGGATGGTCAGGCGGGAACTACTTTCGGCCCCGGCCCATATTCCAATTACTACCAGCTGCCGGCGACCGTCGCTGCCGGAAGTCAAGTTTTGCTTGACAACATCGGCTACGACGGCCAGATCGGGTATAGCCGCGTCGGCTCTGCTTCACAGGAGACCAGCACCGCATTAGGATGGCCGAGCCAAACCAACAACATTCTCTTCGCAGGACCGGGCAGCGGGGAAGTAAGCGGCAGCGACTGGGACGGCAGCTCGGGCTGGCCGTTGCCGCAACTGTGGGACGACACGGGCCATGACATCAGTAACGCGTTCGTGGCAGGAGACTACTGGGTGTTAGTGTCGTATACCGCTCCTTTGGACTGCGTAGGTACAGTTGCTGCTGTTGTTTCGGTGCACTAACCAAACCGCGTTACCCGTGGCAGATCGCGGGTCGAAAGTCGGCTGGCTCCTTGGCTTGGGATATTTTTGAGGGGATCGGATCCAAGGCGCAAGGAGCAGGCCACCAACCGGGCGGGGCAGGTTCTCTGCCCCGCCGCAATTTTGCCGTTCGCGATTCAGAAGTGTCAGCGCGTGCGGCCCAGCTTATGCACCGCCCTACTCTTCAGGGTGCTCCGTCCAAGCTCGGCTTGGGCTGGGGTGTTCG
>DATFYM010000058.1:0-4060 GCA_035315065.1 Terriglobia bacterium
CTTGGGGCAAGGTATGGTGCGGAAGGGGGGACTTGAACCCCCATGCCTTTCGGCGCCACCCCCTCAAGATGGTGTGTCTGCCAGTTTCACCACTTCCGCACAGCCGAATGCAGCGAGCACTGCGGCTTTCCAAGCAGAAACGTAGAGGCAAATCAAGTATAACAAAACAGAAAGGCAGGGACGAAGCCGTGGTAGAGTTCTCGTACTGTGCCGGTCTTACGAGTACACGCAAATGGCTAAACGCAAGAAACCTGACCAGCCGGTGCAAGGCGTGACCGCGATGAGAACCCGCCGTGCAGGCAAGCCCCTGCTTCGCGCTAAGATTGCGCCCCTCCCTGGCTCTCCCAAAAAGCGCCGCCTGGACATCCTGAAGGGCCAGTTCGTTGTCTCTCCGGAGTTCTTCGAGCCGCTTCCTGAAGAAGAACTGAACTCTTGGGGACGCTGACGCTCAGTACTTCACAATCTTGGTGAACGACGCAGGGTCCAGGCTGGCGCCGCCGACTAGCGCGCCGTCAATCTCCTCCTCAGCCATCAGCACCGATGCGTTGTCTGGTTTGACGCTGCCGCCGTAAAGAATCCGCAATCCTTCTGCAAACTCCTTACCGAACGCCTTCTCCGCATCGTGACGGATGACTGCGTGCGCATCCTCGGCCATTTCCGGTGTAGCCGTTTTGCCGGTGCCGATCGCCCACACCGGCTCATAGGCAATGGTGAGCTTGGTCGCCTTTCGTGCTGAAATGCCATGAAACGCACGCGTGCACTGGCGCCGCAGCACGTCCTCGGTAAGACCCGCCTCGCGCTCCTCCAGCACCTCGCCGATGCAGACGATGGGTGTGAAACCGATCTCCAGCGCGGTCTTTAGCTTGTGGTTCACGGTGTCATCGGTCTCGTTGAAGTACTGGCGCCGCTCTGAGTGGCCGATGATGACGTGCGTGACGCCAATCACGTTCAACATTCCGACCGAGATTTCGCCGGTGAAGGCCCCCTCTATTCCCCAGTGCACGTTCTGTGCGCCGACCGCGACGTTCGAACCTTTAGCGGCCTCGACCGCCGCATGCAAGTCAATAAACGGTGGGCAGACGACGATCTCGTCGCGGTTGTGGTCGGCGACCATGGGCAGGAATTCGCGGAAGAATGCCGTGGTCTGTTCCGGCGTCTTGTACATTTTCCAGTTGGCGGCGATGAGTTTCTTTCTCATAGGTAGGAATCCGTGAGCAGGGGATTGAATGATTGACTATACAGGGGACGGTCGCGATAAGGCGAGTCCCGAATTCCGAGGATCAGAATACTTCCCGCAATCTCCCAAAGTTCCCCACCTCCAGCAGACGTCCGTTGCCAACCTCGGGACGCAACTCGCCGCGCTCCAGCATCCAGGTGTTGTGGTGCGGCACAAACACGGCGTGCAGTCCGGCTTGCAACGCGGGATTGATGTCAGAGTTCGGGCTGTTGCCGATCATCCATGTCCGATCGCGTACTAAGCCGTATTTCTCGACCACGCGGTTGTAGGTCGCAGCATCTTTCTCGGCCACGACTTCGACCGCGGTGAAATATTCTTTCAAACCCGAGCGTTCCACCTTGCCTGATTGTTCGGTGATGTTGCCCTTGGTCACCAGGAAGAGATGATGGCGCTGGGCGAGAGCAGCCAGCGTTTCGGGGACCTCCGGCAAGATCTCCATGGGATGTTCGGCTATCGCGTACGCGAAACCGTGGATGGTCTCGTGCAGTGCGGGCGTCAGCGGCTCGATGGAGAGCTGCTCGAAACACTTGACCAGCGCGAGCGCGAAGCTGTGCATACCGTAGCCGTGGGTGCGGATGTTCTCGCGCTCCACGTCGTACAGCACCCCGCGCACCTGGTCGGGCGTGAATTCGTGATGGTTGAGAAAGGAAATGAAGTTGGCGATGGCGCGCTCGAAGTAAATATTGTTCTCCCAGAGCGTGTCGTCCGCATCAATCAGCAGGTACTGGCCGGACGGAATTTTGCGCTGCGCCGCAGGAGACATGAGTGCATCTTACCGAATTACGGAAAGCTGGTCGGAGTAGATTGCAAATGACGAGTGTCACAAACGACCCGTTTAGGCACGTTGCGATTTTGGCTCCGTACCTTTACAGTGGTTACGGATTTTCGCGGCAGTTCCGCGCGGCCAGTTCCGCGGCACGGTATTGAAGCCGCAATCGGCGGCCGCTCCGTTTGGGAGTAGAATCTGCGCACGGCCCGAAGCACATAACGAGAGTCGAACAAATGTTATAAGATTGGCTACAGATAGAGGAGGCATCGATGGACACGCAGGAGCAGCCGATACGATCGTTGGCGATGAGTGCCGGTCCCCTCACCCTTGCGGTGAGCGCCGAGCTTGGCCGTCTGCTGGTGGCAAACGGCGGGGACCGACGTAAGGCCCTGGCGGCCGGTTTCGCTGAGTTGGCCACCCGAAAGACCCTCCATGCCAAGGAGGCGACCGAACTGGCAGCGATCATGGAGATGTTCTTCAATGCGCCGGACGGACAAGACCCGAAGCTGGCCCACCGGGCCAGCACCTACTTCCAGGTGCTGATCCTCGACCCCGGTTCCAGCCCTGCGGCTCTGGCCATCGCCAGCGTCATCAGCTCACTCACCTCGCCGACTAAGGCCGCGGGCGCTGGCAGCCCGCAGACGGCGGCGGTCTCCAAGGGCGACGCCGTCTTCGGAGGCTTCGGCGCGGTAGTCGGAGCCGGTATCGGCTTGGGCTTCGGCGGCCCGATCGGCGCCGGTATCGGCGCCGTCGTAGGAGCGGCCGTCGGGGTCTGCATCGAGCGATCCTAGCCCGCTTCAGAAGCCGCTGCTGCGCTTTTGGGCTAAAACGCCGGGTGTCGAATTCTCGCTTGATTGGAACGTGGGAAGCGGTAGCCCTCACAGCCGCACGTTAACATCTGGGTTGGTATCACGGTGTTTGACCCGGCGGACCCCTCAGGGCAGATTCCGCTGGTCCGGTGAGGGACTTGGCAGAGATAAACGCCCTGCCACATGCACCTTTTTGTGTTTTTGGGTTTGTCAGTGACGTTGCGTAAAGGACCCCTTTCGATACACCGCGCCGCATCCCTCGGGATGCGCGGCACGTTCTTGATTGCCAAACCGAAACGTGACATCACTTTGATCGACCCCGCGACAAAAAGCGGGAATGACGTGCCAGCGCCAATGTGTGCCTATCAGGCACACGTCGCGCTACACTGGAATGAGTGAAGTACTTCACTTGGGACGACGCAAAGAACGAGAAGTTGAAGGCGGAGCGCGGCATCGGTTTCGAAGAAATCGTCTTCCTCATCCAACGTGGAGACTTGCTGGACGTCCTTGAACATCCAAACCAGGAACGATACGGCGGTCAGCGAGTCTTCGTCGTCCAGCGTGACGACTACGTGTACCTGGTGCCGTTCGTCGAGGATGACAGATTGGTGTTCCTGAAGACGATTATCCCGAGCCGGAAGGCGACGAAGCGTTACCTGGGCAAGGAAGGCTGAAGGCTATGAAACTTGACGGAGAGGAAAAGGCGATTCTCGAATCTGTCGAGCGCGGTGAATGGCGCTCGGTGAAGGGGGTGAAGCGGGACCGGGGCCGCTACATCCGGTATGCCAAAGCAACCTTTCGAAAGGACCGTCGCCTCAACATCCGCATCTCGAGCAAGGACCTGGAGGCGATCCAGAAGCGGGCGCTCGAGGAGGGCCTCCCTTATCAAACCCTGATCTCCAGCCTGCTGCACAAGTATGCCTCCGGAAGGCTTCGGGAAGCGTAATCGATCTCTGAGCCTACGTGCCTGGAGCTTGGTTGGCTTATGATCGGTTCGTATCACCCTACTGACCTCCCGGCCCTTGCTGCATCAGGCTCGCCGGCGGCGGAGGGATAGCGATGTCCACATTCTGCGCCGGCCCTAAGGTGCTGAGAGGTTTGCCGAACTCTGCGTCGTTGCCCAATACCATTACAGCCATGCGCTCTTTGTGGACGTATTTGCGCGCCACGCGCGTGACATCGTCGGCTGTGACCTTCTCGACCTCCGCGCGGTAGCGTTCCAGAAAGTCCAGCGGGTAGTGATAG
>DATFYM010000059.1:0-7665 GCA_035315065.1 Terriglobia bacterium
GGACCGCCAATCGCATGATTTCAACATCGGCAATCTCCAACCTCTGCATCGGTTCACCTCCCGGACCATTCTAGGCCCGAGAGGGTCGGGAATTCAATTTTATTATGCGGCATTACTTATGACGCCGCGTTTAGAATTCGAGCCGCAGTTGAAGCTGCAACCGTCGTGGGCCGGATTCGACAAGACGAGCTGGCCGGACGGAGGAAGCGCCGTACACCCACATTGCTGGAGCCAGAGTTCCCGATTTCAACTTCATCTCTACGCCAAAACCATACGGCTGCCGCCCTCGGGTCCCATCGCCGTTGGCAGAACAAGGGAGGGATACCAAGCTACTACAGCGGCCCATGGGGCCCTCTCCTTGCAGGATGCGGTTGATCTGGGCTACGTATTTCTCGACGGTGCTGCTCCCGATTCCTGGCACCGTAACTGAAGTTAATGAGCTCTTCTCCTGGTCACCTTCTACGACCCTGACGCCACGTACCGCCGCCTGCTGCCCTGCCCGCCGGCTCGATGCGCGGAGCAATGAACATCCGGCACAACGATCCGTCAATACTGGATGAAACTCGTCGCCCGACGGAAGGCCTCGACGTAGTGCCCGTCTTTCCTGGGCTGCTCTTTCTTCAACTCCTCCCTGGCCTTCTCGCGATCCGCTGGGTTCCAATCCGGTCGGTACTTGTTCGCGGCGGGTTCGAACTGGCTCACCTGCGTGAGCGCGGCATCGGCCTTGAGGTCGGCGACGCTGTCGATGTTTACAAAGACATTGGCTTCTTGCGGCGAGGGATAAAAGAAATACATCAGCGGCACTCGGTAAGGTTCGAGCCCGAGTTCGAGCTTCTGGTTGGGGAAGTAAAGCCAAAACTCGGCGGCGCGAACGGCATCGATAGTATTGGACGCCGCCATGCGATGGTCCGTCTTATGCCAGCGCTCGTACCACTCACCGGGATCGACGCTCAGCAGCACGTCGGGACGGATGCGGCGGATAATGGCCGTGGCCTCTTCCACCAGCTTCGGCTGCGGCGCGTACTCGAGCATACCGTCATCGTAGCCCATCCACGAGATATTCTCCTTGGGCGTGCCCAGCAGGCCCTCCGAGTCTTCTTCCTCCTGCTTGCGGATGCGCGCCAGGCGCTGGGAAGACATTTGGGGATCGTACGACCCTTTATCGTCGTTGGTGTAGATCACGACATAAACACGATTGTGATTCCGATTCAGCAGAGCAATGGTTCCGCCCGCACCGAAAACGTCGTCGTCGGGATGCGGCGTGAAGACCAGAATGGTTTTGTCGTGCAGATCCTCCAGGCTCGCCTCTTGAGCATTCAACGTAACGCTCAGCGCCAGGGCCCCCACCAGAAACAGCGTACCCGTCTTCATCCTCTCCTCCTCATTCGGCCTTCGATGGTTCCAGCCGGAATTCCCCATTTTCTTTTTCCTGTCGGCCGGTAACATACACCTGACCGCCGGTGGCCGCAAGGTTCAGGACACAGCAAGGCACGTCCGCCGCTCGGAAGCCGCGTATCACGCCGCTTGAGCTCGCACTCGGAACAACGGGTACCCGACGGTCGGCTACTCGGAAAGCGGCCCGAAATGGCATGGGGGAAAGGGGTTTTTGGGCAAGTCCAGCCATCGAGGTCCCCATCACGGGCAAATGGCGGGTAACACCGTCCACCTTTCTCCGGCGGCGCCAACTGATTGCCGCGTGAAGTTTTGATCATTTTGCGGAACTTCGAGTAACCCAAGCCGGCGCCCCGCCACAGCTTCGAATTCTCCAGTCGCGTGCCGCAAAGATGTGCGGCCTGCACACCCCTGTGGAAACGGGGGGATCAGGGGTCGGGGAGCGCGCTGACTTTTCGCCGGTCTCGGTATCGATCCAGCGTGAACCTTAGCCCGACCAGCACGTCCGGGTGAAAATGATAATGTAGGGCTTCTTGCTCGGCATTCTGGAACGACATCTCGCCGCGTCTCATTCGATAGAGGGCGACGATTACTCCGGTACGGTCATCGCCCAGCTTGCAAGTTACAAAGATTGGCTTGGGAGCCCTTCGCATCATTGCGAACAGCCAGCGCAGCCTCTTGTCCGACACACCGGTTAAAGCAGTCTGGGTGAACATTATCTCAAATGGGATAATGTGAAAGTTAAGCGTTGTCCGACCTAGTCGTCTTTCGCAGCCCCGAACGGCCCGGTCTGCGCCTCCCTGCAAATCGACGATGGTTCGGATTCCTAAGGCCGCGAGTTTGGCGTAACCGGTGCAGTGGGGATGGCCTCCTCGGAATAGATCCGCGTCGACCTGGTGGAAATTGGGGATGTCTTTCTCGGTGATCCTGGGGGGATTACCCGCGCGAGGGTACCCGTGATGTTCCGCTTCCGAACCTACGGCGGGAGTCAGAGCCAAGAACAAGAAGACGAGTAAGGCTCCCGCCTTCACAGACACTTGAACCGAAACTGGCATCCGCTCGCTGATCGCCATCTTAAGGCCACCGGAACGGCCAAAACAGACCTGACTCGTAGCCTTTACCCTCAGCAATAATTAGATGCTTCCTCCCTCCGGGCCGCTCAACTTCGAGTGTGTCACCAAGGAATCAGGAACGAGCCATAATGTCATAGACGCGGACAACGTGGATCGAACCCCACGACAGTCCAGTTTGGGAATGCCACAATAGCGCCGGAGGAGAGAACGCGCTTCTGTGGACAGGGTTACTTCCGGGGCCACGCCAGAGCAGCGCGCGCTGCGAGGTGGAACGTCGATTGGGGCGCAATCGAGCGATTCGCGCTGCATTGTTCGGCAGCGACGGTTTAATTCCGGTCAATGTGGCTAATCTCTCTTGCGAAGAAACTGTTCCGAACCCTGGCAAGGGTCATTCCGCAGTGCGGCATGGTCTCGCAGGCCGTGGCCTTCAGTATGTTCCCGGCGTTTTTGCCGATTTTGCTCCGTTGCACTGGGCCTGGTGAGCAGTTCTCTGGGAGGGGGGAGAGCTGTGGCAGGGCTTTCGGCGATTCTGCCCCCGGGCAGTTGGCAGCTCATATCGAATTCCTGTTGCTCAGGGAAGTGAACGACTGGCACTGGGCGCTTCTCGGCTCGGTCGGGACGCTGCTCGTCGGCTCGCGGGTGATAAAGCCAATCACTGGAAGGCATCCACCTCATTTACGGTGATCGCAACTGACACCCTCGCTTGCCCTCACTGGCGGACTGCTCAGTCCTAGACCGCCCAGAATCAAAATTTAGCCGTCAGAGTGGTCATAAGTGAACAGACATCCATCTTGGCCGCTTCCATCATGATGCCTGGGAAAAGGAGAAGGACTGTTGTGCTGGCTGGTCCACCAGCTTCCTCTTACAAGTGAGGTAAGAAATGGAGACCCTATTGATCCGACGATTTCCGCAAAGCGGACGAGGTGCCCCATGACCACAGCGAATCCGGCCCTGACGCAGAGAGAGTTCACCGGCAAGGCAGTTGCAACCCGAGTCTTGTTGATTGGTGGTAGAGAACCCGCGCTGAGCAAGTTCTTGGAAGAGGGTCTGACTGCGCGTAATTGCATCTTCGACTATGCGGCAGGTAGCGCGGATGCATTGCGTCGTCTTCGACGCGCTGCCTATGAGGTGGTGATTACGGATCCGGCCACGAGCATGGAAGAGGACTTGGCGCTGCTGTCGGAGATGAGAGCGATACGGCCAGGGGTGAGAGTGATTGTTCTCGCGCCTAGCAGTACACCGGAAGAGGTAATCGCCGCGTTGCGGGCACGCGTGTTCCTCTGCAAGAGCGCACCGTTTGACGCGACGGAGATTGCGGAATATGCGGCGCGAGCCGCGGCGACCGCGGATTCGCTGCAGGGGATTGAGATATTGTCCGCGCACCGCGACTGGGTGGCCGTACGGGTCAACTGCCAGATGTTGACGGCGGACCGGCTGATGTCATTTCTCAAGGAGCTGGAATCAGAATTACCGCCGTCCCCGCGCGAAGAGCTGATGATGGCGTTCCGCGAAATTCTGATGAATGCCATAGAGCACGGAGCAGAATTCGACCCGGACAAGGTGATCGACGTTGCTGCGATACACACGGCGCGGACGATTGTGTTTTATGTGCACGATCCAGGTGTGGGATTTCGGTGGGAGGCGATTCCGCATGCAGCCGTGTCGAATCCGGCGGATGCGCCGGTCAAACACATCAAACTGCGCGAACAGCAGGGCATGCGGCCAGGGGGATTCGGCATTCTGCTAGCGCGAGGGATCGTGGAAGAGTTGATCTACAACGAAGTTGGGAATGAAGTTCTGTTGATCAAACACACGGCGTAGGGAGGGATCACTTTGATCCCTCCAAAGAGCTTGCGATTTCGCTGTACGGATTTCGGACTTGATCGGCTTTGGAGAGGTCCACAGAAAGGGCCTTGGCCCGGGCGAGGCACCGAGAGCCACGTCCGCTGCCTGGCGTGTTACGGGCCGGTTGCGGACCAACGCCCAGTCCCAAACGGGGCCTCTCGCCGACGGCGTGGTCTCTTTTACTGCCGCCACAGTGCCGCCCTTAGTCGCAGTTCTCTCGATGACGCAGTGTTTTCAAGGACGGTTTCTAGGAGCTAACCCATGGAGAATCCACTGCCACGTCGAGCGGCTGCAAATCCTACGCAGTACAACATTAATGCAATCGCCAAGCTGGAGCACGACGCCCTTGATCGCCGGACTCCCACTGAGCGAGTTAGCGACGTATTTTACACGACTCGTCGGCAATATAGGATTTCTCCTGGCTCATTTGATTCTGATCTCCGGCTGGAGCCTGGTAAATCTGCACGTGATTTCCGGACTCAAAGCATTTGATCCATTTCCTTTTGGCGTCCTAGCCCTCGTCGTCGCATCCGAGAGCGTGTTTTTGACTATCTTCGTGCTAATCAATGTCCGCTATTGTCCGCTATCTCTTTTTTGGGCTCTTCCGCACTTTCGATGCAACTCAGCCCACTCGGTTCCGAGTGATCATTTCAACCCCAGGATGCAGGCGAAGCCAGTCGGCAAAGCCCGTGGCGGACAGCACTGGAAGCAGGTCGATCACCCGCCGCCGCTCCAGATCCATCAGCAGAGTCCCGAACCGCTGCTGCTTCCGCCAAGCCCAGTCGTCGACACCCAGGACTCGCACGTTCCCCTCCTTTGGGCCGCCTGACATCGTCTTCAACCTGCGCAAGACCGTATCGCGCTGGCGGTCATTCTCAGCGGCATGCTCGGTAAATACAGGCCCGTCAATGAGCCCGATTTTGACGTCAGGGCTACCGCTGGTGCTCGTCATCAATGCCGTGAGACGAATCATTTCAAGGGGGAGCATAACGTCCTATCACCCCTACGGGCCGAGCACTTAATTTCGTAGCTTTGTGAGGATACCTGTGTCGCTGGGTTGGATCAAGACGCCCTCGGCGCCCAAATCCGCACGTAAGAACCGGAGGGGCGACGCTGGCGCGATTTTCTGCGCGCCACTTCGCCGGTGCGTTGCTTTCAGCAAGTATTATGGGGACCCCGGAACGGTTCCTTACGCTAATCAGGAACAATACAAAGTCTTCTCAGGACCTAGCAAACAAAGCACAGATTCATCTCTGGCGGATTGTCGATTACTCGGAAGTTGGGTCACAAATTCCGCGGCTGACTCCTGCCTTGTCGGCAAGTGGCGACTGATCCCTGATCGGCCTCCGTCCTGTGGCCAGATCGCCCCTACGCCGTTACTCGCGATCAATCCCAGCGAGTGCTATGCTACCAAAGACTTCCCGGTTCTTGCGTACCCGGAGGAGGCAGAACTAGCCCCTTCCTGGGCGGCTAGCGTTGCTCGGGATGGAAAGAATGAGAAGAACGGCTCCAATAGAGACGGTTGGATATATAATCGTCGGTGGCCAGGAGACCAAAACGGAAATCCTGGTTTGAATTCTGAGAAGCACGTCGGTACGAGGAGACATACCATGATGAAGACGAGGCTTGCAGTTGTAGCCTTTGATGTCGTTGGCTCTTGCTCTGCCGGCGTTCGGTGCCGGCAGCAAGACTTACAAGACTACCTATCCCGTTCCTTGCAGCGAGGTGTGGGGCGCGGTCAAAGTCGCCCTTGGCAATCCGGACAACTACAAAGACGTGCAGAGTGACGAGGACAAAATGACTGCTGACTACAATGTGAAGCACTCCATTCATTGGTCCGTTATCGGAGCGGTCAACCAGGGCAAAAACCACGTCACCTTGTTGCCGATTGGTACCAGGTGCGAGATGAGTGTTGTGTCGATGTATAGCGGACTTTCGCACAACGACCAGGGTGACTTCAAGAAGCGCGTGGATGAAGCGCTGGCCAAGCTGAAAAACGCGCCACCTTCCCAGCCCGCTAAACCGGAGGCTCCGGCCAAGTGATTTCGGCAGGACCCCGCGCGTGACACCACACTGGCGTGCCGTCGTAGTGTCGCCAATGACTGGCAGGGCTGGAGGATGCAAACCACGTCCTGACGTGGCGGCCCGCATCTCGCCGCGGATTCTAAGAAGGGCTAAAGGCGCCACGTTCGAATGCGTGAAATAGGACGCCGGACGATTCGAGGTCAAGTCGTGAATTCCTGCGAATGACCGCGAGGTTCCGGAATACCAGAAAGGGGTGACAATCATGTGCCGATGTATACGGATTTCCGTGTCGTTGGTTCTAGGGCTGTTCCTTGTCGCGGGCTGTGCGTCCGTTCCGCGTGCCCAATCACACTGAAAACCATTGAGACTCCCCAGGGCGGCAGAATCGTCTATGGATTGGTGGACGGGGCGACCAGCCCGGCAGGAGCCATGGCCACAATGCTGCGCACCGTGCATAACACCTGCGGGGAAAACGAGGAGGTTTCGGAGGAGGAAACGCGGGAGTACGGGATAGACGAACAGGGACGGCTCTCAGAGAGGTCGACCAAAGAGAGTGTGAGACGGGCCGAGGCTCGTTTTCGCTACAAGTACGACACGCACGGCAACTGGGTGGAGAAGGTCATCGAAGGCCGTGGCGGCGTGGACCAAGAATTCACCGTGTCAAGCATTGAGCGACGACTGGTGGCCTATTACGGAGAAGAAAATTGAATCAATCAGCCGTGACCGGAAAAGATTTGAGCAACCGATACACCGCGGTGGATGGTGACCCATAAAGGGCCTTTCAAGGGAATAGATCCTCCCTAGTCGGAATTAACCGGCCAATCCTTTAAATCAAGCCACTAAAAGGTAGCTGAGAGGCGTTATTCCTCTCCAGTTGAGATTGTTTCTCTTCAGGAGGAGGGGCCCCGCCTCCGGCTCAGATCTTGGCGGGTCAGCGCCGGGGCAAAGCCCCTATGAACCACGATTCTTTTTATCCCACTTTCTGCCCCGCCGCACAAGCTCGAAACCGATTGGGCTCACGACAGCGAGCAGGTCATGCTGCGGCGATGCCCGCTTTGCGAACGCGATTCCATCATCGGTCACGGTCGCCGGCGCAAGCAGGCGCACGATGAACATCACGACTGGATTGGGATTCGACGCGGCCTCTGCCACGGTTGCGGGAAGTCCTTCACCTTCCTTCCGCCGCTTTCTCTCCCTTACACCCACTACAGCTTGCTGGCTCGCTGCCAGGCGCTCCGGCGACACTTTACGGAGCACTACTCCTGGGAAGATGCGACGCCCACGCTCAGGGACCCCGATCGGATGCCCGATCCTTCCACCCTTCGCCGGT
>DATFYM010000060.1:0-10541 GCA_035315065.1 Terriglobia bacterium
GGACCGCCAATCGCATGATTTCAACATCGGCAATCTCCAACCTCTGCATCGGTTCACCTCCCGGACCATTCTAGGCCCGAGAGGGTCGGGAATTCAATTTTATTATGCGGCATTACTTATGACGCCGCGTTTAGAATTCGAAACTCGAAATTCGAAGCTCGAAATTCGCTAAGATGCAATTCCGATCTTCGAGTTTCGAGGCGCAGTGAGGCCGCCATGCTTCTGCTCTCCGAAACGGATGTTCAGCAACTCCTCCCGATGGAGAAGGCCATCGAGCGCGTGGAGGCCAGCTTTCTCGCGCAGCATCGCGGAGAGGCCATTAACCGTTCCCGCGAGAGAATCCTCCTTCACCATAGCTCCTTGCACTACATGGCCGCTGCCCTGCCCGCCGAAAACCTGCTGGGAGTGAAGATCTACACCGTCACTCGCTCCGCCTGGCGCTTCGTGGTCCTGCTCTTTGACTCGGAAGGCGGCGACCTTCTGGCGATGATCGAAGCCGACCATCTCGGTCGCATCCGCACCGGTGCGGCGACCGGTGTAGCAACGAAATACATGGCGCGAGCCGACGCCAGCCAAGTAGGCTTAATCGGCGCGGGCCGGCAAGCCCGGACGCAGCTTGAAGCTGTTGTTCAGGTGAGAAAGGTGGAGGGCGTTCGCGTCTTCAGCCGCGACCCGGAGCGGCGTCTCGCGTTCAGCCATCAGATGAGGGAGCGGCTCGGCGTCACCGTCAGACCCGCAGAGACTGCCGAACAAGCTTCGCGCCCGGCGGACATCGTCATCACCGCCACGACCTCGACTCAACCTTTGTTACTCGGGGATTGGCTGCGACCGGGGGCTCACGTCAACGCCATCGGGGCCAATATGGCAAACCGGCGCGAGGTCGACGACCGCACCCTCGATCGCGCCGCCGTCATCGCCGTCGACTCGCTCGCACAGTCGAAGCAGGAGGCGGGTGACCTGATCCAGGGCTTCGCTCATCTGGCGCACGGATGGGACGGCGCCGTCGAGCTGCAGGAGATCGTCGCGGGCAACCGAACCGGCCGCTCCTCCGACCAGGAAATCACTCTCTTCAAGTCCACCGGGATTGCCTTGTGGGACGTGGCCGTGGCGGGATTCATCTACCAGGAGGCCCGCCGCCAAGGCCGAGGAGAGGAAGTGGCCATGTGGCAGCGCTGACGACAGGGTTCGGGATAGAAAAACGGGATTCGGGATTCGGGTTTCACAGACAGGAAAGTGATTCGGGGCTTGTTCCTCGAACCCCGAAACCCGAATCCCGAACCCCACTTCACTTCGGTTCAATCTCAATCTTCTGCGCCTTGATCTCACCCGTCTCTTCCAGGTCACCCGCCACTTTCACTCGGATGCCGGCGTGCAAGTCCTTCGCCGACCCCGCCGAGCCGTCGTCGCGTTTGATGTCCGTCTTATCGTCCACGCGGACATGAAAGATGATGTTGTCTTGGGTGCTCACGGTGAGTTTGTCTTTGACCACTTCAGTGACCTTGCCTTCCAGGGTGAAACTGGATTCCTGCGGCGCAAGTAGAGAACTTAGCCGGGCCGCGGAGCGCAAAATGTCAACCGCCGGCCCGACACTCAGAACCGCCATGAGTACAAACATCGGAATCCTTGTTCGGGTCATCGGAAGCCTCCTGTAAGAGGAACCGGACCCATTGTACCGCCGATGAACGGGGAAAGTCTTCCGACTCACTGCCATGGCTGCCATGGGCAGCAATGGGCCACAAGACACACGATGGCCCACAAACCCCCAATCTTCTCTTTTGGCAGCGCATTAAACCCCCTCAGTGGCAAAAACAGATCGGGGCAACGGACAACTGACGACGGACGGCTGTCCGGCAGGCACACGTTGCCCAGTGCTATCCGACCCAAAGCCTCGCCGACCCGGCAGCCCTACCCCACGTAGCGGCGCGAGGTGCCCAACTCGACCTCGTGCATAGCGGCGATCGCCGGCTCCTCGATGGAGCCGGAAGCGATCAACCGCACTGCCGAGTCAACCCAAAGCGGCAGGAGATCGAGCCGGATGTTGGAGAGCGCAATTAGAAGGAAAATTGCCGGTCCGAAGAACGCGATGTTTCTCAACCAGGCGCGCACTGCGGGTTCGACGCCGCTGCCGAGGAGGCGCGTCAGGACATTGAGGACCAGCATCGCGCCCAACCCCCAGAGCAAACTCCGATTTACGGGGCAGCCGCGACGCATGACGGCCAGCACCAGAACGGCCGCGGCGAGCACATAGAGAATGATGTCAAAGCCCGCTCTCGCCTGGGCCATCCATCGCGGCGATCCCGCGGCGAGTCCCCACGCCGCGGCCAACTGCATCAATACGCCGCAACAGAGCCACAAGGTGAATGCCTGATTCTTGCGGTGGTAGCCCTGGTGGATATAAAGCAGCGACAAACTGAACAGAACGGTAGCGTCTAACGCCCAAAACATGATTCGCATGGCAGGGGCCTCCTTTGCCTCCTCACTTCTTTGCCTCGGTCTGCTACCTTCACCTTGGCGAGGCCCCGGCCATGTCGTGACTTACTGCAAGTTTGGCCATGGACACATGACTCGTTTCGCCTCCCTATGAACGCCTAATGATCGCGTCATAGAGAGAGCGTACACCAGCCATGGAGCCTAGTCAAGGTATCGAATGTTTATTACGTCATATACATCTCATACATCCTAGACATTCCAGACATCCTAGACATCTTAGACGTTCGAGACACGCCTAAGGCGGCGGATCCAGGCGCAGGCGGCGAATGAACTGCTCCAGCGGCTGGTCTGACCCCTCCTGGTGTTCATAAATTTCCAGCACCCTGTCCAGTACGAGACCAATTACCTCCGAGCGCTTGCGCAGCGAGCTGTTACACCATTTCTGCAAGCTTTGGAATCGGTCCGCCTGTAGCCTACCTGTGACTGGAACCTCCATCTTGGATCTTATGCCGTCCATAGAGTTATCTCCATCAACCCGAGAGATCACCAAACCTGTATTTGCCCGGTGACTCCCGCGTTCGAGGCGACGAGGTAGACGTTGGTGCCGTCAAACATCCCCGCCGCCTGAAAATAAATCGCCCCGCCGGAGGTCATCTGGATCACAGCCCCCAAGGGCGTTCGCCCCAGCCCGTGTGGAAGGGTGAAGTTCCCCGCCGCCGCGGGTGAAGCGACCACTTGTCCATAGATCCGGGTCGCCGCCGCCACCGAAGTCACTGCCGCCGGTCCGGTCACCACCTGGCCCACCAGGGCATCACCGCTGTTGGCCCCGATGGCTACCGACTGATAATAGAACCCGGAGTTCGAATTGTAGAATAGGTAGGAGGTTTCGCTCGCCGGGGCCGGTCCCAAGCCGGGGGCCAACGCAGGAGCGTACCGAATGCCCTGGGAATAGAGAACTCCGGCGCTCAGCCCTGGCGCGAGCGACACCGACGTCGACAGAGCGAATCCGGAAATCACGCCGTTCATACCCAGGTCGCGGTACTGCAAATCCGCAAGGAATGCCACGTTGGCGTCCAGTAAGGCCCAGTTGCCGTCCTGATCGGTTTCCCAGCCGGTCAGTCCGTGCTGCGGCTGGATCAGACCTTTGCGCGGCAGGATTGTTCTAGTAACCGCCATTTTCAGTTCTCAGTTCTCAGTTCTCAGTTTTCAGTTTTCAGTCATCACTTCGTCGGTGCTCAGTTTCCTCAAGCTTCGGGTCTTAACTGAAAACTGACGGCTGATAACTAACTCAGTTCGAAACATTCACGCTCGACCGCACTGCCATGCAGTACACCTTCACGAGACCCTGATTCTCGGCCCCGCTGACCGACCAGTAAATCTGGCACGTAACCCGCCCGGTCGCGTCGTTCACGTCAAGTTGGTACGGAACGCTGATCAGGTTGCCTTGACCAGTATCCGTACTGGATAAAACAGGAAAACTCTGTTGCCCCGAGACAAAGCCGGCAGCGGGCGAGCGGCTGGAGGCAAACAACGGGATGAACATGCACTCGGCCCGCGCGTACGCGTAGCCGTCCACGGGACTCTGAGGCGTCGGCACGGTGTCCCCCGGTTGGTAGAAGCCCATGAAGATCACCTCCGGACGCACGGCCGCGAACTTCGCGTTGTGACTCATCTTCAGCAGCGAGTCGTCCGTGAGCGGCTGGTTGCCCGCTAGGACGGTGTCCGCGATGTCGAAGAAGCCCGGAATGGAACTAAGTGTCAGTTGGGACATAAGACTTTATCCACAGATTTCGCAGATTTCACAGACCCAAAACTTGTCTTCTGCGGATTCTCTTAATCGGTGTAATCTGCGCAATCTGTGGATCCTCTTTCTTCAGAAAATCGTGTTCCCTATCGTTCCGTCGCTGTACGTGCCGCCCGTCGCCGCCTGCGAAACGAACATATACCGCTGCTTCTGCTGCAGAGTCGCGCTCGTCCAATTCCGAATCCCGGCGCTGGCGGGCGCGATCAAATACGGCGTCGTCATCTGGCAATAGCGCAAGTCGAGCAAGCCAAACGAGACGCTGCCGTTTCCCAAGTCGGGCTGGCGCTCGATCACTTCGCACACCACGCTGGCCAGGCCCATCCGACCCTGGTGATAGTCGGGCACCAGCGGGTGCGTCAGCCACACCAAGTCGCCGAGCTCCACCGGCAGCGCGGAAAGAAACGCCTTGAAGCGATACACGGCGGGCGCAAAAGCGTAGCGGCGGAAAATGCGGTCGGATATCAAGTAAGCCATCAGGCTGCCGCCGCGCACGAGGCGCAGGCCGGTGGACTCGATCTGATGGATCGCCGCCTGCTGGTAAGTCCGGAGCGACCGCGGCTGCTCGAAGGTGAGCGTGTTGTAGTACTGGCGGGCAGCGGTAGTAGGCCCGAGGACAAGCGAGCTGCCGTATCCATCCACATCCGTCTTCACGGTGACCACATTGGTCACATTGCGCCGCTGGACCTGGGGAATGCCCTGAATGTTCTTGCCGGTAAACGCGAACACCGGCGTCTGGTTCTGGGGCGACTTCATCGACTTCAGCGAGAGGCGGCCGTCGGCGCGCGCGATGGTGTAGAGTCCCAGCACCTTCAGGATCTGGTCTTCGATGAAACTCTTCAGATCGATGGGCCGGGTGATGCTGAACTCAAACCAGACGCCGCTGAACTGGCCGTCGCGCAGTGCCAGAACGCCGGGCACGTCAAGATACGGATTCGGGTTGATCAGCGTGCTGAGATCGCCGAGTCCGGTCAACGGGTTCGGCCGGTACGTCACCCAGCCCGGCGGCGGCGAGGCGGGCATGTAGCTGGGGCCAGTGTAGGTTTGCGCCAGCCGCTCGAGCACATAGTTCGAGCCGGAGAGGGCGGGATCCTGACCCACGCCGCCTTCGTTCTGAAGCGCGGCGAGAAAGATATCGAGCGGATGGCCCTGCAAATAGCGCGGATTCGAATCCGATACCGGCAGGGCGTTGGGAAGCCAGGCCGGACCCTGCGGCTGCACCGCCTCCGGCCCGCCCGGTGTATATACGCCCGGGCCGCCTTGGGTCCACACCTGCTGCCCTTGCAGGAACCGCTGCACGTCGCGGCAGGTGAGTGTGACCTTGCCGTCCTCGGTCCAGCCCACCTGGTAAATCTGCATCGTCGCCAGCGGCACAAAGTCGCCGAGGGCGAGCGAGGGAAATCCTTGCTTGATCTGCACCATCTTGCCGATCAGCGCATCCTGGGCCGCCAGCCCCTTGATGGTGCCGTTGGGGTCGATCGATTGAATCGTGACGGTCCCCACAGACGAGGCGCCGTTCAGTTCGTCGACGGACTGCGAGGCTCCAGAAGGAATCTGGAGGCAAGGCACCATGGTGGCGCTGTTGGAGACGCTGAGCAGCAAGCCGGGGTTGGTTGCCACCAGCCAGAACCAAGCGGTGGAAGCAAAGGCCGGCCACACTTCCAGCTCGTAAGGCAAGCCGCGCGCGGCCAGCGAATACGCCAGCAGCGACCCGTTGCCGCCCCCGATGGCGGTAGTGGCTCGGACCGTGCGCTGATCGGTGATCAGCCGGGCAAGAAACGCATCCAGGCCGCCCCCACCTCCGGGATAGGCGCCGCCAAAATATGTGGCCACGGCGGCGACACCATAAAGCCGCAGCAGGGCCAGAATCATTCCCCAGCTCTCCTCCTGCCCGACGCTGGCCGGCGAGCCGGAATAGCCGCCGGCGCTGTCGTTGTAAGGCTTGAAGCCGCTGAAGGCGGTGGACTGCGCGTAGGCCTGGTTGTACGAATTGGAAGCGCTCGATAGGGTGATGGCCTGATTCTGAAGGTAGAACTGCTGCGCGACAAACTCCAGGCACTGGGTGGCGAGGTCGTCGCGCCCGAAGGCGTCGCAAAACAACGCTGTCCACGTGCCGCTGGCGTCGAGCGCCTGCGAGGTGTCGAGCGTACTTCCCGCTGCTCCCTGGGCGAAGTGCCCCGGCAGGGCCCCGGGAGCAATATAAAGGTTGGCGATAAGCTGCTGTCCCACCGTAATCGCGGCGCCCATCGCCTGCGTGCCGGTGTTAGCAAGCGACGCGGCCTGAGCGCTGGTGATGGTGGCCGTCTTCAGCAACTGGGTGGCGGCCAGGCCCAGCACCCCGCTCGCGCGCATGAAAGCAAAGTAGACGTCAACATTGTGCTCCGTCGAGACCCTCAGCATCTTGCCGGGTACATACTGGTAGCCGGGGTCCTGGTACATTCCATATCCCAGATAGAAGAGCCCCTGGGTGAGGTCGCCGGCGTTCGATTGCAGGGTCAAGAGAAAGTTGATCATGCGCTGCAAGTAGAGCGCCGGGGTGTAATCGAGCGAGAGCTGCATGTAAATGGAATACGCGTAGACCACCCAGGCCATCGACCCGGTTCGAATGTACGCCTGATCCACCTGGCCGTAGTAGGTGTCATAGGAGAAGCTCAGGGAATTCACGGGCTGGAGCGTGCCTACGCTGAGGTTATCGAAATACATGTCGCCGGCCGCCGTCAGCGTGACCTTGAAACTGGTGATAGAGGCGAGCGTATCCCCGGTCAAATTTGAGACTTGAGATTTGAGATCTACAAGGGTCGTGCGCCAATTGGATGTCCCCGGACCGATCGGGATGATGATGGTCTTGGTACCCGCGTTGAACGTCGCCCCACCGGTGGTAGAACCGGCGGCGGCGCTGGTCACCTGCACGTCCGTCACTTTGCCGCCCACCGTCGCGACGCCAATATCGATCTGAAAGGTTGAACTCGCGGCCTCGTAGTGCTCGAAGCTGATCTGAGTGTCAGCGGTGTCGGGAAGGCCGGTGCCCGAGCCAACGTTGGAGTATGTAAAGTTGTCGCCAGTTGCCGCGGCGTGAAAGTGAATGATGTTGCCGGTGCCGTAAGGTGGCTCCGGCGGCGTGGTGGTGGTCGCGGCCACGTTGGTCACGGTTTCGCCGCCGCCGCCCGCCCCGCTCGCTTTAGCCCACCGCGCCGTGGAACCGTCCTCGGCGTTCTCCAACACTAGCGAGGCAAGATAGGCTGGATTATCGAGAATCCGGTTGAGTTCCTGGATGATCTTCGCCGCCGCCACAAAGTTTCCGCTGGCTGAGTAGACGATGATGGCCAACGCGCAGTCGTAAATGTAGCTTCGGTTTTGCAACGCCGGAATGTCAGTGGCGGTAGGGTCGGCAACGTAGAGCGGATCGGAGGTCGGCACGGCAAACGACTTGGGCAGCGAGGCAAAGGCGGAGATGGTTTCGAGCGAAGTGTAGACCAGCGTGGGCCCCGCCACCGGATCCTGGTAGACTATGTGGACGGTGGTAGTGCCCGCCGCCGGCACCACCGAACTGCCACAGCGTGCGTGATAGGGATCCTGGAGAATAATGGGGATATTGTCTTCCTGGAGGTACTCGATATCCGTCTTCGAGTAAATGCGCGCGAAGTAGCCGGTAAGCTTCGAGCCGATCCCCGTGTTGGAGTGGCAAATCCACCCCGCGGGCAAATGGGCCCCGCTCCAACCGGTCGACGGCTGGGGGACGCTGCTCGGGTAGAGAACCGCCACCACCAAGCCCGGGCCGATCACCTGCGCGGCCCAGTAGCCGTTCAGCCCTTGCTGCACCAGCACGCTTTGGAAAATCGACGGAGTCGGATTCTGGCCGAAGCACTGCCCACCCACCGAGTAGACGCCGCTGCCAGGCGCGCTCGACTGGTAATACAACTGATCGGTCAGGCTGAAAATGTCGACGCGGTAACCAGTGATCGGCTGGAGGAGATTAAGTACGTAGCCGAACAGCGTCATCCCGTTCAGTGGATAAAGCGTCTGGACCCCGCTGGCCGTGCAGACGGGCGCGCCGTTCGGGTAGGCCGCCACCGCTGCCGCGTAGGCGCCCGCAATCTCGGCGCTGGTGATCTGCAAAACGGGATTAAAGAGGTTTCCGCCCGGCAGCGTCACCGGAGTGTAGTTCACGGGAAATCCGTCCGGGCCCAGCGTGGGATCGCTGATCCAGCCCGCCGGCGGAGCAAACGCGATATTCTCCACCACCGTTTGCGTGAAGCCCGCGAATTGCTGCTGCGACACAATGCCGCACTCGGCCAAGGCCGGTGAGGTCGGCGCCAGCAACGCTCCGGGAGCCCCGCTTACCGGATACGCAGTGGGGTTCGCGTTAGCCTGCCAGATGCCGGCCGTGGGCAGTTGTTGGCCGTAGAGCCACGCCAGCGTAGCGGCCGTGTCGCCGTAGAAATCGCCCGGATAATATTGCGCAACCGAAGCCATAAGACGAAGACCTATCCACAGATTTCGCAGATTAAGCAGATGTGAAAAAGAAATAAGAAGCACAAGAATTCTGTTTTCTTTAATCTGTTTAATCTGCGTAATCTGTGGATTCTCATGTGCCGTACCCTCCCACCCCATACAACCCCACTCCGTATCCGGCGATGGGGTAGTCACGCCTTGCTTATGGATGGCGGCTGGCGTAGACTCTTGCAATGGGAGATATTGTTACGCCGATCTTGATTTTGCTCCTGTCTTTGGCGCTCAGTGCCTTCTACATTCATACGCTCCGCTGTAAGCGCCGGTCCCCCCCACGCAATGGCCCAGGGCCAACGCCTCCACGACGGAAATCGCCAAGGAAGGATCCGCCGCACCGAGGACCCGGGGGACCCGGACCGTTGGGCTATGCCCGCAAAGCCAGGACTGTTTTTTCCTGACGCTCGGGAGTTCCCGCCCGCCAAGGGGTTTAACTCTTTAACTCCCCGAGGCCGTGCCAGACCCCGAAACCGCACCGAAAACTCGGCAATACGCCTTTCACTCACTACCCGCTTCTCCTTTCGAGATTCAACTTTCGACTGCTTCTTCCCTCACGTGCCGTACGCTCCCACCCCATACAAACCCACTCCGTACCCGGCGGTTGTCACCCCAGTTTGGGCGGTGGTAAAACTAGCGATGATGAACCCGAAGGCCGGGATCTCCACCGTGTAGAGCGGCTGCTTTTGCAGCATGGCCAGAGCGTTCTGCCAGGTTTGGTTGCCTTGAATCATGAAGTAGCTTTCAGCCATCAGCTTTCAGCTATCAGCAAGCAACCCGTCATCAGCTTTTCTTGCTGATAGCTGACGGCTGAGCGCTGACGGCTGTTCTAAGTAACCACCTGCCGTAACTTGAGCTTGAACGTGTACTCGCCCACAGACTTGTAATCCGCCCGCCAGTCAGTACCCTCGAGCCAGTAGTTCGTGAACGCCGTCTGCGAGCTGTCGGGATAGTAAGCGAACTGCCCTCCGCGCAGGGCCCAGAGCATGAAGTTCGACCAGTTTTGAACGTCGGAGCCCAACGCCACGTATTCCATCTCCAGTTCGAGAAACTGATCGATGCGCTCCAGGATCGATTCCCGCACGCCCGAGCTGGCAAGGTTGTCGTGCCGCGTGGCGGCGAAGGAATAAGCCGGGACGCGTCGCGGCTGCCGCTGGAACGGCAGCGCCACAGGCCCGGTACCGGGATCGTACACGATCTGAGGATTCGCCAAAGAAAAAACCTTTATCCACAGATTTCGCAGATTTCACCGATTAAAAACCTGTGTTCGTTCTTTCTGCGCAAATCTGAAATAATCTGTGGATTCTCCTTTCCTGGCGCCTTCTTTCTTCCGTCTTCATTCTTCATCTGCGCAATCTGCGTAATCTGTGGATTCTCTTCTTCCTAGCCGCCGGAGGGCGGCACCCTTTGGGCCGTCGTTGCGTTCAGTGTCAGGCCGCGCGACGTTCCTTGGTTGAGCTGCCCGATGGCCCACTCCTGGAAGTCAGCCTCGCCGTTGATAAGGATGACCCCGTTGCCACTAGGGCCGGCGCCCACCGCGCCCGGCGCCATCATGCCCGCCGTAACTCCCGTCGTAACTCCTGCCGGGCCCGCCCCAGCGCCGCCGTTTTGCGAACCCCGAACCCCGAATCCCGAACCTCGATCTGCGGAATGAGCTCCAATAGTGGCGCCAATGGTAGCGCCCCCGGGAATCGCGCGGCCCAGCGCGCCCGCCGCTCCCGCAACACTGGTGAAGACCGCCGCCGCCTCGAAAGCCTGGGCGGCTTGGTCGTAAGCCTGGATTGCCAGGTAGTAAAAGCCCAGGCCG
>DATFYM010000061.1:0-18747 GCA_035315065.1 Terriglobia bacterium
CATCGCTTTTGAGAATCTTAAGGAAGGCCACAGCGGCAACCCTAAACACTCACCTGGTAGGAACAAAACCTGAGGGATAAACGCCGACCGAAGATTCTAGGTGCGTCCGCGGGTACTCCCCAAAAACTGTTAAGCACCCCAGGCAAGGCAACTGAAATAACGTCATTAAATCTGCTTGACAATGGTCGCGCGCATTTCTATACTCGCGGCCAGCGTTGGGGTTGGAGAGCAAGGAACAAAAGGGGGCGTAAGGCATCTGCCCGTGACGAGTTTGATTCCCACCTCGAAATTTTTTTGATTTTTGACGCGTGAGCGTGCTAATAAGCTGCCGCACCAGCGTTGAGGCAGCGTTGAACTTCGATTGCTGGCTTTTGCAGGGTTTGGGCTGGACCTGTTCCGACTACTTGATTTTGAGGACAGTCACGAAGCGTCTGCGTTATGAAGGCGTGCGCGACCGCTGCTGCGGCTGAGAGCCGTCGGCGAGGGAATCGGTGCGTCTCGGCGCGAGTCCGAATCCCCATGGTTCATGACGAACGAGGGAGGATAGTCATGCGACATGCTCAGCGTATCACTGGTGTGTGGTTGCTGGTGTTTCTCGCCGGCGGGAGCGTTTCCGCCTGGGCGCAACAGGTGCAGGGCAGCTTCACCGGGACCGTTACCGACGCTTCGGGAGGCGTAGTCCCCCGCGTTACAGTGACGGCGATCGACAAGGACACTGGCTTTACGCGTAGCGCCGCGACCGGGCACGACGGGGTATATTTGATTCCCCTTTTGCCTCCCGGCCAGTACACCCTGACCGCAGAGAGACAGGGATTTGAGAAATACAGCGAAGGTCCCATCGCCCTCACGGTAAACCAGCAGGCGAAGGTGGATCTTCAGCTAACGGTCGGGGCTGCGAGCACCACGGTAAGCGTCGAGGCCACCGCCCCCGTTCTGGACACGCAGACGTCTTCCGTTGGGACCACGGTGGAGGGGGCCAAGGTCAGCCAACTCCCTTTCAACGGCCGCCAGTTCCTTCAGGCAACGCTGTTCACTCCCGGCGTCGTCTCGGGGTCGCAGGGCTCAGAGCTTAACAGCAACCGTGGCGGCTCCATCAATGTCAACGGGATGCGCGAGAGCATGAACACGTTCCTGCTCGATGGCATGAACGACACCACGATTGCCGTGGGTACTTATTCGGCAACCCCACCGCTCGATTCGATTCAGGAGTTCCGCATGGAGACCGGCGTCTACGACGCGCGGTTCGGCACCAATGCCGGCGCCCAAGTCAACGTGGTGACGAAGTCGGGGACTAATGAGTTTCACGGCTCGCTCTACGAGTACCTCCGCAACAGCAATCTCGATGCACGCAACTTCTTTGAGCCTTACGTGCCGCCCTTCCACCGCAACCAGTTCGGGGCCAGCGTAGGGGGTCCGCTTTCCATCCCCGGCGTTTACGACGGCCACAGCAGGACATTCTTCTTTCTGAACTACGAGGGCTTGCGTGATAGGCACGACTTCTTCGCCCGGGGACATGTCCCCACGCCCACCGAGCTCACGGGCGACTTCAGCGATGTTGCTCCCGGGTCGGGCTGCCCGACGCCCGCCTTATTGATCAACCCAATCCCCCTGCTGACGCAGGGCCAAGTGGTGCCCTTTACCAGCTTCAGCGCCGTCGGCCTTCCGGTGGACCCGGTCGGCGCGGCTTTTGCCAGCGTCTATCCCGCGCCGAATATTCCCGGGGTCCCAGGCAATGGCCCGACGTGTGGCCAGGAGAACTACACAGCGGTGGTCGGGCAGAAAGTCTATA
Organism: Terriglobia bacterium; assembly: GCA_035315065.1. Lineage (GTDB taxonomy): Bacteria > Acidobacteriota > Terriglobia > UBA7540 > UBA7540 > DATFYM01. The sequence continues at coordinate 1,790 of DATFYM010000061.1, forward strand.
CCAACGATTACGTCGGGCGCTTTGACCACCGCTGGGGCAAGAAGGACTCGGCATTTTTCCGCTACAACCTGACCACCGACTCGGAATTCGCACCGTCGGGGTTAGGCACGGTCGATCAGGGCGTGCGTGCGCTTCCCAGTGGCGTCCCTGGCTTCGGTACCTTCCGCACCGATTGGTTTACGGCCACTGGCATCGACTGGACTCACACGTTTTCGCCGACTCTGCTCAACGAAGCCAAAGTGGACTACAACCGCTGGCAGTACCTCTGGAACAACCAAGACCAGGGGCAGTACTTCGGCTTCAAGCCACCCTTCAACATCCAAGGGATACCCACCGCGTTCCGCGACACGGGTTTGCCTAACATCGGCTTGTCGGACACTGCCGTTGATAGCGTGGGGGCTAGTACGAGCCAGCCCCAAGCCGGAGCGGTGAATACCTTTGAATTCGCGGACACCCTCACCCAAATACACGGCAACCACTCCTTTGCCTACGGCGTCCAAATCCGTTCGATCAAACGCGGCAACTTCTATATTGACGAATACGCACGAAGCAATTTCGTCTTTCGGGGTCTGGTTTCGAACGGATTTAACGAGGTTCCACCTCAATTGGTGGCCCAAGGATTGGGGCTGCCGGCCAACACTCCTTTGCAGCTCGGGAATGGACTCGCGGATCTTCTGCTAGGAATACCAACGTCTTGGGTCAACGGGTACTCCCAGTACATTTCGGGCACGGCGGGCGAATACGACTTTTTTGCTCAGGACACGTGGAAGGCGCGGCGAAATCTCACCCTCACGCTCGGCCTGCGCTATGAATACAATAGCTTGGCGACCGAGAAGGCGAACCGCTTCGGCGGGTTTGACTTCAGCTACAGCCAGTGCCCCAATCCGGCGAACCCCGCGCAGATGACGCAGGGAGCCGTCCTGGTGGCAGGCACCTCGGCCGCCGGCATCGACTGCTTCACGGGTACGATCGGAGCGGCGGGAAATCTCGGTGGCTTCACCCAGGTAGGTACCACGAATCTGGGTGGGAGCTCCGAGAACCGCGCCCTCCAGGAACCGGACCACAAGGACATCGGTCCTCGCATCGGTTTCGCTTGGCAGCCGTTTGGTGATACCAGGACGGTGATCCGGGGCGGCGTCGGAATTTACTACGACCAGATGACTGGAGAACTTTACTTCCAGAAGAGCGCCAACCCACCGTTCGTGCGGATCGAAGTGGGCGACCTGCAGGACGAACAGAGCGCGATCCCTTTGTTTCTTTCTGAGCTCGGCACGGGCAAAGTGATCGGGAACGCTTTCACGCAGACGTCGGCGCCGCTGTTCCCTGTTCTCGAGCCGGTGATCGTCAAACTCCAAGACTCCCGAGTCTATGAGTGGTCGCTCGACGTGCAGCGGGAGTTCCCGGGATCGTGGTTGGTTGATGTAGCCTACGTTGGGACACGCGGCACGCACCTGCCCTGGTTTTGGAACCCCAACCAGCCGAATAACGCGCTGTTCAACCCGTCAGCGTCTTATAACGCCGGATTACCTTCGGGTCAGCAAACCTGCGTCGCGGGCACGTCGCCGGGCACCCCCTGCCCACGACCCTACCAGGAGTTCCTTGACATGACCTATACGGACTCCTCCGGCTACTCCACTTATCATTCCCTGCAGGTAAAGGTGGAGCGCCACTTCTCCCGGGACCTGGCATTGATCGGCTCGTACACCTACGCCAAGACGTTAGACACAAACTCTACCTACGACGCCAGCAATGCCAGCGAGAACTCCCCGCAAAACGACTACAACCTTGCCGCCGATTACGGACGCGCCGATTTCGACTACCGGCATCGTTTCTCTCTAGCCTATATTTACAACTTTCCATTCGGCCGCACGGTGGCGCACCTCGGGAACTCCAAGCTGAATTATCTCATCCAGGACTGGCAACTGGCCGGCATCGTCTTTGCGCAGTCCGGCGCCCCCTTTACCGCCGAGCTCGGCGAGAACATCAGCAATGCCAACGACAGCAGCAGTCCGGGCCAGGACCGGCCCTCCTATGTCGGTGGCCCGGTCTACCCCGCGACCCGGACAGTGAATCAGTGGGTTCTGGCGTCTGCCTTCGAACCTTGCTCGAAGGTGCTGGGGACGCCATATTGCTTCGGCAACGTGGGCCGCAACACGCTGAATGGGCCCGGTGAGGGCGACTGGGACTTCTCAATCGTCCGTGACTTCAGGCTGTCCGAACACAAGAGGCTGGAGTTCCGGGCTGAAATGTTCAACGTTCTGAATCGGGCGAACTTCAATCTGCCCAATTCAAACCTCAGCTCTCCGAACTTCGGCGTCATTAACAACACGGTGCAACCCATCGCCGGCCAGGCCTCGGGCGGCCCTGGCGAGCCGCGCGAGATCCAGTTCGCGCTTCGATTGAAGTTCTAAAGCATCCCGGTAACGTTACCGGCTGGCGAGAATCCTGCCACTCCTGCGGCAGGAGATGACAAGTTCGGGGGGACTGCCCATGGTCTTCCCGGTTTCGAAGAAAGGGAAGCCTTCCGCTTCCCTGGGGAGGACGGATCAGGGGCGGGTCGCCCGACTCGCCCTGAAGATTGGATTCTGTAATCGAAGCCATTAAGCGGTTGAGGGAAAGGGACTTTCTTTCAATCGTTCAACAACCACATGACATTTGCCTTACACCACTGGCTTGACATTGATACAATAGCCTCTTTACAGTCGTGGGGGGAGTCGCGTCAGCTTCGAGAGGAGGAAATCGGCATGATACGAAGAGTCTTTGCAGGTTTGGCTTGCCTACTGGCGCTTGCGACCGGCTGCGCTGTCTCAGTCTATGCTCAAACTTTCCAAGGTAGTTTCACTGGCAGCGTGAAGGACGAGAGCGGCGCGGTGATTGCGGGAGCCATCGTCACCGCGGTGGAGCAGGATAAGGGTCTCATACGCAGCGTGGCGACAGGGAACGATGGCCTCTACGATATCGCACTTCTACCCCCGGGCCGGTACCGGGTGACGGCGGAGAAGCCGGGATTCGAGAAAACGACTCGCGGTGTCATCCAGCTTACTGTGAACCTCCAGCAAGAAGTCGACTTCACGCTCAAGGTTGGTTCGCAGTCCACCACCATCACGGTCGAGGCCACGCCGGGTGTGGTCGATACTCAAACCGCCTCGGTGGGCACCACCATCGGTCAGACCAACGTGGACCAGGTGCCACTCAACGGACGGCAATTCCTGGAATTGGCTTTGCTGGCGCCGGGCGTCGTCCCCGCCCCGAGCGGGTCCCGCGTAAATGAACGAGGCGGCGGCGGAGCCATCAACGTGAACGGCCTCGAAGACTCGATGAATTCCTTCTGGCTGGACGGGCTCGATGATACCTCGACCGGCGTGGGCCAGTACACGGTGGCCCCTCCTCTCGACGCGGTCCAGGAATTCCGCATGGAGACGGGAGTCTACGAAGCCAAGTTCGGCGCTCACGCCGGAGCGCAGGTGAACGTGGTCACCAAGTCGGGGACCAACGAATTTCACGGCACAGCCTACGACTTCCTGCGCAACACCCATCTCGATGCCCGCAACTACTTCGATCCCTCGACTCCGCCGATGCATCGCAATCAATTCGGCGGCACAGTGGGCGGTCCGGTGGAGGTTCCCGACTTCTACGACGGCCACGACCGCACCTTCTTCTTCGTTGCCTATGAAGGTCTGCAGCAGCACCGAGGCTTTTTCCGGCAGGCGGTGGTTCCGACCGTGGCCGAGCGCAGTGGCGACTTCAGCGATCTCCTGAATTGCCCGCAGCCGGTGAACCTCAGCTTGCTCGGTGGGCCGGTGCCCGGCAACAATCTGAACTTTCTGGTGCAAGGGGGGCTCATTCCGTCGCTCGATCCCGTGGGTCAAGCCTTCGTCAACCTCTACCCGACGCCCACCAACCTCAACGCCGGGTGCGGGAATGCCAACTACCTGGAGCAGGCGAATCAGCAAATCACCTACAACACCTACATGGGTCGGGTAGATCACCACTGGGGACCCAAGGACAGCATCTTTTTCCGCTACAACGTCAACTTCGACCACGAGCTCGAGCCCTCGGGCTTCTATGTGGCGGGCTCGGGGAACGTTCCGGGCTACGGCACCTACCTGCATAACGAATACCAGATGGCCGGCTTCGATTGGACTCACACTTTCAAGCCCACGATGATCAACGAGTTCAAATTTGGCTTTAACCGTTGGCAGAGCCGGCAGGACAACCAGGACGAGGGCAACACCTTTGCCCAGCAGAACGGCATCCTGGGCCTGGCGCGCAGCGACCCCAAGCAGCTCGGCATTCCCAACTTGACGTTTACGGGCTATGACTCGCTGGGCTCGAACAGCTCGACCCCCGAGTTCATAGCGGTGAACACTTTCCAGTTGGCCGATACCATTACCCACGTCCACGGCAATCACTTGCTCGCATACGGTGCGGATTTGCGCTCCGTGCTGCGCGGTAACGCCAGTATCGACGCGAATATTCGCGGCATATTCGACTTCTCGGGCATGCTGACCGGCAATAGCCTAGCGGATGCCCTGCTGGGGCTGCCGACAGACTGGATCGACGGCTTCCAGGAGTACATTTCCGCGCATCTGGGCGAGTATGACTTTTTCGGCCAGGACACTTGGAAGGTGAGCCCGAAGCTGACCCTGAACCTGGGGCTGCGCTACGAGTACAAGGGTCTGACTACCGACAAATATAACCGCCAGGCGAATTTTGACTTCTCCAGCACCGCCTGCGCACCGTTCGGATTGAGCACCGGCGCGCTCCTGGTGGCCGGTGCCAGCGCGGCCACCGTTGAATGCCCAAGCATCAACCCGCAAACCGGAGTTACGACCTACGTCCCGGTCGGCACCAAGAACCTCGGTGGAAGCGCGGAGAATCGCGCCTTGCAGTATCCCGACAAGCACAACTTCGCACCGCGTCTCGGCATTGCCTGGCAACCGTTCGGGGATTCCCGGACCGTGGTTCGCGCCGGTTACGGCCTGTTCTACAACCAGACGTTCGGCGACGTTTACTTCCAAAAGGGCGCCAACCCGCCGTTTGTGAGTATCACCGCCGGCAACATCAGTGGCGCGCAGCAGGCGCTCTGTATTCCCGCAGCCTGCCAGCCGGGCCAGATTCCCATCGCCTCCGGCGCGCTGATTCAGCAGGCCCTGGCCGGCATCGCGGCGCCGGTGTACCCCACCATGAGCCCCTTCCAGATCAACTTTGAAGACGCCATGGTCCAGGAATGGAATTTCGACCTTCAGCGCGAGTTGCCCCACTCCTGGCTCATCGACATCGGCTACGTCGGCACCCGCGGGCAGCACCTGCCGCGCGAGGTCGACCCCAATCAACCCATGAACCTCACCTCCGGCGGAACTGCTGCGCTGGCTGCCTGCGAGACATCCGGCTGCCCGAGGCCCTACCCGTTGCTGTCCGATTTCTCGTACACGGAGTCTTCCGGCAGCTCGATTTATCACGGGCTGCAGGCCAAGGTGGAGCACCATTACTCAAACGGCATGGCCCTGATCGGGTCGTATACATACTCGAAGTCCATCGATACCGTTTCCGATCCCTTCAGCAACAATCGCGACGGGAACTTCCCGCAGAACTCGTACAACCTGGCGGCGGAGCGCGCATTGTCAGACTTCGATTTCCGTCACCGCGCCGTCGCCGGATACGTGTACGACTTGCCCTTTGGCTACCGCCTGTGGAAGTCGGAGAACTCGGGCGTGAATTACCTGATCCAGGGATGGCAGTTGTCGGGTGTTTTCACGGCGGAGTCCGGCCCGCACTTCACGCCCATCATCAGCGGCAACATCAGCGGCGCCAACGAATCAGCCACCTCCGGAAATCCCACCACCGACCGTCCCGACCTTACCGGCAGCTCGTTTTACCCCGCCAGCAAGACGCCTAGCCAGTGGGTGCTCCCTTCGGCGCTCAGCGCGCCAGCGGCGTTCACCTTCGGCAATGCCGGTCGCAATATTCTGAACGGCCAGGGACTCAATTCCTGGGACTTGTCGGTGATCCGCCGCTTCAAGCTGACCGAATCGAGGAACATCGAGTTCCGCGGCGAGATGTTCAACCTCCTCAACCGCGCCAACTTCGATATCCCCGTGCGCGACTTGGCCTCGCCCAGCTTCGGCAGGATCCTGAATACGGTGCTACCCGTAGCTGGCAACGCTTCCGGAGGTCCGGGCGATCCGCGCGAAGTGCAGTTGGCGCTGAAGTTGACCTGGTAGTAGCGAACTTTAGCGGCGGTGAGCCCTTTGAAGAAGTGGCTAGTGGTTAGTGGTTAGTGGTTAGTGGCTAGTGGCTAGTGGCTAGCCAAGAAATGTTTAGTGGATGGTGGCGAATGAAGAAGAAAGGACAGGCCGCACTTTTGTCTTTTCTTCACTAGCCACTAGTCACTACTGAGAAGAACGACCCTCAGGTGAGTTTCGATCTTCTATTTTCGAGTTTCGAGTTTCGAGGGCTCCGGCCCGCTACCGGACCACCGGGGCAAGCGGCGGAATCAACAAGTAAGCCGGACGCGTCTGGTACTCGCGCAAGTACTCGCCGTAGGCCGTGACGTCGGGCACGTGTTCCGCCGCCCCGTAAGGATAATTCGACATGGCTCGGAAGGGCATGGGCCCGACGGTTTGTGAGAAGGACGTGTTCGGCTCTCCGTCCTTGGCGTATCCGGCGACGTAGAGGAAAAAGTCCCGCTTCCAACCTGGGCGGACCGGCGGCAGGCGGCGGCCGTCGAATCTCACCATGATCTCATCGCCCGTGGACAAGACCACCAGACGATCGTCGGCTCGGGCGAGCAACTCCTCCACCGCACCATAGCGCGTATAGTTGCCCCGCATCGGATTCCAGGGCGCGTCAGCCATAACGTGCTGGTAATCGAATTCGTCGGGCTTCACGTGTCCGGCGTCGGTGGTGACGGCGGAAAAGCCGCGATAGTGGAGGTCGGCGGAAACGAGGGGCAGATCAGTAGCCTCGAAGCCAGTGTTCGAGGCGCCGATCGATAACCCGTCTGGTTGGTCAAGAGTGCTATTCGACGGCGTGGTGTCCGGGGAAAGCAAGCCCGCCACGAGCAGGGGCTTTTCCTCGCCGGTGGTGAAGAAGATCTGGTCCCAGTAAACGCACAGGTTGGTGACGATCCGCAGGTGGTGGTCGCGCGTCGGGAACATACCCGCCAGGTCCACGCGCATCGTGCGTCGCGTGCCGCTGGGCAAGCCCATATCCGGAATCGCTGTTACCCACCGGCCGCTGGCGTCGCGCACTTGGAGGTAGGGCGGGACCACTTGCAGCTTGGAGTTCGACATCAGCGCTCGCGAGGCGTTCGAGTCGGTCCAGAAGACCCAGCCATTCAGGTAAAGGGCGACGGAAGCGTTATCGGCGAAGTCTCCCAGATCGAGCGTGAGCGTGTGCAGGTCCGCGAGACCCAGGATACGGTCGCGCCGGAAATCGGTCGGGTAGCGCCCATCGGCCTCGCGCAATAGCGGCAGCACGTCGTGCCCGGCGTCATCCACGGCCGACACCGGGAAGTGCTTCTCGCGGACCCCATAGACTGCGGGCGCGACCGGCGTCGAAGAGTAAATCTCGTTGGAATAGACTTCTTCCGCCGCCGGGTGATCCACCGCCAGCAGGCGCGCCTGATCCACGTAATCCACTTCGCGCATCTCGCTGGTGATTTGGAACGAGTAGATGCCGTTTTCGGGGTGCAACTCGCCCAGACGCACCAATTCTTCCGGATCGGGTTTGGTTCGCGTACCGTCGGGCTGAAGCTCGCCCAGCGGCGCCACGCCCAGAATGTCGGTAAAAAAGACGTAGCGGTGGCCGTTCCACACGTAGAGGAAGGGGCAGGAACTTGCCAGCCGCTCCGATTCGCGGATCAAGATCGGTTTGTCGGTGGCCGCGTCGATGGTGTTTTGCACGACGGCGTTCGGCCAGGTGATCCGCACCACGTCCAGCTTGGCGAGGTCGCCGGTAAAGACGCGGAGCGGCCCGCCGGTAGCCACAACCTTCTTGTAGTAGTTGCCCGCCTTCAGCTCAACGATATCGCCCACGCCCCCCTTGTTGCTCTTGTAGCCGTCGAAGGTTACTTCCAGCCAATGGGACGGCGGACCCTCCCTCTCGAAGACAGCCAGTTGACCATGGCCGGTGGCCGCCACGAGGTCGAGTTTGCCCGGCGGGCCCAGCCACACTGGAACCAGATCGCTCGGGGCATCCTCGCCGGCATTGTCCTCCATGGCAGGCCACGCCAGCGGTTCTTCCCGGAAACGGCCCTCTTGGTTGGCGACGAAGTGAGGCTTGCCGTTTGCGTCGAGAACCAGCAGGTCGTCGAAACCGTCGCCATTCAGATCCGCCACGGTTCCACGAAAGGCCGAACGAGCCTTGGGCGGTGAAATCGAGGGCAAGTGCTCCACGGCGTCGAACTTTCCGCCGCCTCGGTTGAGCAATACGTGGTAGCCGGTGGCCGACCACAGCGCGAGGTCAAAGTTGCCGTCGTGATTGAAGTCCGCCACCTGCGCGTCCACCGCGCCGGACCTCACCATCGCGGCGCCGGCCTCGACGGTCCGGTCAACAAACTTGTCTTCGCCTTGATTCTTGAACAGGAGCGGCGCGCCGTCATCCCGGAAGAACAACAAGTCGGCATAGCCGTCATTGTTAAAGTCGGCGAAGACCGCCCCGCGCATCTTGCCCTTGGCGGAAGCAAGCCCGGCGACGGCGGTGATGTCACTGAAAGTACCGTCGCCGTTGTTGCGGTAAAAGTGACTCTGGGCGCCGGGAAAGTCGTCGGGAAAATTCCCTTCCTTATGGGGCGCGCTCAGATCAGTGTAGACGGTCACCACCAGGTCGAGAAATCCGTCGTTATCGGCATCAAACAGCAGGGCGCGCGTCGCCAGCTCGCCGGGCCGGCCGCCGGGCCGGTCACCGTCCGGCTTTCGTAACCCTGCTTTTTCCGTAACCTCGGTGAAGGTTCCGTCGCCGCTGTTGTGATAGAGCGTTACCCCGTTCACTCCCGTCACGAACAGGCTAGGATGGCCGCAGTTATCGTAGTCCGCAAAGGATGCCGAAACACTTGCGCCCTGGCCGGCCAGTCCCGCCTTCTCGGTCACGTTGGTGAAGGTCCCGTCGCCGTTGTTGTGCAGCAGGTGGTTCTTACCCGCCGGGACCACCAGGTAGAGATCGGGATGACCATCGCCATCGTAATCGCCCACCGCAATGGAGGGGCCGCTGAGCTGCGACGCGATCACGTGCTCGGGGTCGCTCGCCGGCATCGGGACCGCGTCCAGCTTGACGCCGAGCTTCGCCGTGATGTCGGCAAACGCGACGCTTTTCACGCTCGTCCCGCGGACCGACGCCGTTACGGGCGCCGCCGGCACAAGAATCGCTCCGTACTTGCCGCCTTGAAGCGCGGGATTCTGGAGCGAAATGTTAGGTACCTTGTCGCGCCACTGTTCGTGTATCTTCAAATACTTTTGCGCTTCCTGGGGCTGCCGAAGGCGGGTGAGGATGGTGAACATGTGGAACAGCGCCGCCACGTAGAAGTTCTCGCCCCGGCCGAACCCCATCTCGTAGACCTTCTTGTAAGCCTCCAGCGAATCCGGGAGCCGGCGCTCGGCAAAGTAGACGGCAGCCAGGTTGAACCACGCGGCGGGGTCTCCCGGGTCAGCCGCGGTCACGCGCTTCAGCTCCGCCTCGGCGTCCGGATAACGCAGCTCGCGAATGTAAAGAATGCCGAGATTATAGTCAGCGGCCACCAGCTTCGGGTCCATTTGCCGCGCCGTGGTCAGCTCGCCCAGCGCCTCGTCGAGTTGGTTGGGCTGGCCGGCCTGCATCAAGGCGAGACCGAGGTCTAGATGGTCGGTGGCCAACGCGTGCCCGCCGGCTGCTACTTTACGGAACTGCTCCAGAGCCTCGGGATACTTGCCCTGCTCGTAGTACGCTTTGCCAATGTTCCGCCATGTTTGCACCGAAGCGGACGAAGATGGAGCTTTCGATCGGGCTTTCGCCCCAACCCCCGTCGCGGTCCCCTGTGCCGCCGCTTTTTTGGCCTGCCCGGCCGCCGAGATCGCCTGCCAGCAGAGAGTAACAACAGCCGCCGCGGCAAGAGCCACCGCGAGAATTGCTTTGAACCGAAAGTTACCGCGAATTATCACGTCCATTGCTCGCCTTGGGGTCGAAGATCTCAATCCACGGATTACGAAGAGTGCAAACAAATTATGAATGATGAATTATGAATGATGAAGAGGTTGAAGACAATGGTGAATGCTGAACTGTTTCCTCAGGCCGCAGGCGGCGGAGCAGCCGCCCTATCATAATCCGCAGTTGCCGGTGGAGCAGCGAGTGGCCGACCTGCTGGGTCGGATGACTCTGGAAGAGAAAGTGGCGCAGGCCCACGCCTTGTGGCAAATGAAGCGCCTGATCATGGACGGCCAAGGTAACCTCTCGGCCGAAAAAAGCCGAGCCGGTGCTCAAAGACGGCATCGGCGAGATCACGCTGGCCTGCGAGCGAAAGGCTCCGCGCCAGAACGCCGAGTTCTGCAACGCCATCCAGAGGTACCTGGCGGAGCATACGCGGCTGGGCATTCCGGCAATCGTGCATAAGGAATCCCTGCAAGGTTTTGGCCCCCGGGGCGACCAGCTTTCCCCAAGCCATCGCGCTAGCCGGGACCTGGGACCTGGACTTGGTGGAGAAAGTGTTCGCGGTGGCGGCGACGGAGATTCCGCGCTTTCAGGGCAAGGGTCCGGCCATCGACCGGCAGCACGCCATCGCCACCGCCAAGCATCCCGCTTTCCACGGTGCAAGCCCTCTGCAAAATGCGACGGCAAAAGCGGCGCCGCACCCAAATGCGGTATTCTGAAGATGAGGGGCTGATTGCTGATAGCTGAGGGCTGGGAGCTGCACATGCGCATCATTCTTTACAGCGGCAAAGGCGGGGTGGGCAAGACGAGCATCTCGGCGGCCACCGGACTGGAGCTCGCACGGCGCGGCTACCGCACGGTGGTGATGTCGGTTGACCCGGCACACTCCCTGAGCGACTGCTTCGATCTCGAAAAGGGCCTGATGGATCACGAGGCCGGCCAGTTGGTAAGCGTGGCCAAGAACCTCTGGATTCAGGAGGTGGACGTCCAGGAAGAGATCGGCCGGCACTGGGAGGCCGTCTATAGCTACGTCGCGGCGCTGCTCAATGTCTCGGGCCTGGAAAAGACGGTGGCGGAAGAGCTGGCGATCTTCCCCGGCATGGAAGAAGTAAGCTCCCTCCTCTACGTGAACCAGTACGCACGCGAGGAGACGTTCGATGTCATCCTGCTCGACTGCGCGCCCACCGGCGAGTCGTTGCGCTTCGTGAGCATTCCCACCACCCTCGAGTGGTACATGGCCAAGATCTTCAAGATCGAGCGGCACGCCATGCGCGTGGCGCGTCCCGTGCTCAACACCCTCACTTCCGTGCCGTTGCCCGAGGACGGCTACTTCAAGAACCTGGAGGACCTGTACCACAAGCTTTCCGGCATGGACAAGCTGCTCGCCGATCCCAAGATCACGACGGTGCGGCTGGTGACCAACCCGGAGAAGATGGTGCTGAAGGAGACGCAACGGGCGTTCACCTTCTTTTGCCTCTACGGCCTCACGGTGGACGCCGTCATTGTGAACCGCATTCTGCCGGGCGCGGTCCACGACCAGTTCTTCACTTCCTGGCGCGATACGCAGGAGCGATGGGTGCAGGCTATCGAGGAGTTCTTCGCGCCGGTACCGGTGTGGCGCGTGCCGCTGTTTGAAGACGAAGTGCTGGGCATCGAGCGGCTTAAGAAACTGAGCCAGACGCTCTATGGCGAGAAAGATCCGGCGGGGCGCTTCTTCCAGGAAGCGCCTTACCGCTTTCGCAAGGTGGGAGCTAACTACGAACTGCGACTGCGTTTGCCGTTCGTGACCAACGAGGACGTGAACCTATCGAAGAAGCTGGATGAACTGGTGATCCGCGTGGGATCCATCAAGCGCCACGTGGCGCTGCCGCAGCGGATCGCCCACTGCGAACCGCTCGGCGCCAAGTTGAAGGACGGCGAGCTGGTGGTCCTGCTGGGCCAAACGGGCCCGAAGGAGAGGAAAAATGCCTAATGCGAAACGAACTCGGCGGACTCGCGCGCCACGTGAGACGGAACCGCCCCCGGTCCCACCACCGATTCCACCGTTGATTCCGCCGCTGCTTCAGTGGTGGCTGCGGAACCTGCTTTCGGGGATTGGCCCTTTGGGCCGGCCCCTGCCGCGCTTTCGGCGTAGTCAGAAGCATCTGCTCAACGCGACAATCGAGGTATTAGAGGGGATCCGAGCGTGCCTCGACGAGACCATCGAGTGGCTGCGCGAGGAACGCGGACCCGCAGAGCTGAAGAAGATCAAGGTGGAGTAGAAACATTGAGTGATTGAGCGATTGGGTGATTGAGTGATCGGAAGACGTCGAGGGATTGAGTGGTTTTGCGATCGGTTCATTGAGGGATTGGAAGAACTCTCCCGTCAATCCAAATCACACAATCACACAATCACGCAATCACCCAATGACTCAATGGCTCAATGCTTCGCCAGCGCCTCATCGACCAAGGCGAAAAATTGCTCCGACGGAAGCACTGTCGTCACAATCCGGCCGTTGATGAAGCTGGTAGGGGTGCTGTTCACGCCGACCGCCGTGCCCTCGCGCTTGCCCTCGTCGACGCGCGGCAACGACGCCTGGGAATCGATGCAGGCGGCGAGCTTCAGGCGGTCGATGCCCACTTCCTCGCCGTATTGCAACATGGCATCCCGGACGTTCGCCACGTTGATGCCGCCTTGGTGCGAGAAGATCATGCTGCGGAGGGTGACGAAGGAGGAAGGGGCAATCTGATACGCGCACTCGTTGGCGATCGCCGCCGTTTTGGACCAGTCGTGGAACGGCCACGGAAACTCCTTGAAGACGATCCGAACCTTGTCGCCGTAACGCGGCAAGAGTTCGTTCTCCAGGAAGGCGTGGAAACGCGCGCAGGAGGGGCACTGGAGGTCCGCGTACTCGACGATAGTCACGGGAGCGTCAGCCGGGCCCACACTCGGCTGGTTGTGAAGGTTGATGGCGTGGAGCACCTTCTCGCGTTTTCCGAGCAGGTCGACATTGAGATTGAACAGGCTGTCACTCAGCATGGCAACTTTGTTGTCGCGAGTGACGTAGAACAACGGGGTCTGTTTAGGGTTCTTGCCGTCATCCACCGTAACAGTCGTTTGATTGAAATCGAGGTACTTGGACTTTACCAGCGGACCAACGGTCAAGGTGGTGGCCGGAGGCACCTTGTAGGTCTCGCGAATGTCCTTGACGATATCGGCGCGGAAATCGGACCCCAGGGCCATGAGGGGGGCTCCCACCGCCAGATAGTGGCCGCCCTTGGTGACGTAGACCGGCGTAGTCTTCGGTTGCTTGCCGTCGTCCGTTGTGACCGTGCTCTCGTCGAAACCAGGGAAAGTCGAGCTATGAAAGGGTTGAATGGTCACCTTCACCGTCCCGGGAATGCCCCACTGCTCGCGGATGAACTGGATCACTCTGTCCGTGCTCACCGGTGCGTCAACGGCGGCCCGCGCGTGCAAGCGCGTTGCTCCCCCGATCAGCGCCGCCGCGCCAACGACGACGGCAAAAGCGCCGAGGTTAATCAAATAATGAGTTCGTCTGACTTTCAACGCGCGGACTCCTTCCGGCCAGAGAAATTGGGTGATTGTGTGATCGGGTCATTGTGCGATTGGAAGAACAATCACGCAATCACGCAGTCGCTCAATGACTCAATGGTTCGCCAGCGCCTCATCCACCAGGGCGAAATACTGCTCCGGCGGAGGCATGCCCACCACCATCCGGCCGTTGATGAAGCTGGTAGGGGTGCTGTTCACGCCGACCGCGGCACCCTCACGCTTGCCCTCGTCGACGCGCGGCAGCGACGCCTGGGTGTCCATGCAGGCGGCGAGCTTCAGGCGGTCGATCCCCACTTCCTCGCCGTATTGCAGCATGGCGTCGCGGACGTTCGCCACGTTGATGCCGGCCTGGTGCGAGAAGATCATGCTGCGGTAGGTGAAGAACGAGGAGGGAGCGATCTGATAGGCGCACTCGTTGGCGATCGCTGCCACCTTGGACCAGTCGTGCATCGGCAGGGGAAATTCCTTAAAGACGATCCGGACCTTGTCTCCGTAACGGGGCAAAAGTTGGCTCTCCAGGAAGGTGTGGAAGCGCGCGCACATGGGGCACTCGAGGTCCGCGTACTCGACGATGGTGACGGGAGCGTTGGCCGGGCCCACGCTCGCTTGGTTGTGAAGCACCATAACGTGGAGGTTTTTCTCGCGTCTCGCGAGCGGGTTGACATTCAGATCGAACAGGTTGTCACTCAGCATGGCTACTTTGTTGTCGTGGGTGACGCAGAACACGGCCGTCGATTTGTTCTTGCCATCATCAACCGCAACGGTCGTTTGATTAAAATCGGGGTACTTGGACTTTACTAGGGGACCAGGCGTCAAGGTGGTGGTCGGCGGCACCTTGAAGGTCTCGCGAATGTCCTTGACGATGTCCGTCGGAAAATCGGAACCCAGGGCCAAGAGGCCTCCCATCGCCAGATAGTGGCCGCCCTTGGTGACGTAGACAGGCGAGGTCTTCGGTGCTTGCTTCCCGTCGTCCATCGTCACCATGCTCTCGTCGAAACCCGGGAACGCCGAGCTATGGAAGGCCCCGACGGTCATCTTCACCGTGTCGGGAATGCCCCACTGCTCGCGGATGAATTGGATCACTTTGTCCGTGCTCACCGGTGCGTCAACGGCGGGCCGCGCGTGCGAGCGCGCCGTTCCCGCGATCATCGCCGCCGCGCCCACAACGAGCCCGAAAGCGCCGAGGTTAACCAAATAATGAGTTCGTCTGACTTTCAACGCGCGGACTCCTTCCGGTCCCGCCGTGCCGGGACCCGACCCTTGGCTCTTAGTTTCGCTGGCCGTAACATTCATTGTAGTCAAGAGCAGCGGGCAAATCAATCCATTGAGTGTGGACGGGTGCTTAACAGTTTTTGGGGAGTACCCGCGGACGCACCTAGAATCTTCGGTCGGCGTTTATCCCTCAGGTTTTGTTCCTACCAGGTGAGTGTTTAGGGTTGCCGCTGTGGCCTTCCTTAAGATTCTCAAAAGCGATGAATAAAGGTCTTGCTATGTCGGATCTCTGAGTGTACCATTACACTCAGATGAAAAACGGCACGATTAACCCAAAGGGTCGTCAAGCAGCGCGCTGGCGCCGGCGAAAACGCCAGCTCTTGGCCCGGATCCACCTCCCTGCCGAGGGCCTTCCTGGTTCTCTGGCCCTGACCCATCGTCGCTGCGGTAAGGCGTCTTGTCATTGCGCCGAGGGAAGGGGGCACCCGGTTTGGTCGCTCACCTTCATGCTCCAGGGCCGCAAACGGGTGGAGCGGATTCCGCAAGAGTGGGTGGAGTGGGTACGCCGACGGGTGGAGAGGGGCCGCAAGTTCAAGGAAACGCTGGGCGAAGTGTTGGCGATCAATGCCCAGTTGCTGGCCCTGGGGCGGAAGCAACAGCGTCGTTGAGGGCCCGTTCGGGGGGCTCCGGCCGTGCGCTTTTTCGGGGCTCTTCGGCGGGCCAAAACCCCGCCAGGGTTGCGAAGGGAGAAGACGATTATGGCCCGACACCGTCAGCCGCGCACGCCCCCCGCCCATGTGACTCCGCCCCCACCCACCCGACCACGGTTGGCCGAGGAAGTGCCTCGGCTCATGGTGCTGGAACGGGAGGTGGAAGATGAGTTTCGCCCTCGGCTGTTAGAGGCTTTGCAACGCCGCGTCGAGGCTCTGGCGGCGGGCTTGTCGGAGGCGGCGCCGAACTGTCCCCGCTGCGCCCACCCCCTGCACTATCACGACTCACCCACCGTCTCTTGGCTGACGCGCTTCGGGCGGATGCGAGCTCGTGCTTCCCGCTACCGCTGTCCTGCCTGCCGACTGGAGCACCGCCCTCTGCTGGCGTTGTTGGGGGTGGAACCAGGGCGGATCAGCGGCTCGCTGGCCCGAATGTTGGCCTTGCTGGGGGGTGGTGGTGCCCTATGAGTTGGCAGCACGTTTGGCTTGGCTGTTTTTCGGTGCCCAAGTCAGCCCCATGGCGGTCTGGCGTGCCGTGCAGCGACTGGGTGAGGCGGCCAGCCATCACCAGGAGGCCTTGAGTCAGTATCACGCCGATAGTCGCAGTGAGGGCGCATCCACCGTGGCAGCTCCGGAGGTCGTAGTGTTGGGCGTGGATGGTTGCCAATTAGGGATGCAAGTCCGCCCCCACCGCCGCCGTCGCCCCAGCGCGGAAGCCTCGCTCCCTCCCTTACCTCCGGTCCAGGACGGTCGCTTTCGCGAGGTCAAAACGGGCGTCCTGCTGTTGCCCAGCGAAAGGGCGGAGACCTCCCCGGGACGTCACTGTCTGGTGCGCCGTTTCCTGGTGACTTGCTTGGGGGATGCCGACGCCATTTTTGCCCACCTCTGGGCCCAACTACGGGATAGGGGCTGGCTGGGATCGCAAACGGTGGTGGTAATTATCGGCGACGGCGCCGAGTGGATCTGGAAACGCGCCAGCCTCTTTGAGCGGCGTTGCGAAATCCTCGACTTCTGGCATGCCCTGGAGCACGCTTGGGAATGGGCTCGCCTCCGCTATGGCGAAGACTCCCGGCGGGCGGAGGTTTGGGTCCACCGCCTCGCTCAGGATCTGCGCGCCGGCCAGGTGCAGCAGGTGATCGCACGCCTCAAGACCCTACGGCCCCCCACCCCGGAGCTGCGGGAAAAACTGGACGACCTCATCCGCTACTACACCGACAACGCGCCCCGCATGCGCTACGACGAGTACTTGCGGCTCGGCTATGGGATTGGCAGTGGGGCGGTGGAGAGCGCCCACAAACAGGTGGTTCACGCTCGGCTGCGTCAGGCGGGCATGCGTTGGTCGGAGGCCGGAGCCCGGAGGT
>DATFYM010000062.1:0-2336 GCA_035315065.1 Terriglobia bacterium
GGCCCGCGGCGACGGGAGTCCCGTCCCAGCCCATAACTTCAGAGTCGCCCGTGACTCGACCGGAATCATCAAGACACGGACTCTTGAAATCACGTCCAGCCGTCTAAGCACGACAACCGCGTGCTCCTACGATCGTTTGTCAGAAATGAAGCGGCTGCGGTACTGCGTGGGTGCAAGGCCGAACTGCTGCACAAACGCGCGCCGCAAGCTGTCTGGATCACGAAAACCCACGGAATCGGCGATCTCTTCAACCGTGGAGTCGGCCTCCGCAAGCCTTTTGCGCGCCTCATCGAGCCGTAACCGTTGTACGAACGCCGCCGGAGTGCTCTTGAATTCGTCCTTGAAGCGACGGGTAAACTGCCGTGGACAGAGATGGATCCGCTCGGCCAGTGCTTCTACGGAGAGGTCCTTATCGAGGTGTCCCACCATCCAGGCCGCGAGATCGCAAAACGGCTGGTGGACTCGACCTGAAATTTCAAGGGCTCGGAATACTGCTCCTGTCCCCCAGGGCGCTTCACGTACATCACCAGTTCGCGCGCTACGGAGAGTGCCACCTGCGCACCGAAATCCTCTTCGATGAGCGCCAGCGCGAGATCGATTCCCGCCGTGATCCCCGCCGAGGTGTAGAACTTCCCGTCGCGAACGTATAGCGGGTTCGCATCGACCTTCAACTCGGGATAGCGCTCCACCAGTTCGGCGGAGAATTTCCAGTGCGTCGTAACCTTTCGCCCGTTGAGCAGTCCGGTTGGCGCCACGCCAAAAATCCCGGTGCACACCGAGGCAATCCGTCGGATTCGGTGCTCGTGCCGGCTGATCCAGCTCGCCAGCTTCTGGGCCGCAGCCGAGGTCCGCATTCCCCGGCCGCCGGGGATCAGCAAGGTGTCCAGGTGACGCAGCGAGCTCAGAAAGCACGCCGCCCGCATGCATAATCCCGACTCCGAGCAGAATGTCTTCGCGCCCAGGGCCGCGATCGTTACCTTGTAGCAAGGCTGACGACTCCCTCGCGAGTCTTCGATGTAAGCGCTGCTGAACGCTTCCAAGGGGCCAGCCAGATCGAGTGATGTGATGTCGTCGTATCCGACGATGACGATATGCTTGGGTGTCATAGCGCGTAACCGTCAAGAATAGCGGACCAAGTGAAATGTCCGATATGACGTTTACCGGGCAATTCAGGACATTTATGGCAACAATCCCGAATGTCTCAGATTGCCGGGTCAATGTCATTTCAGACTTCCTATTCTGCGCTTATTCTGTTCCCATCCGCAAGCACACCTTGCAGAGGAGGACCGTCATGACAACAACTAAGAAGATGCTCTGGATCGCCGTAGCCGTGATTGCAGTGCTGGACACCGCCGTCTATGTGAGCCGGGCAGCCAAAGCGCCGGACAAAGTTTCCGCCTCAACGGCACAGACCACGCCGCTGAAGCCACCCGCCAAGGGGCAGATCAATGTGGCGTTCGTCATCTCGGAGGGCGCGAACGTCATGGACATTGCCGGCGCTTGGGAAGTGTTCGGCGACGCTATGCTCACTTCCAAGGGGAAGCCCTGGCATCAGACCGACGGCGATGACATGATCATGCCCTTCAACACCTACACGGTTTCCGATTCGTTGAAGCCCGTCAACGCCGCCAACGGGCTCACCATCGTTCCCAACTATAGCTTTGAGAATGCGCCCAAACCGCAGGTCATTGTCATCCCGGCCCAAGGAGGGCGCAGCGACGCCCAGAAAGCATGGTTGCTGGCCAACTCGGCAACGGCCGACGTCACCATGTCCGTTTGTACCGGCGCATCGATGCTCGCCAAGTACGGCCTGCTCGACGGCCAGACCGCCACCACGCACCACATGTACGCGGCGAACATGCAGAAACAGTACCCCGCTGTGCACTTCGTGAGTGGGACCCGATTCGTCGAGAACGGTAAGGTGGCCACGGCCGGCGGCCTGACCTCGGGCATTGACCTCGCCTTGCACATCGTGGAGCGGTATTACGGACAAGAGGTCGCGCAGGTTACCGCTGATTTCCTGGAGTATGGCGGCGAGCTTTGGAAGAGCCCGGAATTCAATCAGGTCAAGCCGGTGGTCGCCGCCAAGTAGCGCCACACGCCGAGGGATTGGTCTTGCGAATCGCCTTGCGCCGCTAGGTTGCTTGCTAACTTCCAAGTTGCGTGTCATGCGGCCGGAATCGACTGGCCCGTCAAGACCGTGATTGCGAAAATCAATCCGGTTCTGCGCGGTTGGGTGAACTACTTTCGGGTCGGCCATTCGAGTATTTGTTTCGGAGTGGTCAAACGCTGGGTAGAGGAGAAGGTACGGCGGCATTTGATGCGTGCCCGGGGCC
>DATFYM010000063.1:0-25428 GCA_035315065.1 Terriglobia bacterium
GCCCCTGGTCGATGCCATCCAGCTTTTCATCGACCACCGAGTGACGGTGGTTCGCCGGCGCACCGTTTACCTGCTGCGCAAGGCGGAGGAGCGCGCCCACATCCTGCTGGGCTTCCTCAAGGCGCTCTCGCAACTCGACGCGGTGATCAAGCTGATCCGCGCTTCGAAGACGCCCCGGGAGGCGCGCGAGGGATTGGTGGCGCGCATGGACTTCACCGAGCGCCAGGCGCAGGCCATCCTCGAACTGCAGTTGCAGCGACTCACGGCTCTCGAGCGCGACAAAATCCAGGAAGAGTACGACGAACTGCAGAAGAAAATTGCCGAGTATCACGAGATCCTGGCCAGTGACAAGGTGTTGAAGAAGGTGATTGTCGACGAGCTGAAACAGGTGCAGAAGGACTACGGCGACGTGCGCCGCACTGAGATTATCGAGGAGCAGGCGGAGATCAAGCTGGAGGACCTGATCGCCGACGAAGACGTGGTGATCACCGTCTCCCACTCCGGCTTTCTCAAGCGCACTCCTCTTACCACCTACCGCCAGCAGGGTCGCGGGGGCAAAGGACGCATGGGCATGAAGACGCGCGACGAGGACTTCGTCGAGCACCTGTTCATCGCCTCCACCCACAGCTTCATCCTCGTGTTTACGAACACTGGCAAGCTTTACTGGCTGAAGGTGTATGAGATTCCGGACGTAGGCGCTGCCGGCAAGGGCAAGCACATCACCAATCTCGTCAACCTTGCTTCGGGTGAAAAAATGGCGGCGGTACTCATCGTGAAGGAGTTGCCCGACGAGCGCAAAGACGAGCAGGTGGGAGGCGAGACCTACGCAGTGGAGGGCTACGTCACCATGGTGACCCGCAACGGCATCATCAAGAAAACGCGGCTGGCCGAATTCTCCAACCCGCGCTCGGCCGGCATCGGGGCCATGAAGATCGAGGAAGGCGACGAGTTGATCGGCGCCCAGCTCACCTCCGGCCGCGAAAACATCTTCCTTGCCAGCCACGAAGGTATGGCCATCCGCTTCCCCGAAACCGACGTGCGCGACATGGGCCGCGCCGCCTACGGCGTGAACGGGATGAACCTGGACGAAGGCGACTACCTCATTGGCATGGAAATCGTCGGCGAAAAAGAACTGATGCTGAGTGTTACCGAGAAGGGTTATGGCAAGCGCACTGCCGTCATCGAATACCGTTTGCAGTCGCGCGCCGGCAAGGGCGTGATCAACGTCAAGACCACGGAGCGCAACGGCAAGGTGGTGAGCGTGCTGAGCGTCACCGAGGATTCCGAGGTGATGCTCATCAGCCAGCAGGGCAAGATTACGCGCCTCGATTCCAGCACCATTCGCGAAAGCGGCCGCTCCGCACAAGGTGTGCGGTTGATCAACCTCGAAGAAGGCGATCAGGTGGCGGCCGCCTGCCTGGTGACCAGCGAAGAGAATGGCAACGGCGGTCCGGCGCAAGGAACGCTTCTTCAGTAAGAAGAGGGACCACCGGCGACCAGCGCCTTCCCGCTGAGAAGAATTGCCGATTGCAGATTGACGATTGACGATTGGAAGAAGACCATTGCCGATTGCCAATGGCCCTTTGAAAGAGCTGCGCGGCTTGCTTCTTCTCTTACAATCGTCAATCGTCAATCTGCAATCGGCAATTTCCTGGTCCCTAATCCCCAGTCCCTAATCCCCTGGTCATTCCGGCAGTTCGACGTGAAGAAACTGGGACACGTCGAGTCGCTTTTCACCGGCGAATAGATAAAGCACCGCCCGGAACCGGCGATGCGTCCCGGCGACGGCGGCGGTGGGAAGACGCAGCGCAACCTCCGTCGACATCTGGCAAGTGCCCGGCAGCGTGGCTTTCACTTCCAGGGCTCCGCCCGGCGACCGATATTCCGGCAGCGCCGCCCTCACCCACGCGTTGCCCTCCTGGAGCAGCGCCGCCACGCGCACCGCGAGGCCCGCGGCGTTCCGCACGTGAAAGGTGGCGTGAAAGATCACGCTGCGATCTTTGGCATCCGGAGTGGCGGTGATAATTCGGAAGTTGCCGATCGGAGGTGGGTTGCCTCCCGGTGATTGAGTGGTGTCCGGCCAGCGCCATTGGAAGATTGCCAGGGCCACCTCGTAGGCTTTCATCAAGTGCGTCTCGCGCGCTTCCCAACTGTTCTCGCGCAGCAGCCAGCCCATATTGCGGTGGACGGCGATCGCGAAGTCGGGATGATAGCCGGCCTCCGCCATGAGCAGCAACCCGACGCGATCGGCCTCGTATTCCTTCTTCTGCGAAAGGGGAAGGTTGGCTAGACCGCGGCCCAACGGGGCTGAAAGCAGGGCCTCGCCTGCCCCGGCGTCGTGGCGACCGGCCGCGGTCTGGCGATACGCCTTGTCCACCTCACTGCGAAAGGCCGGCAGATAGTTTTCGTAGGCCTTGAGGATGACGAAGTGACCGACTTCGTGGCTGACCACTGCGGCCCAGACGCCCGGTTCGCCGCCGAGGACCGGCAACATTCCGGTGTCAATCTGCAATTGGCCGGTGGCATTGGACCAGGCATTTACCTGTTTCTTTTGGAGGATGGTCACTTCGTAGGAGACGGGCGGCACAGTCTTGCCGAGCGGGCTGGAGAGCAGGGTGTGGAGGACCCGCGCGGCGATGGCGTTTGCAGTCGTGGCCGTAACTCCGTGGTCCGCACCGAGAAGCGAGGGACACAAGCTCAGCCACGCCACGATCGTCCACACCAACGGCTTGGGGAATTGACGATTGACGATTGGCAATTGTCGGTTGCCCGGTGGACGAGACTGGAAACTGGAAACTGGAAACTGGAAACTCGAAATTAAGAGTTGGTGCGACGAACGGAGCTGAAGTTTCGGGGTCCGATCAATCGTCAATCGACAATCGTCAATCGTCAATTCCCCGGCGGTGGTCGACGTTACTTTGCACATTCTGAATAATCGGGCGTGGCAGGTCACTAGCCACTAACCACTAGCCACTGGTCCCCTTGACTCGGGCAGCATCGTGCCCGTCCGGCAAAAGTATTTCTCCACCCGGGCCAGGTCCTCTTCGGTGTCGACCCCGATCGTATCGGCGGTGGTCTCGAGAACGATGATGGGGATGCCGTTTTCAAGGAAACGCAACTGCTCGAGCTTCTCCCGTCGCTCGAGCGGAGATGGCGGGAGTTCGTGGAACCGGCGCAGCGCCTCTGGCGTGTAGGCGTAGAGACCAAGGTGTTTGTAGTAGGTGCTCTCAGCGGCGGCGCCGGGCCCGCGGTCGCGATCGTAGGGCACGAGCGCGCGGGAAAAGTAAAGCGCCCGGCCGTCCGCGGCCGCCACCACCTTCACGTTGTTCGGATCGCGCGCCTCCGCGAGCGATATCGCTACCTTCAGTGTGGAAACCCGGGCCCCGGCATCCTCCCGGAATGGCCTGAGCGGCCGGAACGGCTGCAACAGCAAATCGAGGTGCTCGGGCGCGATCATGGGCTCATCACCCTGGATGTTCACATAGACGGCATCTTCCCCTCGCGTCTCTCCACCGTCTAGTGGCGCGGCGCCGGGGTCTCGCCCGCGCTCGCTAAACCTGCACTCGCTTGAATTGTCCAGCCTGGCTGCCCGTTGCGTCATCACTTCGAAGATGCGGTCTGTGCCCGAACCGTGCTCGACGGAGGTCATGGTGGCGGGAATGCCGTTTTGGCGGCAATGGGCAAGGATCTCTTCCGAGTCCGTGGCCACCAAAAGATCGTCCAGGCAGCGGGCCTGCCAGGCGCGCCGGTATACCCATGTCAGCATCGGGTGGCCGAGGATCGGCCGCAGCAACTTGCGGGATAGGCGCGTGGATTCAAGGCGCGCCGGAATTACTCCGATTACTCGCTTGGTCATTGAAGTGGCAGAGAGAGAACGATGAACGGCGGATGAGCGTGAAATAGAAGTGAACAAGAGGCGGTGTTCCAGTTCATCGCTCAGCATTCTGCATTCATCATTCCTTTGCTTACCCGCCGCCGCCGTCCAGAGGTTGTGGCTCGATCTTGAAGCGGACTTCCGCTTCGTCGAGAAGTTCGGACGCAACCTGCTCGCACGCCGGATGCAGCCAACTCGTATCCGGGCAGGTAGGCCCCTGGACAATCAGCCGGTCAAAGAGGAATTCCGCCAACTCCCGCTCCGTCATGCTTCTGGCCATAGCCGTTGCCTCCCTGGGTGAAGTTCTCTTGAGCTGCTTCGATTAACCGGAGGCCTATTATAACCCGGATCGAAACTGGAAACTCGAAACTCGAAACTCGTCTCCCGCGCGGACGCGCGCGTTGGCCAGTTCTTCGTTTCCGGCTTCCAACTCACCTCGAGGCCCGAATCTCGATTTTCGCGTTTCGAATTTCCAGTTTCCAGGCTAGAATGTTCGTGCTATGGAGGAACGCGACTTTTTCGATGAGAGCGAGACCCTGAAGCCGGCCGAGCTTTCCTGCACGCATTGTCACCAAGTCGACAAGTACGAAATCCGCTGGCTGGTGCGGACGAAGAAGAAGCAGCTTCGCGGCCCCGCCGACGAACGGGACCGGGCGCGCTTTCTCAAGGCACAATCTTACATGTTGCGCCGCGACGATATTGTCCTGTGCAAGAACATGCGCTGCCGCAAGCGCTTTGAGATCTCGGGCGTGCAGTCGGTCGTCTTTCTCTGATCCTTTGGAGTGGTGTCGCACCGCATTTGAATTGGTTCTTCCGCACTCTTGGCGTGCCTCCCTAGTGTGCTGTAACACCTGACTTTTGACAATGGCCAGCACTTAACCACCCTTATTCCCTGACAAGAATTGATCCCGCCAGGCGGGATCAATTCTTCTCTTGGAGATTGGGTGGCATCGTCGTAAAGAATTGAGCGTTAGAGAACACTCGTTTGCCTTTTGATTTTCTGCTCCCGCCGCGCCTATAATCGCCAGCGAAAGGTAAAACCATGAAAGAACCGGTCATCATTGCAGCCACACGCACCGCGATAGGCAAGTTTCAGGGCGCGCTCTCGCCTTTCTCAGCCGTGCAGTTGGGAGCCATCGCCGTCCGCGAGGCGGTCC
The DNA here is from genome assembly GCA_035315065.1 of Terriglobia bacterium. Lineage (GTDB taxonomy): Bacteria > Acidobacteriota > Terriglobia > UBA7540 > UBA7540 > DATFYM01. The sequence continues at coordinate 5,032 of DATFYM010000063.1, forward strand.
GGCGCGCCGGGATCGAGCCCGCCCAGGTGGGCGAGATCGACGAGATCATTATGGGCAATGTGATCTCGGCCGGTCTCGGGCAGAACCCGGCGCGACAGGCGGGGCTCAAGGGCGGCCTCGATAACCGCGTGGCCGCCATGACCATCAACAAGGTTTGCGGCTCGGGCCTCAAGGCAGTGGGGCTGGCGGCGCAGAGCATCCAGACCGGCAATGCGGAGATCGTGGTCGCCGGCGGCATGGAGTCCATGACCAATGCGCCCTATCTGCTCCCGCAGCTTCGCTCCGGCCTGCGTCTCGGCCACGGCAAGATCCTCGACTCCATGATCAGCGACGGCCTCTGGGATGCCTACGAAGACTTCCACATGGGGATGACGGCGGAACTGGTGGCCGAGAAATACCAGATTTCGCGCCCGCGCCAGGACGCCTACGCTGTCGAAAGCCATCGCCGCGCCATGCACGCCACCAAGAACTGCCACTTCAAGGCGCAGATTGTCCCGGTGGAGATCCCGCAGAAAAAGGGGGCGCCGATCGTGTTCGCGGTGGACGAGTCGCCGCGCGAGGATACCTCGCTCGAGGCGCTGGCGAGGCTCAAGCCGGCGTTCAAGCCCGATGGCACCGTGACCGCCGGCAACGCCCCCGGCACCAACGATGGCGCCGCGGCATTGGTGGTGACCTCGGCCGAAAAGGCCAAGCAACTGGGCCGGCAGCCGCTGGCACGCATCGTCGGCCAGGCCGTCAGTGGCGTCGAGCCTAAGTGGGTGATGATGGCGCCGGTGAGCGCCGTGCGATCGCTGGCGGAGAAGGTGGGCTGGAAGCTGGAAGACGTCGACCTCTTCGAGCTGAACGAGGCTTTCGCCGTGCAGGCGCTCGCGGTGATTCAGGAGTTGGGACTCGATCCCGAGAAGACCAACGTCAACGGCGGCGCGGTGGCATTGGGCCACCCCATCGGGGCTTCGGGGGCGCGCATCTTAGTAACGCTGCTTTACGAGATGGAGCGCCGCAACGTGAACCGGGGCATCGCCGCGCTGTGTCTGGGCGGGGGAAATGCGGTGGCGCTGGCAGTGGAACGGTAGGGCCGAACGGCGTTCGGCCCAGGGCGAGCGCCGCTCGCCCCTGCAACGCAGCACCGAACGATACAAGGAGGCAATAGAAAGTGCGCGATATTTCTTTCACGGTCCATTTGTTCAAGGAGGGGAAAACCTACGTCGCCTACGTGCTGGAACTCGATCTATCGAGCTGCGGAGCGACGGAAGACGAGGCGCGGAAGAACATCCGGGACGCTGTTCTGGGGTTCCTCGAAACCAGCAAGGAAATGGGAACGCTCGCGGAAATTCTCGAAGAGGCCGGGTATGAGCGGGTGGGCGACTCCTGGCGGGCACCGGAGTTCGTGTCGCTTGGCCGGCAGACTATGAGTGTGGGGTAGATGGCGTCACTGCGGCCGATTGATTACCGGACACTGGCCAAGGTGTTTGAGCAAGATGGTTTCACGTTCGACCGGCAACGTGGCGACCATCTCATCTACATTAAGCCTGGAGTCAAACGTCCCCTCGTAATCCCTATTTACAAGGAAGTCCCGGTGTTCATCATCAAGAATCTCTTGCGGACGGCGGACATGAGCCGCGAACGATACTTTGATCTGCTCAGGAAATGTTAGTGCAGGCAGTCGCGCGATGAACTTATAGTCGCGGAGGGTCAATATGAGCACCGGGTGGCAAAAGGAGTTTCGTCGGCGTATGCGGCGCTTCGAGGCGACGCCCCGATCAGGTGAGGGTGTCGCGATCTCGATTAAGGTACGGGTTACGTCCGGCTGCTTCCATAGAGAACACTCTCCATTTGCGTACGGCCTTATTGACGGGTATCTCGACAGGCTACCCACTGGCCAAACGGAATTTGGGTTCGAAGAGCATGAGAGCGGTCCTGAGCTGTTGGTCTATTTGGCCGTGGCGACGGCAGGCGTGACGCTGGGGAAAAGCCTCGTCGACCTGATTACAGCCATCATAAAAGCCAGGTCTGAGGGAGTGAAGAAGGGCGACAGACCGTCGGACCCTATTGAACTGATCGTTCGTCGGGTTGATGACCAAGAAGGTTTCCGGGAAGAGATTGTTTTCCGCGTCGGGCACGAGGACCATATCAGTCAAGCAGATATCGAGCGGCGGGTTAACGAAGCGCTTCTGCGGCTCATCAGAAAGAACCGAGATTCATAGGCGGAGGTTTCCCGAGGTGACGAATCCATGCCAAGCGTGAGCGGTATCGGCGAGACGGCGCTTCACGTGACGGATCTCGATTGTTCCGTGCGCTTCTACCACCAACTCTTTGCATTCACCACGATTGCTTCCGACGATCGGTTCTGCGCCTTCCGCGTCAACGAGCAGCAAGTCTTTCTCCTATTCAAGAGAGGCGGCACTCTGGAGCCGATCCGGATTCCCGGCGGAACCATTCCGCCGCACGATGGCCAAGGCCGGCTCCACATGGCGTTCACCATTCCTGCCACCGAATGGTTGGAGTGGGAGAATCAATTGCGTGTCCAGGGAGTCGCCATCGAGTCGACTGTCGAGTGGGGAGGCGGGGCCCGGAGCCTCTACTTCCGCGATCCCGACGGACATCTGATCGAGCTGGCAACGCCCGGCATTTGGGACCGAGATTGAGTGATCGGGTGATTGAGCGATTGCGTGATTGGAGCCGTAACCTTGGTGAGTGGTGCAATGGCAAGCCAACCCGAGATTCTGAGAGAGCGTTCTGTCAGCGAAATTATTCAAAAACCCTCATTTTTATGGCGCATAGCCTCCACTAACGCCACCAAAGCAACACTTGAAACTTGGTTTATGGCTGACGTATGATTGCCGCCCGAGCGAGGTAGCGAGGGGTAGCGAAACTCAAGGTCCAGATTCTGCACGCTGGAGAACACGGGCGGATGACAGGTTTCCGCGATTTTCGAATTTCGATGTGACCGCAAGGAGAGCGCGATGGTCAGTTTCGAGACGACGATGATTAGAGGTGGGATCGCCAGGTTTTCGAGGGCGTTGCTAATGGCGGCGCTGGCGGTCGGCGCGGCGGGCGCGGCCCGGGCTGAGGAGCCGCGCTACTTCGCCATTCGCAACGCCCGCATCGTGCCGGTCTCCGGACCAGAGATCAAGAGCGGGACGGTGGTAGTCGCCAAAGGCCTGATCGTGGCCGTGGGCGAGAAGGTGACGATTCCGCCGGAAGCCTGGGTGATCGAAGGACGCGGCCTGACGGTATACCCCGGCTTCATCGACGCGCTCAGCGACCTCGGACTTGGGGCCCCTGCGCCGCCGGGTCCGGGCGGTGGTGGCGGAGGCCCCGGACCGGTCCGCGTTCAGGCGCCAGCGCAGCCAGTCTTACAGGGTCCGCAGGACCGGCCGGCCACGACTCCGTGGGTGAATGCTGCCGACGAACTCAAGCCCGACGACAAGCGCTTGGAAACGTGGCGCAATGCGGGTTTCACTTCCGCCTTGGCCACTCCCCTGACGGGCATTTTCGCGGGGCAGGGGGCGCTGGTGAACCTGGCCGGAGATCGGGTCGGCGAGATGGTGGTGGCCGCGCCCGCCGCGCTCCTGGTGACGCTGCGGCCAATGCAAGGCTTTGGGAGTTTCCCTGACTCGCTGATGGGCGTGGTCTCCTACGTGCGCCAGGTGTATCTGGACGCCAACTGGTATCACCAGGCGGAGGACGTTTACAGCGCGCACCCGCAGGGACTGGAGCGTCCCGCTTATGACCGCACCGAGATCGTGATCGACGAAGCGTTGCGCGCCGGGCGCCCGGTGCTTCTGCCCGCCAACACCGCCCAGGAAGTGCACCGGGCGCTGGTGCTGGCGGATCGAATCGGAACGCGCGCGGTGATCTACGGCGGCCAGCAGGGCTATGCTGCCGCCGATGAACTGGCGGCGGCAAGGGTCCCGGTGCTGGTGAATCTGAAGTGGCCTGAGAAGGAGAAGGATTCCGATCCCGAAGCGGAGGAGCCGCTGCGCGAGTTGCGGTTCCGCGATCGCGCGCCTTCGTCGCCGGCGGCACTGCAAAAGGCGGGCGTGAGGTTCGCTTTCTATCTCGAAGGCACGGGCTCGCCCAAGGACGCGCTGAAGAACGCCAAGAAGGCCATCGACGCCGGCCTCGCGTCGGACGCCGCCTTGCGCGCTTTCACCCTCAGCGCGGCGGAGATCCTGGGTGTGGGCGACCGATTGGGCTCCATCGAGCCAGGAAAAATCGCCAACCTGGTTGTAGCGGACGGCGACCTGTTCAACGAGAAAACCAAGGTGAAGATGACCTTCGTCGACGGCCGCCGCTACGAAGTGCACGCGCCCAGCCGTCCCACCGAGCCGCCTACGATCAAGTTGACAGGCAAGTGGAAGCTCACGGTGGACTCGCCACACGGGACGCAGGAAGCCACCGCCGACCTGACAATGGCGCCGGACGGCACGCTGAACGGATCGCTCACCGGAGTCTCAGGCGAGATCATGGCCTCGATGGGCACCGTCTCCATTTCCGACGGCTGGGTGAGCGGCGGCAAGTTCAGCTTCACCGTCAGCCTGACGGTCGAAGGCAATCCGATGGATGTGACTTTCAGCGGCACGCTGGAAGGCGACCAGATGAAGGGTACGGCGAGCGGCGGCGGGATCTCGGTGGATTTCACGGGCGTGCATCCGAACGGAACCGGCGCCGTGGCCGCTGATCGGGAGGTGGATTAAATGAAGCCTTTGGAGTGCGGCAGCTTGCTGCCGCTTTTGCGTGCGACCCACGGTGAGCTGCGATCAAAACGACGAAAAGAAAGCGGCAGCAAGCTGCCGCACTCCATAGCGGTGCTGGTCCTGCTGGCGGTGTGTGCGGTGCGAGTGCAGGCCGCCGAGGTGACGCTGATCAAGAACGCCACCATCCTCACCGTCACCAAAGGCACGATTGAAAACGGCGATGTCCTGATCCGCGACGGCAAGATTGCCGAAGTGGGCAAGGGCCTCACGGCCCCCGAGGGCGCCAAGGTGATCGATGCCACGAGCCAGTACGTGATGCCGGGCATCATTGATTGCCACTCGCACATCGCCGTGGCAGGCAGCGTGAACGAGGGCAGCATCAGCGTGTCGTCCATGGCGAATATCGCCGACGTGCTGAACCCCGAGGACATTGATATCTACCGCGATCTCGCGGGCGGGGTCACCGCGGCCAACGTGCTGCACGGCAGCGCCAATGCCATCGGCGGGCAGACCCAGGTGATCAAGCTGCGCTGGGGTAAGCCAGCCAAGGACCTGCCGTTTGAGGGCGCGCTGCCGGGCATCAAGTTCGCCCTGGGCGAGAATCCCAAGCGTTCGGGGTTCAGTATTCCCGGTGCGGCGCGCCGCTATCCGGCTACGCGCATGGGCGTGATGGACGTGTACCGGGAAGCCTTCAGCGAGGCCCTGGACTACAAGAAAGCGTGGGACGATTACAATCGCCGGAAAGCCGCGGGCGAGCCGAACCTGATTCCTCCCCGGCGCGACCTCAAACTGGAGCCGCTGCTGGAGGTCCTGGAAGGGAAGCGTCTGGTGCACGTCCACTGCTATCGCGAGGATGAGATTCTGCAAATGATCCGCGTGGCCGAGGAGTTCAACTTCAAGGTCGCCACCTTCCAGCATGTGCTCGAGGGCTACAAGGTGGCGGATGAGATCGCCAAGCACGGCGCGGGCGGGTCCACTTTTTCCGACTGGTGGGCTTACAAGATGGAAGCCTACGACGCGATTCCTTACAACGCGGCGTTGATGACCGCACGCGGCGTCGTGGTTTCCGTCAACTCCGACGACGCCTCGGAGGCCACGCACCTGAACCAGGAAGCGGCCAAGAGCATGAAGTGGGGCGGCCTCTCGCACGACGAGGCGCTGAAACTGGTGACGCTGAACCCGGCCATCCAGTTGCACCTCGCCGACCGCGTGGGCTCGATCGAGACGGGTAAAGACGCGGACATCGCTATCTACGACAAAGACCCGCTCAGCGTCTACGCCGTGGCGCAGAAGGTGCTCATCGACGGGCAGGTCTATTTCGACCGCCAGCAGGACATTGCGCATCGCGCCGACCTGGAAAAGGAAAAGAAAGCGCTGATGGAAAAGGAAAAGAAGGCGGCCGAGGCGGCGAAGAAGCCGGAAGGTCCGAAAGGAACCGCGCGGAAGCCAGGACCGGCAGCGCCGCCCAAGCCACCGGGCGTCTAAACGCGCAGGTGGTAGACGGTAGACGGCATAAGGGGAAGAGTTCCTTCATTCCGTCTACCGTCTACCATCTGCCAGTTTTCGAGTTTCGACTTTCGAGAGGTACCGACAAAGATGAAACCCCGACTCATACCCTTTGCAGTGGCGGCAGTCCTGGCCCTCGCGCCCTCGCTTCGCACGCGCGCGGAGGCCGAAGCGAGCGCGTCATCCCCAACCCACGTCTATGCCATTCGCGGCGCCAAGGTGGTGACACTGGCCGGGCCGCCGGTGGAGAACGGCACGGTGGTGATCCGCGACGGCAAGATCGCCGCGGTTGGCGCCAGAGTGGATGTGCCCGCGGACGCCCAGGTGATCGACGGCAAGGGTCTCGAGGTCTATCCCGGCCTCTTCGACGCCATCACTGACCTGGGCTTGACGGAAGTTGAAGCCGTGAATGCTACCGTAGATACCACCGATGTCGGCACTTACAACCCGCAGTTGGTGGCGATGACGGCCGTTCATCCGGCGAGCGAGTTGATTCCGGTGGCGCGCGCCAACGGCATCACCCATGCGCTTGCGGCACCTCTCAGCGGGGGTGGATTCGGTGGAGGCGGCGCGGTGATCTCCGGACAGGCTTCGGCCATTCATCTCGCCGGCTGGACCATCGAGGACATGCTCATCCGCCGCTCGGTGGCCATGGTGGTGAGCTGGCCGACGATGCAGACCCGGACCTTCGATTTTTCCACGTTCAGCGTCAGGGAGCGCCCCTACACCGAAGTAAAGCAGGAGTACGACAAGCGGATCAACGAACTGGAGGACTTGATCGGGCGGGCGCGACATTACGCCCAAGTGATGGACAAAGGCTCGGTGGCGAACTACGATCGTGACCTTAAACTCGAGGCCTTGGCGCCGGTGGTGCGAGGCCAATTGCCGCTGCTGGTGATGGCGGAGGGCAAGCGCGAGATTCGCAGTGCCGTCGAGTTCTGCGACAAACAGAAGCTTAAGATGATTCTGGCAGGCGGCTCGGAATCATACAAGGTAAAGGACCTGCTGGCCGCCAAACACATTCCGGTGATCCTGGGACGAACGCAAGAGTTGCCCGAGGATGAGGACGCGTCCTACGATCAGTCGTACGTCACGCCCAGCCAACTCGCCGCCGCCGGCATCAAGATCGCTTTCGCCAGCTTCAACGCCTCCTTCGCGCGCCGCCTTCCCTACCAGGCTGCCAATTGCGTGCCCTACGGCCTGCCTTACGAGGAAGCGTTAAAGGCCGTGACCCTTTATCCGGCGCAAATCCTCGGTCTCGCCGACCAGCTTGGCACCATCGAGCCGGGCAAGATGGCTGACGTCATCGTCACCGACGGCGATCCCCTCGCGATTCCGACGCAAGTCCGCTATCTCTTCATTAATGGTGAATTGACTTCCACGGATAACAAGCATCTCCGGCTTTACGAGAAATACCGCCGACGCCCCTAACAGACAGTGGCTAGTGGTTAGTGGCTAGTGGCTAGGGAAGACAAACGTATGCACCGGTCCCCGTGTGTTTTTCGTCATCCGCGTCTGCGAATCTCTCTTCACTAGCTGCTAGCCACTAGCCACTGACCACTGCTCTCCTGTGATACGATCAATCCGTAGGAGCGTATGGCCGCCAACAAATCCGAGCCGCGGGAGAGGGACTTTGCTGTGAACCGGTCGGCGCGCCACTACTACCACCTCTTTGAGAAATTCGAAGCGGGCGTCGAGCTGACGGGCACTGAGGTGAAGGCGGTGCGCGATGGCAAGGCCGGCCTGAAAGACGCTTACGCGCAGGTGAAGAATGACGAGGTTTGGCTGCTCGATTGCCACATCGGCGCGTACACGGCGGGCAGCACTCGACACCACGAGGCATTGCGCCCGCGTCGCCTGCTGCTGAAGCGCGCGGAAATCGATAAACTGTACGGCCGCACCGAAGAGAAGGGATTTACCCTTATCCCGACACGGCTCTATCCCAAGAAGAACCTGATCAAGTGCGAGATCGCGCTCGCCAAGGGCAAAACCACCTGGGACCAGCGCGAGACCATCCGGCGGCGCACCGTCGACCGCGAAGTGGCGCAGGACATCCGGGAACATCAGCGGCGCCACCGATGAAGAAATGATGAATGATGAATGATGAATGATGAACGAAGAGAAGAGAGGAAAGCCGAGTGAAAATAGATTTCCGCGACGATCCGACACCCCAAATTCCAGCGGCGGCGCTGGTGGCGGTCAGTTTCGAGGGTAGCCCGACGGCGAGTGGCACGGTGGAGCAATTGCCAGCCGAGACGCGCGCCATGATTGCGGACCTCGAGACGGCGGAGTTTTCCGCCAAGTCCTACCAGTGTGTGCTGTTGCAGAAGCCCGCCGGCCTCGCCGCGCGCCGGTTGCTGGTGGTGGGGGCGGGAAAGCCGGAGAAGGTCGACGCCAACCAACTGCGACGCGTGGCCGGCACGGCGGTGCGGTACCTGCGCGCCCGAGGCATCCACGAAGTGACGTGGCTGCTTCACCGCGGTGTGGCATCGGGGCTGGCCGAAGGGGCGGTGCAAGCGATCGTGGAGGGCGCAATCCTTGCCGACTACGACGCCGACCGTTATCGCAGCGAGCGCGACGCCGAGAAGCGGATTGATCGGCTGGACCTCGCCACTGACGGCGTCGGTGCGAGCGAGGCCCTGCGGGCGGCAGCGGAGCGCGGCCGTATCATCGCCGAAGCCGCTAACTTCACACGCGACCTGGTGAACGAGCCCTCGAACCTGATGACTCCCACCCTGCTTGCCGAGCAGGCCCAGTCTATGGCGGTGCGCTTCGGGCTCGAGTGCCAAGTGCTGGGTCCGGAGGAGATCCGCGCGCTCAAGATGGGCGCCTTCTGGGGAGTGGCCCAGGGCAGCGACGAGCCGCCGCGATTGATCGTGCTGCGGTACGCGCCCGAAGGCTCGCCCATTGAGCCTGTAGTTGGGCCTGTGATTGGTCCAGTAATAGGCTTGGTGGGGAAGGGAATCACGTTCGATACCGGCGGCATTTCCATTAAGCCCGCCGCCGACATGCACGAGATGAAGACCGACATGGCGGGCGGCGCCGCCATGCTCGGCGTGATGCGCGCCATCGCCCAACTCAAGCCCCAGGTGCGCGTGCTCGCGGTGGTGCCGGCGACGGAGAATATGCTCAGCGGCAAGGCCTTTAAGCCCGGCGACGTGGTTACCTCGATGTCCGGCAAGACGATCGAGATCCTCAATACCGATGCCGAGGGACGCCTGGTGCTTGCCGACGCCATCACCTATGCCAAACAGCAGGGGGCGACAGTGGTGATCGACGCCGCCACGCTCACCGGCGCCATCACCATCGCGCTAGGTAATATCACCACGGGCGTCTTCGGCTGGGACAAAGATTGGGTGAACCGCATCCTGGCGGCGGCTGCGGCCGCCGGCGAGAAGATGTGGCAATTGCCGGTTGATGATGACTACCGCGACCTCTACAAGAGTTCGATCGCCGATCTGGCCAACACCGGCGGGCGCTACGGCGGCGCCATTACGGCGGCGATGTTTGTGGGTGAGTTCGCCGGCGATACGCCGTGGGTCCATCTCGATATCGCCGGCACGCGCTGGTCGAATGAGGAGAAACCCTACATGGCCAAAGGCCCCACCGGCCATCCCGTACGGACGTTGGTCCATTTGCTGACTCAGATCTTGTAGGAAGCAGTCGACAGTCGAAAGTTGAAAGTCGAAAGTTCAAAGTCGAACAAGAACCGTGTTTCTTGCTTGTTTTGAACGACGAACACCGGACGGAAGCCGAGAGAATAAGGCTATGATACTCTCGACTGTCGACTGTCGACTTTCGACTTTCAACTCTTGACTTCTTCCGCACAACGTACAACGGCCAAACAACATCTGTTACTTTGGGGAACAAGTCCGGTTGCGGCGGTGTCTCTACTAACAGGCGGGTGGTAAACCCGCCGGGTCTTGCAGGGAAACGCGGTAACTGTTATGGTGGGTTTGCCATGGAGACCCTGCGGTGGTTGGAACTAACGGTCGATCGCGTTGCCCCGGTGACGGAGGAGGCGACGTTGGTGCAGGAGTTACAGGCGGGCTCGGAAGACGCCTTTGCCTATCTGCTCAGCGTTTATCAGAACCCGGTTTTCAACCTGGTCTGCCACATGGTGGAGAACTCGGCCGATGCCGCCGACGTTCTGCAGGAGGTGTTCTTGAAAGTCTGCCGGGGCATCCGGCATTTCCACGGCGAGAGCAGCCTGAAGACGTGGATTTACAAAATCGCGGTGCACGAGGCTTCCAACCAACGGCGTGGCTGGCTACGCCGGCTGCGACGCGAGCCGTTTTCGCTCGAAGACAGGAAGGGCGAGCCGGTGATGTATTCGGCCCAATCACCAGATGAGACTCCTTACGAAGCATTGGAGCAAGCCGAACGACGGGAACTAGTTTCACGGGCGTTGGCCAGCCTGTCGCCACCCTACCGGGCGGCGGTGATACTGCGGGAGATGGAGGGGTTGAGCTACGAGGAAATCGCGCGCGTGCTCGAAGTTGCCGAGGGCACGGTGAAATCGCGCTTGATGCGCGGCCGGGAAATGCTCCGGTCGAAATTGGCGGGATTGCTAGGTGACAAGTCAAACTCGAAATTCGAAGTTCGAAACTCGAAATTCGAGAATCGATGATGGCTTTCTTCCGAGTTTCGAGTTTCGAAGGAAGAAGACGATGGACACTCTTTTTGAGGCTTGCGGCGAAATTCGGGAGCACTTTGACGACTTTCTCGATGGGGAGTCCTCGCGGGAGATATTTCGCTCCCTTCACTATCATCTCGCTCATTGTGCCGCCTGCGCGACCGAACTCGATCGCCGCTGGATGCTAAAGGCGGATTTGCGGAGTCTGCCGCATCGCCAGACGCCGCCGTGGCTCTCGTTGCGGGTGCGCGTGGTGGCCTCGCAGGAGCTACACCGAAATCTCTTCGGACGCCTCCTGGTGCGCCTGCAGAATGTCTTGAAGCCCCGGCTGCTGCCCGTGACGGCGGGTGTATGCACGGCGATCATCTGCTTCGGGCTGTTCATGAACTCGGCGGTGGTGCCGATCACCAATATTCCAGATGTGCCGGTTTCACTTACCACGCCGCCTCGCGTGCGAGTGTTGGCGGCCGTCGACTTGAACGCCGGCGACCAGCCCGTGGTGGTTGTGACCCACATTGATGCCGACGGGCGCGTCATTGACTATCAACTGCTCTCCGGGCAACCTTCGCCTGACCTTATGCACCGCCTCGACCGCATGATGTATTTCAGCCTCTTCCAGCCCGCGACCCTCTTCGGCAGGCCTACGAACGGACAAGTGGTGCTGTCGTTCCGGCAGATCACGGTCCGCGGATGAATTTCGAAAATCGAAACTCGAAAGTCGAAACTCGGAAGAGAGCCATCAGCCGTCAGCTATCAGCTTTCAGCAGCCACTGCGCAAAGGTGCAGCCGCCGCCCCACGTCGCCCTTGAGCGTGGATCTTTGCCAGTTTCGACTTGCGAATCTCGGAGCTCGACGATTCAGAATCGCAAGCCAACCATCAAGCATCAGCATTTTTCCAATCGTCAATCGTTCCCGCGAGGCGGGATCAATCGTCAATTCTTGAAACATCCATCTTTGCGACCTTTGATCTTCCTAGCGGTGCTCCTGTGCCTGGGAACGGCCCGGGCGCAGGGCCAGCAACCACCCAGCGTCGTCCTGGACTCCAACGAACAACTCGATACGGTGCTGGCCGCTATCAACGTCGCCGGCTACGACACGGGGCTGGGCGTGGACACCGGCAACACCACGCGTGACGAAGTGCGCGCCCTCCTGGCCAAAGAGAACCTTGCTGTCCTGCCGGAGTTGCGCAAGTTCTTCGCCGACCACCACGATCCCAGCGATGCCGCCGCCGACCTCGGGCAGTTCGTATCGCTGGCGCTGTTCCTCAAGCCTCCTCCGAACTTTGGCTTCACCGTGCCGGACACGGACCTGCCTCCCGATGCGAGAGTGCTACGCGGCATGGTGCCGCTGCTGAAGACGTTTTACCAGCAGGCGGAATTTCTTGAGCTTTGGGGCCGCCTGCGGCCGCGTTATGAGGCGGAGATCGAGCGGTACAGCCCGGCGGTTCGTCGCGCCATCGAACTGTCGGATGCTTACCTGCGTTCCCCGGCGGGCCAGTATCTGGGCCGGAATTACACCATCTACCTGACCCTGCTGGGCGCTCCCGGGCAAGAGGCGGCACGCATCTACCAGGCGAACTACTACCTGGTGGTCACGCCCTCCAAGCAACCCAAAATCGATGAGATCCGGCACCAGTATCTGCATTTTCTGCTGGACCCGCTGGCGCTGAAGTACGCCCCGGAGATCCAGGAGAAACAGTCCCTGAGCAGCATTGCCCGCCAGGCGCCCGCCCTCTCCCCCGACTTCAAGGAGGACTTCTCTCTGCTGCTCACCGAGTGCCTCATCAAGGCGGTGGAATTGCGGATGGACAAGACTCCCAAGACCGAGGCACAGAAGAAAGTGACGGAGCTTACCGCCTCGGGCCTGATCCTCGTCCCCTACTTTTACGACGCCCTCGCCGATTACGAGCAGCAGGAATCCGCCCTGAGCGTTTTCTACAAGACGATGGTTCGGGCGATCGATCTCAGGGCGGAGACCCGGACCCTCGAGTCGGTGAGCTTCACCCAACCCTCCGGAGCCCGCGGCGAAGGCAAGGCGCTCCCAGTGCTTACAGAAGAGCAGCGATTGATCCGCGACGCGGACAATCTGTTTTACGAGGGCAAGTACCAGGACGCACGGGCGGCCTACGACGCAGTGCTGGAAAAGTACCCGAACAACGAGCGCGCTCTCTTTGGGATTGGGGTGGTGGCTGCCAACACCCGCAAGCCGGATACGGCCCTGGAGTATTTCACCAAAACGCTGGACGTGGCGCGCGACCTGCGCATTGCTACGTGGTCGCATATCTATCTCGGCCGGCTTGATGATCTGCTCGGCAAGCGTCAGGACGCTTTGGCGCAGTACCAAGCCGCTTTAGTGACGGCTGCCGCCTATCCCACCGCGTTGGCCGCCGCCCAGGAAGGCTTGGCCAAGCCGTTTGGGTCGAAGAATTGACGATTGCAGATTGACGATTGACGCTTGAAAGAGGCGCTGACCGTGTCTTCGTCGTTGCAATCGTCAATCGTCAATTCCTAACAACTCCCGACTCCTGCTAAAATGCTGCAATGGCCCGACTCTTGATCGTTGACGACGAGGCGTCGCTCTGCCAGATGCTGGAGATTGCGTTCCGCAATGAAGGCCACACCGTGGAGACGGTCTCCAGCGCACGGGCGGCCTTGAAGAAGATCGAGTCGCAGGTTTATGACCTGATCATCTCCGACATTCGTATGCCCGACCTCACCGGCATCGATGTGTTGGCACGAACGCGGGAGATACACCCCTCGGCGGCCTTCATCCTGATCACGGCCTTCTCCGACGCCGAGACGGCGAGGCAGGCAGTGAATCTGGGCGCCCAAAGGTACGTGATCAAAACCGACAAGCTGTTGGACGAATTGAAGCAGGCGGTGGCGCGGACGCTGGAGGAGACGGCGTTGCGCGAGGAAAACATCCGCCTGCGCAGTGAACTGCTGCGGGTCTTCGCGCGCCAGAACATCATCGGCCGGAGTCCGAAGATTCAAGCCATCCTGGAGATGATCCGAACCGTGGCACCCACCACCAGCACTATCCTGATCACGGGCGAGAGCGGCACGGGAAAAGAATTAGTGGCCCGCGCCATCCACGAGGCCAGCGCGCGCCGCGAGAAGCCGTTCGTTTCCATCAATTGCGGCGCCTTCCCGGAGACCTTGCTGGAGAGCGAACTCTTCGGCTATCTCAAAGGCTCTTTCACCGGGGCTGATACCAACCGCAAGGGCATCATCGAATCCGCGACTGGCGGCTCGCTGTTCCTCGACGAAATCGGTGAGACGAGCTTGCTGATGCAGGTGAAACTGCTGCGCGTGCTGCAACAGCGCACTGTTCGGCCTTTGGGGGGAACGGTGGACGTGCCGATCGACGTTCGCCTGATTGCTTCCACCAACCGCGACCTTCCCGCCATGGTTAAGGCGGGCCAGTTTCGGGAGGACTTCTATTATCGGGTCAGCGTCATCCCCATCCACGTCCCTCCTTTGCGAGAACGCCCCGACGACATCGAACCCCTGGCCCGGGCCTTCCTGCGAAAATTCGCCCTGCAAATGGGGAAGCCGGTAAGCGACTTCCAACCCGAGGCGGTCGAGGCAATGGTGAGATACCCGTGGCCCGGCAACGTCCGCGAGCTGGAGAACGCGATTGAGCGGGCGGTGGCCGTCAGCCAACAAGGTGATGGCGTCGTTCGTTTGGAGCACCTGCCGGAGTCAGTGGCCCTCGTCCGGCCCTCGGAGGAAAAGGGAATCGTGATTCCCCCGGAAGGGGTTTACTTCGAAAGCGAAATAGCCGCACTGGAAAGAGGCTACCTTTGCGCCGCGCTGGCAAAGGCGTCGGGGGTCGGCACTAGGGCCGCAGAGTTCTTGCACGTTTCCTACCGGTCGTTCCGCCACTACGCCAAGAAGCACGGCGTCAGTCTCGGCCCAGGACAGACCTGATTGTTCTACTGCAGGAACTCAACAGAAATCGTGCTCGACTCGCCTAAATTAGCTAGCCAGCTAGGTGCCACCGCCTTCGTAAATCCGGCACCGATGAAAAACACAATGTTTTTGGCCATTGAATTAGTCCTCATGGCAGGGGGCGCAGAAGCGTTCCTTTCAGGGCTGCGCCAGGTACGCTGCCAAGCTCGCCATTGTCGGCCGAGGGCCCGACCGGGAGCCATACTGGCCCGGCGCCTGTTCGCCATCGTCACTTCGAACGTTTCTTCCAACCGCGGCAGTTGCAGTCTGTCACCAACAGCGAGGTAGCGCGGACCTGGAGCGCCAGGACAAGCCTGGCTGATCTTGTAAGCTGAAAGGAGCTTACCCTGTAATTGCTCATTCAACAGGTAGCCGACCGGGCGTGGGTAGGAGTAATCCCGCCGACGAAGCCCCGGCCGCTACCGGACCCGCTGCCTCCACTCAGCACCAGCGCGAGGCCAGGAACCTGATCGAACAATCGCGCCAACTGCTCGATCGCATGCACCCGGAGGACGCGGAAGAGGCCATCGAGCTGCACGCCAAGATCGATGCCGCCATCGCTTCCGACGATCAGCAAGCGCTGGCGCAGGGAATCAAGGCGCTGCGCGAGCTGCTGTTCTTTGTGGAGGGGAGCTAAACAAAGGGTGAGGGGTAAAGTGTAAAGGTTGAAGGATGAAGGGTAAAGTGTAAGAGTTGAAGAGCAAGGTAGCGGGCAGCGCGAGGCTTGGCCCACGGGATTCTATTCCCCACTTCACCCTTTACCCTTCACCCTTTACCCTTCAACCCTTTTCTCGCCACTCGCAATCGGGAGGAGAGTTGAACGAAGAATCACCGCGCTGCCCGGTGTGCAAGGCCCGATTCCGAGGCGCGATCACCTGCTCCCGTTGCGGCGCCGACCTGCGTCCGCTGATGTTTCTGGCGGCCAAGGCCTCCAGGCTCAGGGGAGACGCACGGCAAGCTATCCTCGCAGGAGACTTTTACGAGGCCGGCGAGCTGGCGCGCCAAGCGGACTCCCTCTGTAGGACAAGCGCCGGGCGCAACCTCTTGCTCCTCTGCCGGTGGCTACTTTCGCCGTGAAGTGGCGCGGTCGCCTTGCAAACGACGGCAGCCCTGGGCCATTGCATGGGGCAGGCCCGCCGGTCTCGCGCGGAAACGTTTGGAGGCTAGTTTATCACCCCACTTGCAGACTGGCGGCGCCTGCTCACCTACTCTAAAAATGAGCTTTGCAGTACGCCCTCAGGGATGTAACGGAGTGTCTGGCGATAGATGGCCTTAAGCGTACCTTTGTCGAGCTCGGCGTGCCGTGGAATCGTAAGCGTTTGCCGCGGGCTGTCGTGAAGGAGGCGCCGCATTACCGGGAGTGCCGCGCCTTCGTCGGTCGCGGACATGTGCGCGAAAGGCCACCATATCTGCACCAGCCAGCTACCGCCGGCCACCGCGATGAACTTGCTTTAGCTCGTGTACAAGCGTAGACTTAGGGATGGGGACGAACGGACCAAATGATCATCGGTAAACGATTACGTCGGCTTCGTGAAGAGAAGGGTCTCTCGAAGGCTGACGTCGAAAAGGCTACCGGCCTGTTGAGCAGCTATATATCCCGCGTCGAGCAGGGCCGCACTATGCCTTCACTCGAAGCCTTGGAGAAACTTGCGGCGGCCCTAGAAATGCCCCTCTTTCAACTCTTTTACGAGGGAGACGACCCGTCCCACCTCACTAACCTCAGCCGGCGCGAGGCGGAGCCTATCCGGCAGATCAGGAACGTCAAGAAAAACAAAATGTCGGACGACGCGCGCTTGGTCTTCGGCACACTCGCCAGAGCATTCTCTAAACTCTAGACTCGCCACCTTTGATGAAGCCCGGTGAATTTGCCTTCTTTCGCAGGTTTCTGAACAAGTTCGCGGAAAGCCAATTCCTCCTCCACCAGATCAACTCGGTAACTTGCGATCGACTCCGGTCCTGGGCTAAGAGGCGCGAAGCCAGGGACTACGCCGAGCGACTGTTCCGTGACCGAGTCATTGAGGTTCCGGAGTTCCGCCTCAGGCTACAGTTAAAAGCGCTTCGAGAGATGGATGGCCGGGAATTCAATCACATCGAGATCCTCTTCAGGCGAAACAGCAGGCGCCGCAGGAGAAAGTGCTTTGTTGGCCACCGGTTCTCATCCTCGGTTGAGAACACGCTTCGCTGGAACCTCCAGCAGGTCCTGGAACCATACAGCATCGAACTGGATTGGTCGGGACGGGACATGGCGAGCGTTCAGATCCTCGACGACATCGTGAAGAAGATCAAGAAGGCCGACTTCTGTATCTTTGACAACCGGGCAACCAAGGGTAAGCCGAATGTGTACATAGAAGCAGGTATGTGCATTGTCCTTAAGAAGCCATTCATTCTCTTTGAGTATCAGTCGGGTTCCAAGGGCGCCGATGACCCAGGGTCAATTCCCTCTGACCTGACCTTCGCTCTGACGGTTCGTTACCGAAACTACCAGGAGCTTTTTCAAGACTTCTATTCCCGGCTGTCCGTCTTCTTCGAAAAGAACATTCACTGACTTAACATCAAACAACCTTCAGATCCGTGCCTGCCAAAATGCTGATGACCCTTTTCAATCGCAAAGCAGCAGTCGTCAATAAAAGATAAAGCTTGACAGCCCTACCTGAGTGGCCTACACTGTTAACAGTCCCTCTCCCCAGGGGCTGAGTCCCTTAATCAATCAAGGCGAAACCAGTCGTGTCTTTAGTGTGCGGTACAACAATGGCCGGCGGCTCTGCCCCCGGCCACGGTGAAGGATTAGTTGTGTTCCATGGCGCAAGAAGCTGAAGCAGCCTTCAACCCGGATGCCCAGCGCGGAGCCCAATCTGGAGCCCAGCCTGGAGAAGGTGCGTCTGCCCAGAGCGCGGCGGGTACGTCTGCGCCGAGTGCGGCGGATTCGCAGAGCGATGCGAATAGGGAACAGGGAACAGGGGACAGGGAACGGAGAAGATCAACCGACCCCGAAAGCCAAACCCAGAACCCCGTCTCCTCCGCGAACCCCGAAACCACCAATCCCGCCAAGAAGCCCAAGCGCAAGTACACTATGTCGCAGAGGGCGCTGGATTCAAGGCGCATCAACATCAAAAAGGCTCTCGCTGTTCCGAAAGAGGTGCTCTTCCGCAGCACTCCCAGGCGCAAAGAATCCTGCCGCACCAAGCTCGTAGCGGCTCGCGAAGCCAAGCGCCGCAAGCACGAGGAGGGCAAGAGCACCGGCATCAGTCACGGGCTCACTTGTGCCGACCTACGCGGGAGTCTCGCGGCGGCCGGGGCCACTCCCGAGGAGTTGAAGGCGCACCGGCAAAAGTTCCGCGACGGGATCGGTCCGCGAACCCCTGACGAGACCAAGCTGGTACGGGGCATGGCCGACTGCGTCTGGCGCCGCGAGCAGACGGACCACGTGCAGGCGGTGGAAGAGGTCATCACCATGCAGGCACGGCTGATTGTGGCGGCGGAGCCGTCGCAAGTGGGGCTGACGGATTTCGCGGTGGCCAAGCTGGCGCTGAACCTCTTCAACAAAGGGCTGGACCTGGGGGAGCGGCATAAGAAGCTGAACGGACGGTTCGCGCACCTGGCCTATCTGTTTCTGGCGGGGCGCGAGCAGGCGGAGGGTTTTGGAAAGGAATTGGGGGTGAAGCTGCGCTGGAACTCGAGCAACGTGAGCATGATCGCGTGGAGCGCGGAGGCCATGGGGAATCCGTTTGTGACGCCGGGCAAAGTGGCCCAGGTGATGGCGCCTAAGACGGGGGAGATGAAGCCGGCGAGCGAATTCGGGTGGAAGGGCAAGGAGAAGCGGGAGGCGGAGCGACAGGAGCGGATCAAAGAGCAGGCGCTGCACACCGCCGCACCTGAGTTGGTGAACTTTCCGTATGAACACCCGGCGATGTCGGTGGCGGATCTTCTGAAGGGCGGGCAGAACGTGGTGCTGGTGATGGACGGAGGCAAGACGCAAGTGCCGCTTGGAGAAACGGTGGAGGGCCAGCCGGTGAGGACGGAGTATGTGGCAGCCGGAACGGCGGCGGTGGTGGCGGGGATCGGGGTGGAGGAGTGGCCGGAGTGGCGGGAAGCGGAAGTGGCGGCGGCGCTACGGAAGAAGTACCTGGAGACGAGCGTGGCGCTGCGGGGACAGAACCAGGTGGGCGGGGTGACGAAGGAAGATTTGGTGAAGTCGTGGCTGGAGGCCTTCGGGAGAAACGGGGTTCGGGATTCGCGGTTGGGGGAGGAAACGGGATTCGGGGTTCGGGATTCGGGGTTCGCAGAAGAAGACGGACCCCAGCCCGCTTCTCCGCGAATTCCCAACCCTGAAACCCAAACCCCGAGTCCCGCTTCATCTGCAAATCCCGGAGCCCAAACCCCGAGTCCCGCTGCCTCTGCGAACCCCGAACCCCGAATCCCAAACCCCGATCCAAAGGACGCCGAGCGGATCACGGCCGTCGCCGAAGCGGCGTGGGAGCGGGTACAGGTGTGCGAAGAGCGGTCGCAGCAAGAGCGGAAGAAAGTGGGCGAAATCCTGGCTCAGGTGGGGTCGAGCGTGAGAGAAAAGCTTGACCAGATCATGGGGTTGTTCACCGGGGCGTGGGAGATGTTCATCGATCTGTACGAGCGGGCGGCGAAGCTGAAGAAGAGGGTGTGCGAGATGCTGGAGGCGCGGCATCCGCGAACGCCGGAAAAGCCGCGTGGTCCGAACGACTTTGAAGGGCTGCGGCCGAGTTGGTTGTGGAGCAATCCGAAGATGAAGAAGCGGTTTCTGGAGGACATGAATATCGTGGAGGGGCCGGAGCCGGTGGCGACGGGGCGGAGGAAGAAAAAGCAATCCACAGATGGCGCAGATTCAGCAGGTTAGGATTTCGTCCGTTGTCCGTGGTCCGTTGCCAGAGGAATCCACAGATTGTGCAGATTTGGCAGATTAAGGAAAAAAAGGAGGCTATGAATGAGAGGCCGCCGGGTTTTGGTTTTTTTGCAACGGACCACGGACAACTGACGATGCCCCCGTTTTTCTTAATCTGTCAAATCTGCGTAATCTGTGGATTCCTCTGGACCACGGACCACGGACAACTGACGAAACCGCATTTCTTAAATCTGCGAAATCTGTGTAATCTGTGGATTCCATTCTTCGTCCGATTCTTCTAACGGACGACTTGAATTCGTGCTAGAGAGCGGTCGAATCCGAGGGAACAGGGGCAAACCTGGCAGCGGAGGCGGCAAAAACATGGAAAACGACCTGGACAGCATCAACCTGGAGCAAGATCTTCTAGTGCATCGTTCGAATACTCCTTTGCTTTTCGGGGGTGACCAAAGGCGTGATCACCGCCCTCTCCCATGGGGAGAGGGTACGGCGCAGCCGGGGGTGAGGGGTTACTTCCTTCCGCCGGGGCCACATGCGGCCGCGGTTCTCCCTGTGGGGTGCCAATCCCGCTGCCGCGGAGGGGCGAAGGGCCCCCTCACCCGGCCCGCTACGGCTGGTGAAAGCGCCGGCAGCGGTCCACCCTCTCCCTCAGGGAGAGGGCTGGTTTCCCTATCTGACGTCTGGCTTTCTCACCTAGGTAGATCTTCTTTTTCTTGGTTGCGGCCACACCGC
>DATFYM010000064.1:0-28464 GCA_035315065.1 Terriglobia bacterium
ATCGGCAATAAAGTTTGTTGTACTTTGTTCATGGCAGTTCACCTTGTTGGTGTCGTGTTTCGGAATCCCAAACTCCTTATAACACTTCGGCCAACAAGGTGTTCTGCTTTTTCTGCCTTCCTTCAATCGCGATTCTTGGGACTACCAAGGAGTAAGGGATCACTGACAACAACTGAAGTCTGTCATACACTGATGCACTTGGTGCTCCATGCGAATTGGCGTTGATACGGGCGGCACTTTCACCGATTGCGTTACCTTCGACGGCTCGCGAGTGAGGGTCCTGAAGGTTTTCTCGACCCCGGACGATGCGGCTCGCGCGATTCTGGAGGGCGCGCGCCGGCTGATCTCCGGCGGCGACACTACCAATGGAGGCTCGGACCGAACCGCAGGCGTTTCTTCCAGCGAGGCGCTCGAAATCGTCCACGGCACCACGGTGGGCACCAACACGTTGCTCGAGCGCCGCGGAGCGCGAGTGGCGCTGGTGACCACCGCCGGATTCGAGGACCTCATCGAAATCGGACGCCAGGCGCGGCCCCGCCTCTACGACTTCAACGTTCGACGCGACCCCCCGCTGGTGCCCCGCGCCCTGCGTTGGGGCGTCAGGGAACGGGTTGGTGCAAGCGGCGAAGTCCTGATCCGGACCGGCCTTGCTGAGCTGCGCCGCTTGCGGCAGCGCATCCGCAAGTCCGGCGCGGAGTCGATCGCCGTGTGCTTCCTGTTCTCCTTTATCAATCCTGCGCACGAGCGCGCTGCCAAGCGCGAACTGGAATCGCTTGGCCTTCCGGTCTCCGTGTCACACGAGATTCTGCCGGAGTTTCGCGAGTACGAACGGCTCTCGACCGTGGTCATCAACGCTTACCTGGCCCCCAAGCTGGGTGCCTACCTGGGCCGGCTGGAAGAAGCTATGGCGGCGGATTTGCCTCGTGATCTTAGCGGAAAGCCAGCCCAAGCTACTTCCTACTCCCGACTCCCGACTCCCGATTCCCGTCATCGGGTCTTCGTGATGCAATCCAGCGGTGGTATCACCACGGCTGGGCGTGCGGCCCGCGAGCCAGTCCGTACGATTCTTTCGGGGCCGGCGGGCGGCGTGGTGGCCGCCGCGTACCTGGCGGAGCAACTGGGCATTGCTCGCGCGATCAGCTTCGACATGGGCGGCACGTCCACGGACGTCTGCTTGCTCGCCGGTCCGCCGCGCTCGACCTCGGAGACCACGCTCGGCGGGCTGCCGGTGGCCGTCCCCGTGCTCGACGTTCACTCCGTGGGCGCGGGCGGAGGATCGCTGGCGCGGCTCGACGCCGGCGGGGCGCTGCGCGTCGGCCCCGAAAGCGCCGGCGCCGAGCCCGGACCCGCGTGTTACGGCAAAGGCGGGAATCGCCCCACGGTCACCGACGCCAACCTTATTCTGGGGCGGCTCGACGCCGAGTGCTTTCTCGGCGGCACCTTCCGGCTTGACGTCGAAGCCGCCGAGCAAGCTTTCGCCAGCTTTCGATCCACATCGGCCATCTCGGCCGCCCTGGCCGGTCCGGCTCTCTCCGGAAGAAATCGGCGCCGGCAGCGATCCGAACTCCAAGAGTCGCTCGAACTGGCCCAGGGGATCATTGCCGTTTCGAACGCCACCATGGAGCGCGCGTTGCGAGTGATCTCGGTAGAGCGCGGGCACGATCCTCGCGACTTCTCGCTGATTTCGTTTGGCGGCGCGGGAGGCTTGCATGCGGCCGCGCTGGCCTCATCCCTTGGCTTGGCCCAAGTGATCGTACCGTCGAACCCCGGAGCCTTCTCGGCGCTCGGGATTCTGCTCTCGGACATTGTCAAGGACGTCTCTCTTTCGGTCCTTCTGCCGGTGCCGCAGGTCACGGGGCCCGTCTCGGAGTCGTACTCCCCAACCAGGCGCGGGGCCCTCAAGGGGGAGAGAACGCTAGCCGCTGGCTCCGAACTCCCGATCGCATTCTCGCAGGACCTCCAGCGTCGCTTCGCCCGGCTGGAGGAGACGGCACGCGAGGAGCTACGCCGCGAGGGCTTTGCCGCCGCGTCCGCGCGGGCCGAGCAACGAATCGATGTGCGCCACGTTGGCCAGGCATACGAGCTCTCGGTGCCGTTCGCGCCGGACTTCGTCGCCCGGTTCCACGCTGAGCATGAAAGGGCGTACGGATACGCGCACGCGGGCCGCGCCACGGAGGTCGTGAATCTGCGCGTGCGCCTGGTGGTGCCCACGCCAAAACCACCTTCGGCACCACTTACCTCCAGGCAACCGTCAAGAGCCGGTGGCCGGGCAGTCAGCCCTAGCCGTGAAGCGATCCTGAAGCGAAAGCCGGTGTGGTTCGACGGACGATGGTGGGATACGCCGATCTACGATCGCGACCGGCTTGAGCCGTCCACGCGATTTGCGGGTCCGGCCGTGGTGGCGGAGTACAGCGCAACAACGGTTGTGCCGCCGGGTTGGGTTTGTAGCGTGGATAGGTACCTGAACCTTTTGGTCGCAAGAGCGGCGAAACCCTCAAGATAGCAGACGTGCCGCAGATCGGCTTGTTATAGCGACGTTTACCATGCACACCGACCCTGCCGAACTCGAGATCTTCAAGAACCTCTTCCACTCGGTGGCGGAGGAAATGGGCGCAGCCTTGCGGCGCTCCGCTTTTTCGCCCAACATCAAAGAGCGGCGCGACTACTCGTGCGCCGTCTTCGACGGCAAGGGCCGGGTGGTGGCGATGGGCGATCACATGCCCGTCCATCTCGGGTCGATGCCGATGTCGGTGGCTGCCGCGATCGAGAGTCTGGATCTTGGTCCGGGCGACATCGCCATGCTGAACGATCCCTACGCCGGCGGAACGCACTTGCCGGATATCACCCTCGTAATGCCGGTTGGCCCTTCGTCACCGCGCGCGCCGCGAGGTGCCGCGTCTAAGTCGGGAAGGCACACGCCGGCCTTCTACGTCGCCAATCGCGCTCACCACTCGGACATCGGCGGGGCGCAGCCGGCCTCCATGGGATTGAGCGAGGAGATTTACCAGGAAGGGCTGCGGATTCCACCCGTGACCTTGGCCCGCGGCGGCCGAATCGAACGTGACGTGCTGGCCGTGCTGCTCGCCAACGTTCGAACCCCGTGCGAGCGCGAAGGCGATCTGATGGCCCAGATCGCTTCATGCCGGCTGGGCGAGCGCCGCCTCATGGAATTGCGGGCCAAGTACGGCGCACCGAAGACAGATCTCTATCTTGACGCGCTTTACAGCTACTCGGAGCGCCTGATGCGTGAGGCGTTGCGGCGTATTCCGGAGGGCGTCTACCGGGCAGAGGATTGTCTCGACGACGACGGCTTCTCTTCCTCTCCCGTGCGCCTCCGCGTTTCCATCCGCATCCACGAGGGCGAAGCCATCGTGAACTTCGACGGCACGTCGCCCGCGTGCCGCGGCAGCGTGAACGCGGTCGAGGCTATCACCGTCTCCGCCGTGTTCTATGTCTTCCGCTGCCTGCTGGGCGAGGAAGTTCCCGCTTCGGCCGGCCTTATGGCGCCCATTACGGTTCGCGCCCCGAAGGGCAGCGTGGTCAATGCCGGGCCACCGGCGGCAGTGGCGGCGGGCAACGTTGAGACGTCGCAGCGCATTGTCGATGTGCTTCTGCGGGCGTTGGCGCGCGCCTTGCCGGATCGCATTCCGGCGGCGAGCTCAGGCACCATGAACAATCTCTCCTTCGGCGGACTCCTAGCCCCGCGAGGCCGGCAAGGACTGCAAGGTTTGAGCCGGGGCGAGCCCTTCACCTACTATGAAACCATTGCCGGCGGCATGGGAGCGCGGCCCGCGGCTGACGGGCTCAGTGGAGTCCACACCCACATGACAAACTCGCTCAATACTCCGGTCGAGGCGTTCGAGTCTGCCTACCCCGTCCGCGTGCTTCGCTACTCGCTGCGACGCGGGTCCGGCGGCGCGGGACGCTTTCGCGGCGGTGACGGTGTTGTCCGCGAGTTGGAGTTCCTGACCGACGTTCGCGGCAGCATTCTCTCGGATCGCCGCCGCTTCCGCCCTTACGGACTTGCGGGTGGTGGTCCTGGCGCGGCGGGCAAGAACCTTTTGCGGCTGGCTTCCGGCAAACCCGGAGGACGGTCGCCGATTATGAGCCTTCCGTCCAAAACGGTTTTCAACGCGCCGGCCGGAAGTGTCTTGCGGGTGGAGACCCCGGGAGGAGGAGGGTGGGGGAGAGAAGAAAGGCAAAAGGCAAAGGGCAAAAGGCAAAAGGCAAAGGTGGAAGAAGGGCGCGACACCAAGTCCTCTACGAACGACGAACGCTGAGGAAGAATTGCCGATTGACGAAGAGTCGAAGGGTCTTCAACTTTCGACCTTCAACCTTCGACCTTCGACTCTTCTCTAATCGTCAATCTGCAGTGGGCAATTCCGCCCTCGCCCGGGCTTTTCCACCCGGAGCCAGAAGCCACCATAGGAATGCGGCCGAGAGAACCGCCAGCAGAGCGCCTTGCCACCGGTAGAAAGCCACCGGCTGCGAGATCAGCGTGACCAGCGGCTCCGTCACTTGCAAGCAGAACACCGTAGCCACGTAGGCCACGATGTTGTCACGATAAATGAAAGCGACCAGCGCCAGGACGGCCAAGGCCGGCAGTACGCTCATCGCCCAGCCCGTCGCAAACTGGGGCCAGGAATGCGCTTCCGCCGGTCCCATACGCACGATCACCAGCAGCGCGCCCGCCCACAACCACCAGGATCGCGTGGTCCATCCTCGCCGCACTATCCAGATGAGCACACCAGCAACGGAAGGTACCAGAATGCCGGTCAGCAATGCCCCGAACCAGGCGCCAGCCCCCGGCACCAGCGAATCGAGCCCGCCCGGCACCAGCTCGATGGGAACTGGGGCGTAAGCGTGAAGGCGAACCGTAAGCAAGGCATTCAGTTGGTGGATCGCCGCCGCCGCCGCAATCGTCAGCGCGACCGCCATGGTTGCATCCAGGCTCCAGATGCGCCGCGCTGAGGCGCGAAAGATGCGCCACGCATCGGGGTAGAGGCTGGCGGCGAGTCCCACCAAGAGCCACCCCAGCATTCCCGCCAGAAGGGGCGCAATGATCAATTCGATCACCATTATCAGGTGGTACACCGAGAGCGGAATCGACGTGGGGTACACGCGGTCGACGGCTGGCAGCAGGCTGTTCAGTTGCGACAAGCCCGCCAGGACGAACACGGCCGAGCCAACCCACGCGGCCGGGCGCCACGGAATCTGATGGCTCCGGACCTGCTGAATGAACACGATCAACGCGCCACACACCATGCCCGCTAACAAGAGGTAGCCGAGAACAGACAGGATCACGTTCGGCAACCGCTTAGCGCTGTGGGCGCGCTCCCAGTCCTCGGGAAGCTTGAAAAAACGCCGGAAGCTGACCACTTGGTCGCCCGCGATATTCACCTCCAGCCGGTACTCGGCGCCGCCCACATTGCGCGGATCGCCGGAGTTCGCCTTCCAGGTGAAAGCATAGTCTTCGCGGGCCTTGCGCTTGTTGGTCGTGGAATCTACCAGGTTAAAGTCGGTTGGCGTGTAGCCGCGCTCCTGCATCGCCCGCTCTGCCAGCTTATGCGCGTCTTCCGGTGCAAGGGCAGCGCCGGGAGTGTCCTCATCCACCTCGTGTTGGTGCTCGAACACCTTCCCGGTCTGTGCGTCGACAAAGACCAGGTACTCTTCCTTCTGGAGGGGGTGGAAGTAACGGACTTCCCAAAGCAGCGGGGCGGTCGCCTGCCGATAAATCTGGTCCGAATCCCTCAGCGAACGACGTTCCAGCAGGTAGCGCAGCGCCGAGGGATCGACGTTCTCCTCGAGCCAGGCCACCCGATGAAAGCTCCCAGGCGACATGCCTCGCTGGGCGAGGAACTCATCGGCCGTGCGAAGGGCATCCGGACGCGTGGTTCTCACTTTGATCCCGTCGCCGAACTCGTATGCCGGGATCAGCGCCACCAGCACGCAGGCGGCGGTGATTACAACCGCCGCGATGAATCGCTTGCGGCTGAGAGGCTGGTAGGCCAGCGGCGCCTCTTTTTCGGGAGGTGGCGCGGCGCGCCGCTCCCTCGCAATACCCTCCTGCGCGTTGGATTCTTCCTCGGTGAACGTGCCCGTACGCCAATAAGCCACCAGCGCCAACAGTAGCGGGACCAGCATGATTCCGGCAGTGGCACCGCCGGAAACCATCAGGTAGTGGTTCGAGGAACGCAGGAGAATAAAGGCGGTGTAAAGAGCATCCACCGAATAGTGCCAAATCAGCGTGGCCATGATGCCGAAGCGCATCATGACGAGACCCATGATGATGCCGCCCACGCCTACTTCAAGACCCCGAATGAAAAACGGTTGGTTCGGGTAGAGGGAGTGCAGGAATCCCCAGTTGAAGGCGGCGAGAACAATGGCGAGAGGCCACGACCCCAGGATCTTCTTGAGAAACGGAATCGCGAAGGCGCGGAACTGCATCTCTTCCGTGACCGCCGGGATGAAGCCGGTGAAGAGCACCCCCACCCAGGGAATCCGCGTGTTGAGGTCGTTGGAGAAGTTGATGTCGGAAGGCGCCCACGCTCCCAACTTGTTGGCAACGACATAGAAGACCGCCTGATAGGCGAAAAAGAAGAAGGTGAGGCCGATGCCGACGATGTTGGCGATGAAGAATGAGCGCGTGCGGACGCCGTTCCAACTTAGATAACGCCGCAGGGACATCTGACGCGGGAATCCCTCCCGGTACATCGGCTCAGCGGCTGCCACCACTAAAAAGATCAAGGCGCCCAGTCCCAGCGCTTTCAAAAGACTGCCCATGAAATAGCTGGCGCCGAAGCTGGTGTACGAATCTGTGGTCCGGTAGTCAAACTGGGCCAGGGAAAACGTGTTCAACTGGCTGAGGAAGTAGAGAACGATGGCGACTGCGCCAAAGCCGGCCGCGGTGCGCAAAGGGACGTCGCGATCGCGCAGACGGAGAATCAGGAATCCCAGCATGGCCACGCAGAGCAGGATCCAGAAAGCCTCATCCACCAGGTCGGCCGAGACGTTGCGGGAGCGCAGCTTCTCGTAATCGCGCTGCCACTGCTCCGGGATCTTGACGTACTCACGGTAACCACCCACGTGGTCGCCGCTCACCTCGACCTCGACGCGCAGGCTGCCGTCCCCCAAGTCGACGCTCTTTTGCTTCCAGGTAAAGGTGTGATCGACGCGGGCAGGACGATTTTGGCTCACTGCTTCCACAAAGTCGAGGTCGTTCAGGTCTCGCTGCATCGCGTCGCGCAGGAACGTCTCGGCCACCGCCCGAGCCTGCGCTTGGTCGAGGCTGGCGCCGGGCGCGGTCTCGGCCATCTCACGGGCGAAGGCCGCCACGGTGCCCTGCGGCGTCACGTCCACCCGAAACTCCTCGATCTGCTGCGGCTTGAACCACCGATGCGACCAGCGCCACAAATGGATGGGGCCGCCGGTCAGTTGGTTCATGCGCTCGAGGCCTAGCGTCCGTTCCAGATAGAGCTTGGAGTCATCGTCGTAGTCAAACACCGCCGCGTGCCGATACCCCCGCACATCAAGATGTCGCGCAGCGAGGAAGCCGGCAGCGATCGATTCGGAATCAGTGCGGCTTACCCGGAAGTCGATGCTGGCCTCGGGAAAGGCGCGGGAGAAATACTTGATGGCGACACCGAGCGACACGGCTGCTATGAGCACCGTGATGACGATGATCCGGTAGTGAGTAGAGGTCAGTTTGACAGGCATGGAAACCTCGGGAATTGACGATTGACGATTGGGAACAGCTTTCAGCTCTCAGCCGTCAGCTATCAGCACGAGAGTCCCTTCTTGCTGATAGCTGATGGCTGAGATCTGATGGCTGAGATCTGATGGCTTTTCCTCATCAATCCTTCGCTTCGGACCAATCGGCAATCAGCGATTCTTAGCCAGCGACTTTACCATGACCCACGCCGCTTCGCCATCGGCGTAGTAATTCTCGATCGTCTCCACCTTGCGGTAACCGCGCGCCTGGTAAAATGCCTGCGCGCCGCCGTTGCTTTCGGCAGTCTCGAGATGAATCAGCCGCAGGCCCCCTCGCGTCGCCCAGGCTTCCACCGCATCCATCAGCGCTTTGCCCACGCCGCTGCGCCGGCGGCCTTCGATCACGTCAATGGTTACAATGTGCGCCGTCCCTTTCGCTTCGCGGTCCGCGATCAAGAATCCGACGATCTCGTTATTTTCCTCGGCGATCCAGGTTGCGGCCGATGGATGGCGGATAAAAGCTGCCAGTTCGGTTCGTGAGTAAGATACACCCGGCGGAAAGCAGGCCTGGTCAATTTGGTAAAGCGTCTCGAAATCGGATTGACGAAACTCGCGAAGCCGCATAGCGCGAGTCTTCCCTGTCCAGCGTATGCCAGCAGGTAGACAGTAGACGGCATAAGGTAGAAGGGAAGACCGTCCCTGCGGGCCTTCTTTCCCTGTCTACTGTCTACCGTCTACCGTATCCCTCTACTGCCGCCAACAATCGGTCGATGTCCACGTCGTCGTTATAGAGGTACGGCGAGACGCGGATCATGCCGTGCCTCAGGCTCACCGCCACGTGCCGAGCGCGCAGCTCGGCGTGCAACGCTTCGGTAGCCGCCATCGACGGCGCCTGGAACCCCAGAATAGTCGAGCCCTGCTCGCCTTGTGCCGCAGAGAGCGTGTACCCGGCGCCGCGCACTCCATCGGCCAACCGGTCGAGCAGACGCCGGCAGTGCTGGTTCACCGTCCTGACGCCCACTGCTTCGACATATTCAAGCGAACTCTCCAGGCCGCTCAGGTTGATGAAACTTGCGGTTTCGCCAGTATCGAAGATGCGGGCCGCGTTCGGCAGCGTGAATCGGTCCATCGGGAGCGAGTCGAACTGGTCACTTCCTTCCACTGCGCTCCAGTTCACGACCGCGAGGTCGAGCCGATCCAGCAAGTTGCGTTGAAGGTACGCGAAGCCCGTTCCGTAGGGACCGAGCAACCACTTGTAGGCCGCGACGGCCATGGCATCCACCGGCAGCGCGCGCAGGTCCAACTCGATGGCCCCGACGCCCTGGGTACCGTCCACTACGAAGAGGGCGCCGCGCCGGTGCGCGAGGTCTCCCATCGCCCCCAAGTCAATTCGAACTCCGGTGGAGTAGCTCACCCAGTCCAGCGCCACGACGCGCGTGCGCAAGGTGAGCGCAGCCGCCACATCCTCCGGACGGACGCATCCTGCGCGCGGCTCGATCACGGTGACGCGCACATCCCGCCGGCGCAGATGAAGCCAGGTAAAAAGGTTGGAGGGAAAGTTGGTGCCGGCGATCACCACCTCATCGCCAGCCTTCCACTCCAGGCCGCCCGCCACGATGCCGATGCCCTGGGTGGCGCTCGCGGTGAGCGCGATCTCATCCAGGCCCGCGCCTGCCAAGCGCGACAACCGTGCCCGTACCCGCTCCGGCCCTTCGAAATAGTCCGGCTCCGTCACCCGCACTGGGTGGCACTTGAGCTCGATCGCCTCGCGAAGCCTCGCGGCCGTTACATTGGGAAAAGGCCCTTGATAAGCGCAGTCCAGATACACGGTGGGCGAAAAGTCGGAGAAATCGGCTGAAAATTGGTTCATTGAGTCATTGGACCATTGATCCATTAAGTTAAGAAACAAAATCTGGGTCAATGGTCCAATGGCTCAATGGCCCAATGGCCCAATGAATCAATTCCCTCTACTTTCGGTCCGCCTCCCGCAACGTCTGACTCAGGTGGGCGACAATCAAGTCGGCCGAGTCTTGAACGCTCTCTGCTAAGGAGGGAGGATTGTAAGGGCGGCGCACAATATCCTGCCAGATCGACGAACCCGAAGCACGGTCATTCAGAAAGACCTCCGAGTGCAACTGCTTGAGGTGTCGCGAATCAAAGCACGTTCCGGTCAAAACGGCATCCGCGTCCTTGCGCTCCGCCACGATGCGAAACCGGCCCATTTTCGCCAGTCCCTCCGTCAGCTTATCGCTGAGTTGATTGTCGATTCGATCGACGTAAACGGTGCGGATGTGCATCAGCTTTCGTTCATCGGTCACGGTAGAACTGTGCGGGCCCCCTGGCGACGCCGCACCGCTATCGGGCGCCCGTTTCCCCAGGGTCGGCCGCTGCGGCTGGTCTGTCTGTTGCTGCTGGTCGGGCTGTTGCTGCTGGTTCGGATTGTCTTGCGCCCTCAGCGTGGAACAAACCATGAGCGTGATAGCAAGACCCAGATGCAGGATTCGCATAACATCCTCCGCCTCTCGATGTCTGCCTTTAGTTTACCAAAACAGTTGAAAGTCGAAAGTCGAAAGTCGAGAGGTCAGGCCCAAACGTCTTCTCCTTCGACTTTCAACTTTTGACTCTCGACTCTTACAAAATGACCTGCCAAGGAAACCAGGACAGTACAAAAAAGCTTGACAGGGTCAACTCGCTTTTGTATATTGTACATAGACAGAAGACAATGAGTCAAAGCGCACCGGTACTGAAGATCGATTTGGCCTCCCCGGAGGCCGCATACGAGCAGATCACCAGCGGGCTCCGCACCCTGCTGGTTGCGGGAAAATTTCGCACCGGCGGCCAACTCCCCACGGTCCGCCAGCTCGCCATGGACCTCGGAGTCCACCACAACACGGTGGCGGAGGCCTACCGCATTCTCGCGGAAGAGGGCTGGCTGGATTTGAAGCGGGGTCGAGGAGCCACCGTCGTCGAGCGCCCTCGACCAGAGGCCACACCCGAGGCGCACGCGAAGTTCGCTCGCCGCCTCCAGGAACTGGTGGCGCGCGCGATCGCTGAAGGCGTGCCCGGGGCTGCCGTCGCTCGTGAGCTGGACGATCTCAGCCGGAAACTCCGCGCGGGAGGAATAAGATGATGAAGATTGCTTTCGCTCTGCTCTGGGTTGCAGCGCTTGGCACCACAAGCCTCGCCGCACCCCAAACAACGCCCGACCTCGAGTCCCTCGCCAGGGACCTGACGCAAAAGTTGGCGGGGAGGCAATTCGACCCTATCGTCACGCATTTTGACGAGACGATGACCTCGGCGATGCGCTCTGCCAAGCTGGCCGAGTTCTGGGACGGCCTCATCGGGCAGGTGGGTGCCTTCCAGTCCATCGCCGCGACGCGCGTCCAGCCGGTCCAGGGCTATCAAGTAGTAGTGGTGACCTCGAAGTTCGAAAAGGCCACGCTCAACCTCAAGTGGGTCTTCGATTCCAAGGGCCGCGTTGCTGGATTCAACGTCGCGCCGGTGGAGGCGGACGCACCGTGGACGCCCCCTGATTACGCCAAGCCCGCCAGCTTTCACGAGCAGGAGATCACGGTCGGCAGCACACCCTGGCAACTCCCGGGCACGTTGACCCTTCCCAACGAGTCCAAAGGGGCCGGACCATTCCCGGCCGTCGTGCTGGTCCAGGGGTCCGGCCCCCACGATCAGGACGAAACCATCAGCCCCAACAAACCGTTCAAGGATCTCGCTTGGGGCCTGGCAAGCCGGAACATCGCCGTTGTCCGTTACAACAAGCGGACGCTCCAGTACGGCAAGGAAATCATGGCGCAGGGGTCGGGCCTCACAGTCAACGAAGAGACTGTGGACGATGCACGATCCGCAGTGGCGCTTCTCTCGAAGCAGCCGGAGATCGATCCCCGGCGCATCTTCGTGCTGGGGCACAGTCTGGGAGGCACACTCGCGCCTCGTATCGCGCAAAGCGACGCTCAGGTAGCCGGCCTCGTGATCATGGCTGGCAGCACCCGTCCCCTTGAAAAAGTGATTGTCGAACAGCTCAAGTACATCGCCAGCCTCGACGGGCAGGTCACCGCTGAAGCACAGAAGCGGATTGACGCCGCAGAACAGTCGGCCAAGGAAATCGAGAGCCCCACGCTCGCTGCTGACACCAAGCTGAATGTGCTGGGGGCGACGATTCCCGGGTCCTACTTTCTCGACTTGCGCGGTTACCATCCGGCCGAAGTGGCGGCACAACTCAAGATCCCGATGCTCATCCTGCGCGGAGAACGCGACTACCAGGTGACCGCGGAAGACTTCGACGGTTGGAAGAAAGCCCTGGGGGGCAAACCGGAGGTCACACTAAAAGTCTACCCGGGACTCTTCCACCTCTTCATGCCCAGCAGTTCCCCTGGCACAGGACTCGGCACGCCGGCCGACTACCAGAAGCCCGGCCATGTGGTCGAGCCGGTGATCGAAGACATCGCAAGCTGGATCCACCTGTATAGGATCAACCAGCGGGGAGGTTCAATATGAGCACGCCATCCCTTGTGCTTCCGAGCTTGATCATGATCCTGATGATCGCGCTGCTTGTGGTGTTCTATTACGTGATCCCTCGATTGACGCGGCCAGATATCTACTTCGCGGTGACCGTCCAGCCTGATTTCCGCGATTCGGCCGAGGGTCGCGCGATCCTTGGCCGTTACCGGGTGGAGGTGGTGATTTACGGAATCATCGCCATTGCCGTAGCCCTCAGCGGTCTGCGGATTCCCCAGCCGTCAAGCGACAAACTGATCGTGGTCGGGCTGGTGCTTCAGCCGGTGGGCGCCTTCATCGCCTACTATCGGGCCCGCCGGAGGGTACTGCCGCACGCGGTGGCACCGGCCACGGTTCGTGAGGCGGCGCTCGCGCCGCACGACGCGCGCCTGCCGGGTGGCTGGACCGCCCAGATTGGGCCGTTCGCGCTGCTGGCGGCGGTCGCCGTCGTGCTCCAACTCTACTGGAGCGCGATCCCCGACCGCTTCCCCACCCATTGGGGAATGGACGGCCAACCTGACAACTGGGCCACGCGCAGCTTCACTGGAGTCTTCCTTCCGCTGCTCATGGGCGCCGTGCTCTGTGCCCTGACCGGCTTCCTCGCCTACGCGATCCTCCGCTGGTCGCGTGTGATCCGGATGGGCGGAGCGGCGGGCGAGAGCGAGCAGCACTTCCGTCGCACGGTAGTCTCGATCGTCGTCGCCACGGAGTATTATCTGGCCCTGGTGTTCGCATGGACGGGCCTCCTGGCGCTCTCGTCGGCCCGAACCGGGCCGCCCGGGGTTGTACCGATCCTCGTCCTGACCCTCGGCTTTACGGTGGTGGTCACGGGCCTGCTGTTTCACGCCGGCCAAGGCGGCTCGCGTCTTGCCGGGGCCGCCGCTTCCGGAACGGTGGTCCCAGTGGGCGACCGCACCGCCGACCAGTACTGGAAACTGGGCCTCTTCTACTTCAACCGCGACGACCCGGCTCTGATCGTTGAAAAGCGCTTTGGGATCGGCTACACGTTCAACTTTGGACACACCGGCGCGTGGCTGGTGATCGGGGGGCTGGTGGCCATCGCCGTGCTGATCAGCGTCTTCACTCCAAGGCACCACTGAGGATTTCGTGGCCAGCGTTTCCAGCCGCCAAGGAGCAAAACGACTCAAGCTGACTAGTCCCGATTCAGGCAGGCTATCCTACTGCTTCAAGAGCTTCTCAATGGTCTCCACAACCTCGGCAGAGTCCGGTTTCACCGCGGGCTCAAACCGCGCCACGACGTTGCCATTGCGATCCACCACGAACTTGGTGAAGTTCCACTTGATCTCGCCGGCCACTGCCGGGTTGGCCTTCTGGGTGAGAAACTGATAGAGGGGTGTCGTGTCATCACCCTTTACGGAGACCTTGGAAAACATGGGGAAGGTCACATTGTACTTAAGGCTGCAGAAGGTCTTGATCTCCGCATTGGTGCCGGGTTCTTGCGCGCCGAAGTTGTTGGCCGGGAAACCCAGTATCACCAATCCCTGATCCTTGTACTTCTCGTAGAGAGATTCCAGAGCGGAATATTGAGGCGTGAAGCCACAGCGGCTGGCAACGTTAACCAGGAGAATTACTTTCCCCTTGTAAGTTGAGAGTGGGGTCGCGTTGCCCTCGATCGAGGGGAGCGTGAAATCGTAGAGGCCAGGGGCGGCCAGCAATGGCACTGCCCCGAGCACCATCAGTCCCACGAGCGAGGTCAAATGAAGGACGTTCGAAAAGCGCAGAAGCATGATCCTCCTCCTTACTGAATTGTATTCTGTCTGGCCCTGCCTTCGAGGTCGAGTTCCCTGAAAGCTCAGTCTAGCTTACCCGGCGGAACCGAAGCAAGGGGTTGTTGCTTTAGAGGCGGCTTCACGCCGCCATTTGGCGAGGTAAACTCGCCGCTTTTCGATTTTGGGTCGAAGAGAAGGGCGAGCACGGCGGGTTCTTCAACCCAGAATCCAAAACAATACAGAGCGACATAAATCTCCGCGACGCCGATAAGTCATCTTTGGTAATAAAATTGCCTTCTTGACAAAACTAGATTAGCCTGTTATTCTGCGTCTGTAGCGTCGGGGGCTAAGCTGAGGAAAGTAGGCTTGCTGAGGCCAGCTTGAGAGGCGCACGGATTGGACTTAGGCGGACGAAAGAGGTCGCTTGCATGGCGTTGGTACCGCAAGGAAGCTTGCAGGGGCACGGCCCGCGCTCCCTGACCAGGAAGGAAGCGGTGCTCAAGCCCACCGCCCGTTGGAAGAAGAGCAGAGCGGGCCGCGGCGAAACGGTTGCTGGTGGCCCAGTGGCGGCTGAAAACTTCCAGAAAGGTCAAACGAAGCCTTCAGGTTGTTTATAATCAGTAGGATAAATCAAAAAACGAAGCCAAACGAACCCAAACGAAGCCACCAAGCCCTTTAGATTCAACACCAGTTTTTGGGCTAAATCCAAAACGAAGCCAAAACCAAGCCAAACGAAGCCAAAACGAAGCCGCCACGTCCTTCGAAACGGCACGCCCTGAAAGACAAACCCAAAGGGAAGGGGCGGGCTCAGAGCGGGCAAGATCCCTGTGGCATCACTGGCAGTACGGGGGTGGGAGCGCCGATGGGAGTTCAGTCGCCGGCTTTGGGCGGGGCTCTAGACTAGCCGGCCGTCACCGACCGGCGCTTCGGCGGAATGCGCATGAGGAACACGTCTTTCGCCGCCAGGAAGACGGAGAAAGAAAAGATAACGACGAGGCCAGCCAGAGGGAGAGCGTTTGATTAGATGATCCGGCTGACCCAAGGTTCGATCCTTTGATCTCGCGAGCGCAAAGAGCGCCGCGACAGGGGTGGCTGGCTGTCACTTGTCACCCGGATTTTGCGCGATTATGCCGGATCGTGACGGATTGTGATACTCTAACGGTTGCTGGGCCGAGCGCTGGTGGATAACGGTAATCCAAGAGGGCCCGGGCCGTGGTGATGGGGGCCAAATCCGATGAGATCCAGGGTGGCAAGCGGTGTCCTGGCAGCGTGCTTCATAGCGTGCCTTTTTTCGTTGTGCCGGCGAGTGGCAAAAGCTGCGCCTTGGGAGAATAAGGTCGCCGGCTCCTGGAATCCGAAGGCCGCCGCCGCTTACCTCGATTATAGAGAGGGCTGGTGGATGGCGTGGCCGACGGCCGCCCGCGACCACAACACGTTCTGTGTCTCCTGCCACACCGCGGTTCCTTACGCACTCTCCCGGCCCGCGCTGCGCGCTGCGCTCGGGGAGCAAGGCCCTTCCGTCAACGAACGCAGCCTTCTCGCGAGCGTTACCAAGCGCGTGCGACTGTGGAAGGAGGTCGAGCCGTTCTACAGTGATGACAAACGCGGGGCCTACAAGACCAGCGAGTCGCGGGGGACCGAAGCCGTGCTCAATGCCCTGATCCTCGCCAGCGATGATGCCCGGAGCGGGAAACTGAGCGATGACGCGCGTCTAGCTTTCGACAACATGTGGGCTCTCCAGCAAACGACGGGAGACGCCAAGGGTGCGTGGGCGTGGCTGAGGTTCCATAACGAACCGTGGGAAGCGGACGACTCGCAGTTCTACGGAGCCGCCCTCGCCGCCGTCGCGGTGGGTACCGCGCCCGAGAACTATCGCGCCGCCCCCGAAATCCAAAACCGTCTTACACTGCTCCGCGAGTACCTTAACCGTGAATACGCCCGGCAGACCCTCATCAATCGGGTGGTCCTTTTGTGGGCGGCGGCCAAAGTGCCGGGACTCCTCGCGACCGCACAGCAAGAGTCGATCATAGACGAGGCCCTGAGCCGACAGCAGTCCGATGGAGGCTGGAGTCTCGGTTCCCTTATCGGGGCATGGAAACGAGCCGACGGCACGCCGCTGGAAGTGAAAAGCGACGGGTACGCCACTGGCCTCATCGCGTTCGCGCTCGAACAGTCGGGCCTTCCCCGCGAGAACGTCCACTTGCAGCAAGCGTTGGCTTGGCTCGCCGGAAACCAGAGTCCGGCGGAAGGTCTGTGGCCGGGCTACTCGTTGAACAAACAGCATGACTTATCCACCGAGACCGGGCACTTCATGAGCGACGCGGCCACGGCCTATGCCGTGCTCGCACTGACGGTAAGATAGGGGATAGGAGGCCCTCAGTTATCAGTTATCAGTTTTCAATCGCACAAGGTCAGCTTGGCGTATCTTTGCTGAAAACTGATAGCTGAGGACTGAGAACTGAAAACTGACAACTGAGAACTGTTCCCTGTCCCCCATTCCCGATACCCTATTTCGGAAGGAGAACCTGACGATGTCGCGATTCGCTTTGAGCCTGTTGGTTACTCTTCTCTTGGCGGCCTCAGCCGCCGCCCAGGTGGACACCTGGCAGCTTGACCCGGCGCACTCTGCCGCGCAATTCTCCGTGCGCCACATGGGAATTTCCACGATTCGAGGTACTTTTACCAAGGTCAGCGGTACGATTCAATACGATCCCACCGCTCCGGCGAAGTCATCGGTCGACGTCACCATTGATGCCGCTTCGGTGGATAGCCGGGTGGAGATGCGGGATAACGACCTGCGCAGCGCGAAGTTCCTCGACGTGGAGAAATACCCCACGATCACTTTCAAATCCAAGCGGGTGGAATCGGCCGGAGCAGGAAAGCTGAAAGTAACCGGCGATCTCACGATTCATGGTGCGACCAAGGAGGCCGTGCTCGACGTGGATGGCCCCTCCCCGCCCATCAAAGACATGCAAGGAAATCCGCGAATGGGAGCTTCCGCCACCACCACCATCAACCGGCGGGATTTCGGTGTGAGCAATTATCCGGCGGCAGTGGTTGGCGAGGACCTCGCGATTACCATCGATGTGGAGATGGTGAAGCCAAAGAATTGACGAGGTACCAGCACCTTCAGAAGTTCCTCGACGACGTGCTGCGGCCTGGCGATCGAGCCTTTCTCGTCGGGTTCGGGAACCATTTGCTAGTGCTCGGCGACCTCGGGTCGGTCCACGAGTGAGCAGTTGATGAAAGGCTTGAAGCAGTACGAGCACGACCACGGCCGATTCCCCGAGCTGGGACCGCCCGACGAAGACCGCGATCTGGGGACCGCGTTTTATGACGCCATCTATTAAGATCGCGGACGACTTGCGGTCTTCCAACGAGCTGGCCTACTATCCGTCCAGGGGGCCGTCCGCCGGGGCTGCGGATGGCGACTCCTTCCATAAGATCGCAATCCGCGTCAAGCGACCGGGGCTGACGGTCCGCTGCAAGACAGGCTACTTCACGCGCCCCGCGTCTTGAGAGCGCCTCCGAAATCAGTCGTTCCGCTAAGAACACGTCGAGTTAAGTCGGTATTGCTTGACTCGGCGCGATGGGGGCGGTATCGTCACCGGTGGTTGGAAAGCCGCGCCGGCGGTACGGATGAACCCGCGAGAGGAGCAGCCAAGATGAAGATCTTCGGGAAGAACTTATCCGACTATGTGAAATTCGAGAGAGGATTCCTGATTCTGGTCCTGGTTGTGGGCCTGGCGAGGCTGATTCTGTCTCTTATCGGCGTGCCCAACTCGACGGCAAAATTCCTCAGCTTGTCAGTCCTCTTTCTGCTGGGGATGATCTACTACTCGGTCAGAGTCTACACGAGCGGTTTTGGGAGCTACAAACAACTGCTTCCCGTCATCGCATTGCCGGTGATTGTCGGCAACTGCATCATCATCGCCGGGATCGTGATCGCGATTCTGACGGGGAAGGATAACATCTTCAGCGCCCCCGAATATTCGCCCGGCAAAGTAGATGGCAAGACCTGGGGTCACGCAGCCGCCCACTTCGTAGCCATGATAGTCGCGCCGCTCGTACTCTGGGGGATCGGCTCCTTGATCATGTTCGTGACCAAGAAGCTGACCGGTGGCGGAGAGCAAAAAGCCGGCGCGGCCGGGGCCTAGCCGAAGACCCAACCGAGCCGTTTTTGTGAAGGGACTTGTTCCCGTTTTCTCATCAACTCTCTCCCGCGATGGCGAAGGATCCCGCGTCCGAGACCGCGATTTCGTTGTGGGAGCGAACCAGCATCTTCGAATTTAGTGCCTCCCTTGCGCCGATCCGCATTATCTAAATCTCTGGTACTTTTGGTGCGGCCGGATTATTCCCAGACATGTTCGGCAAAGGATCGCCGCGTCGTCACCTGGAGGGAATCATGAAGACATCGTTGGTTGGAAGTTGGTGCGCCGGCAGCGTCGCCGCGGGCTTGGCGCGAGCCGCGAAGTCAACGTTGGTGGCATTGGCGATGCTGTTGGTATTTGCCGGTACGGCGAAGGCTCAGGGCAACCCACCGCCCCGCCCGGATTTGACCAAGCAGCCGACTCTCTATGTGGTCGGTTACGCTCACCTGGACACAGAGTGGCGCTGGGAATATCCGCAAGTGATCCAGGAATACCTCAGCAAGACGATGCGCAACAACTTCTACTTGTTTGACAAGTATCCGCACTACATCTTCAACTTCAGCGGGTCCAACCGCTACGAAATGATGAAGGAGTATTACCCGGCCGACTTCGCGCGGCTCAAGCGCTACGTGTCAGCGGGCCGATGGTTCCCCGCCGGCTCTTCCGTGGAGGAGAATGACGTCAACTCGCCTTCCGCCGAGTCGATCATCCGGCAGGTCCTTTATGGCAATGATTTCTACCGCCGCGAGTTTGGCAAGGCGAGCGAGGAGTTCATGCTGCCCGATTGCTTCGGGTTCCCCACCTCGCTGCCCAGTATCCTGGCGCACGCCGGCGTCAAGGGTTTCTCCACCCAGAAGCTTTCCGCGGCTTGGCAGCCGGCGCCGCACGTAGGCGGTCCGGATTCGCCGGAGAAGACGCCGGAAGGGATTCCATTTAACGTAGGGATCTGGGAAGGTCCCGACGGCAAGGGCGTGATTGCAGCACTCAACCCTGGCGATTATGGCAGCGATGTCTACTCCGATCTGAGCAAGAGCAATGCTCCGCCTAAGGGGCTTCCTGCAGACACTGGGGGCTACGTCTTGGATTGGCCCAGCCGCGTCAATCTGGACGGAAAGGTGACCGGCGTTTTCGCCGACTATCACTACGTGGGCACGGGTGACGTGGGAGGCAGTCCCAACGAGTTCTCCGTCAAAATGATGGAGGCGATCGAGGGCAAAAGCGTCACCGCGCTGCCGCCCATCCCGAACTTCGACGAATCGGAAGAGCAGCCGTCGCCGCCACCGGGTCCGCCGATGCGTATGGGCGACGGGCCGCTGCGCGTGGTCTGGTCTAATGCCGACCAGATGTTCCGCGACATCAAGCCCAGCGAGACCGGCCGCATGCCCCGCTACCAGGGCGACCTTGAGTTGATCAATCACTCCGCCGGGTCCATTACCTCGCAGGCTTACCACAAGCGCTGGAACCGCGCCAACGAGGTACTGGCCGACGCAGCGGAGAAGGCGTCGGCGGGCGCGGCTTGGCTGGGTGGCCCGCCCTATCCGTTGGAGCGGCTGAACCGTGCCTGGCGCCTGGTGATGGGAGGCCAGTTTCACGACATCATGGCGGGCACTTCGACGCCCAAGTCCTACGAGTACTCATGGAACGACGACGTGATCGCGATGAATCAATTCGCCGGCGTGCTGTCCAGCGCCACGAAGGCGATTGCCTCCCAATTGAACACCCAGGCGCAAGGCGTGCCCGTGGTGGTCTTCAACCAGCTCAACATTCCGCGCCAGGATCTGGTGGAAGTCGACGACCTGCCATTTGGCAGCACGACGATTATGAAGGAAAACAAGGTCGTGCTCTCCGCCCCACCGCCGGCTGGCGTTCGCGTGGTGGGACCCGACGGCAAAGAGGTTCCCGCGCAGTTGGGGCAGGGAAGCGACGGGCGTGCCCGAGTGCTGTTCCTGGCGAGCGTCCCTTCGGTGGGCTACGCGGTGTATGACATTCAGCCGTCCGACGCGGCGACGCCCGCCTCGTCGGCCTTGAAGGTAAGCGAGTCGTCGCTCGAAAACGATCGTTACCGCCTCAAGATCGACGAGAACGGCGATGTCTCCAGCATTTTCGATAAGAAGCTCGGCCGCGAACTGCTTTCCGGTCCGCTGCGTCTGGCCATCTCCACGGACAATCCCCAGCACTGGCCGGCCTGGAACATGGACTTCGAAGACGAGCAGCGTCCGCCGCGCGCCTACGTCGGAGGTCCGGCGCACCTCCGGGTGGTGGAGAATGGACCCGCCCGTGTGGCGGTGGAAGTCACGCGTGACGCTGAAGGCTCCAGGTTCGTCCAGATCATTCGCCTCGTGGCCGGCGATGCCGGCAACCGTGTGGAGTTCTCGAACGTCATCGACTGGGCCACTAGGAACGCCAATCTCAAGGAGACTTTTCCTCTGGTGGCTTCCAACGCCAT
Source organism: Terriglobia bacterium (assembly GCA_035315065.1). Taxonomy (GTDB): domain Bacteria; phylum Acidobacteriota; class Terriglobia; order UBA7540; family UBA7540; genus DATFYM01. The sequence continues at coordinate 20,547 of DATFYM010000064.1, forward strand.
GGCGACCTACAATTGGGATATCGGCACCATCGAGCGGCCCAACGAAAACGAGCGGCAGTTCGAGGTGGCCACGCACCGCTGGATCGATCTGACCGACCAGGGTGGGTCACACGGCGTTACGGTGCTCACCGACGCCAAGGTCGCCTCCGACAAGCCCGCCGATAACACCCTGCGCCTGACACTGGTCCGCACGCCCGGCACGCGCGGCGGCTACGAGGACCAGGGCACGCAGGACTGGGGTCGCCACGAGTTTGTGTTCGGCCTTGCCGGGCACGAAGGCGATTGGCGCCAGGGCGACACCGATTGGCAGGCTTACCGCTTGAATGAGCCGCTGGTGGCGTTCCGGACCTCCGCCCATCCCGGCTCGCTGGGCAAAGACTTTTCGCTGCTGAAGGTCAGCAACAGTCGGGTGCACGTGATGGCCATGAAAAAGGCCGAGGCGAGCGACGAAGTCATCGTGCGGCTAGTGGAGATGAGCGGCAAGCTGGAGCCGAACGTCCGGGTCAGGTTCGCAGCACCCGTCGCGGCCGCGCGTGAAGTGAACGGGCAGGAGCAACCAATCGGCGCCGCCACCGTCGAGAACGGCGAGTTGGCGGTGTCGCTCACCGCCTATCAACCCCGATCGTTCGCCGTGAAGCTAGTGCCACCGGCAGCGAAGGCGGCGACGGCGGGGACACCGCCGTTACAGGAGTCGCGGCCCGTCGCGCTGCCCTACGATGCCGCGGTCGCCACCCGCGACGGCAAGCCGGCGGAAGGCTGCTTCGATTGTGACCCCGACAGCCAGGACGCGCCGCAAGGCAAGGCGCTGGCGGCGGAAATGCTGCCGGCGGAGATTGCGTATGCCGGCGTGCAGTTCCGTCTTGCGCCCGCCGGACCTGCTGGACCCAGTGGAGTTGCCAAACCCAATGCGGTTACTGCCAAGGGTCAGAAGATTTCGTTGCCGGCCGGCCACTTCAATCGACTGTATATTCTGGCCGCCGCCTACGACGGGGACCAAACGGCGACCTTTGAGGTCCTAAGCCCCTCGACGACGGTTCACGAGGGCTTGCAGATCGAGGATTGGGGCGGTTTCATCGGCCAGTGGGACACTCGCACCTGGACGGAGAGGCGAGTGCAACTGCCGGTGCCGCCCGAGCCGGCGGCGGACGACAAAAGCCCTCGGGCTGCGAGAGCGCGGCGGATCCGGGCTTACGTGAAGGAGCACGGGCCGAGATTCAGGACCGACATGATCTACACCGGCCTCGTGCCGGGCTACATCAAACGCGCGCCCGTAGCGTGGTTTGCCTCACATCGCCACGCCGCCGACGGCTCCAACGAGGCCTACAGCTATTCGTACCTTTTTGCCTACGACCTCGATCTGCCGGCGGGAGCGACCACCCTGGTGCTGCCCAACAATCGGACGATTCGCATTCTGGCGGTGACGGTGGCGAACGAGTCGCCGCGAGTCACCCCGGCGCATCCACTCTACGACACCCTGGAGCGCGCGGGCGTTGATATGTCGCGCTGGCGTCTCGTCCATGCGATGAGTTCCGTCGCCCCTTCAGAGCGCTGAAAGGAGCTTCCACCACAGAGACGCAGAGGCACGAGGAAAATGGGCAAGCGTCAGGTGCATTTTGACCTTCACTTGAGGCCACGCCGCGTTGTGTCTCGGCGCTCCTCTTCCTTCGCGTCCTTGTGTCGCTTGTCCAACTCGCACAGTTCGTCCAATAAAGTCACACGACCCTCATTTTCCGACGCGTCACGGTGCGGTTGGCGTGAAGATGGCCGCGGCGCCGCCACCCGGTGCCAGGTGCAGTTTCAGCTTATCGCCGGACGAAACGCGTTGCCTGCTGATCTCGAGGCTGGTCGCCACCTTGTCGGCGTCGGCCCCGTCGGCGAACACCTGTGCCTCGTACGTTCCCGAACCGAGGAAGCTCAGCGGGACCTCCAGGTCGCGCGCGTCCCAGTTGGTCATCGAGCCTAGATACCAGGTGTTGCGGTGACGCCGGGCGATGGTGACGTACTTTGAGGGCTCGCCGTTGGGCACGCGCGTTTCGTCCCACACGGTCGGCACCTTCTCTAGAAACTCCATGCCGGGCTGGCGGTCGTAGGACTCGGGGTAATCGGAGAGCATCGCCAGCGGACTGAAGAAGACCACGTACATGGCCAACTGGTGGGCGCGCGTGCCCTGGCACATGGGCTCCACGTTGCGCGGCTGAAACTGCTCGCGGGTCGCGTTCTGGAAACAGCCCGGCGTGTAGTCCATGGGGCCCGCCAGGTTCCGCGTGAAGGGAATGGTGACGTCGTGCTCGGGCGTGACGCGGGTGCTCCACTTGCTGTACTCCATGCCCATGATCCCTTCGCGCGTCAGCAGGTTGGGATAGGCGCGTCGCAGCCCTGTGGGCTTGTAGGCTCCGTGGAAATCCACCGTCAGGTGATAGCGGGCGGCTTTGCTCACCATCTCCTGGTAGAAGTTCACCATCTCCTGATCGTCGCGCTCCATGAAGTCGATCTTTACCCCGGAGACGCCCCACTTCTCATAGAGCGGAAACGCCGCGTCGATCTGCTTCTTCACCGCCGACCAATAGAGCCAGATCAGCACCTTCACCCCGTGCGCCCGCGCGTGCTGCACGATGGCCGGGACATCGACTTCGGGGACGTAGCGGGTGATGTCACCCTGCTCGTAGCCGACGCCGTGCGGCGACCAGCCGGCGTCGATCAGCATGTACTCCAGGTGATGCTCGGCGGCGAAATCCACGTAGTGCATCATGGTGGCAGTGTTCATGCCGGGCTTGAAGTCCACGTTGCGGGCGAAGCTGCCGGACCACCAGTCCCACGCCGCTTTGCCCGACTGGATCCAGGAGGTGTCTCCGATCTGGTTGGGCTGGCTCAGATTCATAATCAGCTCGCTCGATTCAATCAGGCCGCCGGGACGCGAGTTCACCATGATCACGCGCCATGGCGTTGCTTTGGGCGTTGAGCCGGCCACCGCTCGCTCCGCGTGCCCGATCATCGGCGACAGCTTGCCGGCGAGGCCATTGGGGACACCCAGCGCGGCCCCAACGTAGAGGCCGGCGTAGTCCGTCAGGTCAGCTTCGGTGATCGCCACCCACGGGCCGTCGGTGAGTTCCACCAGCAGCGGCAGTCCGATAATCGACGTGGGCTTGATCTGGTCCAAGCGCAGGTGCTCGAACTCCGACTCGTAAGGGCTCTGGAAGCGGCCGATGTTGAGCGCGAACGTGGACCCTTCGCGGGCAAAGTAGAAGCCAGTTCTATCCGACGAGATCACGAAGTTCTCCAGCCCGCCCTCTCGCGGCAGGAAGTAGCGAAATGCCAGGCCGTCGTTATAGGCCCTGAAGATCACGTCCACGCGGCGGAAGGGGGCTTGCTTTTCGCGCAGCGAGACGCTGAGCTCGTGGTAGTGGTTGCGCACTTGGCGCGCGGTGCCGAAAGGATTCTCCCAGGTCTCGTCGTGAAAGTCGCGGGCAGTGTGCAGGAGCTCGAAGTCGCGGTCCATCGGACGCATGTCGATAAAGTCGAGCCCCAGAGGGGAATCGGTGAGGACTGGAGCGCCCTTATACGACACGCGGTAGTAGGGCCGCTCCCCTGGCAGGTAGGGCGCCGGATTCGATTTCAGCTCGAACGCGACTTGCAGATTATCATCCGGAGAAGCCAGCACCAGCGGCTCCTTGGCGGCAGCAAACCCGATGCCACACCATGTTGCGGCGGCGAAGGTGAAGATGACTTTAGCCAGCATGTTCTACTCCCTTTCTCGGCCGGGCCTTGAGGGGCTAGTGTGCTGTAACACGTGGCCTCTGATTCGTGAGAATGGCCAGCTTCAGAAGAATTGACGATTGCAGATTGACGATTGACGATTGGAAAAGAACCACTGACGATTGTCGGGCCTATTGAAAAGCCGTGCAGCTTGCTTCTTTTGCTCTTTCAATCGTCAATCGTCAATCTGCAATCGTCAATTCTTCGCCCCGGTCAGGAGTCGGATGTTACGGCACCTCCTAGGGTCCCTAGTCCCTAGCCCCCGTAAGCGCCTTGAGGTAACGATAATAAAACTCGACCCCGCGGTGGTAAGATTCCACTCCCAGGCGCTCGTCCTTCCCGTGCGCCCGGACGTCGTCCGTATCGATCGCCAAGCCGCAAATGCCGTAGGTCGGCATGCCTGCCGCATTGGTGTAAACACCGTCGGAGGCGCCGGTGGACATGGTGGGGACTACGGGCGCTCCCGGCCACATCTCGGCGGCGACGCGATCGAGCGTCTGCATCACGTCGGGCCGCAACGAAACCGGCGGCAGCGCCTTGGCGCTGGCCTCGCTGTCCAGGACGCGGCCACTGGTGGTGACGTAGCTGACTTCGATCTTGGGATCGGCCACCTCCTTGATGAGTGCCTGGCGCACTTCTTCCCGCGAGTGTCCGGGCAGGATGCGGCAGTTGACGTTGGCGCGCGCCATTTGCGGTAGGGCGTTGTTGGCGTGGCCGGCGTCGAGACGCGTGGCCACGCAGGTGGTGCGCATGGTCGCATTCCACAGCGGATCGGCGGAGAGGCGCGCGATGGCCGCGGCGTCGGGCGGGTTCTTGACCATGGCGCGCATGTCGGCCGCCGTCTGGCCGCTTTCCACGCCGGCCATGCGCTCGAAGAAGGCGCGCGTAACCACGGTCAGCTCGAAGGGAAACTGATAGCGCTCGACGCGCGCGAGGCCGTCAGCCAGATGGTAGATCGCGTTGTCGGGCACCGGGAGCGAGCTGTGCCCTCCGGGATTGGTCACCTTGAGCTGGTAATCGGCGTAGAGCTTTTCGGTGGCGTCCATGGAGACGATCAACGGCTTGCCCTTCACCGTATCCACGCCGCCGCCATCGGCATTGAGAACGAACTCGGCGTCGATGAGATCGCGATGATTCTTCAGCAGCCAATCCACACCGTTCGATTGGCCGCCCTCCTCGTCCGCCGTCAGGGCCACGATGAGGTCGCGATCGGGCTGGTATCCCTCGCGCTTGAACTGGATCAGTGTGGTGATCCAGATGGCGTCGCCGCTCTTCATGTCCTGGGTGCCGCGGCCGTAGTAGTAGCCGTCCTGCTCCACAAACTGGAAGGGATCGGTGGTCCAGTCCTCTCGCCGCGCCTCGACCACGTCCAGGTGTCCGATCAGCAGCACGGGCTTGTGGACTCCGGTTCCGTGGAGGCGCGCCACCATATTCCCCTTGCGGTCGTTGGGGCCCAGGACTACCACGTCGGCAGCCGGGAAGCCGGCGTCACGCAGCCGCCGCGCCATGGCTTCGGCGGCGACGGTGGTGCTGCCCACGGAGTCGGTAGTGTTGATCTCAATCAGTTGTTTGAAGATGTCGTGCGCGAGCTGCCGGGTGGCGTCGTCGGTCTGCGCGCGCACCACGGGCGCCAGCAGGAACAGCGCCGTGACGGCCAGGCAATGCTTCCAGTCGAGTCTTGGCATGAGATTCGGTTCTTCCTTTCTACCTATTCGGTGTGCCAAGCGGGTCGGATCATCGATCGTCGGCGACCGGTCAGCATAGCACGCCAAGACGAGATATGGGGAAAGCGAGTTACTGGATAGGGTCCTAAAAGGACAGTATCTGGAGTCTCTTCATTTTTCAGCTCTCTCCCTTGGAACGTATGAAAAAATTGGAAGAACAAGAACGTTTATCGCCAAGGCGCAATGTCCGCAAAGCAAGCAAAGGACTTCTTCTTTGCGGCTCTGCGCGCCTTTGCGTCTTTGCGAGTAACTCCTTATTCTTTCACACCTTGTTGGGGAGAGGGTGGCAAGCGTAGCGAGCCGGGTGAGGGGTCCCTCGTCTTCCTGAAAAGGAAGAAGGTGCATTATTTAATTCACGGTTCATATCCGCTTCACACTGGATTCACAAACGAGTGATAAATCCTTGGTGATCTCAGATCAAAACCTTTAAGCAGGAGGAATCCAATGAAGAGACCGTACAAGCTAGCAAGCGTGCTCGTGCTCACGCTGTTTGCAGGATTAGCAGCACATGCGGCCGATCAGACGGTGCCCGGCGCGGGGAACGGCAACGCCGTGGCCCTTGCCACGCAGTCGCCGATGGTGCAATCGGCCTATCAGTTCGTGCTTTCGCAGGCTGCGAAGATCAGCGATTCGCAACTGAGACATCAGACTCTGGATGCGCTCGGGAACCCGCAGACCTGCGTCACTCACCGCGCGAATCTAACCGACGCGCAGAAGAATACGATCGTCCAGACGTTGGTCAACCAGAAGTTGCTGAACCTGTCGGATGGGGCGAGCATTACGGGCGGAGCGAAGGCGGGTGTCTTTCCTCCGGTGCTGAACGAGAATACGGCGTGCCCTCATCTGCCGCAGCCGTTCTTTTCTGCCCCGGGGAGCACCTCCGTTTTCGGCCACCATTCCTATCCGGGAGGGCTGGCTATCCACGAAACGAACAACGATGTGGCGGATCTGCACCTGGCAACCGAGTACCGCGAGGTTTACGGCCACGCGGATGAGGGCGGATTCCCGACGGTCGATCCGGACGATGTCCAGGGCGGCGGCAGCGAGAGAGTCCGCACCGACATTTATATCGATCAGGACCTTATTGTCGGCGCGCCGCTGTGGCACGACTGGGCGAAATCGATAGTCTTTCAGTGGAACGCCGACGGCACCGAGTTCATCGAGTTGAATTTCGGCGGCACGGGAGTGAACGACAACTATGGCGCGGCGGGAGATTCGCGAACCGGAGCGCACCACATCATCACGATCGCGGAGGAGATGAGTCGTGGATTGAGCCCAGAATTCGTCATCACCATGGCGTGCGCGCATTCCGCGCCGACGAGCGGCAATGAGTACAAGGTGGTCAATTGGCTGCGCGCCGGCGCCATCATCGCGCAGATCGATCCCGTAGCGAAGGGTTATCTCTACGTGGATGGCAGCGGCAACCTGCGCCTGCCGGCTCTCCGGCAGTTGGGCAACAACGTGAATCTGAACGTAGCGGGTCAAACGAACGTCCTGGCGGAGTACACGATTCATAACCTGTCCGACGCGGACTTCACGTACTCCGGTCCGGCGGTGGACGCTGCCAACGTCCTCCTGCAGCAAATCGCGCCGCAATTCGGGACCAGCGCGGCGGATCCGAACTATCTGAACAAGTTCCGCAATCCGGTGTTGAGCTTTTTTACGGGAGAGCGGTTGCTCATCACTTATTCAAAAAAGGGGATCGAGGGCGTCGTGGATGAAGTGCAATTGCTAAGGGACAAGGGGATCATCTAGCAGGATCGCACTGTGCGCGAAAAGCCACGGTACGGCGTCGCAGTGCCCACCCTTGGGCTGCGGCGCGCGGTCTTCTAGCCGTGGTCGTGTGCCTCAGGCTAGCAGTTAGGACAAGATAACCGGCCGGTCCGTAGTATCGGCGGCAGCGTTACGACGGACCGGCCAGTTTCACTTGCCTCAAAGATGGTTCGGTCCTTTCCGAAGCAAAGGAAGCGCACTCGCAGCTCGTGCAGGCCGGCTGGCGCAGAGCGCTCCGCTGCGATCAGCATTCGCCGGAGGCCGAGCGGAGGATGGCTCTCCATCCTGCTGTGTGGCTGACTCCGTTTCATGTGGCCGAGTGGACTCATGAAGCTCAACTGTCGACCCGCGTGGCGCTCGGGCTAGCGACCTCTTAGCCGCAGTCGCCCTGCTCCGGCAGGGTACTGAATATTTGACTTGACTAATGACACATATATGCTATAGTGATACCTGAGCCCAAGGATGTGGCTTCTGAGCAGAGGCTACTGAAGAAGTGGCGAGTGACGAGTGACGAGCACAACGACAGCGAACGAGCCGAAACCGAAGCGCAAGTTCGTGATGACTCCCGAGCGCAAGGCCAAGTTGCTGGCCAATCTGGAGAAGGCCCGCCTGGCGCCTAAGGAGAAGGTCTACCGCAAGACGCCCAAGCGCTACGCCGCCAACCTCGG
>DATFYM010000065.1:0-23975 GCA_035315065.1 Terriglobia bacterium
GAAACTGCCGGAGACCTTGGAGGAGTTCCAGTCGCTGGTGGGGCGGGCCCTGGACCTGGAGGGCGAGAATGCCAAGTACGTGCTGCCGGTGCTGGCGGGAACCCTCTGGGAGCGCCTCCATTGGTGGGAGCGGCGGGAGCAGGAAGAGACGCAGCGGCTGAACCGGCACTTCCAGGAAGGGGCAGCGACTCCGCCCGGCTCCGTTGAGGACCTCCTCAACCGCGGGTTCGATATCAAGATTTTCCTGACCATGGACGATTACTTCGTGCTGCGGATGAACCTGCTTGCCGAGGGAATGGAGAAGAGTCTGGAGTGGTGGCTGAAACAACGAGCCCGGATCGTCCGGTCGAGGTCCCGCACCGCGGGATCGGCGCCGGCAGCGCCGCCAGGTAAACCTCCGGTCAGCGCCACGACCGATGAGGCAACTGCCGGTTCGGAGGATCCGACGGCGGTAGCGTGAAAAAGTGATGAATTGTGAATGATGAATGATGAACTGAAGAGAACGACGGCTTCTTTTCTTGTCTTCAATTCATCATTCATAATTCAGAATTCAGAATTCTCCAGGTGCGGCTTGGGATGGGGTCGCCCGATGTTGGGACGGGGCGGGTCATCTCTGGATAGTGAATTGTGAATAGTGAATAGTGAAAGGAAGAGAAATGGGTCCTGTGAGTTTAACAATGCACCCTTTGGGGACCCAAGTCTTGCAATTCACCATTCACCATTCACTATTCACAATTCAGCCCTAGAACGAGAACTTCACCCCCAGTTGAATGCCGCGCGGTCCGCCGCCGCCGAGGAACGGGTTGCCGATGCCCACGTCTCCGGTAGCGGTGATGGGATAACTGCCCGCGCCCACCTCGCGGCCAACGCACGGAAAAAGTCCCGCTGGGCAGGCGCTACCGAAGGTAAACGCGTTGATTCCCGGATCGGCGAGAAACGCGGGCAGGAACGGGTTAGCGAAGTTGGGGTGATTCAGGATATTGAAGAAATCGGCGCGAAGCTGCATCTGGACGCGCTCGGTGATAAACGTGTTCTTATAGACAGCCAAGTCCCACTGTCGGAAGGTGGGACCGTGCAGCGCATCGCGGCCCTCGTTGCCGAAGTGACGGGTGCCCGGAACGCAGTCGGCCGCGCTTCCGGTCGCGGCGGTCACCGTGCAGGGAATCGCGAAGGAGCCGAGGTTGACGTAGTTGAGCGGGTTGTGCGAATCATAGACGATGGGTCCCACAATGTCGGGACGGTCGTCGCCCTCGCCGCTGCCGCTGAAATCGCTCTCGAAGTTGTAATTGAACTGGAAGGGCTGCCCGCTCTGCAGGTTCACGCTGCTATCGAAGCCCCAGCCGTTCTTCAGCCGCTGCCAGCTCCCGCTGCTCTGGGGAAAGTCGTAGGCGAGGATCCAGGTGAACCGGTGGGGCAGATTGAAGTTAGACGGGCCATACTCCAGGTTGGGACGAGTGCTGTCATTGGGCTGCGCCGCATTGGGCTCGAAGTCTTCGCCGTCGCTCGAGTTGTCCATCGAGCGCGACCATACATAGTTCAACATCGACGTCACCCCGTGCCACCCGGCGAGTCGCAGGCTGGTCTGCAAAGAGTTGTAGTTCGAGTTTCCGCTCGAGTTCTCCTGCATGAGATAGGTAGTGCCGTACGGGTTGTGGCCGTAAGGACGCGGCACGCTGTAGTTCCCGGTAATGCAAGGGGCGGGCGTGCAGGCGAGGTCCGAAGCGGTGATCGCTGCCTGACTCGGCTGGTTGAGGTCAAAGAACCGCCACAGCCGATGACCCTGCGACCCGACGTAGCCGACCGAGAGCACCACTCGGTCGGTAATCTGTTGTTGGATGTTGAGATTGTAGTTCTCCATGTAAGGCGTCTTGATGTTGCGGTCGAAGGCAAAGGAATCGCACTCGTAATTGCAGGCCGTTTCGTCCCCGAACACCCGTGCGCCCGGGGCGATGGTGCCGGTGGCGCCCGCCGAATAGATAGGCTCCGCTCCGGGAAGCGGATTGTACGCCGGGCCGGGATCAAAGAACGGAGGGTAGGGCAGGTGGCCCAGCACCATGTCCTGCGAGAACGCGTCAAAGAACACACCGAATCCGGCGCGGACCACGGTTCGGCCTTTGCCGGTTACATCCCAAGCCGCGCTCAGCCGGGGCGCAAAAGCCTTGTGGTCTGGCTGGTACAAGCTGCTCAAGCCCGAATGTCCCACCTGGGTGAGGGTGAACGTGCCGGCGGACGCATCCAGGCTGGTAACGTTGCTGAGCAGGTTGTTTGCCTCGCCCACCACGCCGAAGTAGTCCCAGCGCATGCCGTAGTTCAACGTCAGGTGCGGGCTGAAACGGAAGCTGTCCTGGGCATAAAGGCCGAAGCTGTTTTCGAAGGTATTCCGGGTGGAATCTCCAGCGTACTGGAAGCTGCTGCCGGTGTTGACGGTCCCGGAGAGGAAATTTGCCAAGCTATTGAAAACCAGCTTGCCCCGGAAGTACTTGTCGAAGTACTGCTGCACCGTGGTGCGATGGAACTCCACCCCGACCTTCACTTCATGCTTGTTGAGCTTCCACGAGAAGTCGTCGATCCCCTGGTTGTTCATGTCGAAGCGGTGCCGCGGCACGCTGCTGGTGGAGCCAAGTTGAGCCGCAGTGCTTCCGGGGCTGGCCGGCGTAACGCCGCTCACCAGGATGATGGGCAGTCCCGAGTCCGAGGAACCCGATCCGGAGCAGCCCGCGGTGGTACTGGCGGCGCAGAGGCCGATCGAACTGGGGGCGAAACTCCGGTCCTGCGGGAAGAACCCTTCGGCAAACCGGTTCCAGCCGTATCGCAGCTCGTTCACTTTGTTCGGTCCCAACGTGTGCACCCAAGAAATGGAGACCAACTGCACCCGCGTCGGAGTGTAAGTGTTAAAGCCCGGAAGCTGGCCGCCGGAGGCCGTCAAGGCCAGGGGGAAAGACTGCACGCTGTCGCCAAAGAAGTAGCGCCCGGTGATGATGTTTTCGGGGTTGAAGTTGTGGTCGATCTTGCCGATGGCGCTGCTGAGGCGGTTGAACGAAGGAGAGATCACCGACGAGTTGGGGCACCGCGTATTGACGCCAAGGTTCGGCGCCGGCCAAGGGTGCCGAGACAGCAAGTTGGCGATCACCGGGTTGCTCGCCTGGCTGGGGCTGAGCGAGCCGTCGGAAGCTAGTCCCACCGGCACGCAGCCCAAGGTCACCACGCCCACTGCCTCCTGTTGTCCTTCGTAGTCGCCGTAGAAGAACGTGCTGTCCTTCGCAATCGGTCCACCCACCGAGCCGCCGTACTGGTTGTTGTGAAACGGCGCTTTGGGCTGGGAGCCGGGGTTGAAGAAGTTGCGGGCGTCGAGGGCGTCGTTGCGGAAATACTCCGCCGCCGTGCCGTGTAACTGGTTGCTCCCGGACTTGGTGACAATGTTGACCACCGCACCGGCGTTGCGCCCGTACTCAGGGGCAAAATTGGAGAGCACGGCGAGTTCCGCCACCGCATCGACGGGGAGAATGGTGGCCGGCGTGCCGAACACCCCTGCCTGGTTGATGGCGGGATCGTTGCGGTAGCCGTCGTTCATGTCCGTGCCGTCGAGTAGAAAGTTCACGGAGCGCCCGCGGGCGCCGTTCATCGAGAACTCGCCGAAGGAACCGGGCGAATCGGAGATCTGGTCGGGCGAGCCGGAAACGCCGGGATTGAGGTAGATCAGCTTGGTATAGTCGCGGCCGTTCACGGGCAAGTTCTCCATCTGGCTGGAGACGAGCGTCCCGCCCAGCGTGTCCTCGGTGGTGGTCACCTGGGGCACCTCGGCGTGCACCTCGATCGACTCTTTCACGGTGGCGGCCACCAGTTCCACGTCTACGCGCCGCTCGGACGACACATCCACGGTAACGTCAGCCTGCGAAACGGCGCCGAAGCCCTCTTTCTCGATGGTGACGGTGTAGGTGCCGATGGGCACTTCGGGCACGTTGTACTGGCCCGCATCGCCGGTCAGCGTGGTGCGCGTGAGACCGGTAGCCTGGTTCTTCACCGTGACCTTCGCCTGGGGAATGGGGGCCAGGCTCTGGTCGATCACCGTTCCCACAATCGCGCCGCGGAAGGTCTGGGCGCGCAACGCCGGAACGGCAAACGTGAGAACCACGATTGCCATAGCCGCGGGCAGGGCAGAGAGGTTGCCAAGGCCGGCAGAAGGTCCTCGGCTTACAGCAATTCCATCATTTCGAGCGGCGAGGTTCATAGTCTTCTCCGTGAATCAGGCGAAGCCGTGCGGCAAAGATCGAACAAGTGACAGACTTCGACTTCCTGTGAATGACTAACCGACCCGACGGTCTTCGATGTTAGTCAAGAAGCTCTCGCCCTGTCAATCGTGGGCCTTGTGTCCTATTTGACAGAATCACGCGCAGTGGTGGGTCTGTTTCACACAAAAGCGTAGTCAGGATCAGTGATTTTAATCGGACGGAGCCTTGGAAGGCAGGCGGTATTCAGCGTGATGTTTTCATCCCTCTACTTTAATTGCCGCTGGCGGCACAAGGTGAATGCGCCCCACACCGCGGCGACCGCCACCACGATCAGCAGAGCCACGGAGGGAGCAAGCGCCACGGGCAGAAATCGACCGAGCAACCAGCACCCAGCGAGACCGATCAGCAACAGCGTTGAAGCCACGAAGATAACGCGTACTCTGAACGCCCAGATAATCTCTTCCCTTTCGCACTTTTCGCACATCGCTTATTTCTCCTTGGCTCTCTTTTCCGCGCTGGCGCCGCTGATCCATGGGCGGTCGAGGTGGGCTGCGGCCTGACCGAAGGCTTGGTGAAAGCGCCGCCGGTTCCCCAATTAGGATCATCGTCCCGAATATAGGCAAACTTGAGTAACGCTCGGGTTGGCGTGTCCTTGTACTGACGAGCAATGGTACAGCGGTGAAGAAGGCGGAATCGAGAGTTGAAGGTCAAGGTTGAAGGTGAAGACCGACCGCTTCTGCTTTCGACTTTTGACCCTCGACTTTCGACTCTCCCTACAGCGCTGCAAGCGCTGCAACTAAAGGATTGCGCTTGGTATGCTCGACAGGTTAAGATTCAATACGCGCTTGGTGTCGGGGCCAAAGGCCTCGGCCCTTGTGTCAGGACGGAGTGGAAGATGTTATTCGAGAGAAAGCCGCGAGCGGTTCCTCTCCAATTGCCGGACGCACCCCAGGTCCAGGAAACGCCGACATTCCTGCCTACAACTCCCAAGGTGGATACGCCGATGCCAGAGTCAAATATGAGAACGCCCAGTGCGCCCGCAATCGAGAACAAGACCGTGCTCGGTCGGTCCGTGGTGGTCAGCGGGGAGTTGTCCGGAGCCGAGGATCTGCTGATCGAAGGTCAACTGGAGGGCACCATTCGACTCCAAGAACATACCCTGACGGTGGGACAGCCTGGACAGGTGAAGGCGGAGGTGAACGCGCGCCAGGTGGTGGTGCTGGGTACCGTGCTCGGCAACATCACTGCTCGCGAGCGGATCGAGATTCGCAAAACCGGACACGTGGTGGGTGACTTGGTATCCGCCGGCGTGGCCATTGAAGAAGGCGCCTACTTCAAGGGTAGCATCGATATCCTGCGCGAGGAAGAGCGGAAAGCGACCCCTGCTCAACCTGCTGCCGCGGTGCTCGCGGCCAGGGAGTAGGGAGTAGGGAACTCGGGGAATGGCTTGCCCAATCTCTACTTGGAGAGTGAGGAGTGGATAAGACAATACGTGCGGTTCCTTACGCGCGACTCCCGGCTCACGACTCCCTACTCCCCACAATCACCGGCCGCGAAAGTCCGGCCAAGGCCGCCGAAGCAAGTGGGAACCTCAGCCGCGGCCTCGAATGGCTGTGGCAATACCTGCGCGACATTCCGCACCCGCGCATTCTCGACTGCGGCCCCATCCGGCAGTCCACGGTGTCGATCCTGATGCACCGCGGTGTGAAGCTGTACGTGGCCGACCTCCTCACGCCGCTGCAGAGTGAAGCTGCCCAGCTCTGGGATCGAAGTCAGAAGACGCCCCAGTTTCGCCTGGAGGCTTTCCTGGAGCAGGTGCCGCCCATTCCCCCAGCCTCTCTCACCGCGGTCTTCGGCTGGCAGGTCCCGGACCTGGCGCCGCGGGCGGTCTTGCCGGGGTTCATGGCTCGGATTATTTCGTACCTGGAACCTGGCGGCGTCTTCTTTTGCCTGCTGCACGAGCCTCACCTGCCGGAGGGTGCCGGGACGACGTGGTGGCTGGAGAGTCTTACCACCCTAGGCTCGCGGTGCGACGCCAATCGGCCTTTTCCCTATCCGCCGATCACCAACCGCGAGATGGAGCGCCTGAATCCAGGAGGCTCGGTGAAGACCTTCCTCACCCGCTCCGGGCTGCGCGAGGTGCTAGCCTTGAAATAGGAAGACAGAAGACAGAAGTCAGAAGTCAGAATGAAAAGCGTTCGTGGAAGAGAGAAGTCAAGGGTCAGAATGAAGAGGGGGAAAAGGAGTTGAGTCATGACGCCGTTGGGCGAGGGCCTTTTTCATTCTGACTTCTGTCTTCTGCCTTCTCTTTTCAGGACTTCTGTCTTCTGTCTTCTCTTTTCTCAGGCGACGCTGGCGCAAGAGCTGACATCAAAGCCTCGGGAGGAATTGATTCATTGAGCCAATGAGCCAAAGTCTTCTATCGCTCAATAACCCAGTTTTCTCGGCTTGGATGGAAGGGAGTCGAAAGTCAAAAGTTGGAAGTCGAAGCGGTCGGTCTTGACTTTCGACTTTTGACTTTCGACTCTTTGGAGGTTGAAATGATGAGAACACAAATGTCTCGATGGTGGTACACCGTGGCGGCGGCAGCCCTGGCGCTGCTGGCGCCGGCGGCGGGCCGCTCGCAATCGCTGATGACGACGGCCCTGAGCGTTTTCTCGCCGCAAACCGTTCACGTGGAGTATTCGAACTCCTCGAAGCTCCGCGGTCTCTCCGATTACGCCACCCTCCGACAACACTATCTGGGCCCGCGTCTGAAGCAGTTAGAGGACTCGATGGGGCAGCTCGGCATCCACGAGGACGACATCGACGAAGTCGTATTGGGCTGGCGGGTAGCTTCCACTTCCGCCGACCTGTACGGTGTCGCCTCCGGCCGGTTCGACTCGGAGGCCATGGCGACGGCGGCGGCGAGCAAAGGGCTTAAACCGACGCTGGTGGACGGTACTCAGATCTACTGCCTGGAGGAGACCTGCTTGGCCCTCAAGGATGCGTCGGTTGGCTTCTTCGGTCCGCTATCCACCGTGAGGGCGATGCTGAAGCCAGGCTCACACCTCGACGGCGACGCGGATTTCACGCGCCTCGTCGACGGTGCCGATCAAAGCACCCCAATCTGGGGAGTGGCCAAAGGCCCCGCGGTGGTGGATTGGTTCAAGAGCACTATGCCGGGGCAGGACACCGCCAAGCTCGATTGGAACACGGCGTTTCAGGGGGTCAGCGCGGTCATCTACAGCGTGGACACGGGCGACAGCGTTCGCCTCTCGATGAAGCTCGACTGCGTGAGTTCGGAGGCCGCGGCGAGCTTGCGCCAGCTTTTCGAAGGCCTGCGCCTTTTGCAGCGAATGGCGTGGCAGAGCCGGAATCCAACCTTGCCGAACCCGTACGCGTCCCTGGCGGTTGATGCCCAGCAGTCGGAGGTCAGCCTGAAGCTGGAGACGCCCCATGCAGCGCTGGCGGGATTCCAATAAAGAGAAGTATGAATGCTAAATGATGAATGATGAAGAAGAGAAGAAACGGTCTCTCGTCTCGGCCTCTTGTCTTCAGTTCATCATTCATCATTCATAATTCATCATTCCTTCGTTACCTCTGCGAGCTTCGAGTTTCGGGCTTCGAATGTCGAGCGCGAGGGCTGGTGGGCTCGGCACGAGCCTCCACCTTGTCCACGCGGAACACACGGTTGGGCTCGGCGTGCAGTTCCTCGATGCCGCGGAACAGCACCCGGTAGTCGTTGCGGGCGTTCCAGAATAGGTAGCCGAGGCCGCCGTTCGACTTGGCCAGGTTAATCTGCTCGCAGACGTAGTCCGGTGAGAACGTCTTGGTGCGCCAGCCGAAGCCCTGCAACCACGGCCGGATGACCACGTGGGAATTCTGGGTGACTTCCTTGAAGCGGTCCATCGAAGCGGTGATGAAGTGGCCGGGCGCGTCGCCGGGGAGGGCGTATCCATCCATGCGGTAGAAGTGCGAGGGGTAGATCATGGGCGAGAGCACGTCGCAATGCTTGGCCATGGCGGGGATGTCCTGGCCGGTGAGGGCCAGGTCCACGTCGCGCTGCCAAGCCATGACGCCGAAGACGTCGAGCGACAGGAGCACGCTGAGCGGATGGAGTTCGGTGTAGGCGCGGCCGAGAAAATCGGTGATGGCATCAGCACGCGTCCACTCCGGGTGGGTAGACTCAAAGGCAAACTTGGCGTCCTTCTGATCGCCCTCGGCGGGGAAGCGGACGTAATCAAACTGGATCTCGTCGGCACCCGCCTCTGCGGCCACCTTCGCGAGCCCGATATCATAGTCCTGTGCGGCGCGGAGGGAGGGATCCAGCCACGCCAGTTTGCCGTTTTCCAGCCACGGCTTTCCGGTGCGGCGTGAGTGGACCGCAAGCGACGGAGTGTGCTGGGCCTGGTAGGCGTCGCGGAAGCAGGCGACGCGCGCTATGGCATGCAATCCGAGCGAGTGCAGGAAGTGCACGAACTTGGGCAGGTCGCGAATGAGACCGGAATTAGTGGTGGGGGCCAGCGGATTCTTGTAGGGTACGTTGACCAGGCCGTCATAGTCTTTCAGGTCGAAGACGATGGCGTTGCCGCCCGCCGCCTGCCAGTCGCGGATCACCCGCAGGCCGCTCTCGCTGCCCGCCGTATATCCGGTGAGATAGAGGCCGCGAATTTCAGTTTGAGCGGGAATCGTGACGGGGTGCTCCACGATGGGCGCGGAGAGAATGCCGGGAATGATCACCTGCTCGCCGGGCTTGAAGAACGCGCCTTGCTTGTTGTTGTTGGCGGTGCGGATGGCCGCTTCCAGTTCCTTGGTCATAAGGAAACTGGTGCGTGCGAGGTTGTGCTGAGCGATGGCGGCAATGCTTTCGCCGCGCTGCACGGTGTAGAGGGCCGCGCCCGGAGGCACCGGGGGCGGGGGCGTTGCGGGCGCGTTGGAAGAGGCCGCAACTCGCTCCGTCTCATGACTCGGATTTTGGATTTTAGATTTCGGATTTTGGATTGAAGGCGGAGGCGCCGGCTTCGCGAGCGCCGCGGGCGTCATGCTGCTCGGAGCCGCTGGCGCGTGTGAAGGCGCGGGACGAAGAGCGCCGACGCGCTGTGACTTTCTTGCCCTGGGTATAGCCGGGCCGCGAAACGCCAAAGCCGCGCCCAGGATGGTCAGCAAAAATAGGCCTGCCAGGAATTGCGATCGAGATTCTTGCAGCATAGCTCGGTGGAGTATCCCTGCCCTCAACTCCATACTAGCATGAACTTTTGCCGAATGGATGAAGTCGAGTTAAGTTAATCGAGTTGCCGATCAGCACTTTCTTCAGCCACCATTCGCCTGGAAGCGCCAAGCTCGACCCCGTCGAAGCTCTCTGCTACGAGTGACTCGTCTCCCGGGTTGAAGGTCGAAACCCGTAATGCAAAGAAAGCTGGAATTCTCGGGGAGTACCGTAGTACTATATGACTCTTGGCACATTTACCCGACACTTATAAGTGGAATGGTGCCGACTGAAGGTGATCTGATGCGAGGGAACGAAACCGTCCCTTTGGCCGGAAGTCCGATGGCCGTCAGCCTGCGGGAATGGCGCCAAGCGCCGCCCAGGCTGGCGTGCTCGAGCCACACACCGATTCGGTACAGCCGAGAACCCGGCCGGGCGGTCGCGCCCGCTGCTTCTGGTTTTTCCCTCATCGAGTTGATGGTGGTGGCGGGGATCGTGGTCGTCCTGTTTGCGTGCGCTTTGCCCCTGACCAAGGGGGTCTTCTATATGTACCGCCTGCGAGCCGCTGCGACCACTGCGGCCTTGTCGATTGAATCCACCCGCTACCATGCCATCATGCAGTCGTATCCTTACCAGATTAAGTTCGACGCGACGACTAACTCCTACCAGGTGCTGAACGAAGTTCCGCCAGCCGTCACTTTCTCCAACGTCGGTAAAGCGATCCCGCTCGACCCCGGGGGTACCTCCGCGATCAGCGCCACCACGACGTTCACATTCAGCCCCGGCGGGATCGTGACGGAGGTCGGCGGAACGATGCCGGCGACCTTCACGATTACGAACCCTGGGGGCACCAAGACGATTACGGTATCGAGCGTGGGCAATGTCACAGTTACTCCATAAGTGTTCCGCCGACGAGGGCTTCACCTTGCTCGAGGTTCTCATCGCCCTCAGCATTCTCATTGCGGGAATGGCGGCGCTGGCTCTGGTCTCAGCCCGCATGATGTCGGGAGGCACGGAATCCAAGTACATGAACCTTGCCGCCTCTCTGACTTCCGAGAAACTGGAGGATTTGAATCGTTGGAGTACGGCCGACCCGCAAATCTGCGTACCCACCGGGTCAACCACCGTCGGCAGCCTCACCTCCGATTCGGTCCAAACCACCACCTGCAGCGGTGGGGCATCGGCCAGTGTCAACTATTTCGATGACGTAACCCTGGCCAATGTGAACGGAGCGGTTTCGGAGACGGTCAGCGGCACGAATGCCGGCGGCACCGTTTATACAACCACAACGCATGCTCCTGACGGCTCCATTCAGACATCGACCAGCCCGACCCCTCCGGCTTCGGCCACGTTCCACCGGCGCTGGGTTATCGAGGCCAATTCGCCGATTGCCGGCGTCCGTCGCGTGACGGTGCAGGTGACCTTGCTGGATAGTTCCGTTAAGCCTCCGGTTACATTTCAAATGAGCCTGGTGCGACCATGACGGGAAATTCAGAGCCCAAATGTCCCGCCGCGATGGCGCGGAGGAGCCCTTGCCCAGCCGAGATCGGATTCTCTCTGTTGGAGCTTCTGGTGGCGATGGCCGTTTTTGTGGTGGTGGGTGGGGCGGCCTTCACGCTCTTCCTGCGCCAACAGCCTTTCGCGGCCCAGCAACAGAACCAAGTGGGTCTGAGTATCGGGCTGCGGAATGCGATGACTCAACTCCAGAACGATCTGGTCAATGCCGGCACCGGCCAGTTCGCGGGCGCGAATATTCCCAGTTGGCCGGTGGGCGTGGCCATCATCAACAACGTTCCCGGCGGCGACTGCTACAACGCCGCCACCCACGCCTACTCAGCTTCCTGCTTCGACTCGATCAGCGTGGTGGCGGCAAACCTTGCGGTGCCTCCCATCCATGCGGACAGCGACGCCGGCGGTTGCACGGCTACCAACCAAACCACAACCACCGGCGATCCTGCCTCTGGCTTAACCGCCGCCCAAACCGCCGCCAACTACAACCAGGGAGATCAACTCCTGCTTCTCGCTGGCAACGGCAAGTTGTTCACCACCGTTGTGCTTACCCAGGCGGCGCAGGTCTCCGGCAGCTACGTTCAGTTCACGCATAACGCCACCGACGGTTTTGGCATCAATACCGCCGCGAATGATCCTTTGGGGATCAGTACCGGTACCGATGCGAACGGCGCCAATAAGAAGCTTACATCTTCCTTTTGTAACGCGGATTGGATCATCAAGCTTGCTCCCATAACCTATGCGGTAAATGCAGGCAACCCAGCCGATCCGCTTTTGACCAGAAGTCAAAACGGCCAGACCGCTACGGTGATGGAGCAGGTGATCGGGTTCAAGGTGGGAGCCACCATCTGGAATAACGGAACCAACCCCAACGACTCGATTACCACGAAGTACATTTATGACGCCTCAACCTATAATGTCAGCAATCTCAGCCCCCCGCCTTACGATTCCGCTTACAACTTCACGCTAGTGCGCTCGATTCGCATCTCCCTGATCGGACGCACGACGCCAAGCACCGAACCCAACTATACCTTCCGCAATACTTTTGACCAGGGACCCTACCAGATTCAGGGAGTCGGCATTGTGGTGAATCCCCGGAATATGAGCATGAGGGACTGACATGGACTCCATCAACGATCGGTTTCGCAAGCTGTGCGGCCCGTTGGGACGATCACTGGCACGATGGCATGCCAAGCCGTGTTGGTCGGCAAAGCGCAGGGATCGTGGCGTGGCACTGGTACTCACCCTGTTGCTCATGGCTTTCATGAGTCTTCTGGGTTTCCTGATGATGATTTCCGCCAGCTCCGACCTGATGATGAATGGCTACTACCGGAACTATCGGGGTTCCTTCTACTCGGCCGATTCCGGCTTGAACATCGCCCGGCAGCAACTTGTGAATCAGATCACCAGCCAGGTTCCGGCCACCTTCTCCGCGCCGCCCCTCACCAATCCTGCAGGGTCAGCCTCGACGGCTGTGAGCTATATCAACACGAACTACGGGAGCTTCACTTCGCTGAACGGTGGCCAGGCGGCGCAGTCGTGGGCAGGAAGCTTCAAGATCACCAACGCCAGTTTCTTACTAGTAGGCTCGCCCACCGTCACCCAGTACTGTACTCCCGGTCCGTCGTGCTCCGCCGTGCCGAACGGCTATGCGAACAGCACCCTGTGCACCGCGGCCAACGCCTACATTGCCGACGTTACCGCATGCAGCTACACTTACCAGTATTCGGTGACTTCGGTCGGCGCAGCCTGGGGTAGCGAGCAAGCCACACTCTCGGAGAACGGGAGTGTCATCGTCAACATCGCGGGCGTCGCTGCCACCACCACCACCAATTTTGCCTCGTACGGCTGCTTTCTGGATCAATGGCCGCCTTGCACCCTGGGATGGCTGGTCCCGGGCTACATGACGGGTCCTATGTTTACCAATGGCTCCTGGGGCTTCGGCACGGGCGGATCCTATATCTTCACGGATCCGGTGGGCCAAGCGAATCCCAATGCCAGTTACTGGTTTGGAGGGAATTGTATTCAGTCACCGACCAGCAGCCTTATGTCCGGAAACCAGTTGATTAAGCCCACCTTCGAAGGGGCGCCGCCCTTCACCCTCGGAATGAACCCCGCACCCTTGCCGGCGAATTCCTTCAGCCAGCAGTGGGCAGCGGTGGATGCCATCGGCGCGGGGGAGAGTACAGCCTCTCCGACCGCCGCTCAGATGAACGCAGTCCTCAAGACCGCCTCAGGGACGGCTTATCCGACCTCTGGCAACGCCAACGGAGTCTATATGGCATATGGACCAGATGCCAATGGCGAGCCCGATTTGAGCTGGACCGACTCCAATGGTAACCCCCACTACGGCGGCGGGATCTATGTCGAGGGAAGTGCCACCATCGGGCTTTCCACCAGCGGGACTTCCGCCCAGGTGATGACCATCACGCAGGGCAGCACCACCACCACAATTACAGTTGATCCTCTCGCGACCCCACCCACGAGCTGGAACTGTCCGTCGGGAACCGTAGGCACCACCACCCTACAGACCGGGTCCACGACGAAAAACATCTGCTCGGTGCCAACCAATCACTCGGTCACTCCCTCGCAGCCGGGTACGATGCTCTACGTAGACGGCACCATCAACGGGTTGAGCGGCCCTGGTCAGGGAGTGGCGGCGATCCAGGACTACAATGCCCTGACCATCGTGGCCAACGGGCAAATCAATATCACCGGTGATGTGGTTTATAAAACGGAGCCCGTCACGACCACACAGAACCAGATTGTTCCGGGAACCAACCCGCCTTGCTGTAATGGATCGCCTGCGGATACGCTGATTCCCGGCCACGACACGGGGCAGAACTTGGGAATCTTTACGTCCAACGGCAACATCAACCTCAGCTCTCCCTATGCCAACAGTAACTTGCAGGTTGACGGAAGTCAGGCGACCCTTCAGCAAGGCAGCCAGTACTGTTTCACCGTGTCAGGATTCATCGACACTTTCAACAACGTAGGGGGGCAAATTCAGAGTGGTATCTGCGCGGCCGACATGAACACCGAGAACACCTACTTCGACCGCCGTTATACTGCCAAACAGGGCTTTGCGCCTCCGTGGTTTCCGTCCACCACCATTACCGCGACCGGCCCATCGCAGGCTACCCCTACAGTCACGGTGCAACGCGTGCAGTGGGTGAACACGACCGCGCTGCAGTAGGTGAAGCGGAGGGAATAAACCTACCCCCGAGCGCAGCGGCTACAAGTTACTTGGCTTTCAGGTTCTTGGCGAAGTACTCGTCCATGCCGGCGGTCAAGGTTTCCAATCCCTGTTGAAGGTTGCGGTCGAGGGCGGCGACCACGTCGGCGACGTCACGGCCCTTTGAGGCCTCGTCGTGCGAATAGGACTGTGACCAAACGGTGCGGTCCGTCTTCTCGTCGAAGAGTTCCACTTCCAGGATCACGCGCCCTTCGATCGCGGCGCCGCTATCGACTTCTTCGAAACCATCGAGCCGGCCACGCACGATGTAGTCGCCGCGGGCGGAGCTGCCCAGATCGGTTACGGATTGATACTTGCCCGACCCACGCAGCATGCGCAGGAGCCTTACGTCCACCATCTCGGCCGGGGGTGCCGCCCAGCGCCGATACGGATAAGTGTCGACCTCGTTGGCGCCGGTGCGGAAGAGAATCAGATCGCCGCGCAGCATGGGAGGCGCCTGGATATGGCCCACGAGCAGAGTGACCGGGAACGGCGTCGCGGACGGCACGAGCCCGCTGGGCAGGGTAAGGGAGTAGAAGTGCATGGGATGCATGGGGCCACCGCCACATGCTCCGAGTCCCGCTGCCAGGACCGGCAAAATCGCCATCATCGTCCGTCGCATGATTTGTGACCCCTCTGCCGTGATGTCAAAGTGAAAAGAGCCATACCTTGTTGGATTGCTGATCGACGATTGCCATTGCCGATTTCATGCCGTGGTGCCAGGTGTGTGTTGAACAATCTTCAATCGACATCCGTCCCCGGAGCGGTCGGGTCACTCGTTTCCGCCGCCGCCGGGCTTCCTCTCCTTCACCTTGATGCCGCGGACCAGCGTCGATGGCCGACGCTTGATCGTGTCCGTCAGCTCTCGGAGGTTATCGGTGCTGATTCGGATATTCTCGAGCGTCTCGTCGATGTTGTCGGAATTGTAGTTCACCGTGCGATTGAGCTGGTCGACCAGCGCCGAAGCGCCGGTCAGCGTCTGGCGTAACTCCTCGACCGATTTACGCAAGTCCGCCCGGTTTTCGAGCAAGGTCGCGTCGACGTGATTCAGTGCCGCATCCGCATCCTGGATGGTTTTCTTGAAGTCGTCGATCAACGGCTTGGCCTTAGCGCTCACCGCTTCCAAGTTGCTCATGGTGCTGGACAGCTTGGGGCGATTCTCTTCCAGCATTCCCTTCACGTCGTTCATGGTAGCGGCAATGTTGGCGCGGTTGCTGTCGTTCAACAGATCATTGACGCGGGCAATGGTCACCTGCAGCTCATCGAGGCGCTGGTTGAGGCTCTTCAGGGCGCTTTCCGCCGAAGGAAACAGGTCGTTGATTTTGGCTTCGACCTCATCCAGGCCGACGTACTCGGCCGACTTCAGTGTGCTGCCAGGCGGAGCGAGAGGGGATTGCGGACTGCCCGGGGTGATCTCCACGTAGTTATCGCCCAGCGCCCCGAGGCTTGAAATCTTGGCCGTGCTGTCTTCCTTCACCGGGATTTCCGGGCGCACGCGAAAGGTGAATTCGATCCGGGTGGAGTCGTTGGGATCAACCCGAACCTGGTCGACGCGTCCCGCTTTCATCCCGCCATAGCGCACGATGGCGCCGGATTGCAGCCCCGCGGCGAACTTGAAGTAGGCGCGATGCGACACCGTCCCTCGCCCGGTGGTGCCCGTCAGCGTAAGCACAGTGACTATCAGCAGCGCTGTTGCTACCAGTACGAACAGCCCCACGAACACTTGCTCTCGCCTGGAATCCATTTGCTACCTCTGCTCACGAAAGAAGAGTTGAAGGTTCAAAGGTCGAAGCTCAAAGTTACCGCGTTGTCGACCGTCCTTGCTCCGTTGCCAAAAGACCCGGACACTCTTCCTAAACGGACACCTCGCGACAGGCCATAGGCCTCTCGCAAGCTGCGACCATCAACCTTTGATCTTCGACTTTCTTATCTTCTTCTCGGTCCCGCTGAGCATCTGCAAGTAATCTAACTCGGTGGTGACTTCCGGCTCCGGCACGCGATCCAGGAACTGCCGAACGCGCGGATTCAGGCTGGCGCGCATTTCCTCTTTGGTGCCCAGCGCGATGATGTTGCCTTTGTCGATCATCACCATGCGGTCCGCGATCAAAAAAGCGCTGGCCAGTTCGTGCGTTACCACGACAATCGTCATATCGAAGGCCTGCTTCAGCTCCAAAATCAATTTGTCGATGCCCGCCGCAATGATGGGATCGAGGCCCGCCGAGGGCTCATCGAAGAACAGGATCTCGGGATCCATCGCCAGCGCCCGCGCCACCGCTCCGCGTTTCATCATGCCGCCGCTCAGCTCGGAAGGCAGGTAGTCCTCGAAGCCGGCCAGTCCCACCTGTTCCAGTTTGAGCCGCACCATAATTCGGATCGTAGAATCCTCCAGGCGGGTGAGTTCGCGCAGTGGCAGAGCCACGTTTTCGCCGAGCGTCATGGAGCCGAAGAGCGCGCCACCCTGGAACGACATGCCGATCTTCTTGCGCAACTCGTCCATTTCCCTCCACGAGGCGGTTGCAATGTTCTTGCCCTTGATCAAGACTTCGCCCGCCGTGGGTTTTTCGAGCCCGGCCAGAGTACGAATCAGCGTGCTCTTGCCGGAGCCGGAGCCGCCCAGGATCACCATCGTCTCTCCGGGATGGACGTCGAAGCTGACGCCGTGCAGAACCTCGCGCTCGCCGTAGCTCACGCGAAGATCGCGCACCGAAATCATCGGCCCGGCGGCGCGGGAGGACGTCGGATTAAGATCTGCTTCCATACTCGAGTTGGTTATCGGTCATCGGTTATCGGTTATCGGTTATCGGTTGTCGATTACGGATCGTAACCGGCCGCTGACCTGTAACGAACAACCGGGTGCCGGTAACCGACAACCGATAACCGACAACCGGCAACCGACTACCGATAACCATCCTACGAACCACTGGTAAAATAGAAGATCACGGTGAAGATCGCATCGACGACGATCACCAAGAAAATAGACATCACCACCGCCGAGGTAGTGGAGCGTCCCACCTGTTCGGCGCCGCCACCGGTGGAGAATCCCTCGTGACATCCCACGGCGGTAATCACCCCGCCAAACATCACGCTCTTCACCAGGCCGGTGATGACATCGCGCAAAAGCAGCGCGTCGAACGTGGCCCGGATGTAACTCGCCACGCTGAAGCCGGCGCTGGTGACCCCGAAAAGCATGCCGCCCAGAATGCCCATAAAATCGCTCCAACCAGTGAGACAGGGAAGCATCACCAGCATGGCCACGAACTTGGGCGTCACCAGAAAAGGGATGGGATGGACCGCCATGGTCTCTAGCGCGTCGATCTCTTCGTTCACCTTCATGGTTCCGATTTCGGCGGCAAACGCGGAACCCGAACGGCCGATCACCAGAACGGCCGTCATGAGCGGACCCAACTCCCGAGTCATGGCGATGGCCACGGCGTCGGCCACCTCCTGCATGGCGCCGAACTGTCGCAGTTCGTAGGCGGCCTGCAAGGCTATGATGCCACCGACAAAAAAAGTGATCAGCGAAAGGATCGGCAGCGCCTCGACGCCCACCGCCATCGCCTGATGCACCGCTCGTTCTGGGTGTACCGGCCGGCGCTCGAGCGGGTGCGCGAAGCCAAAGTAAAGGGCGCGGCTTCCCAGTTGGGCTAGACCTCCCAGATAGGCTAGCCCGTTCAAGGTGCGACGCCCGATGTTCTCCAATAGTCCCACGACTTACGACCCCGGCTGAGAATCGAAACTCGAAATTAGAAACGCGAACTCACAAGCGGCGGGCGCGTGATCCAATCAAAAATCAGAAACCTGGAACCGGGATGCCGGGCTCCGGTCCTCACGAGGCTTGGACTCAGGGGCGAGTTTCGGATTTCGAGTTTCGAGCTTCGCCTCTTGAGAAGGCGCTCAACGCCTCGCTCTCGGTTTCGTATACTTCGAAGAGCTTCAGCAGGTGCGTCAGCTTGAGCACGTTCCGGGCTACCTCGGTTAAGCCGAACAGGACCAGCCGATGCTGGAGGTTCTTGGCCTCCTGCCACCCTTCCACGAGGGAGGCGATTCCGGAGCTGTCAATGTACCGCACGCGGATGAGGTTCAGGACCACTCCCGACGAGTCCTTGAGGGATGCCAGCAGCGCCTTGCGCAAGTCCGGCGAGGACTGAAGATCGATGTCGCCGCTGACGTCCAGGATCACCGCTTCCCCCGCCTGGCGGGTTGCCATCTTCATGGGTGCCTCTTCGTAAGTCGAAGCCGCAGGTTAAAACCCACGCTAATCGGAGGGTTGGACCTTAGACGTTCGACGTTCAACCTTGGACTACTCTGTCCACCTTACCCAAATGCTTCACCATTCGCAACCTGTTACGGTCTGGTAATCGTTCGTACTGCACCCCATCCATGACCTGAGCCATGATGTGCGTGCCGAAGCCCCCGCTCCGTACCTCTCCCAGGGGCCAGGCACAGAACCGCGCCGGATCCGCTGCCGTACCTTCGTCCAGCAGGACGAACTCCAGAGTGTCCGCCCGGGCGGAGCACGTCAACTCGATCGGCTGATCGTGGCGGTTCCCGTAGGCATGCCGGATAATGTTGGTCACGGCCTCCTGCACGGCCAGCGCCAGGGCGCAGCATTCCCTCTCGGGGACCCCGAAGGCCGCCGCGAACTGCTCCACGGCCCCGCGTACCACACCCCCGAGGCGCGGGTCGCTGGGCAAAACGAGTTTGACCGAAACATCCAACACTAAGGAGCAACCTCAAAAGAATTGCCGATTGCTGATTGACGATTGCCGATTGAAAGAGAAGAGCAGTCAGGCCGTACGGCCCTTTCAATGGGCCATCCACAGTCGTATGTGAGCGTGTCTTCCAATCGTCAATCGTCAATCGGCAATCGTCAATTCTTGTGCCATGGTCAAAAATCAAGTGTTAGAGCACACTAGCCCCTCCTTTTCGCGGACTTGAGAAGCTTCTGGACCTCGGCGGCGATCAGGTCACCCATGCGGGAGGTGGTAACCGGGCGCTTTTTGCCGGGCATCTCCGCCGTGCGCACCCCGCGCTTCAGCACCTTCTCGATGGAAAGTTCAATAGCCTCGGCCTCGTCGTCCCGGCGGAAGGTATACCGCAGCATCAGGGCGGCGGAGGCGATGGCCCCCAGGGGATTGGCGCGGTTGCGCCCGGCGATGTCGGGCGCCGACCCGTGCACCGGCTCGTAAAGCGCGGTGCGCTCGCCGAGGCTGGCGGAAGGGAGCATGCCAATCGATCCCGTCAGCACCGCGGCCTCGTCGGAAAGAATGTCGCCGAATAGGTTGCTGGTCAGGATCACGTCGAAGCGGGTAGGGCGTTCGATCAACTGCATAGCGCAGTTATCCACGTAGAGGTGGTCCAGTTCGACGTCGGCATAAGACCGGCCGAGGCGCGTCACCACGTCGCGCCACAAGCGCGAGGTTTCCAGCACGTTGGCTTTGTCGACCGAGGTCAGCTTGCGGCGCCGTGAGCGCGCCAACTGGAAGGCACGATGGGCCACGCGTTCCACCTCGTGCTCGCGGTATACTTCGGTGTTGATCCCCACCCGTTCGCCGTCCTTGGTGAAGATGCCGCGGGGGTTGCCGAAATAGATTCCCCCCATCAACTCGCGCACGATCAGGAGATCGGTCCCGCGCACCCGGTCCGGCTTTAGCGCGGAGAGGTTCACCAGCGAATCCAGCACCCGCGTCGGGCGCAGATTCAAGTAAAGCCCCAGGCGCTGCCGCAACTGCAGCAGTCCCTGCTCCGGGCGCACCTCGGGATGTTTCGAGTCCCACTTGGGGCCACCCACCGCGCCTAGAAGAATTGCCTGCGAGTTGTTGCAGATGGAAATCGTCTCGGGAGGGAGGGGAGCGGCGGTGGCGTCCACCGCGGAGCCGCCGATCAGTCCGGCCTGGAATCGGAACGCCGGTCCCGACACTTCCTCAATGCTCTTCAGGACCTTTACCGCTTCGGCGGTAACCTCCGGCCCTATTCCGTCCCCCGGGAGGACCGCGACCCTGAACATTCCCTGCATAGGCTTAGGGCCAGTATACCAAAAAAATGGACGATTGACGATTGACGATTGAAAAAAGGACTGTTGCGAGTCAAAAGTGAAGACACCTTTGAAAGTTTATCGAAATTGGCACCCGGCTTGCTTCTCTTACTTTCGACTTTCGACTCCCGACTTCGTTTCTTACAATCGCCAATCGTCATTGGTCAATCGTCAATTTCTAGTAGCCCCCCGGTATCATCCGCGCCACCATTTCATTGGCGTAGAGCGAGGCCTGTGGCGCCAGGGAGTCCTTCTGGGCCAGGCGCTTCATTTCGTACACCGCCTTGTTGGCGGCCTGCAAATATGCCCGCGCCGCCGCCTCTACCACATTGTGGCTGGTGGACTTACCGCTGAACTCGCGACCTTCGAACCGCGCCCGGATGCTGACCTCGGCCACCCCGTCGGCTCCCGGACCCACGGTGTGCACGGTAAAATCGAATATGGCCCCGGGGGAGCCGGTGATGCGGTCGATGGCGCGGAACGCCGCGTCGCAGGGACCCTCCGCCGTGGCCGAGTCGTGAAATACCTCGCCGTCTTTGTCCAGCTCCACCGTGCAGGTGGAGCGTCCCCTGCTGGAAGAAACGCTCTGAAAGACCCGGATGTTGAACGTCTCGGGAACGTGATCGAGCCCTTCGTTGACGATGGCGATCAGATCCTCGTCGTAGACAGCTTTCTTGCGGTCGGCCAGCTCGCAGAAAAGCTCGTATGCCCGGTCGATTTGCGGCTTGGTCAGCGGGTAGCCGATTTCTTCGAAGCGCTTGGCCAGGGCGTGGCGCCCGGAGTGCTTGCCCAGCACGATCCGGTTGGACCGCATGCCTACGCTCTGCGGCGTGATGATCTCGTAGGTGATGGCATTTTTCAGGACGCCGTCCTGGTGGATGCCGGCCTCGTGAGCGAAGGCGTTGTGGCCTACGATGGCTTTGTTGCGCTGCACCACCATTCCCGTCAGGCGGGTGAGCAACTGGCTGGAAGGGTAGAGCTCCTCGGTCCGGATCTCCGTGTAGTACGGGAACACGTCCTGGCGCAGGTGGATGGCCATGACGATTTCCTCCAGCGCCGCGTTGCCGGCCCGTTCGCCGATGCCGTTGACGGTGCACTCCACCTGGCGTGCCCCGCCGGCGATGCCCGCCAGAGTGTTGGCCACTGAGAGGCCCAGATCGTCGTGGGTGTGGGTGCTCAGCACCACGCGGTCCATGCCCGGCACGCGAGCCCTGACCTCGGCAAACATCTGTTCGTATTCCGGTTGCAGGCAGTAGCCTACCGTGTCGGGCAGGTTCAAGGTGGTGGCCCCCGCTTCCACCGCCGCGTGGCAGCACTCCACCAGGTAGCTGCGATCGGTGCGGCCCGCATCCTCGGGCGAGAATTCCACGTCCGCGCACAGGGCGCGGGCGTAGCCGACCGCCCAAGAGATCATCTTCAACACTTCCTCGCGCGTCTTGTGCAGCTTGTATTGGAGGTGGATATCCGAGGTGGCGAGGAAGGTGTGGATGCGCGGCCGCGCCGCCTCCTTCACCGCCGCCCAGGCGCGATCGATATCGGACTGGTTGGCGCGGGCGAGCGCCGCAACCACCGGCCGGCGGATTTCGGCGGAGATTGCCTTCACCGCCTCGAAATCGCCGTGCGACGCAATGGGAAAGCCCGCCTCGAGGATGTCCACGCCCAGGCGGTCAAGCTGCCGCGCCATCTCCATCTTCTCGTCGAGCCTCATGCTACAGCCCGGCGACTGCTCCCCGTCGCGCAACGTGGTGTCGAAAATGACGATTTTCTCAGGCATGGCACCCCTCGAAGTTGGAAAATCGAAATTCAAAAATCGAAACTAACATACCCGAAAATCGAAATTTGAAAAATCGAAACCTCAGTGGTCAATTGTCGAGTTTCGATTTTCGAGGCCCGACGCAGAGCTTATCATAAGGCGCGTCAGGTGTCCAACCGGTCGGTAGGCCCGTTTCGAAGTTGGAAAATCGTGCCTTGTCTTTGGTCCATCGTTCCGCCTTCACTGTGATGGTGTGAAGTAATCGTGAAAGAGCTTCAAACGCAGAGCGCGAGCGCCGACTGCCGTCGTCGTTCATAGACCCAGAAACATGGCGCGACGCCCAGAATCGGCTTGCTCAATCTAAAGGACTTACAAACCATGTTTCCGGAGAGACGCAGAGGCAGAGAGAAAAATGGGAAACGTCTAGGAAACAAACGACGCCTTTATGTTGTTCTCATTCTCTCCTCTGCGTCTCTGCGCCTCTGTGTTCAATCTCTTCAGACCCCTCATAAGTGCCGCGATGCGACGGCAGCGCCCGTGCTGTAAAATCAGCAAAATCCGTCAAGCAAGCGTTCTTCGAGCGTAATACACTGGGCCCGGAGGTGGGTTATGCTGCACTGGAAGCGCCTTTTGCTACTGGGGTTTTTGAGCTGGTTGGTTCCGTTTGCGATCTCGTTTCTTGCTTTCCCGCTAAAGCGGGCCAACGCCCCGCTGTTCGGCACCCTGATGACCCTGGTCGTGCTCATGACGGCGGGAGTTGTTTTTCGAGTGTACTTCCAGAACCGGGCCGTGTCGGTGTGCGAGGCGGTGCTGGTCGGTGGGCTGTGGACGATCGCGAACCTGGCGCTCGACTACCCGATGTTCGCCTATGGTCCAATGAAAATGACGGCGGCGAATTACTACTCGGAGATTGGCCTGGCCTACCTGATCTTTCCGGCGTTTGCCTTGGGGGCGGCGGGGCTGGTTTCCTCTCAGCGAGCCGGGTCGGCAGGCCATGAAGCAATCCACTGAGCAAGACTACCGCCAACGGATCGTAAGGACGCTGGTCCATATCCAGCAACACTTGGACGACGAGTTGGAACTGGAAAAGGTGGCCGCGGTGGCGGCGTTTTCCCAGTTCCACTTTCACCGGGTCTTCCGCGGTCTTGTGGGTGAACCTTTCAAGGAGCACGTCCGTCGACTGCGGCTGGAGCGCGCCGCACAACGGCTCAAACAGGGCGACGACCCCGTCATCCAGATCGCGTTGGAGGCAGGGTTTGAAGCTCATGAATCCTTCACGAGGGCATTTGGAGCTATGTTTGGAGTATCCCCGTCCAGCTACCGGGCGGCGCACAAGCCAGCGCCCGGCTCCGCCTCTGGTACGCACTTTGACGAAATAGCGAGCTATCACCTGCCCGACTACGGGGATCTTCCGCCGGTGCAGGTGCGAGAGCTTCCGCCGAGGCGAATCGTCTTTCTGCGCCATGTGGGGCCCTATGAACAGGTTGGCGCTACTTGGAGTCGCCTGATGGGCTGGGCAGGAGCCCGTGGCTTGCTCGGTCCCTCCATGAAGACGATCGGTATCGTTCACGATGACCCGGATGTGACTCCGACGGACAAGATCCGCTACGACGCCGGGGTGGTGGTCAGCCGACCGATCCAACCAGAGGGCGAATTTGGCGTACTGGAGTTGGCTGGAGGCCGCTGCGCCGTGGTCACGTACAAGGGCCACTACCAAGGCTTGGGCCAAGTCTATCAGCGGATCTACGGTGGTTGGCTGCCCAAGAGTGGCTACGAGCTACGTGATGCCCCCGCTTTCGAGGAGTACCTGAACTCACCGCGCAACACCAGACCGGAAGATCTCGTCACGGTGATTCACGTGCCGCTCGAATGACGCGGTTTTAGTATCTCGTCCCGGCTAATTCTTTACAACAGCCGCTGGCAGGGCTCCGAGTTCCTGAACGACGCAACCCTCACCCGGCGCTGCGCGCCACCCTCTCCCAAGGGGAGAGGGCTGGAATCCCGAAAAGAAACTCCCTTTCCCTTTG
>DATFYM010000066.1:0-24323 GCA_035315065.1 Terriglobia bacterium
CTCCGCCTCGGCGCCTGCCTGCTCCACGAAGCGACCTTTTACTTCTTGCTGTGCTATCGACCGTTCGGAATTCAGTTCCACGTGATTACGTCCATCTTTAACGTGTATTTCTCGAAACTCGACCGCGGAACTCTGAAGCCGGTTCGATGGGGCATATCCGAAGAGAGTTTGGACCAGGTGAAATCTTTCGGCGTAAAGAGCTTCGAAGATTTCACCTGGAAGCACATGCTCGATTTCTATTCCTGCGCCGACTGTGGCCGATGCTCGGACAACTGCCCAGCCAATGCCGTAGGGAGACCACTCTCCCCAAGATTCATCACGATCAAGGCGAGAGATTACAGCTTCCGGCACTACCCGGTCTTCGGCCGATCGTGGGACGGGCTTCCGGGTCGTAAAGACGAGAAGAGCGGCCAAGATGGCCGCGCTACTCTAGTCGGCAGCATTTATTCCGAGGACGAAATCTGGTCTTGCACCACCTGCGGCGCTTGCCAGGAGGAATGCCCGCTGTTGATCGAGTATATCGACAAGATCGTCGATTTGCGGCGGGGCATGATCGACGACGGGAATGTGCCCCAGTCTCTCCAAAAGCCTCTGAAGGCGCTGGAGAGCCGCGGTAACCCCTACGGCAAGATGGAGAAGAAAAAGGCCGACTGGGCAAAGGCCAAAGAGTTCCGCGAAACGTGCGAGGTGAAGATACTGGACGGGAAAAACGGGAACGGAAACCATGCCGCGGACACTCTGTACTTTGTGGACAGCATCACCTCTTACGATGACCGGATGCAGGCGATTGGGCGGGCAACGGCGAAAATTCTCGACCACGTGGGAGAGAATTTCGGGATCCTCGGCGCCGGGGAAAAAGACAGCGGACACGAAGCCCGGCGGTTCGGCGAAGAGATGCTCTTCATGGCCCTGCGGGACCACAACACGGATGCCATCAAAGCATCCGGAGTGAAACGGATCGTCACTGCCGACCCGCACGCTTACAACGCCCTGAAACACGACTACACGGATGTGCCGCCGGTGGAGCACATCAGCCAAGTGATCGCCCGGGAAGTGAAGACAGGCAAGATCAAGCTCAATCCGGCCGAAAACGGAAGCGACGTTTACACCTACCACGATCCTTGCTATCTCGGGCGGCACAACCAGGTTTACGACGACCCGCGAGATGTGCTCGATGCGATTCCCGGTTTGAAGCGAGTCGAAATGAGCCGGTCCCGCGACCGATCGTTCTGCTGCGGCGGCGGCGGACTGATGCTGTTTTACGAGCCGAAGGAAGATCAGAGGATGGGCGTGAAGAGAGTCCAAATGGCCGCGGAAGCCGGGGCCAATGTGATCGTCACGGCCTGCCCGTTTTGCATGGTGAATATCGAAGATGCGATCAAGGTGGCGGGAATGGAAGGGAAAATGACCGCCATTGATTTGACGGAACTGGTGGATAAGCACATCGCGCGTGAAAAGCCGAGGGATCTGAAGATCGAGCAAGCTGCCGAATTCACCCCAGGATGCGCAGCGGTTTAGTCGAGCTTTGCCGCCGGACACTACGGCACCCATAGTGGACGAGAAGGAGGTATCGTGGTCTGGTTACTTGTCCTGGTTATCGGCCTCTTTCTTGCAATTCTGTTCAAATGGATTCCTAGAACCTTGCGCATCTTTGCAGGGAGTTGGCTACTTCGCATTTGTGGCGTCACGCTCTTCGTCGCCAGTGTCTTTGTGGCATTGACGGCTGTCGGCGGTGGCGTCACGGTGGCGGCCGGAGTCGATAAGTTTTCGGCCGACTGGCTGATCGGAACGCCGTTCGGCAGCTACTTGATTCCCGGGCTGATCCTGGCAGTAGTGGTGGGCGGAAGTGCCGTGGTCGCCGCGGTTGCCGCACTGTGCGGGTTGGACGCCGGTGCGCTCGCCTCGGTGCTGGCCGGTGCCATCCTGCTGGGCTGGCTCGCGGGCGAGCGGCTGATCCTTCCCTCTGCGGCGTTTTCACCGCAATTTTGGTGGCTTGAGGCCATCTATGTTGCCGCCGGGTTGATGATGGTGGTGCCGGCGTTGACGGTCCGGTGGGCCGAGCGTGGGCGTCAGTCCCCGCCTAGTGGGGGGCCGTTGGTCAGCACTTAAATTAGCTAGGAGGGTGAACGTGGAGATTCTGGTTTGCGCGAGAAGAGTACCCGACACCTCGGAAAACGAGATCGAGCTCAACGCCGCGGGAAACGACATCGAGCGTGACGACCTGGTGTACTCGGTGAACGAGCCGGACAACTACGCGGTGGAAGAGGCCCTTCAGATCGTCGGTCGAGTCGGCGGAAACGTAACGGTCGTCACCGTTGGTGGCGAAGATGACGAGGAGATCCTGCGCCGGGAGATGGCCATGGGCGCGAAGCACGGCGTGCTGATCTCAGATGAGGCCTTCACCGGATCGGACGGCAGGGGCATTGCCACAATTCTAAAAGCCTACATTCAGAAGAATCATTTCGACCTGATCCTGACCGGCGTCCAGGCCGAGGACGGAGCGGCCCAGGTGGGCGGGATGCTGGCCGCGCTGCTGGACTATCCGTTTGCATCTCTCGTGAATTCCATCGAAGTCCGCGAAGGCGGGAAGCTGAAAGTCAGCCGCGAAATCGCGGGCGGCAACAAGGAGATGAACGAGATCGATCTCCCGTGCGTGCTCTCGATTCAGACGGGGATCAATGAACCGCGTTATGTCGGGATGAAGGGCATCCGGCAAGTGCAGTCGGTCGAGATTCCAACCTTCGGCCCCGCGGACCTGGGTCTTGACCCCGGCGCCGTTGGGGAGGCCGCAGCGAAAGTGAAACGTGTGGACTACTTCGTGCCTGCGCTGGGCAAGGGAGCCGAGATCCTGAAGGGCAACAGGGAAGAGAACATCGACAAACTGATTGGGTTGCTGAAAGACAAAGGAGGATTGCAATAAATGGCTCGGATCTTCGCTTACATCGAACACAAAAGCGGCGTGGCTGATGATACTGCGGTGGAACTTGCGGTCGCCGCCAGGAAGATCGATCCGGCCGCCTCGCCCACGGCTGTTCTCACCGGTTGGGGTCCCGACCTCGACGCCGTTTGCGCGACCCTCAGTGCTTCATACAGTGAGGTCTGGAAAATCGCCCACGAAGCGCTGGCCTATCCCAATGCCGAACTCGTGCGGAAAGCTCTAGTGACCGTACTGCCGGCCGGCAGCATCGTGTTGATCCCCCACGCCCACTTTGGAACCGATCTGGGACCGGGTCTTTCCATCAAGCTGAACTCATCTTTTGTCTCCGACGTGTTGGCCATCGAAGGAGTTGAAGGGGGTTGGCTCAAAGTGGTCCGCCAGGAATTCGGCGGACAGGCAAGCACTCACGTCCGTTGTGATATTTCATCGGGCGCGGTTTTCAATATCCGTCCGGGCGCATTCAAGGCGCTGGAAAGTGCACCTGCCGCCGGAGTCGTGATCGACAAATCATCGGAGGTCGGCGCACTCGCGGCGGGAAGGCGCTATCTGGAGACGGTTGTGGCCGAGACGGGTGATGTCGATATCACGAAGCATCAAGTTTTGGTTTCCATCGGCCGCGGCATCCAGGAGAAAGACAACGTGGCCATTGCGGAAGAACTGGCGGACGCCATGGGCGCGGTGGTGAGCTGCTCGAGGCCGGTTGTCGACGCCAAATGGCTACCCAAGTCCCGCCAGGTGGGCTCATCCGGTCAAACCGTCAAGCCCAAGGTCTACCTGGCATGCGGCATCAGTGGTTCGTTCCAGCACCTGGCCGGACTGAAAGGCAGTCCTTTCATCGTGGCCATCAACAAGAACCCCAAAGCCCCGATCTTTCAGGTGGCCGATGTTGGGATTGTCGACGACATCCTGGAGTTTCTGCCGGAGTTGACCGAGAAGATCAAAGGATGAAGAGTGAATCCACAGATTACGCAGATTGCACAGACCGAAAAGAGCGACACGAGAGATCCGAGGACGTTTGCCATCATTGGGGCAGCAATGGAAGTGCACCGACAATTGGGGTGCGGGTTTCTGGAGGCTGTTTATCAGGAAGCGCTAGCCCTGGAGCTTGCGACGCGCGAGGTACCGTTTCAGCGGGAGGTGGAACTGGCCGTTTCTTACAAGGGAAAGCAGCTCAACACAACCTACCGATCTGACTTTGTCTGCTTCGACTCCGTCATCGTGGAACTCAAGGCCCTCGCGAAGCTCAGCGGAATCGAAGAGTCGCAGATCATCAATTACCTGAAATCTACGCGATATGGAACTGGCTTGCTGTTGAATTTCGGCGCGGTGTCGCTGGAATACCGACGTTTCGTTTCTTCTAAATCTGTTTAATCTGTGTAATCTGTGGATTCTGATTTCCAATGGAGGCCCGCTCATGATTGCAAAAAAGACATTGAAAGCAAGTGTGAAAGCACTCAAGGACTTCGCGAAGAAGCGCCTGCCGGATGAAACGCTGCAGGAACTGGACGCCCGCGACGAATGCCCGCTGGAAATCGTTCGGCACATGTGTAGCCCGGACAAGCTGGGCATCCAGCTCCTGTTCATCCCGGAAGAGTTCGGCGGCTTTGGCGGCGGCGCCTTCGATGTGTATTGCGTCTGCGAGGAGATGGCGCGGATCGATCTGGGTGTCGCCACGGCCGTGCTGGCCACGTTTCTCGGCAGCGATCCGATTACGGTCGGCGCCACTCCGGAGCAGAAGAAGGTCTGGCTCACGCGCATCGCGGAAGAGGGCTTGTTGTTTGCATACGGCGCCACCGAACCGGACGCCGGCAGCGATCTGGGGGCCCTTCAGAGCACGGCAGACCGAGTGATGCAGGACGGCAAGGTGGTCGGTTACAAGATCAATGGAAGCAAACAGTGGATCAGCAACGGTGGGATCGCCGATGCTTACACGATTTTGGCAAGTACACCCAGCGGTCCGAGTTGGTTCGTGGTGGAGAAGGGCGCGCCGGGTTTCAAGCACGACGAGCCGGAAGACAAGCATGGCATTCGCCTCAGCAACACGGCCGCACTTTCACTCACCGACGTCTACGTCGATGCCGACCGGCTTCTCGGCGGCGTGGA
Source organism: Terriglobia bacterium (assembly GCA_035315065.1). GTDB lineage: Bacteria > Acidobacteriota > Terriglobia > UBA7540 > UBA7540 > DATFYM01. The sequence goes on from DATFYM010000066.1 coordinate 5,042, forward strand.
AGGCCAGGGATTGATCCAAGCGCAGCTTGTGTTCGGTTATACGCGCCTGATGGTGGCGGCGTTTGGCCTGGGAGCCGGCTGGGCCGCGCTCGATCGAGCCATTCCTTATTCCACCAAGCGCATTCAAGCTGGGGCGCCGCTCTCGGAAAAACAGGGGTACACGCACAAGTTGATCGTGCCGAACGTGGCCCGGCTGGAGGCCGGCCGCTCTTACATCGAAGAGACCGCCGAGCGGATCGACGCCGGCGAGGGAAGCTTGAACACCGAAGGCGCCATCGCCAAGTACATGGCGACGGAGGCAGGCAATCTGGCCGCGGACGCCAGCATTCAGGCATTGGGCGGCTACGGCTACACGCACGAGTACATGGTGGAGAAGATCAAGCGCGACGTCCGCATCACGACGATTTACGAAGGCACCTCCGAGATCATGGAGATGACCATCAGCCGCGACCGCTGGCAGTCTCACCTGAAGACGCGCGGGCAGCACTATCACGAGCAAGCTCGCAAGTTCGAAGCATTGCACGCCCAGCACCCGAGCGTGGGCGCTAACATCGCGGCTCTGGCGCTGCACGCATTGGCGGAAGTAATGGAGAAAGCCCGCGTCGCGCGCCTCACTCGCTATCAACACATTCTCTTGCGGCTGGGCGAATTGATTGCCTACGCAGAGTCCGCGGGCAGCTTGTCCCGCCGCGCGGCGCTGATGGCGGAAGGCCGGCTGAACGAAAAAGCCAACCAGCGATTCGACGCGACGGCCCTGGCGGCGCTCGCCCGAATTTTCGCGCGCGAGGCCGCACTCAAAGTGGCCGAAGAGGGCTTGCGTTGGGTCACCGGAGCCGGGGGCGTGAGCGATTCGGAGATGGCCGCGTTTGAAGCGGCCCTGGGCCTGCCCGCCATCCATCGCGCCCAGGCAGGCCTGATTGCGGATATGGATTACGTGGCCGACATACTGTACGGACGCGTGGCGAAGGGCGCAGGGGTAGCGGCGTAATCCCTCCGAGCCTCGACCGGCGTGTCGTAACCCAGGCGATAACTGACTGCCTGTACACTGACGGGAGACACCATAGAGCGTGACGGGGATCACTGAGAACGGGTATGCCGGGTGCCATATTAAGTCCTGGGCCGAGATGTCCTGAGGTGGCTCCGTAAGAGGGATGGGGGGGGTCGCCAGAGTTCTACAGTTAGTTCTCTTCTAATTGACCAAAGCCGCCGGTAAATCCTCCGGCGGTGAAGCACAGAGGGTAGTAGTACTACTACGAGTAGTGTCCCAAGCAGGAGGCCGTCATGGAGAATACAGCTTATCGTGCAATCGCGATTGTGGGGGTGGGAGCAGTTCTGCCCGATGCCCCGAACGCGCCGGCCTTCTGGGAAAACGTGAAAAGCGGCCGTTACAGCATCACCGAGGTTACTCCCGACCGTTGGGACCCGGCGCTTTACTACGATCCTGATCACAACGCCCCGGACAAGACTTATTCCAAGATCGGCGGATGGGTGCGCGAGTACGTATGGGATCCAATGAAGTGGCGCCTGGCGATTCCTCCCCGCGTGGCCGATGCCATGGATGACCAACAAAAATGGGCTATCGCTTGCACCCACGAGGCGTTGGAGGACTATGGCTACCCGAAGCGGCCGTTGGACCTCAATCGCACGGCCGTGATCCTCGGCAACGCCATGGCCGGGGAAAAGCACTACCTTACCGCTCTGCGCATTTTCTTCCCAGAGTACGCTCGCGAGCTGACGGAGAGTGCCAGTTTCGCCGCGCTGCCGGCGCCGCTACGCCGCGACATCACCAATGAACTGCACCAACGGATCGGCAAGCTCCTGCCCGAGATCACGGAAGACAGCATGCCCGGCGAACTAGCCAACTGCATTGCCGGCCGGATTGCCAACCTTTTCAACTTTCACGGCCCCAACTTCACTACCGACGCGGCGTGCGCCTCGGCGATGGCGGCGATCAGTTCGGCGGTGGAGGGCCTGGTCGAGAACGATTTTGACCTGGCGGTCACCGGCGGCATTGACCATAACATGGGTGTCTCCTCTTTCGTCAAGTTCTGCAAGATAGGCGCGCTCTCGGCCACCGGTACTCGCCCCTACGCGGAGGGAGCGGACGGCTTCGTGATGGGCGAAGGCGCCGCGATCTTCTTGCTCAAGCGCCTGGCTGATGCCGAGCGCGACGGGGACAAGATCTACGCCGTGTTGCGAGGCGTCGGCGGGGCGAGCGACGGCAAGGGAAAGGGGATCACCGCGCCCAACCCGGTCGGACAAAAAATGTGTCTCGAGCGGGCCTGGGAGAATGCCGGCTTATCGCCCGCCACCGTGACGTTGATTGAAGGCCACGGCACATCGACCAGCGTGGGCGACGTGGTGGAAGCGCAAAGCATGGTTGACGTGCTCAGCAGCTTTCATCTGCCCTCCGGCTCGGTAGCACTCGGCTCCGTCAAATCAAACTTTGGGCATCTCAAAGGCGGGGCCGGTGCCGCAGGACTGTTGAAGACCACCATGGCGCTTCGGGACAAGGTACTGCCACCCAGCTTGCATTGCGAGCACCCCAATCCGAATATCGACTTCGCCCATTCCCCGCTTCGCGTCAATACCGAACTGCGACCATGGACGGCCCCTGCCGATGGCGTACGGCGCGCCGGAGTGAGCGCCTTCGGTTTTGGCGGCACCAATTTCCATCTCGTGCTTGAGGAATTCATTCCCCATCGGCTGACTGGCAACGGCAAGCGGTCGATCGCGGTAGAGATACCGCGAGCCGGAGCGGAAGGCAGAAACGTGCAGGCGAGGGATCTGCCCGGTGCTTCTCAAGCTGGAGCGTTTTGCAAAGCGCCCTTACGCGGGGCGTTGGTGATCGGCGCCGCCTCAGAGGCCGCACTGGCGGAGCGCCTGCGCGCGGTACAGAAAGACGCCGAGGCAGGCCTCGCACCGGCGCCGGCCGCGCCGCTCGAATCAGATCTGCGCGCACCTGAACGCCTGGCGATCGACTATATGGACGCCGCAGACCTGGCGGACAAGTCGGCCAAAGCCCTCAAGGCACTGGCGGCCAACCAGGCGCCGGTGTGGAAAGCTCTGCGCGCGCAAGGCATTTTCCGCGGCCACGGTCCGGCGCCCAAGGTGGCCTTCCTTTACACGGGCCAAGGCTCACAGTACGTCAACATGCTACAGCCACTCCGTGCCGCAGAGCCGATCGTGGCGGAAACCTTTGCCGAAGCGGACCGCGTCATGACCCCACTGCTCGGCAAGCCCCTCAGCGAGTTCATCTTCGTTGACGGCGGCGACGAAGCTGCCATCGCCAAGGCCGAGGATGATTTGCGCCAGACTGCGATTACTCAGCCGGCCGTGCTGGCGACGGATCTGGCGCTGACCCGGCTTCTAGCCGCATATGGCATCCAGCCCGACATGACCATGGGACATAGCCTGGGCGAATACGGAGCGCTGGTTGCTGCCGGCGGCCTTCCCTTTGATGACGCGCTGGAAGCTGTCAGCGCTCGCGGACGCGAAATGACCCGCTTCTCGATGGAAGACAACGGCCGGATGGCAGCCGTCTTTGCACCTCTTGATGAGATCGAGCGAATACTGAAGACGGTCAACGGCTACGTGGTGATCGCCAACATCAACAGCGACCGCCAGGCGGTCATCGGCGGCGCGAGTCAGCCGGTCGAGCAAGCCATGGAAGTCTTCCAAAAAGCCGGCTATAACGCGGTGTCTTTGCCGGTCAGCCACGCTTTCCACACGTCGATTGTGGCCGCGGCCAGCGAGCCGTTGCGGCAGGTGCTGCAGAGGCTTCGTCTCCAATCGCCCCGCTTGCCGATAGTAGCGAACGTCAGCGGCGAATTTTATCCCATGGGGCCTGACGTCCTGCCTCAGATGCTGGATATCCTCGGGCGGCAGGTTGCTTCCCCGGTTCAATTTGTTAAGGGACTGAACACCCTGTACGAAGCCGGCGCGCGAGTCTTTGTTGAAGTCGGTCCGAAGAAGGCATTGCAGGGATTTGTCGAGGACGTACTCGGCGACCGCGGCGACGTAGTTTCGTTTTTCACCAATCATCCAAAACTTGGTGATGTCGCGGCCTTGAACCAGGCGCTGTGCGGCCTTTATGCAGCCGGATTAGGCCGCGGGCGCAAAGAGGCCGGGATTCGGGATTCGGGTTTAGGGATTCGGGAAGAAGCCGCAACACGCATTCGGGACTCCGCGAACCCCGAACCCCGAACCCCGAATCCCGTGCCTTTGCCCGGCGGCGTCCCGTCCGAAGCTGGACTGACCGGTGACCAGTACGTTGAACTCGGTCGTTTGATGGCCGATGTTCTCGACCGCGGCTGGCAGATTTACCATGGCCAGAGGCCAACCTTCACCAGCCTCCCGGTGGTGATCACCGGAGCGGCTTTGGGCCTGCCCGGAACCGAGCGCATTTTCGACGATGCCAACGTCGGTCGTATCCTGCGGGGCGATCAATTCATCGACGTGATCCCCACGCGGTTCCGACGCGCCATGCTCGACAAACACATCACCCGCTTGGTGAAGAGTGACAACGGTGGACCCACGTTTGAGTCGATCAACAGTCTGGCAGATGTGATCAAGCTCGCGGCCCGCGGAAATGCTTTCGATCTGGAAAGCGAATTCGGCGTTTCTGCCGATCGGGTCGCTGCCCTTGATCGCGTTACCGCCCTGGCTATGGGGGCGGGCCTCGACGCGCTGCGTGATGCCGGCATCCCGCTGGTCATGCGCTACAAGACGACGAGCAAAGGCACGCAGTTACCGGATCGATGGAGATTGCCGGACGCGCTACGCGACGATACCGGCGTGATTTTTGCCTCCGTCTTTCCCGGCTACGGTTCCTTCGCGCAGGAGCTATCACGCTACTACGCGGACCACGCTCGCCGGGAACAGTTGGCCCTGCTGGAAGGTTTGCGTGCCAGGCTGGCCGAGGCGGACGGCAACTTGATCTTAGGTCAGGAGATAGACCGGCAGATTAACGAACTGCGCGTGGCGATCGAAAAAGCGCCGTTTGTCTTCGACCGGCGCTTCCTGTTCAGAGTCTTGTCAATGGGGCATTCACAGTTCGCCGAATTCATCGGTGCTCGCGGCCCCAACACGCAAGTCAACGCCGCCTGCGCGAGCACCACGCAAGCCATCGCGCTGGCGGGAGACTGGATCCACGCCGGCCGGTGTCGGAGGGTGATCATCGTCTCCGCGGACGACATCACTTCCGACGATTTGATCGAATGGTTTGGCGCTGGTTTTCTGGCGAGCGGAGCGGCAGCCACCGACGATGTGGTTGAGGAGGTCGCTGTTCCCTTCGATCGGCGCCGGCACGGCATGCTTATGGGCATGGGGGCCGCGGCGCTTGTCGTCGAGAGCGCGGACGCCGCGCGCGAACGCGGAATCCGGCCCATCTGCGAGGTGTTGAGCGCGGTCACGGCCAATAGTGCTTTTCACGGCACTCGTCTCGATGTCCAGCACATCAGCCAAGTGATGGAGGAACTGGTAGCCCAAGCTGAAGTGGGCCACGGCATCGCGCGTCAGCAGATAGCATCACAGATGGTCTTTGTTTCCCACGAAACTTATACCCCCGCGCGCGGTGGCAGCGCCGCCGCCGAAATCCATGCGCTCCGTCGCGTCTTCGGCGACCAAGCCGATCGGATTGTGATTGCCAACACCAAAGGCTTCACCGGCCACGCGATGGGTACTGGTATCGAGGATGTCGTCGCGGTGAAAGCGCTGGAAACGGGGTGTGTGCCTCCCGTGGCCAACTTCAAGGAAGTCGATCCTGAGTTGGGCGTGTTGAACTTGTCGAAGGGCGGGGCGTATCCCGTCGAATACGCGCTACGTCTGGGTGCCGGGTTCGGTTCACAGATCAGCATGACGCTGCTGCGTCGGGTGGCCACGAAGGACGCTGCCCGCCCGGGCCCCAATGCGCTGGGCTACGCCTATCGCATTGCCGATGCGAACACCTGGAACGCCTGGCTAAGCCGGATCGCCGGTTATCCGACCGCGGATCTAGAAGTGGTCCACCGCACGCTACGCGTGCGCGATCAATGGGTGTCGACGCGGATCGCCGAAGCCACTCAGGATTCCCGGCCGGCGCCGGCGCCAATCGCAACGCTCCAAGCACCGCCACCCACGCCGGTCTTCGATAAGCGACCGGCGCGCGCGTCATCGCCCGAGGTGGTGGGGCAGTCGAGCGCAAGAACTCAAGCTGCTGCGCCCGCGCCTTCATCGATGGCGGCATTCGTTTCAGCGCCCATTACGGCGCCCACAACGGCCGCACCGCCCCAACCCGCCGCGAATGTCGATCCAGTGAGAGAGCGGATTTTGGCCCTGGTGGCCGAGAAAACCGGTTACCCGGTCGACATGCTTGCTCTGGATCTTGATCTCGAAGCGGATTTGGGCGTCGATACGGTAAAGCAGGCGGAAGTGTTTGCCGGCGTCCGCGAAGCTTACGGCATAGCGCGTGACGAGAACCGCAAGTTGCGCGATTTCCCCACGCTGGCGCACGTGATCCGCTTCGTGTATGACAAGCGCCCCGACTTGGTCAGCTCGGCTCGCGTGGCTGCGTCCTCTCCTACAACGGGCGAGCCCACCCCGCCCGCGCCCGTACCGTCAGTAATATCTGCCAAGGACGCCGGCGATCCCGTAAAAGAACGCATTCTGACTTTAATGGTGGAGAAGACCGGCTATCCGAGAGACATGCTGGCCTTGGACCTGGATCTCGAAGCGGATCTTGGCGTGGACACCGTGAAACAGGCGGAAATGTTCGCGGCCGTCCGCGAGATCTATAATATTCCGCGCGACGAGAACCGCAAGCTGCGCGATTATCCCACATTGGCGCACGTCATCCGGTTCGTGTATGACAGGCGCCCCGACCTGGCCAGCCTGGCTCCGCCCCCGCGAACCGCCGGCGAGCTAACCGCGCCGACGTCCGCCTCGGCAGCTAAAGAGACGAAGGAAAGAACTGAGCCCATCACGCCGGTTCCCGCGGTGACGTCTGCGGAAGAGGGCGCCGGCGATCCCGTGAAGGAACGCATTCTGACCTTGATGGTGGAGAAGACCGGCTATCCGAGAGACATGCTGGACCTGGACCTGGATCTTGAAGCGGATCTTGGCGTGGACACCGTGAAACAGGCGGAAATGTTCGCGGCCATCCGCGAGATCTATAATATTCCGCGCGACGAGAACCGCAAGCTGCGCGATTACCCCACCTTGGCCCACGTAATCCGGTTCGTCTATGAGAAGCGCCCTGACTTGGCCGGCGGGAGGCAGTCCTCGCCAGCGACAGCGGGGCTCTCCTACCCCGAGCCGACCGCGGCCCCGGCGCAAGCAGCGACTGACGATCCCATTAAGGAGAAGGTGCTGGAGATTGTGGCCGAAAAGACCGGCTATCCCAAAGACATGTTGGACTTGGATCTGGACCTCGAAGCGGACCTCGGCATCGACACCGTGAAACAGGCGGAGATGTTCGCGTCGGTGCGAGCGGCCTACAACATTCCGCGCGATGAAAATCTCAAGCTGCGAGAATTCCCCACCCTGGCCCATGTGATCAAGTTCGCGCACGACAGGCGGCCGGGTTTGGCGACGATGCCCGTTCTGAACTCTCCAGCGGCGGGAGAACGTGGAATGGCGCGGGAAGGACTAGCGGCATCGGCGCCTTCGGCTAAGTTGCCGGCAACTCCTGCGCCCCCAATCCTCGCCTCCCTCGATGCCGCAAACCGTATTCCGCGCCGGGTACCGGTGCCTAACTTGCGCCCGCCGCTCACTTTGTGCAAACCAACGGGCGTGACGCTAGGCCCGGGACGCCGCGTAGTGATAGTGCCGGACAAAGGCGGAGTGGCAGAAGCGCTGGCGCAGCAACTCCAGGCAATGGGTGTAGAAGTTCTCAGAATCGAGGGCGCGCCGGATGCGGACACGCTGGCCGCTTGTCTCAAGGACTGGCTGGCCGCCGGTCCGGTGCACGGAGTCTACTGGCTGCCCGCGCTGGACAACGAGGGGAACCTCAGCGAGATGGACTTGGCGACCTGGCATGAGGCCATCAGGGTGCGCGTCAAGTCGCTTTATACCACGATGCGGACTCTGTACGACCAGATCGCGCCTCCAGGTACGTTCCTCGTGTCAGCAACGAGGCTGGGTGGGCAGCACGGTTACGATGAGGTCGGAGCGGTGGCACCGCTGGGCGGAGCGGTGGCGGGCTTCACCAAAACGTATAAGCGGGAGAGGATGGACGCCCTGGTCAAAGCGGTCGATTTCGAACCGGACCGCGAGGCGTCGGAGCTCGCCGAGATGCTCATCGAGGAGACGCTGCGCGACCCGGGCGCGGTAGAGATCGGCTACAAAGGAGGGCAACGCTGGACCGTGGGCCTCGAGGAACAGCCCGCGGCCGATGGCCAGCCCGGTCTGGCGCTGGACAAGGACACGGTCTTTCTTGTGACCGGCGCGGCGGGAAGTATCGTCTCGGCTATCACCGCCGACCTGGCGGTCGCTTCCGGCGGGACGTTCTACCTGCTCGATTTAGTGCCGGAGCCCGATCCGGACAATACTGATCTCCAGCGCTTCGTGAGCGACAAAGATGGCCTCAAGCGGGATCTGTTTGCACGAATCCAGGCACGCGGCGAGCGAGCCACGCCGGCACTGGTGGAAAAGGAATTGGCGGCGCTGGAGCGAGCGCACGCCGCCCGGAGCGCCATCGATGCGGTGCGGGCAGCCGGTGGCACACCGCACTACTTCAGCGTCAACCTCACGGATGCGGACAGCGTGGCCGCAATCATCAACCAGGTGCGCCAGAGGAGCGGCCGCATCGACGTGCTGCTGCACGCCGCCGGTATCGAGCGCAGCCACTTCCTGCCCGATAAGGACCCGCGTGAGTTCGACCTGGTGTTCGACGTCAAAAGCGATGGCTGGTTCAACCTACTGCATGCCATCAGCGATATGCCCCTTGGGGCTACGGTGGCGTTCAGCTCAATCGCCGGCCGTTTTGGCAACGGAGGACAGACGGACTACAGTGCCGCCAACGACCTGTTGTGTAAGATTACGTCGAGCTTCCGCACCACCCGGCCGGCAACACGCGGCATCGTGATCGACTGGACGGCGTGGGGCGGCATCGGTATGGCCACCCGCGGGTCCATCCCCAAGATGATGGAAATGGCGGGCATCGATATGCTACCGCCCGAAGCGGGCATTCCTTTGATCCGCCGCGAATTGACCGCCGGCGCAACGCGCGGTGAAATTGTCATCGCCCAGCGTCTCGGTGTTCTTCTGAATGAATGGGACCACACCGGTGGGCTGGATACAACCGCGGCAGAGGCCTCTCACCAGGGACGCTTGCCGGCGCAAGGGCCGATGATCGGCAAGGTCTCAGGCATGGGCCTTAACCACGGCCTCACCATCGAAACCACCCTTGACCCAACCGTTCAACCGTTCTTGCACGATCACCAAATCGACGGCACGCCGGTGTTGCCGGGCGTCATGGGCATCGAGGCCTTTGCGGAAGCCGCCCTCTCGATGCTTCCCGGCTGGCACGTCGAGGCTGTCGAAGACGTGAACTTCCTGGCGCCGTTCAAGTTCTACCGAAGTGAACCGCGCACGGTGACAATCCAGGCGGTGGTTCATCCGCAAGGTGATGGCTTGGTTGCCGATTGCCGGTTGACCGGCAGCCGGCAACTTCCGAATCAGGCCGAGCCGCAAGTAACTACGCACTTCACCGGCCGGGTGCGGCTGACGAAACAGCAGCCCCCGACGATGACGGCGACGGCGTCGGTACCGGCCGGACCGAACGGAGCCGCCGTCGAAGCCGCCGACATTTATCGCCTTTACTTCCACGGACCGGCCTACCAAGTTGTGGGACAGGCGTGGCGGGACGAGGACCGGATCATCGGCCAGATGACCGAAGGCTTGCCCAGCAATCACCACCCGCCAGAACTGACGACGCTCATGGCGCCGCGGCTGATCGAGCTTTGCTTCCAAACCGCTGGCCTCTGGGAGATGGGTTTACAGAGCCGGATGGGTCTACCGCTACACGTTCATCGGGTGTCGTCGCGGCGTGCGCTGGATGCCGTCGAGGGCCGGTTGTACGCCGTGGTCACTCCTGACGCCGATCAGGGGAGCTTCGACGTTCAAGTTATTGATTCGGCTGGACATCTGCACGTACGTCTGAGTGGCTACCGGACCGTGGCCCTCCCCAACAGCATCGATGCCGAGGCGCTGAAAGCGCTGCAGACCGCGGCGACCGATGTCGATGAACCAATAAAGCTGGAGGTCGGCGCTTGACTTGGCTTGCGTAACCCTGGCTTGTGACCTCCTTTCCTTGTTTGGGCGGATTTCCGAGAGGCACCTATGCAGCACGAATTTCAACGCGTGGCTATCGTGAATCGCGGTGAACCCGCTATGCGCTTCATTCATGCGGCGCGCGAGTTCAATCAAGAGAACGGCACATCGTTGTGCACGATCGCGCTCTTCACCGAGCCTGACCGGCATGCTCGGTTCGTGCGCGAGGCGGACGAGGCGGTGCTTCTCGGTACCGCTCAACTCATTGACCCGAAGACCCAGCAGCTTAAGAGCAGCTACGTCGACTATGGCCGGCTGGAACGGGCGTTGCTGGCCGCGGGCGCAGACGCGGTTTGGCCGGGATGGGGTTTCGTCGCCGAACACGCCGCCTTCGCCGACCTTTGCCAAGATAAAGGTATCGTTTTCATCGGCCCGGATGGCGATGTGATGCGGCGGTTGGGCGACAAGATCTCCTCGAAACTCCTGGCCGAACAGGCGCAGGTACCGGTCGCGCCCTGGAGCGGTGGGCCGGTGGAGACGCTCGCTGACGCCCGGCGCCAGGCCGAGCGCCTGGGCTATCCCTTCCTGATCAAGGCTACGGCCGGAGGCGGCGGTCGCGGAATCCGTCGCGTGCATTCACCGAGCCAACTCTCTGAAGCATTTGAGAGCGCCCGTGCTGAGGCGTTCAAGGCCTTCGGGGACCCAACCGTTTTCATGGAGCAAGTGGTGGGAGGTGGGCGCCACATCGAGGTCCAGATCCTCGCCGATTACTACGGGACGACGTGGGCCGCCGGTGTGCGCGACTGCACGATCCAGCGCCGTTACCAGAAGATTCTCGAAGAGGCGCCCTCGCCCGCGCTCTCTCCAGAACAAGATCAGGCGCTGCGCGAGGCAGCGGTGCGCCTGAGCCAGGCGGCGCGCTATCGCAACGCCGGCACCGTGGAATTTTTGTATCAACCCGCCGACGGTCGCTTCACCTTCATGGAGATGAACACCCGGCTGCAGGTCGAGCATCCGGTGACGGAATGCACGACCGGGCTCGATCTGGTCAAACTTCAAATTCACATCGCTCGTGGCGGCCGTCTGGAAGCAGAGCCGCCGCGCACAGCCGGTCACGCCATCGAGGTGCGGCTGAATGCCGAAGACCCTGACAACGGCTTTGCTGCCGCCCCAGGCGTCATTGAGCGATTCAAGACCCCGACGGGGCCAGGCGTGCGTATTGACACCGGTGTGGCGCTAGGGGACGTCGTTCCACCCGAGTTCGATTCCATGATCGCCAAGATCATCGCTTATGGCCAGAACCGGAAAGAGGCGCTCTCCCGGCTCCGGAGGGCCCTGCGCGAGAGCGTGGTCGTCATCAAGGGAGGAGCCACTAACAAAGCATTTCTTCTGGAATTGCTGAGCCGCAGCGAAGTCGAGCGAGGGGAAGTAGATGTCGGATGGCTGGATCGCTTGGCGATGGACGGCAGCCACCTTTCGCGGTATCACGCCGATGTGGCGCTGGTGCAGGCGGCAATCGAAGCCTACGATGCCGAGTTGGCCGTGGAGCAGGCGCAGTTCTACGCGTCGGCCGTGCGCGGGCGGCCACACGTCCGGAGTGAAGTAGGTCGGACGGTGGAACTACGCTATCGAGGCCATTCCTACTCGCTCAAGGTTTATCGCCTCGGGCCCCGGCAGTACCGGGTGGAGGCGGATGGATCGCGTCTCGATGTCCACCTCGACCGCCTGGGTCCGTTTGAGTACTGGCTCACCGGCGGCGGGCGGCGCTTCCACATCGTCTCCATCGTCCAAGGACTGAATTACCGGATCGAGGTCAACGGCGTCTCGCACGGGATCGATCGGGATGATGGGGGCGTGGTGCACGCGCCGGCGCCGGCGGTGGTCGTCTCCATTGCCGTGAAGGCTGGCGACATAGTCTCGGTCGGGGATCGCTTGGCGGTGCTCGAGGCCATGAAAATGGAGATGCAGGTGGTTGCTCCGTTTTCGGGAAAAGTCCGGCACGTGCTGACGATACCGAACGTGCAGGTCAACACCGGAGCCCCTCTCGTGCAAATCGAACCCGCCGCCGGCGATGATGCGGCCGCGTCGGCCGAGCGGGTGGTTTTTGGTGCGTCACTCGCCACGGACAAGGACGGCGAGGCCGTGCCCTCTCGTTGTCGCCAGAACCTGGAAGAACTCCGGCAGCTCATGCTGGGCTTTGATGTGGACCCGTCGCACTCCGCCCGGCTCATCGCCGAATGGAGTCAGCATCGTGAAGTGCCCGCGGGTAGCGACGAAGCAAGGCGGGTGGAAGAGGAGATCCTCAACATCTTCGTGGACATATGCTCTTTGTTCCACCGCCAGCCTGAGGTAAACGGTCCCACCAGTGGTGAAGCACCTACCGCCGAGGCTTATCTGTTTTCCTACTTGCGCACCATCGAGACACGCGGCGAGGGACTCCCGCCTGCCTTCGTCGAAGCCCTGGGGCGAGTGCTGGCTCATTATGGCGTGCGAACGCTCGATCGCTCGCCCGAACTGGAAGAGACTTTGCTCTGGATCTATAAATCGCACCAGCGCATGGAAAAGCAAATCGCGCCTATTCTAGCCGTGCTCGAGCAGCGTCTTGAGCACGTCGAAGCTCTAACACCAAGCGCCGACGGTGGTTTTCGGGCGCTCCTCGACCGGATGGTTTCCATGACCCGGGGGCTCTTTCCCGGCGTCAGCGACTTGGCCGGGGAAGTGCGATACCGCTACTTCGATCAACCGCTGTTTGAGCGGGCCCGGAAGCAAGCGTACGGGCAGGTGGAACAGCACCTGGACTCCCTGACCGCCGATCCGCTGGCCGCGGACCGCGACGAGAGACTCAACGCGCTGATCGAATGCCCGCAGCCGTTGGTGGGCCTGTTCTCCGGCCGGTTCGGGACCGCTGACGTCGCCTTACGCCAATTGATGTTGGAAGTCCTCACGCGCCGGTACTATCGCATGCGACCGCTCATGGATTTGCGTAGCCAGGCGGTGGATGGGCAATGCTCTATATCGGCGGAATACAACGAAAAGGGGAAGCTCGTCCATGTGTTCACCACCCACGCCGAGTACCCCCGGCTCTCGCAGGCGGTGGAGACCATGGTTCCCCTGATCACGGCAGTACCGGCGGACCATGATATCGTCATCGATTTTTACCTGTGGCATTCCGGCGCGTCGGGCAATCCGGAGGCCATGCAGCAGGAAGTTAACTCGATGCTGAACCAAGTCGGTTTTCCTCGTTCCATCCGGCGCATTTTAGTAGCAGTCGCCGGCCCCGGTCGCGGTCAGGGCATTGGCGGCATGCAGCACTTCACGTATCGCCCCGGCGAGAATGCGTATGAAGAAGAAAAGCTCTACCGCGGACTCCACCCGATGATGGCCAAACGTCTGAACCTCTGGCGGCTGAACAATTTTCGAATCGAGCGGCTGCCATCGGTGGAAGACGTCTACCTCTTTCATGGCATCGCCCGCGATAACCCGAAGGATGAGCGGCTGTTCGCGTGTGCGGAAGTACGCGATCTCACGCCGGTGAGAGATGACGCTGGCCGCATCGTCGAACTGCCGCATCTGGAGCGCATGCTGGCGGAAGCACTGGCGGGCATCCGGCGCTTTCAGTCGCGGCGGGCTCCCCACGAGCGCCTCTGCTGGAACCGGATACTCCTCTACGTGTGGCCGCCGCTCTACCTGAAGCCGGATGAATTGCACGCTATTGTGCACAAGCTGGCCCCCAAGACCGAGGGCCTGGGGTTGGAACAGGTGGTGGTGCGTGCCCGCATTCCCAATCCCGAGACCGGCGAACCGCGTGACATGCTGGTGCGCATCTCGAGCCCGGGCGGCCACGGTTTTCTCGTCACTTACCGGCCCGCCACCCGGCTGCAACCACTCAAACCGCTGGCGGAGTACGACCAGAAAGTCGTCCGGATGCGCCAGCGCGGACTCATCTACCCGTATGAAATCATCAACATGCTCACCCCCGCTCCCCAAGATACGCGGGCCGATTTCCCCCCTGGCGATTTCATCGAGCACGATCTTGATTCAGACGGCCAACTGGTTCCCGTAGATCGTCCCTACGGCCAAAACAAAGCCAACATCATCGTGGGCATCATCCGCAACTTCACCGCCAAATATCCCGAAGGCATGACGCGGGTCATGGTGCTGGGTGATCCGAGCAAGGACCTCGGCGCTATCGCCGAACCGGAATGCCGGCGTATCATCGCGGCCCTGAATCTGGCCGAAGTGAAGGGCGTGCCGTTGGAATGGTTTGCCATCTCGGCCGGCGCGAAGATCTCCATGGACAGCGGGGTGGAGAACATGGATTGGATCGGCCGCGTCCTTCGGAGCCTGGTGGAGTTCACCCAGGCGGGCGGCGAAGTGAATCTGGTGATCAACGGGATCAACGTCGGGGCGCAGCCGTACTGGAACGCCGAGGCCACCATGCTCATGCACACCCGGGGCATTCTGGTGATGACGCCGAATGCGGCGATGGTGCTCACCGGCAAGCAGGCCCTGGACTACTCGGGCGGTGTCTCGGCGGAGGACAATCAAGGGATCGGCGGCTACGATCGCATCATGGGTCTTAACGGCCAGGCGCAGTACTGGGCCCGTGACCTCGATGGAGCTTGCCAAATCCTGTTGCGCCACTATGAGCACACCTACGTCGCGCCGGGTGAGCGATTTCCCCGCAAGGCCGCGACCGCCGACCCTGTGGACCGGGATGTGCGGCTTTATCCCCACAACAACGGCGGCGAGGACGGATTCGCGTGGGTGGGTGAGATCTTCTCGGACGAGAAGAATGCCGGGCGGAAGAAATCCTTCGATATCCGTCAGGTGATGATGGCGGTGGTTGACCAGGACCAACGCCCGCTGGAACGATGGGCCGGCATGCGGGCTGCGGAGACGGCGGTGGTCTGGGATGCCCATCTCGGTGGCTATCCCGTTTGCCTGATCGGCATCGAGTCCCGGCCGGTGCCTCGGCTGGGATTTGTCCCCGCCGACGGTCCGGATCAATGGACCGCCGGGACGCTCTTTCCGCTTTCCTCGAAGAAGGTCGCTCGCGCCGTCAACGCGGCGAGCAACAACCGGCCGGTAGTGGTTTTGGCCAACCTGTCGGGGTTTGACGGCTCGCCCGAGTCGCTGCGCAAGTTGCAGCTTGAGTACGGCGCCGAGATCGGGAGGGCGGTGGTGAACTTCAAAGGCCCCATCGTCTTCTGCGTGATCTCCCGTTATCACGGGGGCGCTTATGTCGTTTTCTCGCGGGTCCTGAACGAAAATCTCGAGGTGGCGGCCCTGGAGGGATCGTACGCCTCCGTCATTGGCGGCGCTCCGGCGGCGGCCGTCGTTTTCGCCCGTGAAGTGGAAACCAGGGCGCGTAAGGACGCGCGCATTCAGGCTCTGGACCAGGCGATAGCCGGGACCGCCGACAGCAAGTTAAAGGGCAAATTGCGGTCCGAGCGGAACGAACTCTTCAAAGTGGTGCACTCCGAGAAGCTGGGAGAGGTGGCCGACGAGTTTGACCACGTCCATAGCGTGCAACGAGCCCTCGAGGTGGGCGCGCTACATCATATCCTCCCGCCCGCCAACCTTCGCCCTTATCTCATCCATGCGGTCGAACGCGGCATGGCGAAGGAGGAGCTGAGGCCCGAGCAGCCCCGTAAGCAAAATGGCGATGCTCGCAGCCACCTCGTAGCGGTCGCCGCGGCGGGAGTTCCTGGGATAGGCCGACACGACGCACGTGCTATGGCTGGAACTGACTGAAGCAAGTAGCGCCGGGCCCGCTCCCTGGCCCTGCGGCTCTTCCGTCTTTTGACGGAGTCGTTGCCGGGCGCGCGCACCGAATCGAACGGGGAATCTCAGTTTCAAGGATGAAAGGACATTGAAGTACCGCAGGGCTAGAAAGAGAGCCCCGCGGTACGCTTGCTATTTACGCGCGCGCTCACTTCCCAACGACCGGCGCGTCGGCTTCACGCGCGTGTTAGGCACGTTCATCTCACTCGGCGAATCGTGTGGTGGCAACCAGGTCCGAAGGGAATCGACAGCGCATTCGGACTGTCGACCGGCCAGTATCGTGCTGGGTAGCCCGTGTAGATCTCTTCAACTGAAAACACTTGGCCCTCGTGCGCACCACATTCAGCCGGCTCCCATTTTGGCTGCTTGCCCCGCCCTGTGCAAACTTGGTGAAAAGGCAGTTTGAGGTTAGTATCAAACCAGTTGAAACCAGTTGGATGGTGATCGATCTATGGAGATGATCGGCGCATTTGAAGCGAAAACTCACCTGTCGGCTCTGCTCGATCGGGTGGCCAGAGGCAAAAGGATCACGATTACCAGACACGGCGTTCCGGCAGCGGTGCTGGCGCCGGCTGGAGAGGTGAGTCCCAAGCTGGCGCACGAGGAGATTGTCGAGGGCATGCGAGCGTTGCGCAAGCGGGTCAGGCCCGACACCATGAGCGTTCGCGAAATGATCAATCAGGGGCGGCGGTTGTGAGCGGCGTTGTTGTTGACGGGTCCGTGGCACTTGCCTGGTGCTTCCCGGACGAAGCCAGCCAATATGCGGACAGGGTCCTCGTCGCCCTAAGGGGACAGGCCGTCGTCGTTCCGGCTGTATGGGGCCTGGAAATTGCCAACGCTCTGCTGGTAGGTGAGCGCCGCAAGCGGTTGAAGCAGCCGGAAATCCTGCGCTTCGTTGCTTTACTCGAGGGACTCTACATTCCTCCTTCAGGGCGATCAAGCGGTGAGCGAGAGCGTCCGCGACGTTCTGCCGCTGGCGCGTGCTTATACCCTTTCGGCATACGATGCTGCCTATCTTGAGCAGGCAATCCGGCAACAACGCGCCGCTGGCTACGCTCGACGGCGATTTGCAAAAGGCCGCCAAGCGAGCGGGCATCCGGGGTTTTTCCTAAGATGCGCGGCCGAACCTCGTCGAGCCTATTGGCAGCGACCAGCCCGTAGCCCCGAAAAACCCTTGACAACAGTATCGAGGATGTCATATTATATCTCCTGGTTGAACACGAAGGTATCCGTCTGTTAGGGGACAGGGTAAAGGGTGGCGGGCGCTGGTCCGGGACTCGCGACGGTGGGTCGAAGATTTGGAGAATTCGAGATTCAGGATTCAAGATTCAAGATTAACTCGGAACACTCGGGACATATTCGAGATTCAAGATTGACTCGGGACGTTTGAGATTCAAGATCACGGAGAACGGGAAACAGAGATTGGAGATTGGAAGATTGCGATTGGAACCGGAATCGGGCCGAGGGGGGCCATCTTGAAGCAGACGAAGCCACCCGAAGCCAGGGGCTTTAGGGATCTTGTCATCATTATGTTAGCATCGAATCGGGAGAAACAAAGCCACGGCGATGAACTGGTTTTCGAATCAGTCGGTTACAGGGATTCTAGGCTCGTTTTTAGGCAAGTTGCGACCAATTTTGACGTTCTGTATTGCCGATTCGTCCGAGCACGGTTTGGGAAGGCCAACAAACCCAAACAAAGCCAGGACAGCTAAAGCAAGTTGTATCATTAGCTTATGCGAAAATCGGGAGGAACAAACCCACGCAGGATATTCGCCGTTAAATCAGATGGTTACGGCGGTTTTGACCCTGCTTTTGGGGAAGTTTGTATCGACGGCGCACTTCTCTCCAGCACGAATTGGGGAACGGGTGCGGAATCCGATCACAGATTCAGGATCGCCAACCCGTCAGGTTTGCCAGAGTCGAAGATGGGCAAATTCAACGGAAGCCGCGATGTCGTTTAGTTTCATTAGTATGATAACGCGCGAAATACACCCTATTGCTGATTTAGGGTTCGAGAAGGGCTCATTCGTCGAGAGCGGCCATGGAAGGAATTGCGAGAGGAGTGATTTCCTCATCGCAGCGCTCATGCCAAACAGGTGGTTGCGCGCTCATCCTCTGTGAGCTATAAGGCGACAGGGGGGAGGGTAAAGAAGAATATTTTCACGAGTTTCAAGGTCTCGAGTTGTCTCGAGTTTCGAATTGAGTGCCCCATCTTCGCGAGTTTCGAGTTTCGATGATGGACGTTTATTGGCTGGAACAGACCGAAGCGGATGTGTCGGCGGAGAACGATTGGCTCAGCGAGAGCGAGGTGGTCCAACTGGATGGCCTGCGCTTTTCGAAGCGTCGTGCCGACTGGCGGCTGGGCCGCTGGACAGCTAAGCGGGCCCTAGCCGCTTACTGGAACATGTCCGGGGACCCCCAGGCGCTTAGTGGCATCGAGATCCGCCCGGCGCGGTCCGGCGCGCCCGAGGTCTTTCTCGCGGACCAACTGGCCGCCATTGCGATCTCGCTCAGCCACCGGGCCGGCACAGCGATTTGTGCCGTCATGACGGCCGGCGGCGCGCTGGGTTGTGATCTGGAAGCGATCGAGCCGCACAGCGACGATTTTGTCACCGATTATTTCACCGCCGAAGAGCAAGCGCTGGTGGCGCAGGCGCTCGCGGCGGACCGGCCCCGACTTCTGGCTCTGCTTTGGAGCGGCAAGGAGAGCGCGCTCAAAGCGCTGCGCGTGGGGCTTCGACTCGACACGCGGAGTGTGGTCGTGAGCCCCGTCGGTGGGCTGGAGAGCCGGAGGGAAGGCGGAGCTGGGCGTATAGAAGGCTCGGCTCTTACCTCTCCGCCGTCATGCGGGCCCGATGGCTGGTTTCCGCTGCGGGTTCGTTACCTCAACGGTCAAATCTTTCACGGCTGGTGGCTGCACACAAGTAGCCTAGTGATCACCCTGGTCGCTGATCCGCCGCCGGCCCCGCCGACCCGCTTAAAGATCCCGGTTCAGGCTGCCCCTGGGGCAAAACCATAATCACCGTGCGACACTTGACTTCGCTGCTACAACGCGCACTGTCACGGCGAGCCCAAGGGGGGTACTTAACAGTTTTTGGGGAGTACCCTTCGGCGCTCGCCAAGAGTGACCCAGTAATGCTCGGTTGAAGTGACCCCCATTGAGGACAGCATTTTTGGAACAGGATTTAGAGTGGGAGAGAAACGACATTATCATCCACGCCGAAGGCGTGCCGTAGCAGGTCAG
>DATFYM010000067.1:0-94497 GCA_035315065.1 Terriglobia bacterium
TAGGCTCAAGAGAAGGATGACACGCCCAAGTCGGTCTGTCAACTAAATAATGCAAGAACCGACCTATTTGTGAGCGCGGGAGCCCCGCCGGGGAGGACTAGCTTGAGACATCTCCCTGTGAAAATGTAGAAACTCCAGACCCTCTCCCCAAGGGAGAGGGCTGAAAAATGTAGAAACTCCAGATACTCTCTCCAAGTCAGAGGGCTGGAAAATATAGAAACTCTTGACCCTCTCCCCTGCGAAAGGGCGCATACGCCATACACCGTTTGTCTTTTAGCAGCGGATAAATCCGGGCCTTGCCATCAAAACTCTGGGTGTTTCCCCACCATGAACTTGAGTTCCCCATGATGCGAGGAACTACCGGAACGATGTACTAAGATAGCATTTAATCCTTGACAACAACCAGCGGCTCCGCCGCCCTGTCGTCCGTCTACGACCAGGGCCGACGGGCCCCAGTGTGGCAAAATGCCACACTTTTTCGATTTTTCGGAAGCGGCGACCGTTTTGGGGCACTTAAGTATCTGATTCCACAGTAGCAAAAAAAAGTGTCTCATTTGTCTCATTTGTCTCCATTGTCTCATTTTCAGGTGCTAGCCTTGATTCTGGAGCAGTGAGGCCGCCGTGTGCCCGGATTGGGATGGCGTTTTGCTATGAGGATGAAAATGCGTGCCTTATCGGTTTTCGAGCGATTCCCAAGGCCACGCGGCCAGCTCACTCCGAATATCGGCATTGAAAGGAAATCGAAACTCGACAATCGAAATTCGCCGAAGGCGCATTTTTCACGGTTATCGGTTCACGGTTATCGGTTCACGGTTATCGGTTAGCGGTTAGCCGTTTTCGGTTTTCGAGTTTCCATTTTCCATTTTCCAGTTTCCAATTTCTAGTTTCGAGTATCGAAGGGGAAAGGAGAGACAATGAGCAAGAAGTCCTTGTTAAGACCCAAGGTGGTGACCGAAAAGCAGGTGGTCGCCAATCAATCCAATGCGAAGAAGTCCACCGGACCGTCCACCGATCGCGGCAAGCAGGTTTCTTCGCAAAACAACTTCAAGCACGGCCGTTACGCCCAGACCCAGTTCGAGGTGATGGACACCCTGGGCGAGGACCCCGCCGAGCGCACCCGCATTCTCAACTCCCTCCTCAAGGGCTACCCTCCCGAACACGACGGCCAGCGCATGGTGATTGAGGACGTCGCCACCCTCCGCTGGCGCCGCGGCCAGTTGGAGCGTTCCCAATCGGCCCGGATGTACGAGCGTGTGCAAGCCCTCGAAATCCAGCGCCGGCTCATGCATCTCCAGATCAACCACGACGTGGCCGACGTCTCGCAAGCGGAAGTGTTGGAGAAGGGCTTGCGCAAAATCGACGACTGCCCCGCCAAGTACGAGGTCCTCAGCGACAAGCTCAAGATCCTGATCGAGCAGGCCGAGCAATGCGACTATTCCAATGTCCTCCCCCACTTAACCGCCATCTACGGCAAGCAGGCGAGCTACCGCGGCGCCACCATCTTCAACCAGTTTGTCGACTTGATTCAGTTGCAGCAGGAGCGCGAGGCGGCCCTCAAGGCTCGCCGTCCCTGGCCGCCGCCGGGCGACCCGGTATGGAAGGATGAGGAAGCCCCCACCGCCGAGGACGAGCCCGGTTACGACCCCCGGCTTGATCTCCCCAACGAATTGCTGCTGGCGAACCTGAACCAGGAATTGCACGACGTCACCGAACTCTACATGCTGTTCATGGAGACCCACGTCTTCCTCCCCCAGAATAAACGCGATGCCGCCATTGCGCCCGCCGCGCCGACGGACTGGTATCTGGCGCGCGAGATCTGGATGGTGGACCGTGATATCGATGCCAAGACCCGCCTCTTTATGAAGATGAGAGTGGAAGACCGAAAGTGGCGGCTGATCCAGCAGGAGGATCAGCAGGTAGGCCCGAACGGCGCTCGGCCTGCGGCAAAACCAGGCCCGTCTGGGGCGCCCGCCGAGTCAGATGCTGAGCCTGAGGTAGCGGCGGTGTCCCCACCGCCGATTTCAGAGCCGGGTGAGGCGACCGAGGCGGTCGAGGAGCCCACGAGCACGTCTGGCTCCGTTGGCTCCTGCGATGGCAATCAGGCTGGCGACTCGGCTTCCGATCCCAAACCGGCAATCGCAGGGCCTGCCAGTGACGTTCCAGCTCCGAACCCTCAAGCGGAAGGGCCGGACGCGAGATCGGCGGTCACGACGCTGCCGCTACTCATGCTGGCGTGCATCTTGGGCTTCATGCTTGGGATGAGGACAAAATCGGCGGCGGGGACACCGCCGGCACAGGCCGAGGAATCGACGGTGGGGACACCGCCGCTACAAGCCGAGCCGACCGCCGAGCCTGCGAGTGAGACTCCCCATCCCAACCGCCAAGGTGTAGCGGTGATGTCCCCACCCCTGACGCCAAGGCACGGCCGAAAAACTTGTCCAGCCCCTCAACACAAGAGATCGCCCGCGATAACAACGCCGGTCCAAAGCGGGGCGCTTGACGTCCGAGAATCGTTGGGTACGCCCCGGCCCAGGCCGAGCGCCGCTCGGCCCTACCCGGTTGACATGCCGGAATCGGCGGTAAGGACACCGCCGTTACAGCCGCTCATCGATGATGATTTTGACAGGTCCGAAGCCATTGACTTACTGAAAACAAAGGGGAGGCCTTTGGACCGAACCCATTACGAACCCATTTCGGGGTCGCAAGGGTAGACGGTAGACCGGAAAGGTAGACAGTAGACGGTAGACAGCAGACGGGGGGACGCAGGAAAGAGCCCGTATGCCGTCTACTGTCTACCGTCTTCCTTCTTCCCCATCTACCGACTACCGTCTACTGTCTACCGATTCTGGAGGTGAAGAAAACTATGTTGAACCATGAAGCACACCAAAACGAAAAGGGGCCAATGACGCCGCGGCCCGCTCCTGACTATGCCGCCGCGGTGGCCGCCGCGCGTCCCAAAGTAAAGGAACTGCTGACGGAATACCTGGCCAACCCGACGGGCGACGCCGGGGCGATCGTGGAAAGCCTGGTGCTCGCCCACGTGGCCGGTGAACCGGCGCGCGAGGCCGACGTGCTTTCCCTCCACATCGAGCGGGGCCGCTATCACACCCTGTCCAGAGACGCCGGCCGCACCGCTACCCGGATCACCCGCCAGAATCGTCGGCTGAAGAGGGCACTGGCGAAAAAGACCGCCGGCCAAGAGAATGTGCGCCACTACCTGGAAAAGGTGGTGGCGGGGAAACTCGCTGGCAAGGAACCAACCCCGGAAGAGATCATCAAGAAGATCTCCACCGCCATGGGCATCAGCGGTCCGTTGATCCCGCGGGTGGAAAAGGGTCCCGTGCCGTTCGCGTAAGAAGTCGAAAGTTGACGGTCGAAGGTTGAAGAGTCGAAAACGCGAAATTCGAAAATCGAAACGCGAAATTCGCCCCTCTTCCTGGGATGGTCACTTGTCTAGGCTAACTAACGTAGTGCATGCAGCGTCGGGTAATCCGAGGGAGGGCCCCCATCGGTATGTCATTCTGAGCGAAGCGAAGAATCTCTCTTCCCAAGAAGAAGACAGGAGACGGGAGTCAGCAGACGAGGGAAAATTGGGACAGCACCGCGCCACTCTTTTCTGTGGCAAATCGCAGCAAAACGTGCCATTTTCTCTTGAAGCAGAATGGGAGGAAGGGGCGACCAGCAGGTGGCGAGTGACGAGTGAAGGCAGCCTGGGATGGGAGTGGGTCAATTTGATGCGGTAGCGGCGAGTTTACCTCGCCAATGGCGACTGTAGCGGCGAGTTCACCTCGCCGATGCCGACTGTAGTGGCGAGTTTAGCTCGCCACTGGCGGCGCAAAGCCGCCTCTACCGACTGCCTTTACCCGCCACGCCACCCGGCGCCAGCAACTGCTTCAGGAGATGACGAAAAGATGAACAAGAATCATTCCGAAGGCGGTTCGCAAGACGCATTTTCTCGACGCAAGTTCCTGGGCGGAGCGGCGGCCACCGTGGCCGGTTTGTCGGCCGGCTTCTCCATTGTCCCGCGCCACGTGCTGGGCGGGGCCGGCTATGTTCCTCCCAGCGATAAGGTCAACATCGCTTTTATCGGCGTCGGCGCGCAGGGTCTGCGCGTGATGCTGGAGTTCTTGAAGCAGCCCGACGTGCAAGGGGTGGCGGTGTGCGACGTCAACCGGAGCAGTTCCGATTACCCGCAGTGGGGCGGGAACGAATTTCGCAACTCAGTGCGCGAGTTGCTCGGCGTCACGACCGGCTGGGACTGGCTGAGCCCGGAGCAACCGATCCAGTTGACCCACTCGATGCGGGTGACCGGCGGCGTAGCCGGTCGCGAGCCCTGCCAGAAGATCGTGGATGCCTATAACGGCCTCAAGAAGCGATCCGGCAACTCGCGCGGTTGCGCCGCTTACAGCGACTACCGCGAATTGCTGGATAAAGAGAAGGATGTGGACGCCGTGGTGGTGTGCACCACCGACAACCTGCACGCTAACGTTTCGGCGGCGGCCATGAAGAAGGGCAAACACGTCTTCTGCCAGAAGCCGATGACCCACACGCTTTACGAGGCGCGGCGCATTGCCGAGATCGCGCGCGAAACCGGCGTGGCCACCCAGGTGGCGGTGGCCAATCAGGCGTCGGAAGCGACGCGTGCGCTGTGTGAATGGATTTGGGGCGGCGCCATCGGACCGGTGCGCGAAGTTCTCAATTGGTCGAGCCGTCCTTTCTGGCCCCAAGGCGTCGATCGCCCGACGGAAACGCAACCGGTTCCCGAGGGATTGGATTGGGACCTCTGGCTGGGTCCGGCGCCGACGCGTCCCTTCAACCAGGCTTACCTGCCCTTTTCCTGGCGAGGCTGGTACGACTTCGGCTGCGGCTCGCTGGGCGATATGGGCTGTTACAGTTTCGATACCATTTTCCGCGTCATGAAGCTGGAGGCGCCATCGAGCGTGCAGGCGAGCTCGACGGAACGCCACGACGAGACCTATCCGCTCGCGTCCATCATCTATCTCAACTTCCCGGCGCGCGGCGACATGCCGCCGGTGAGGCTCACCTGGTACGATGGCGGTTTGTTGCCGCCTCGTCCGGCGGAGATGGACGCGTCGCAAAGGATGAGCGGAGAACCCGGAGAAGGCCTGCTGTTCGTCGGCGACACGGGCAAAATCCTCTGCGGCTTCAATGGCTCCCGGCCGCGGCTGATTCCCGCGTCCAGAATGAAGGCCTTCACGCCGCCCCCCAAGACGCTGCCTCGCTCGCCCGGCAACGATCGCGAGTGGCTCGACGCCTGCAAAGGGGGCAAGACCAAACCCGGCGCGAACTTCGAGTTTTCCGGCATGGTCACCGAGACCTTGCAACTGGCCAACGCGGCGCTGCGCGTGGGGGAGAGCCTCTCGTGGGACCGGGCGGGCCTTAAGGTCACGAATGTAGCCTCGGCGCAGCCGTATCTCAGCCCGGCACGGCGGGAAGGATGGGAGCTTTAGAAGACAGTTGGCAGTAGGCAGTCAGCAGGTGGCAGTCGGCAGTTGGCAGTCGGCAGTCAGCAGTTGGGAGTTGGCAGTAACAGTCGAAGCCGCGGAGCGGCGACAGAATTTAGCCCAGGGCGCGAGCCCTGGGTTAGGTCGCCCCCTATTTCCCTTTCTTTCCTTTTTTCTTTCGCCAGAAGAAAGGCAAATGGCAAATGGCAAATGGCAAAAGTGAAGATCGCGCAGACGGCAAGCACACAGCAGGCTGTGGCGAGCGCGGAGCGGCGACCCCCTGACAGACTGTCGACTGGTAACTGCCGACTGCTTTCTGCTTTCTGCCTACTGCCTACTGCCTTCTGAGAACTGAGGACTGAAACATGAAGCTGAACATCGACCCAGCAATCGCCGGCCGGATCAAGCATGCGTACGCCGCCTTGTCGCCGGACCAGCAGAAGCACATCGCGCCACTCCTGGCGGAGGCCCACCAGCACGCATTGAGCTTCAGTCAGACGGGTGTGGCGCCTCCACAGGACCCTGCCGTCAAGCACGATCTGCTGCTGGCTCACAGCGTCCTTTCCGACGATCAGGATGGAGTCCTGGAAACGCTCGGCGCAGGAGTCGAGGTCGATGTGAATGCGCAGGGTGAGATCTGGGGCACCGGCAAGTATGAGCAACTCGATCCTTGCTGGACCGAGGCGGTTGCCTACTGGATGGAACACCTGGTCCTGGGCAAGCACGCCTTCCCCGCCACTGCTCCGAATGTGATTTCGATACCGGATTCCATACAGATCGGGATGGCGGGCGACTGGGGCACCGGGGATTGGCGAACGACCGCCAACCCGGCGCCGAGCACACGCGTCAGGAAGGCAATGGCCAACCTTGAGCTGGACCTCACCATTCACCTCGGCGACGTCTACTATGCCGGCACGAACGACCAGGAACAGAACTTTCTGCTCGACCTCTGGCCTGCCGGGCCGTTGGGCGCGCTGGCGCTGAACTCCAATCACGAAATGTACCCCGGCGGGGACGCTTATTTTCAAAAGGCCTTGGCCGGCAGCCGGTTTGCCCTCCAGCAGCAGCATAGCTTTTTCGCCCTCGAAAACAGCAATTGGGTGATCGTCGGACTCGACTCGGCGTATTACTCCGACGAGGAGAAGCTTTATCTGGACGGCGCCTTGTATTCGCAGGGCGGACCGCAAGTTCAACTACGGTTCCTACAGGCCCAGGTGGCGAAGGGCAAGCAGGTGATCGTGCTGACCCACCACAACGGTCTCACCCAGGATGGATCGGCCACCACCACCGTCTGGTCGCAGGTGATGAGCGCGTTCCCCACCGGCACCGGCCCCGATTATTGGTACTGGGGCCACGTCCATGCCGGAGCGGTGTATCAAACCACCGCCACCACGGGGAACGTTCGCTGCCGCGTCAATGGTCACGGCGGGCTGCCGTGGGCCTTGGCCTCGGATCTGGCGAACCCGAACGTGGCCTGGTATGAAAAGCGTTTGGCCCATGACCCGGATGTCCCCGAACGCGTGCTCAACGGCTTTGCGGTTCTCTACCTGGACGGGCCGAACCTTACGGAAGTGTTCTACGATGAGAACGGCGGCGTGGGGTGGCCCTAGGAAAAATTGCCGATTGACGATTGACGATTGAAAAGCAGTCAGCCATCAGCCATCAGCTATCAGAAAGAACCGGCCTTTCGTGCTGAGAGCTGACCGCTGATAGCTGAAAGCTGTTTCAAATCGTCAATCTGGAATCGGCAAGCTGGCTATGACTGACAGGAGGCATTACACAGTGAAACGCATCAACCAGATCCTTTTCATTGTTCTCGCGACGCTGCTTACCGGGCACGCCGCTTCCGCCCAGGATTGGGCGCGCGCGAAAGTGGAGAAATCGCCGCGCCATCGCGAGTGGGTCACCATCAAGCACGACAACCGCGCCGTCGAAACCTTTGTTGTCTATCCCGAGCGGAAGGACAAAACGCCGGTGGTCCTGGTAATCCACGAGATATTCGGCATGACCGACTGGGTGGAGGACATGGCGGACACGCTCGCCGAAGCCGGCTACATTGCCGTCGCCCCTGATCTCCTTTCCGGCATGGGACCAAACGGTGGCCGTAGTAGCGCCTTCCCCCAGGGGCCCCAGGGGCAAGGCGGCATGAGTAGCCCGACGGTTGAGGCGGTGAGCCATCTCAATCCTGACCAGATTACGGCGGACCTCAACGCTGTCGCCGATTATGCCCTGAAGATTCCGGCGGCGAACGGCAAGCTATACGTGGCGGGGTTCTGCTGGGGCGGCGGCCAGAGCTTCCGCTTCGCCACCAAGCGCGCCGACCTCGCGGCCGCCTTTGTGTTCTACGGTCCGCCGCCGGATAAGGACGCGATGGCGCGCATCAAGGCCCCAGTCTACGGGTTCTATGCCGGCAACGACGCGCGGATCGGCGCCACGGTTCCGGACGCGATCGCCGGGATGAAGGCGGCGGGCAAGACCTACGAACCAGTCACCTACGACGGCGCCGGGCACGGGTTCATGCGCGCCGGAGAGGCTCCCGACGCCAACGACGCCAACCGCAAGGCGCGCACCGATGCATGGGAGCGGTGGAAGGGTATTTTGGCGGCGGGGCAGTGAGTCTTTTCATTTTGGATTTTGGATTTTGGATTTTGGATTGAAGACCGGTAGACGATGAGTCTACGCACAAGGATCGAGACCCGGCGTGGTTTCCTTTGATTTGATCTCACCACCTGTCATCCTGAGCGCAGCGAAGGATGACATGCGGAGGAAATATTTTGGATTTTGGACTGAAGAACCGTTTGCTTGGGAAAGACATGTCCAGATGAAAATGGGAAGTCTTCAATCTAAAATCCCCGCTGATCGATAACTACATGACTGGGCTACATGATTAAGGCACCGAAACCCCCGGTTGTGAGAGGTCTTCAATCCAAAATCGAAAATCCAAAATCCAAAATTCATTTCCGCAGCCGCGCCGTCACGCGCCGCAAACGGGCGGCCGGAGCGAGGCCTTCCAGCACCGCTTGCGTGGCGCTCAGTTGGCTGATTGCTGCGCCCTCCAACTCCACGAGCACCACCGAGGAGATCCGGCCCGGCTCTTCATCGCCCATGATGAGACCCACCAAGGCTGCCTGGAGCGGGGACAAGCTGGGATTGAAAGCCACGTTTTCGATGTAAGAACCCGCGTACACGGTCTTGCTGGAGGCGATCAACGCCACTCCCGAGTGGGCTTTGGTGTAGGGCGCATACGATTTGGCGGCGGCTCCCAAAGCGGCGGAGGTCAACTCATCCGAGACGCCCGCGATAAGCTCCAGATCAACCTTCTTGCTATTGAACAGCCGCTCGGCGACGCCCAGTTCGTTCGGACCAAAGGCCGCAGGCAGAAGCGCCGGCAGCTTGGCCGACCCGGCTCGTCCGGTTCCCCCGCTTCCCTTGATGATGAGCGTCAGCCCCGGCGCATTCGACAGCTCGTTGAGGAACTGCCGGCAATGCCCGCAGGGCGCGGCGGTGATGGCAATGGAGGTCAAGCCGCCCTCGTCGTGCATGAAGGCATTGGCCACCGCCGACTGTTCCGCATGGACGCTGAGTCCCAGCATGTGGCCGGGAACTTCCAGGTTCGCGCCCAGGTAGAGGCTGCCGCTGGTCCCGCGCACGACGGCGCCAACGTGATAGTGGGACAATGGCGCGAGGGACCGGAGTTGCGCAATCGGAAGCAGATCGAGCATCAACTGGTCGACCGATGCGCGCTCGACGCTCGCCACAGCCTCGACTTCCGACGCCGGGATCTGGCCTCGCAGGCTGGAATCGTTCAAGACCGCCAGCAGTCGATCCTGCGACGGCGCGCTGAGCGAAGGCATCAACTTTCGCAGCTCCGCGGAGTTCAGCCGTTGGGTTTGCAAGGAGTCTCCTTCCGGTCCGATCGCTGTCCCCATTGGATAGGCCAGCGCCAGCATGGACAAGGCCCGTCGCCTACTCATCTGCCCAACCGAATCAGCCACTCGCTCCTCTTTCCCGTGCCGGTGTCATTTGGGAAAGAGTGGAATCCACAGATTACACAGATTAGACAGATTAAGAGAAGGAACTCCCGCTTTTCTGAATCCGCGAAATCTGCGCAATCTGTGGATTTCATTCTTTTGCTCAATGGCACCGGCGCCCTCTTTCTTTTTCCTAGGCTCTTACCCATGCGCCCCTGGTTGCTAGCCTTGGGTTCGCAGCAGCATTCGGCTGAAATGGCGAACGTTTTCTCCCACGCTGGGTTCCGCCAGCTCGCCCTCCGTAAACCATCGGTGCTCGGACGTGCCGTTCGCCGCCGGATTCGGATTCACCAGGCAACACTCGTACGCGAGGTCGAGGTGATCGTGCTGCTCATCGATGTATTCCACCTGGATGTGGTGCGGCAATGGCAGAACCTGTACTCTCTCTTCGTTGCCGTCGGGCGGTGTTCGATCCCGGAGAGTGACGGCGTAACCCGTCTCTTCCAGCACCTCGCGGATCACAGCTTCGGTCGGCAGTTCGCCTGCCTCGACGTGCCCGCCCGGAGGCAGCCACTTCCTGAGTTTCTCGTGCCAGACGAGCAGCACTTTGCCCTTGTGGACGATGTACCCGACGACAACCAGGTGCTTGAGCTTGCCGGGTTGAGGAAAGGCAGGAGCTGGTTCCGCGTGGCGATTGGCTGGCTCAAGACGACTGGCTGGGCGATCTGCCAAGGGTCCGTTCCCGTCGCTCGAATGGTCGTTCATCCTCTTCCCGCACTCCACTCGCCACCGAGAAGATGTGAAAGAATCAAACACAAAGGCACGGAGGCACAGAGAAGAGAAAGAGAATCACGCGAAGATGTCATTTGTTTCCCGACGTTCCCATTTTTCTCTGTGCCTCTGTGTCTCTGTGTTGGAAACTCCTTCGCAATTACTCCACCCCCTCTGACCACTCGCCACTGCCTTCCAGCATTTCTGGGAAAGTCACTTCAACGAGGAATAGAGCGCTTGCTTCCAGCGCGCCGTGTCGATGGTCCAGCAGACCTTGGCCCGGTGACCCGTGGCCAAGAGCTCAGCCCACACACCTCGATTACGATCGTTGGCGGCGACGTTGAGGCGGTCGACCACGGTCATGCCGCGCGTCAACTCGCTCCGGGTTTCCACGTCCACGTAGTGCTCGCTCCATCCTGTGCCGATGGTGGGATCGAGCGCGATGGCCATCGCCACCGGGTCAGGCAGGGAGATGCCGTGCTCGCCCGTCTGCTCCAGGTAGGCTTGCTGCGCGTGACTGTTGCATTCGATGGCGAAGCGAGCCCGATCGGTGTTCAAGCTCAAAACGAACTCGATGTCACTCGGGTTCAAGGCGGCGTCGAAGCGGCACAGGTGCCAGCCAATCAGCTCGACGGGAAGGCCGCTGCGCATGACGATACGCGCCGCCTCGGGATCGACCCAGAGGTTGTACTCGGCGGCGGGCGTAACGTTGCCTTCGCAGCACGGATTGCCTCCCATCACCACCGAACGGCTGACCTTGGCAGCGATCTCGGGTCTTCTGGCGAGCGCCTGGGCAAGATTGGCGAGGGGTCCCAACGTGACGAGGACGAGGCCAGGATTGGCTTCGATGGCCGCGATCATCGCGTCCACAGCATGCAGGGGTTCGGCGGCTCTTCGACGCGGCAAATAGCCGTGGTCGCCCAGTCCGTCGCGCCCATGGAACCAGGTAGCGCTTTGATGGGGCCGTGCGAGCGGCTGCGCGGCGCCCTTGTAGACCGGGACCTCAGCTCCGCAGAGCTCAACCGTGAAGAGGGCATTGCGCGTGGCCTGTTCGACGTCGACATTCCCGGCGACCGTGGTGATGGCCGCAACGTGCACGTCAGGCGCTCGCAGGGCCATGATCAGGGCCACGGCGTCGTCGGACGCGGTGTCGGTGTCGATCAGGAAGACTCGATTCAGCATGAAAAGACAGTGGCGAGGCCAGGGCTTCGTAATAGCAAATGCTTGACGCGCGGCCACACCGCGGAAGAATTGACGATTGCAGATTGACGATTGGAAGAGAGTGCATGAAGATTCTCGATAGCCTATCAAAAGAGCAGCGCGGCTTGCTTGTTCTCTTCTTCCAATCGTCAATCGTCAATCTGCAATCGTCAATTCTTCTGAAATCACTTTTCCCCGCTGGTCGATGTGACCGGATGGACGGCTTCTCCGTCAATCAACGAGTCCGGCGGGTTGACGATCACCACGTCGTTTTCGGTGAGTCCGGAGAGCACTTCCACCTGCGTCCCGAAATCACGGCCCAACTTCACCGGCTTCAGCACCGCGTGCTGGCCGTCGTCCACGGTGGCCACTTGCAGCCCTTGGGCGCGGAAGATGAGCGCCGGGACCGGCAGCAGTATGGCGCGGCCGGACGACGGCAGCTTGAAGTGCGCCTCGGCAAACGCGCCCGGCAGAAGCTGGCGCGTCGGGTTCTTAACGTCGATCTCCACCAGCAAGGTGCGCGAAGCCGGGTCGATGGAGTCGGCGGTGCGGACGAGGGTGCCGGAGAAGCGCCGTCCCGGGAATTGGGGCAGCGTGAGGTCCACGGAAAGGCCGCGCCGGGCCGCCGGCGAGTCGATCTGCGGCACATTCACATATACCCGGAGCGTATCGATGGCGGCGAGATGGAAGAGTTCGGTGGTTGGCCCGCCGCTGGAGCCGGAGTTGATCAGTTGACCCACGTCGGTGTTGCGCGCCGTGATCACGCCATCAAAGGGGGCGTAGATTTTCTCGAAGGACACCAGGTCTTCCAGACGATGAACGTTCTCCTCCGCCGACTGCGCGGTGGTTCGCTTGGCGGCAAGGTCGCTGACGGCGTTATCCAAGTCCTGCCTGGAGACGGCATTGGTCTTAATCAGCTCCTGGTAGCGTACGGCGGTGACCTCGGAGAGGTGAAGGTTCGCTTGCGCCGTGGCCAGGTCCGCCCGCCCCTGCCGAAGCTGTGCGTCCACCTCCGGCGTTTCGATCTCCGCCAACAGTTGCCCTTTTTTCACCGCCGTTCCAATATCGGTGACCCAACTCTTCAGGTAGCCGTTGGTGCGGGCATAAACGGGCGCGTCGATGAACGGCTGAATGTTGGCCGGCAGCACGATTTCCTGCTGCTGCGAGCTTGCTTGAAGATGAACGACACTGACGGATGGTACGGCCAGCTCTTCGGTTTCCGCCCGCACGGCCTGACGGGCCTTGACGCGCGGCAGGATGCCCGCGACCACCACGCCCGCGACCACAGCCAAGGCGAGGATCGCCGTCAGCACCACTCGAACGCGACTGCTTCGCGGCGGTTCTACCTGAGCGGGAGGTTCGACCTCCGGCCGGACCTCCAGCGCGCCTTGCTCGTCGATTCTCATGAAAACTCCCCACCAACCTCAAGCCGCCCCTTGGGAAGCGGTACTACAAATCCCAAACTTCTTCGTGCCGCGCGAAGAATTAAGAGCTCAACACAGAGTTCACGGAGACCCACAGAGACCCCGGACAAGAGGCGTCTTTGGGTGCTGCTCCGAAGAAAGCTCTCGGCAGACGTGCCCCTTTTGGAGAAAGAGAACTCTGTGCCCTCCGCGGAACTCTGTGAACTCTGGGTTGAGGTCTTTCTTTGGGTTGCGGCAACGTCGCGAAACAAACGATACCTTCATGTGGTCCTTGTTCTTTTCTCCTTGTCTCCTTGCCTCTGTGTTTGGTTTTCACACCTTCTGGCCCCCATGGCGTCGTTCCTTGCGGCCGTGAAAAATGGCGAACACCGACGGCACAAAGGAAAGCGTCGATACGGTTGCAAACAGCAGCCCGCCGATCACGGCGCGGCCGAGCGGGGCGTTCTGCTCGCCGCCCTCGCCCAAACTGAGGGCCATGGGGACCATGCCGATAATCATGGCCAGCGCGGTCATGATCACCGGCCGGAAGCGCGTGAATCCAGCCTCCAGCGCGGCCTCGGCCGCACTGCGCCCCTCGGCCATCCGCTCCTTGGCAAAGCTCACCACCAGGATGCTGTTGGACGTCGCCACGCCCATGCACATGATGGACCCGGTGAGTGCGGGCACGCTGATAGTAGTGCCGGTGACAAACAGAATCCAGACAATTCCGGCCAGTGCCGCCGGCAGCGCCGAGATGATGATCACCGGATCAAGCCACGATTGGAAATTGACCACGATCAGCAGGTAGACCAGAAGGATGGAGAAGACGAGCCCTCCCATCAGGCCCAGGAAAGAAGAGCGCATGGTCATGATCTGCCCGCGGACGACGAGGTGCGATCCGCGGGGCAGATCCTTTTCGCTCGCCTGCACGATGCGGTCGAGATCGCCGGCGACCCCGCCCAGGTCGCGGCCGTGCACGGCGCCGAAGATGTCGATGACGGGCGCGACATTGTAGTGCGAGACCAGGGCCGGGGAAGCGTCGCGGCTGATCGAGGCCAGATTGCCCAGGATCTGCGGCGGGGCGCCGTTGGTGCCGACGATGGGGATGTTCTCCAGGTCCTGGAGCGACTGGACCCTATACTCCGGAGTTTGCGTGGTGACACTGTAACTCACGCCGCCCTTCGGATCGAGCCAGAAGGACGGCGTGGTCTGGAAGCTCCCGCTCAGCGAAACCAGCAGGTTGCTCGCCACGTCGAGTTCGGAGAACCCGACCTGCGCCGCCCGCGTGCGGTCGACATTGATCTCCAGCTTGGGGAGGTTGAAGGGCTGCTGGATACGCAGATCGGAAGCGCCGGGAATGTGCTTGATCTTTTCCAGAAGCTGGTCGGCGAACTGCCGGTTGGCGTCCAAATTAAAGCCTACCACCTGAACGTTGATGGGCGCCGGCAACCCAAAGTTCAGGATCTGGCTCACCATGTCCGAAGGCAGGAAATAGAACAAGACCCCGGGAAACTGCCGCGCCAGCCTCGGCCGCAGTTGATTCACGTATTCGGCCGTGGGGTGATGCTCGGGTATGAGCGATACCAGGATATCAGCGTCGCCGGTGCCGACGGGGGCCGAGTTGCTGTAGGAGAGATTGATGGTGCTGTTGGGGAGGCCGATGTTGTCGATCACGCTGGCAATTTCGTGTGCGGGGACCACCTGGTGGATGAAATCCTCCACTCGCGCGCAAAGCCGCGACGTCTCCTCGATGCGCGTTCCGGTGCGGGCCCGCATATGCAAAGTGAACTGGCCGCTGTCGACGGTGGGAAAGAAGTCCTGGCCCAGCCAGGGCAAGAGAGCAAACGAGGCCAGGCCCGCCGCCAGGAAGCACAGCGCGAACGTGCCCCGGTGGTGGAGGCAGGCGCCCAGCCAGCCGCGATACTTCTGCCGGAGCCGCTCAAACGCGTGCTCGAACTTCACCTGCCAGCGCGCCAGGAGGTGACGACTGGCCTCGGCCTCCAACTTATCGATGTCCTGCTCGTGACCGCGCAGCAGGTACTTCGCCATGGTCGGCACCAGGGTCCGGGAGAGCAGGTAGGAAGCGAGCATGGCGAAGGATACGGCCTCCGCCAGCGGTACGAACAAGTACCGCGCCACGCCGGTGAGGAAGAACATGGGCACGAAGACGATGCAGATGGAAAGGGTGGAAACGAAGGCGGGTATCGCAATCTGCTGCGCGCCGTCGAGGATGGCCTGCTGAATCTCTTTCCCCATGGCCGCGTTGCGGTTGATGTTCTCGATCTCCACCGTGGCGTCGTCCACCAGGATGCCCACCGCCAGAGCGAACCCGCCCAGCGTCATGATGTTGATGGTCTCGCCCAGCGCGCTCAGCACAACCAGGGAAGTCAAAATCGAAAGGGGGATGGAGACGGCAATGATCAGCGTGCTGCGCCAACTCCCCAGGAAAATCAGGATCATGGCCGCCGTCAGGCAGGCGGCGATGATCGCTTCTCTCAGCACGCCTTGGATCGCAGCCCGCACGAAGAGCGACTGATCGGCCAGGAAACGCATTCGCAACTGGGGCGGCAGGCCTCCGGAAAGTCCGCCTACCACCTCTTTGACGCGGCTGATGATGTCCAGCGTGGAGGCGTTACCCGTCTTGAGGATGCTCATCAGCACGGACCTCTGGCCATCCACGTGAGCGACGTTCGTCTGCGGCGGGAAGCCGTCGCGCACGTGGGCTACGTCGCGCACGTAGATCACGGCGTTTCCCACGCTCCTCACGGGCAGATCGTTCAACGCCTCCACTTTCGATGGGCTGGCGTTGGTCTCGACGTCGTATTGGAACTGGCCGATCTTGGACGTCCCGGCGGGCAGGATCAGGTTCTGATTGCTGATGGCGGTGACCACGTCCACCGGCGACAGTCGCTTCTCCTGCAACGCCGCCGTGTTCAGGTCCACCATCACCTGCCGCAGCTTTCCTCCGTACGGGTAGGGTATGGCCGCACCCTCCACGGTGGCCAGTTGAACGCGAATGAAGTTCACTCCCACGTCGAACAGGGCCTGCTCCGAGAGCCCTTCCCCGGAGAGCCCCATCTGCAGGATGGGAACGCTGGAAGCGCTGTATTGGATAATGAGAGGCGGCGTAGTACCTGGCGGCAGAAAGCGAAGCTGGGTTTGAGAAACCGCCGTCACTTGGCTCAGCGCTGTGCTGATGTCCGCGTGGGGCTGGAAGAAGATCTTGATAATCGCCCGGCTGTCCCACGATTGGGACTCCATGTGCTCAATGTCGTTAACGGTGGTGGTGGCGATGCGCTCGCTGTTGGTCACAATCCGCTCGGACATCTGCTCGGCGGAAAGACCGTTGTAGCTCCAGAGCACGCTGATGACGGGGATATTGATGTTGGGGAAGATGTCCTTGGGCGTGCGCAGAATGGCGAGCGCACCCAGAATGAGGATGAGAATCGCTGCCACCACAAAGGTGTAAGGCCGCCGCAACGCCAGCCGAACAATCCACATGCCCCAACTCCCTTCCGAACCACTATAGCAAAGGGCGGGGTAAGTCAGGTAGCGGTTGAACGCTGTTGGGGTGGGCCTTTCTCCCGGCCGCTGCGCTTATTATGGACTGCTCTGAAACGCGGCCGCCGGTCAAGGACCACTGGCCACTGTTTTTGGGAAGCCCGTGAGCTCCAAGGAGGAGACATCGCACGGGCCGCGGTATTGGACGAGAACCTTGAAGATGGCTCCCATGCCTTCGGGGTGAATCAGGCGCTTCAGCTTGAGGCGGGCGTCGAGTTGCTGCAGCGCGGTCTGGCCGGGATCGTAGAGGTCGCCGAAAGCGGTGCTCTCCCCGAGGGCCATGAGGAACCGCTCCTGGGTGGTAAAGCCCAGGCAGTCGAGGCCCGACTCTTTGCCGGCCTCGATCAAGGCGCTGAAATTGACGTGGGCGGTGAGGTCCTGTTCACCGGGCGCAGCGAGAGCGTCGTTGGAGGCGATGTGGCCACGGTATGCCATGAGCGTGCCGTCGGGACGGTCCGGCGTATGGAGTCGCGAGGCGAGGTCGCCGTAGTCGATCGTCAGCACGAAGCCCCGGCTCAGCTTTTCGGCCACCGACTGCATCCAGCGCGCGGCGTGCAGGTTCACTTCGACGCGGTGCCCTTCCTCGAGTTCCTTGGCATAGCGGGCCACGGCAGCCGCTACCGCCGGGTCGCGAATGGGTCCAGTGGTCTCATGCAACGCTTCGCCCTTGAGGCCGACGTAGATCTCCCTAAGGCGTCCGTGGGAGCGAGTGACGATGGAAACGGGAAAGGAATCGATGAGCTCGTTGGAGAAGAAACAACCCGTGATGGTGGGCTGTAGCGGCGGTGTCCCCACCGCCGCCGCAGTCTCCGGACTTGTTCCTCCGCTCAAAGGCGCCAACTCTTCCAGATTGGCGATCAATCTCACGCGTCCGGCGAGACCCGCCTCCGCGAGCCGCTCAGCAATGCGGGCCTGCTGCGCGAGGCCGGGCTCAATGGCCACGTAATCGAGGGCGGCGGCGAAGTCCGGCCGTTGGGTCGCGACCCACTGGAGAAAGTCGCGAGCGAACCAGCCGCGTCCCGCACCCATTTCCACCCAGGTGAACCGTGGGGGCCGGTCGAGACGCTCCCACATTTCCACCGCTTGGCGCGCGATAAGCCGCGCGAAAATCGGATGGAGATCTGGGCTAGTAAAGTAGTCGCCGCGCACACCCGTCCGTTCCCGCCCCTGCATGTAGTAGCCGTGCTGCGGGTGGTAAAGGCACAGCGACATGTATTGCTCGAAAGTGATGGGGCCGGACTGGCGCAACATCTCGAAGAGAGTGGTCTGAAGTTGAGTCATTGAGTCGTTGCGCCATAGAGCCATTGAGTCATTGAGTCATTGGGCCATTGAGCCATTGAAGAGAGGCGGCTCTTTTCAATGACTCAATGATTCAATGGCGCAATGAATCAATTCCCATGATCTCCTGGTACGTCTCCTCAAAAACTTTCAGGGCCGCGTCGTCGTAAAGCACGAAGAAGACCTTCTCGATGGTGCTGCGCATCTTGAGGTGCTCGCGAACCTGCTCGATCATAATCCGCGCGCACTCCTTTAGGGGAAACCCGGCGACACCGGTGCCGATGGCGGGGAAAGCGATGCTCTTGATCGTCTTTTCTTCGGCGCGCAGCAGGCTGGCGCGCGTGGCGGAGCGCAACGACTCCTCGGTGGTCGGGCCGCCCAATCTCATGCTGGCGGCGTGAATCACGTAAAGCGCCTTGAGATTGCCGCCCGTGGTCACCGCCGCCTCGCCCAGCTTGATGGGACCGGCCCGCTCGCATTCCTCCTCGACTCGCGCTCCACCGCGGCGGCGAATCGCTCCCGCCACGCCCGCGCCCAGCAAGAGGTCGGTGTTCGCCGCGTTAACGATGGCGTCCACGTTCATCTCGGTGATGTCGCCCTGAACGAAATAAATCTTGGTCGTCATGAAATCGCGCGAAGCGCTAGGGACAGCTAATTCTTGGGGCTGACCGTCAGTTCCATTAGCTTCCGCGGGGGTGCCGAACCGATCGAAATCTCGTGGAGTTCAGTCCAGTCGCCCTTATCGGTGATGCGCAATCGGGAATTGGTTCTAGCTTGCCCGAGCGTGAAGCCCCAGGTAAGGCCTCTGCCATCCTCCGTCAGTTTTACCTCGCACTCGAGGAACCGTCCGTCATTGAATGCGCGGAAGCGATAGGCGCCACTCTCGTCATCGTAAGAGATGATCCCGAACGCCTGAAGGGCAAGTTTACCATCAGCCTTCGCACGACCGACCCCTTCAATCGTCAGGATCAAGCCATCGAGTTTGTATTGTGCGTCCTCAGTCTGAGCCAGAACCACCGGTTCACCTTGAGGCGGCAGGAGGCGGGCTTCCCCACTCCATCTTCCCACAAGGAATCCCAGCTTCTTCATGGCACTGTGCTGGGCTTCGAGATTCGGTTGTCGTAGCGTTTGGGCCATCGAGGGGACCACAGTCAGGACGCAACAGACCAGGGACGTTAGTCGCATGGCGCAGTGTAGCGCGGTCCCCGGAGAACCGCAAATCGATTTTAGTGTGCTGTAACACCCAATTCTTCTGCCCGGCCGTTTAGCCAGAGCTCGCGCAGAGCGCGTCGCACGAAGACGCGAATCATCTGGCGACGATACTCGGGCGTGGACGCCGAAGTTCGCAGCGGCTTTCCCGTACGGATGGCTTCGTACGCGACCTGCTCCACCAAGCCGGCGTCATAAGCCTTGCCCTTCAGGATGGCGGCGTCGACCAGCCTGGGCGCGGGATTCACCGCCGTCAGCGCCACGCGGACCTCGCGGCAGACGCCGGCCTCGTCCTTCTGCATCACAGCCGCCACACCTGCCAGCGGGTAGTCGATCGACTGCCGGATGCGCAGCCTTTTGTAGACCCCACTCCAGCCCGCATTCGACGCCGGAACGCGAATGCCGGTAACGATTTCGTCGCGCGCCTTCGCAATGTGGACGATGCCGTCGTTCGCGTAGAACTCCTCCAGAGGCACTTGCCGAGGGCCGCGCGGGCTCGCCAGTCGCACGGTCGCGCCGAGCGCCAGCAGCGCCGGAGCCGTATCGCCGGAGAACACCGCCCAGCAAAAGTGGCCGCCGGGCGCCACGTGGCAGACGGAGCCGTCTTTCTTGATGCAGTAACCCAGGGCGTCGCGCCAGAAGTGCGACTGGTTGTAGTAGAGGCAGCGCGTATCGAGACAGAGGTTGCCGCCCAGCGTCCCCATATTGCGCAGCAACGGGCTGGCGATGGTTTTCGCAGCCTCGTGCAGCACGGGAAACTGCTCGGCGATGACGCGCGAACCGGCGATGGTCGAGATGCGGGTGAGTGCGCCAATGGAAAGCCCCTGTTCGGGATCGAAGCGAATGAAGTCAAGCTCGCGGAGCGGCTTAAGGTCCAGCAACACGCGCGGCGCGAAGAGCCCCTGCTTCATGCTGGGGATCAGATCGGTGCCGCCCGCCACCATCTGCACTTCGGCGCCGTAACGCGCCAACTCATCAACGGCCGCGTGCTGCGTGCGCGGTCTTATCACGTCAAACGAAGGCAAGCTCATCTTGGTAGTTAGTGGCCTCTTTCTAACGCATCAACCTATCAATCACCCCAATCGCGCAATGACCCAGTGGTTCAATGGCTCAATGGTTCAATTCAATAGCTCAATTCTTCCCGCCGCCTCTTCTCCTCCAGCGCCCTGAGGACCTTCTCCGGCGTGACCGGCAGCGATGTGATCCACACGCCCACGGCGTCATGAATCGCCTGCACCACCGCGGGGATGGTCGCGGCAAGTGATCCTTCGCCGGCCTCCTTGGCGCCGAACGGACCCTCCGGGTCGTTCGACTCGACGATGATGGTCTCAATGGGCGGCGACTCGAGCGTCGAGGCGCTGCGATACTCCAGCAGTCCCGGGTTCATGAGGCGGCCGCCTTGCCACACCATTTCTTCCTGCACCGCCTGGCCGAGTCCCATCCACACCGAGCCTTGCACCTGGCCCTCAACGGCGAGCGGGTTGATCGCTTTGCCGCAGTCATGGGCGGCGATGACGCGGTCCACCTTCACTTCGCCGGTCTCGGGATCGACCGTCACTTCCGCGGTCTGAGCGCTGTAGCTGTAGGCGGGCGATGGGCCCACCCCGGCGCCCTTGTACTTTCCGCCTTGCGCGCTGGCCGGCGGCGAGTACGACCCGCTGGCGCGCAGCGCCTCATCGGACCCGACGGCGAGCGCGGCCGTCTCGGCAAAGCTCAGCGAAAGGTCCCGCCATGCGGGATCGCGGCACGTAATGCGTTCGCCCTCCAGCGCCAGGTTCTCAGGAGTGGTGTCGAGCTTCCGAGCCGCTGCGGCCAGGATCTGCTTCTTCGCTTCGCGCGCCGCCGCGATGGCCGCGTTGCCGGCCATGAACGTGACTCGGCTGGAGTAGCTGCCGAGATCGACCGGCGTTCGCGCCGTATCGGCGGCCACGATCTTCACCCGGTCGAGACCAATGCCGAGCTCCGCCGCTACCACTTGCACCTGCATCGTGTCGGAGCCCTGCCCGATTTCCGCTGCGCCAGTGTAAATGGTGACCATGCCGGAGCGGTCGATGGAAATATCCACGGTGGTATGCGGCATTTCGGCGCGTACAATCGCATTCGCGGCGCCGCTGACGTAGTGGCTGCCGGCGAGGCCGATTCCCTTCCCGTAAGGCAGCTTGCCGTACTTCCGTTTCCACCCGGACCGCTCGACCACTTTCTCCAGGCATTCAGGATACCCGTAGCTGAGCACGCGGAGCCCGTTCACTGTCACGCAGGGCGGCCGCAAGAGGTTTCGCCGGCGAATCTCGGCGGGGTCGATGCCCAGCACCTCGGCGATCATGTTGAGCTGGGTCTCGAAGGCGAAGCGCGAGTTGACGGTGCCGTGCCCTCGCATGGCGCCGCACGCCGGCTTGTTGGTCAGAACGCGATAGCCATCAAACTTCACGTTCGGGATGTCGTACATGGCGTTGAGCAACTGTCCGGAGTAGAGGATCGTCACCACGCCGTAGCTGCAGTAGGCCCCGCCGTCCTGGACGATGCGCGCCTCGACGGCGGTGATTTTGCCGTCGCGCTTCACTCCGGTTTTGAGTTCGACGATCTGGCGCGGCCGCCCCCGGTGCGCGTAGAACACCTCTTCGCGCGTGTAAGTGATCTTCACCGGAGTCCCGGCCTTGCGCGCCAGCACGGCGGCGGCGAGTTCGAGCGGGATCACCTCGCTCTTGCCGCCGAATCCGCCGCCCACCAGCGGTTTGATGACGCGCACCTTTTCCTCTGACAATTTGAGAGTGGCGGCGAGAGTTCTCATCAGGTAGTAGGGCACCTGCGTTGAAGACCAGACCGTCACGCTTCCGTCAGGATCGAACTTCGCCAGCGTCGAATGCGGCTCCAGCGCCGCGTGGGTCACCTCGGCGCACTCGAAGCGGTCGTCGCGGATGTAGTCCGCCTCGGCAAAGCCTGCTTCGACGTTGCCGAAATGATGGTGGTACTCCTTCTCGATGTTCTGGGGCTTGTCGTCGTGGATCAGGTTCGTCTCCGCCTGCATCGACTTCTCGGGATCGAAGTATGCGGGCAACACCTCATAAACCACCTTGATTAGCCGCAGCGCTTGTTCTGCGACGGACTCAGACTCGGCGGCGACTCCGGCGACGTTGTCTCCGATGTATCGCACTTTCCCTGTCGCGAAGATCGTTTCATCGTGACCGACGGGGAGAATGCCGTACCTCACCGGTGTTTCGCGGCCGGTGACGACGGCGTGCACGCCGGGCAGGCGCTCCGCCGCCGAAGCGTCAATAGAGAGAATGCGCGCGTGGGCGTGGGGGCTGTGCAGTATCTTGCCGACCAGCGTCCCCGGCAGGGTGAGATCGTCGGTGTACTTGCCGGCGCCGGTGACCTTGTCGACGCTATCCACCATCGGGATCCGCGCGCCCACGAGGGAACTGTTCGAGCCGTTCCGCGAATTCGGAACCAGGGCAGGATCCAAGCTCATCGTGACTGCGCCTCCTGGTCCCGCCATGCGGGATCGCGGAGCAGTTCGATGGCCCGGCGCACCGACGCCAGAATTTGCGTGTAGCCCGTGCAACGGCAGAGGTTCCCGGAAAGCGCCTGATTGATCTCGTCTTCCGTGGGATCGGGATTCTGGGCGAGGAGGTGCTTGGCCGTCAGGATCATCCCCGGCGTGCAATAGCCACACTGGGCGCCGCCTTCCACTACAAAGCCTTGCTGCAACGGGTCGAGTTCGTTGTCCTTTCCCCTGAGGGTGGCAACGCCCTCGATGGTGGTGATCTCGCAGTCCTGGTAGCAAACTGCAAGCATCAGGCAGGACATCTGCGGCTCACCGTCGATCAGCACCGTGCAGGCACCGCAACTCGAGTCGTCGCAGCCGCGCTTGGTACCGGTCAAGCCGAGGTCTTGGCGCAGAACGTCGAGCAGCAGGCGGTTGGGCTCCGTCTCGATCTGAAACTTCTTGCCGTTAATGTGGAGTTGAATCGTCTCCTGGTTCACAAACCCTCGATTTCGAGCTTCGAGTTTCGAACCTCAATACCGCGGCACGTTGGGATCGATTTCCAAGGCCCAGCGGTCGATCCCGCCGGTCAGGTTTCGAGCCTCAACTCCGTTCTGGCGAAGCCAGCGGACCACCTGGAGGCTTCGGCCCCCGTGATGGCAGTGAACCACCACCGGCTTGCCAGCGGGAATTTCGCTCGCCCGCTGCGGCACCTGGCGCATGGGAATCAGCGTTGAGCCTTCGATGCGCGCCGTATCGTATTCCCACGGCTCGCGAACGTCGATCAAAACAAAGTCGGTGCCTGACTTACGCATCTGGTCAACTTCTTGCGGCGTGATTTCAATGTCACTCATGCTCTTACTCCCTTCGAAGAACCGAGAAGAATTGAGTCATCAGATCGCTAGCTCTCAGCCGTCAGCCATCAGCCGTCAGCAAGGAAGGCCGCTTGTCTTGGAAGGCCGCTTGTCTTGCTGATAGCTGATGGCTGAGAGCTGACAGCGCTAGCTGACTCAATGGCTCAATTCCTCTTCCTTCTTGGGCGCGATCCAGCCCTTCTCTTTGAAGATCGACTTCAAAATTTCTTTGTCAGCCTCCGTCGGCGTCACGGTGGGCAGATACTGCGCGTATTCCTCGGCCGTCAGCTCCTTGCCTTCGACGGTATAGAACTTTCCCGCGTGCTTACCGATCTTACGATTGAACTTGATGTCGGGCACCTGAATCTTCGGCTGGTCCTCGGATACCAACTTGTTCAGCGAGTCAGTGAGCTTCTGAACCTCCTGATAATAAAGCGCGCGCGCGGCGTCGTTCAGGTTGTCCTTGTCCGCCTGTTCGCCCGTGTCACCCTCGTTGTACCTTCCTTTCAATCCCCACACATAGGCCCAGTGTGCGGACGACGAATGGTCGGTCCCGAACAGGTCAAACGACGTGGGCAGCCACTTGTTAAAATACCTCTGAATGATCGTCGTGGGGATCTTGCCGGCTTGGACGATGCGGCGCAGGCCATTGTTGCCCGTGCCCAAATGGAACGACTCTTCCTTGAGCATGGGCGGCATACTCTGCGCCAGGGGCAGGAAGGAGGAGTGCGAGAGCATCGTCAACTGGAACTTGCCGTCACGATCCACGAACTGGGTGTAGGTGAAGAAGTCGAGCCAGTTCTCGACGATTTCGTTGAACGCGCCCAGCAGGCGGTCATCGGTGAAGGCGCGGCGCTCCAGCAACTTCTGCGCCTCGGTGCGCCCGGACCGTCCGAATTGGCTGATGAGAATGTGGCTCATCTGCCAGCCGTGGCGCATTTCCTCGGTCATCACGCGCACCAGACTCAGGTAATCGTAGCGGCTGGGCGCGGTTTCAAAGAGGTGACGTTGCTGCTCGACGGACGCAAACTCCGTGTCGCCCTGGTAGACGATCAGGTTCAGCGCCGCGTCGCGAATGCGCTGGTCCGGAATGTGCATGATCGTCTTCCAGCGCAGTCGCCCTTTGTAGTCACCGAATTGGATCTCGTTCAGCGGTAACTCGCCGTACTTCGCCTCGAACTTATACTCGCGGAATTCAGGCGCGTCGAGACCGATTTCCTTCTGCCAGCCATAGAAGTAGTCGATCCAGTCGTCAAAGTTCGATATTCTCAGCATAAGGCCTCCAACCTTGGAAGCAGTGGCTAGTGGCTAGTTCAAGAAGCCGAAGCTCAAGTTAGCAAAACTACCGCTCTGTATCTCGTGTCTTTGCTAGTCACTAACCACTAGTCACTAGCCACTTCTCCTAGGCCACGGAGCGCTAACCGAATCTAAGATCCCTTGAAATTAGGCTTCCTCTTTTCGAGGAACGCCTTCAGCCCTTCGGCGAAATCCCCGGAGTCAAAACACTTCATCTGCGCGCTGACCTCGTGCTCCATAAACTTATCCAGC
Organism: Terriglobia bacterium; assembly: GCA_035315065.1. Taxonomy (GTDB): domain Bacteria; phylum Acidobacteriota; class Terriglobia; order UBA7540; family UBA7540; genus DATFYM01. Next base: position 24,745 of record DATFYM010000067.1, read on the forward strand.
TCGGTCTCAAGCCGCTCGTTCACGAAGTGCTTCAGCAGGATGAGAGGCAGCGGCGGGGCCTCCGCCAGCCGCGCTGCCAGTTTGTGCGTTTCTTCCGCCAGTCGCTCGTGTGGAACCACGAAGTTCACAATGCCCAGACGAAGGGCTTCGGCAGCGCCGACAGTATCGCCCAGCGCAAACATCTCGATGGCGCGTCCGATTCCGATGAGACGCGGCAGGAAGAATGTGCCGCCCCAGTCGGGATGCAGGCCGATCCTAACAAAAGCCTGCGTGAACGTCGCCTGCTCGGAGGCGATACGCAGGTCGCAGGCAAGCGCCAGGTTCATGCCCGCGCCGGCAGCGGTGCCGTTGACCGAGGCCAGCACGGGTTTCGGCATCCGCCGGAGGCTACGTACCAGGCCGTTGCCAGCCTCGAGATACTCACGGAAAACGGCAGACTGCCCAGCCTGCTTCAGCTCGACCATTTTCTTGACATCGCCACCCGAGCAGAAACCGCGTCCGGCGCCGGTGATGACGACGACCCGGACGGCGGGGTCGTGAGCGACCGCATCGATCGCCGCCGCCGCCGCCTCGTGCATTCCCTCTCCGAAGGCATTGAGGTTTTCGGGCCGATTCAGAAGGATCGTCGCAATCGGTCCATCGCGCTGGAGAAGTACCGGCTCATTCGTCATGTCGTTTCACCCACCGCGCCAGGCGCCTGAAATGCACCAGCTTTTGCGCCCGCGTCAGACTTCCGTTCCTGCCACTCGTTGAGGGCAGAACAAAGATACGAACTCCCTCGATGGTTTCCCGTTGCAAGCCAAGGCGCGCCGGACGACCGCTGAACATCTCGTAGGCAACCTTGCCGTTAAAAGCCGCAGCCCGCGGTTGAAAGCGTGTCAGTTTGGCGATCAGTCGCGGAACACCATCGCGGTAATCGGCGGCGCGTAAGTCGCTCGACGAGCGTGACCAACGCTTGACGACGTCGGTCATCCCCACGCCGAACTCAAACACGCGATGGTCCTCCTCCGGCCGCAGTCTCTCGGGGATCAGCGCCGATTCGAAAAGAAAGCTCCAGAACTGATTGCCGCGCCCCGCGTAGTAGTGACCGATGCGGGAAGAGCGGTCTCCGGGATTGAAGCCGACAAAGACCACGTCAAGACCCGGCCGCAGATAGTCCGGCAACTCGCGATGCATCGTCGAAACCCTTCGAGGGCTAAGCTGGTTATCCTCCATCCGGTCGTTTCGGGCCTATATTTCCGGCTAGCCGCTCTAGCCAAGACTATATGGCGGTGGCCTCGGCTCTTACGCCTTTGGAGCCGACATTCGGCGCCCGGCCCTTTCCTGGCACTTGGCGATGAAAAGCCCCAGCAGCTTGCGTTGCTCGGCGTGCTCCTCCACCAACTCTTCCGGGTGCCACTGAACTGCCATCAGAAACGGATATTCGTCCGCCGCCTCCACCGCCTCCACCAAGCCGTCCTCGGAGTGGGCCGTCACTTTGAGGCCACGACCCAAGCGCTTGATCGCCTGATGGTGCAGCGTGTTGACCCGGCAACTTCCGGTAAACACCTCTGCTAGTTGGGAGTCGGGATCGGTCACCGTCACTCCGTGCGTAACGGCGCTGCGGCTTCCTTCTTGCCGGTGGCCCCCACTCATTTCCTCGGCCAGTTCCTGATAAAGAGTGCCCCCAAACTTCACGTTGATCATCTGGATTCCGCGGCAAATGCCCAGCACCGGCAGCCGCAGGTCGAGCGCGCGATCGAGCAATCCCATCTCGAATTCGTCGCGGGCGCGGTCCACCTCGACGGTATCGTACTTTGTCTTTTCGCCGTAGAACTCCGGGTCCACATCTCGGCCGCCGGCAAACAGAATGCCGTCGAACTCCTCCGCCCGCGCGCGACGGGCATCGCGCGGGTTCACCAATCGAAGCTCCTCCGGCTTCGCCCCCGCAGCGACCATCGCCTTGAAATAGGGGGACTCTGCCCCCCTGGCGATTTCTTTCTCCGCAACTGAGAGGGCGATTTTCATAGAAAAATAGGAGACAGGAGACAGGAGTCAGAAGTCAGAATGAAGACGCACCTAGCCGAAGGACATCCTTAGTCTTATTCTGAACGCTGTCTTCCGACTCCCTTTCCATGACTTCCGGGTCAGCATGAAAATAGAAGACCAGCAAACCGCACCTTTCATTCTGACTCCTGACTCCTGTCTCCTGACTCCTTTTCTTCACTTCCCCTTGAAATTCGCCGTCCTCTTTTCCACGTAGGCTACCAGGCCCTCGTGCGCGTCTTCGCTCTGGAAAAGGTGCTGCTGAAGTTCGCGCTCCAAGGCCAAGCCCTCGCCGAACGCCATTTCGAGGCCCGACTGGACCGAGCGCTTGATGCGACCGACGGCGCGCGCCGCCTTCTGCGGCGGCAGGAACTGCTTGGCGTAGACAGTAACCTGCTCGAAAAAGTCGTCGCGGTCAAGAACCTGATTCACGAGGCCGATCTCTTCTGCCTCTTCAAAGGAGAAAGTGCGGCCGGTGGCCATCAACTCGATGGCGCGTGATTTCCCGACCAGGCGCGCGAGCCGTTGCGTGCCGCCGGTGCCCGGCAAAACGCCGAGCGCTACTTCCGGCAGGCCGATTTTGCCCGCATCGCGACGAGCCAGGCGAATATCCGCCGCCAGCGCAATTTCCAGTCCACCGCCCGCGGTGTGGCCGTTGAGGGCGGCGATCACCAACTTGGGCGTCTGCTCCAGGCGGTTCAGCGTCTCGTTGGCGTGCAGGCAGAAATAGTACTTGAACTCCGGAGTCACGCTGGAAAGCATTTTGATGTTGGCACCAGCCGAGAAGAACTTCTCGCCTGCACCACGCAGGATAATGACGTGAACAGACGAATCCATTCGCGCCGTCAGAATGGCGTGATCCAAATGCTGCATCATTTCGTAGGTGTAGGTGTTGGCCGGGGGATCGTTCATTTCGATCCAGGCGATCCCGCCCTCAGCCGAGTAGTTGATCAGTGTGCCGACGGTTGAAGCTGAAGCTGTTGCGGTGGCCATTCGTCTCCTCCCAAATCGTTCATTTCATAAGTACGCTAACATATCGGCGTTCGGGATTCGGGGTTCGGGGTTCGGGGTTCGCAGAGGAACCATGATTCGCGGTTCGGATCTCGGGCTCGTAGAACAAATCCCCGCACCGTAGTCTTCCTCTGCGAATCCCGAACCCCGAACCCCCACTACGAGGTTATTGGCGCACGGCGCCCTGGCCTCGATAAGGGCGATCCGCGGCCGACGGAGTGGCCGTTGGCCGGCGTGCCGGCGCCGTTGCCGCGACGGCTTCGCTGCTCTCCATTCCCGGGGCCGGACACCCGGACTGCCGGCCCGGCGGTTGCCCGCTCGACTGCGCCCCGTCCCCAAGCCCCGGTGATTCCATTCAGGAAAATACCCGTCATTAGTTGCGTCATGGCGACGGAGTCGGGGTCCACCTTGGGGTTGTACCAGGTGTAGATCCAGTTCATCATGCCGAAAAGCGAGAGCACCGCGAGGCGTGTGTTCAGCCCCGCGAGGTTGCGCGCCTGCTTCAGCGCCTCCACCTGATGGTAGCAGAGCTGGTAGTAGACCTTCTTGATGGCGTTCACTTCGCGACGAAGGTCATCTTCGAGAGATTCCTCCTCGTGCGTCAGCACCTTCATTTCGTTGGGGTGCTCCAGGAAAAACTGCAGGTGAAGGCGAACGAAGGTCCGGAGGCGCTCCACTGGGTCGACGATGAGATCCAGGGCCGCGCGGGCGGAGGCAAGAAGCTCCTCAAACGCGTGCCGCTGGATCAAGTAGAGCAGGTGCTTCTTGCTGGGGGAATAGTAGTAGAGCCCTGCCAGGCTTACGCCAGTGGCGTGGGCGATATCGCGCATCGAAGCCTGGTGGTATCCCAGGGAGCGGAAAACGGCCGCCGCCTCACGCAGGATTTCTTCCAGCTTCCGATCGAACTTTGCCGACTTGCGATTCATTCCCAGCGGCCCAACCTTAATCGAACGTTCGTTCGACTTTCATTCTAGGAAATCGCCGGCAAAGGATCAAGCCAAATTTCGGCGCTGTCCTAGCTTCTCCAGCATGTCATTCTGAGCGAAGCCAGGCTGGTAGACGGTAGATGGAATAAGGGCGAAGAAGAAGTCCCTCTTCCCCATATTCCGTCTACCGTCTACCGGCCTGGCTCCGAATGACATGCGGTGGAAGTATTGAAACATCGGCGCGAGCCCCGGTGTCTATTGGGGGCAGAGAGAACAGGGACCGGTCCACGTGGCTAGATAAAAGCGAATGCCGAGCAACCTGAAGCCTGCGAAGGCTCACGGGGGCATACAACTGTCGCGGCGGTTTGCCGCAGGAGGTGTGGTATGTTCAGCACATTGCTCGATTCCTCGCCGTTGCGGGAGCCGGTCTTGAGGAGGCTCCACTGGGGGCTGTCCCTGCTGGCTGGATGCGTCTGTTTTGGCATTGCCCTTTCGATCTTGCACGCCCGGTCGACGCCGCAGACCAGACTGGCTGTGATTGCGGCCGCCGCCGGATTGATGTGCACGCTGCAAACGCTGATGCTGTGCTATGTGTTCGCCGACGCAGCGCGGTTCAAGTCACGCGCGTGGCCCTGGCTGTTTCTGACGCTAGTTCTCAGCCTGCCCGGTTTTCTGATCTACCTGGTGTATTCGGCGCGAAAGACCGGCGACTGGAAACGCGCCGCCATCCCTATGGCGTATGTCTTCCAGATCGGATTGCTCTGCCTGCTGGTGATGCTGCCATTGATCTACACGGAGGCTCTCCCCGAATCGCAATGGACTCACGAGATCCTCAGCCCGCCCACGCCCCCCGTACGCTACCATGCGGCATCGCGACCGCCCGGTGCGAGGCTGGTGCACCAGCCCGCCCTTCGCGACCTTCTTGCAGCGCCGACCATGATCCCTCGTTCGATCCGGCTGGTTCGGGATATGCCGAAGTCGCCGGAAGACCTGCCTCCTGGGAACACTGGCGTTCCGGGCGGCACCGGCGAACTCGCCGGAGTGCCCTATAGTCTCTCCGAAATCGGCAATTCCCAACCACCTCCGCCGCCTCCGCCAGCAAAGAAGCAGACGACGATCGTGCGCCTAGGCGGTCAAGTCGAGGCCGCGAAGCTTATCTATGGCCCGAGGCCAGAGTACCCGCCACTTGCCCGGATGGCTCGCGTACAAGGTACGGTGAAGCTCGAAGCCCTCATCAGCATCGACGGAACCATCCAGGGATTGAAGTTGATCAGCGGACCTCCGCTGCTGACGGCGGCGGCGATGGACGCGGTCGCTCGCTGGCGTTATCAGCCGACCCTCCTGAACGGGGACCCGATCGAGGTACAAACGGAAATCGATGTGGTCTTCACGTTGCCCGAGTGATTCTCGGCAGTGGCTAGGGGGCAGGAATTGACGATTGCCGATTGACGATTGGAAGAGAAGACGCAAGCCGCGCTGGTCTTTCAATCGGCAATCGACAATCGTCAATCGTCAATTCTTGCCCACTGGCCACCGTCAAGAATTGAGTGTGGTGGGTCAGATTTCTCACCGGCAAAATACCTGAAACTCATCCTCGCAATCGGTATTGACGATATAGTAAGAAAGGGCGTATCGTTAGGAGAGGTTGCGGGCAGCCCGCCCGGAGGAACCATGAGACACCGACCACTCAGAACGTTCGAAGAATTAAACACAGAGGCACAGAGACACAAAGAAGAGAACGAGAATCACATGGAGATGTCGTTTGCTTGCCGACGTTTCCCATTTTTCTCCGTGCCTCTGTGTCTCTGTGTTGGAAGGTCCCGCGCAATTATTTCACACCTTCTCAGCCTTACCATTGTATTCTTGCTCGCCACTGCGCCCAGTGCGGCGCAGGAGCGAAAGCAACTTCCGGTGTCGAGGCCCACGCAATCCGAGTGCTCCGGATTTATCGCCGCGGCCCCTGTGCCGAAGGACATTTATGTACTCGAAGGAGCCGACGACGATTTCCACGAACGGATTCGCCAGTACACCGCCGGCGACTTCATTTATCTTCGCGGCAACGTGGGCGGAATCGCGGAAGGGACCGAGTTCCGCCTCGTGCGCCCGGAAAAGGTTGCGGCCCTCCCCTTCTTTCTGCGTCTGACGGGCACCAACGAGAACATCATCCCTCCGGTGTCGTGGGCGCCTGGCCAACGCGAGCAGATTCGCAAGAGCGGCCACCCCTACGACGACGCCGGTCGCGCCCGCGTGATCAGGAAAACTCCTGAGGCCGCGGTGGCCCAAATCACCTTCTCTTGCGGCCCGATTTTGCGTGGGGACATCGCCCTGCTCTACCAGCCCCGTCCCATCCCTGAGTACGCCGCCGGCGTCCCTTTTGACCGCTTTGCTGCGCCCAACCAGAAGGTTCGGGGAACCATCATCGGCAGCCCTCGCAATGACTCCGACCTTGGGCAAGGCGATCTTGCCTACATCAACCGTGGGTCGCGCGACGGCGTGCATGCCGGCCAAGTCTACCGTATCGTCCATGCCGACCGCGGACGACCCCTTTTCCTCTATCAAGGCCTCCTTCACTTCCCGGCCACGCCCCAGGAATCGGTGGGCGAAGTGGTAATCCTGTCCGTCGAAGGGAAGTCAGCCGTGGCCGTGGTGGTGGCGAGCACTCGGGAGATCGCCATCGGCGACGCGGTTCAACTCGAATGAATTGCTGATTGATGATTGACGATTGACGATTGGAAGACAAGAGTAGGCAAGGCCCGCGATCGTTTCAATAGGCCATCCACAATCGTCAATGAGCCTCCTCTTACAATCGGCAATCGGCAATCGGCAACTCTTCTAGCGCTTGCTGCCGTCGGCCTCGATTTGATGCGCCACCGAGCCCAGCAGGTAAATGGGAAACGAGAAGTGTACCGCATCGCCGCCATCGTCCACGTCCACCACCATCTCCCCGCCATGTTTGGCTATGTTGACGTACTCGCTCCGGCTTCTCACCTCGACGAACGTGCCGTCGGGACACTTTCGTAACTCGTCCGCCGCCGCCTTCACCACCGGCATCCAGGGTTGCACCTGAGGGGCCTGCTCCCGCCAAACATGACGGGGAACAAACCGTAGCCCTAGTGGAACCAGGATCGCAGGGACCGCCAGCCGCAGGTGGGTCCCGCCCGGCTGCTTCTCCTGAATCGAAACCCAGATGACGCCGGTGCTGGCCACCACCAGCGCGCCGAGCGCGGCCAGCGACGCGACGACTAACAGAGTAGTCTTCCAGAAAAGCGCGAGCTGCGCCCGCGATCCCACCTGGGCACGCGCTACGTCCGGCGGCGCCACGCTGCGCGGCGCCGCTCCAGCGAAGATGGCCACATTCCGAATGCTTTCGGCGTTGGTCGCCATGGGACCCTCCCGGCACTACTCCGAAGTATTCTGCGAGTCCACCCAGATGTGGACGGTTTCCTCGCCGTCGTTCACCGTCACCAATTCCGTGTCACCTTGCGCCCGCAAGGCGCGGACGGCGGCGGCGAGGTCCAGTTCGTGCTTCCCGCCGGACAGCAGGGCCTCCACCACCGAGAGCGGCACCTTGACGTCCACCGTCTCGGCCTTATCCGCCTTTTTCGACCAGGAGTCCTCATCGCGCACCTTGATCAGCATGTAGGCGCCTTGCTTGGCCACTCGCACATGCTCATGCTTGCTCTCCACGGTCACAAACTCGCTGTCTCCCGTGCTCCGGATCGCGTCCATCAAGGCGTGCAAATCGACGCTGTCCATGTTGCCTTCGATGCGGACTTTGCCGTTGTGCAGGCAATCCGCCTGGATCGCGGGCAGTATCTTTTCCGCGAACGAAAGCGGTACGTTCACCCGCACCCTTTCTTCGTCGCCGACTTTCGAATCGACCTTGATATGAATCCACTGGTCGGCGCCCGCCGCCTGCAACACCGCGGTCCCGAACAGCGCTGCGGTTAGCCCCGCCAGCATGACTCGATTCAGCTTCATATGACAGCCTCCGTTTCCTCCGCCATTCTGAAAGAACGAAACGCCGGGGGCAAATGTTCCACGAAATCGGGAAAAGGGAATAGGGAACAGGGAACAGTTCCCTCTGTTGCTTATTCTCTATTCCCTGTTATCTTAGGTTCTTCTCTGTTCCCTATTCCCTGTTCCCTGTTGTCTTAGGAGTCACCATGACGGCCAAAGAACTTGCCAGTTTGCTGGGAGGAAAACTTCAAGGCGACGGAGCCCGCGAGATTCGAGGTGTCGCAGCCCTCGAAAGCGCCGGACCGGACGATCTAACGTTCGCCGAAGGCGAGCGCGCGCTGGGGCAGGCGGCGGCATCGCCTGCGGGCTGCATTCTGGTACCGGAAGCCGCGACATTGCCAGGTGCGGCGGCGACCATCGCGGTGAAGCATCCCAAGCTCGCGTTCGTTCGCGCCGTCGAATTGTTGCGTCCGAGTCCCAAGCCCGACCCCGGCATTCATCCTTCTGCCGTCGTCGCCGCGGACGCGGTGTTGGCGGCCGACGTGAGCGTTGGGCCCAACGTCGTCATCGAGCGGGGCGCGAAGATCGGGGCCGGGACTCGGCTGGACGCGGGCGTAGTGATTGGCGAAGGAACTGAGGTCGGCAGCGACTGTCGCTTCCACCCGCGGGTGGTCGTCTATCCCGGCGCGCGGATCGGCAATCGCGTCATCCTCCACGCTGGAGTGGTGATCGGCTCCGACGGTTTCGGCTACGTTTTCGCCGAGGGCCGCTATCACAAGTTCCCCCAGCTCGGGCGGGCCATCCTCGAGGACGACGTGGAAATCGGCAGCAACTCCACCGTGGACCGCGGCTCGTTGGGAACCACCGTGATCGGGCAGGGAACCAAGATCGACAACCTTTGCCAGGTCGCCCACAACGTTACGATTGGACGCCACTGTGTCATCGCCGCGCAGACTGGCATCGCGGGCAGCGTTGAGATCGGCAGCTATGTCGTCATGGCGGGGCAAGTGGGCATCGCGGACCACATTCGCATCGAAGATAACGTTCAAATTGGCGGCCATTCCGCCATTTTCCCCGGCAAGATCGTGCGCCGGGGAAGCGTGGTGTGGGGTTCGCCGGCGCGTCCCATCGGCGATTACAAGCGGCAGCAAGCCTGCCTTGCGCAACTGCCAAAGCTTATCGAAAAGGTTAAAGAAATGGCCCGACGCGCTGAGAAGGGTTAGGGCGCAGAGGCGAGTGGCGAGTGCTCAGTGGCCAGTAAGCTCTCAGCCCTCAGCCTTCAGCCCTCAGCCACAAAGGGGCTTGAGCTTGTTCGCTGAAAGCTAGCTGATATCTGATCGCTGAAAGCTCTCTAGCCACTAGTCACTTGCCACTCGCCACTCGCCACTTTTTTGAAGAAAGGGTGCAAACCACATGTTGAGCAACCACTCGTTACGGAAGGCCCTACTCCACGAGTTGACGCATGGGGTGGCTTGCGTGCTGGCGGGCGCGATGCTCGCGGCGGGCGCGGTCGCCGGGCAGCAGACGCCCCCGGCAATGAAGACTGGCGCTCGCCCATAACCACGCCTTGAAAGCGGCGCGCACCCAGATCGACCAGAGCCAGGCGCAGGAGATCACCGCCGCCATCCGGCCCAATCCGCTGTTTACCTACGACGATCTCTTCGTGCCTCTCTCGCCCAACGATTACAGTACCGCGACATTCAACTCCATCACCGAATTCGACGCCGGCCTGGGTTTCACCTGGGAGCGCGGCCACAAGCGGGACGCGCGCATCCGGGCGGCGCATGACCAGACGTCGGTGGCGCGCTCGCAGGTGGCCGATAATGAGCGCGCGCTCGTGTTCAACGTGGGGCAGCAGTTCGTGAACGTTCTGCTGGCGAAGTCCACGCTTGAGTTCGCCCGGCAGGACCTCGCCAGTTTCCAGCAAACGGTGGGAATCAGCGAGGATCGCTACAAGGCGGGCGACATCAGCGAGGGCGATCTGCTCAAGCTCAAGATTCAGATGCTCCAGTTCGAGACGGATGTTTCCTCGGCGCAGGTGGCGCTGGTGCAGGCCATGGCCAGCCTGCGGCAACTGCTGGGTTACGATGCCGTGCCGGCGAATTACGATGTGGCGGGCGATCTCGAATACTCCCCGGTGCACGGCAACAAGGAGGACCTGCAAGCCCTGGCGCTGAAGCAGCGTCCGGACCTGATGGCGGCGGTGAAGGGCGTCACTGCCTCGAAAAGCCAGAACGACCTGGCGCGGGCCAATGGCAAGCGCGACCTGACGACCACGTTGTTCTACACCCATGTTTCCGCCATCAACAGCGCTAGCTTCACCATGAATATCGAAGTCCCGATCTGGGACCGCAACCAGGGCGAGATCGCGCGCACCCGTTATGCGATTACCCAGGCGGAGGAAAGCAAGGGCGAGGCAGAGGAAACGGTCATGACCGACGTCACCAACGCGTGGGAGGGCCTCAGCACCAACGGACACGTGGTGGACCTTTACCAGTCGGGCTATCTGAAACAGGCGCAGGACTCGCGTGACATCAGTGAGTTCGCTTACAAGCACGGCGCCGCCAGCCTGCTCGACTTTCTCGATGCCGAGCGCAGCTACCGCTCCACGCAACTGGCTTATCGCCAGGCGCTCGCCAACTACATGCTCTCGCTGGAACAGGTGCGCGAAGCGGTGGGAACCAGGAAACTGCCATGACAAAGACAGTGACGAGTGGCCAGTGACGAGTGGCCAGTGGCGAGTGAGTAGCCGACTTTTCAGGCGAAATTCCGGACACGGACCGGATGTCTCAGTGGCTGCAATTTGCAGCGAGATTTAGTGGCCACGAACCCCTTGGAGTCAGAGCGGGAGGCTATTCGAGACCGCGGATACTAACGCTTCTATATTCACTTCGGTTGGAAGTGTACCAAAGGTTTGACCGTAATTCCCTTCAATGCGGGATGAGCAGAATGCATCCGCTGCTGCAGAAGAGCCGTAACGCACCAGGAGAGAAGCCCCCAGAGCCACGGCTAATCTCTCGGCAAGCCTTCGTGCCTCCCCCTCCGAACCCTGGTTACTCGGTCGACCGCGCTGCTGAGCCAATTTGGTTAAGTCCGATTCAACACTCAAAAGGTACGCGTTCAAGCGGCGCTCAGCCCCGCCTCCCAGCCTGATCTCGTGAATGATGGCATCGAGGCAGTCAGGCTCTTTGGCGATGACGCGCAGGATGTCCAAGCAGATGACATTCCCTGACCCTTCCCATATCGAGTAAAGAGGTGCTTCTCGGTAGAGTCTCGGCAGGATCGATTCCTCGACGTATCCGTTGCCCCCCAGGCATTCGAGGGCCTCTCCAACCTGCGACGGAGCGCGCTTGCACAGCCAGTACTTGGCGATGGCAGTGGCGATGCGGGCAAAGCCGCGCTCCCGCTCATCGGAGTTGCTGAGGTCGAAGGCTCTTGCCAGCCGAACCATCAATAAGGTCGCCGCTTCTGACTCGAGGGCCAAGTCAGCCAGAACATTGCGCATGAGCGGTTGGTCGATGAGCAATCTGCCGAAAGCCTTGCGGTGTCTGGCGTGATGGATTGCCTGGACCACGGCCTGGCGCATCAAGGCAGCGGCGGCGATGACGCAATCCAGGCGCGTGTATTGCACCATGTTCATGATGGTTTGAATGCCGCGCCCTTCCTCCCCGATCAGGCGCGCCCAGGCGCCGACAAATTCGACTTCACTGGAGGCATTGGAACGGTTCCCCATCTTGCGCTTGAGCCGCTGAAACTGGACTCGATTGCGTTCGCCGGAGGGCGTCCATCGCGGCAGGAGAAAGCAGGAAAGACCCTTCGGCGCTTGCGCCAGAATGAGAAAGGCATCGCACATCGGCGCCGAACAAAACCATTTGTGCCCAGTGATGAGATACTCTTGGGAATCGGCCAGGCGCTCCGCCTGCGTGGCGTTGGCCCTGACATCGGACCCGCCTTGCCGTTCCGTCATCCCCATTCCGACCAGGATGCCTCGCTTCTCCGTCGCCGGCCGAAATCGAGGATCGTAGATCGAAGTCAGAATTCGCGGCTCCCACTGACGGGCCAATTTCGGATCGGCGCGAAGTGCGGCGACCGCAGAGAAAGTCATAGAGATGGGGCAGGTGTGACCCAATTCATTCTGGGCGGTCAGCATCAAGAGAGCGGCGCGCGCGACGTTGGCCCCTTGGCGCGGCTCGATCCAGGGAAGACTATGGATCCTGTGCTCGACGGAGGTCCGCATCAAGTGATGCCAGGAAGGGTGGAACACGACTTCATCACGACGATTGCCGAAACGGTCGTGGGTGTGCAATACAGGCTCGTTCTCATTGGCCTCAAACCCCCAACGCTGTGCGTCCTCGGTTCCGAGAAACTCCCCAAGTTCGCGGAGTTGAGCAACCGCCCACGCCGCCCCTTCTCGTTCGATTGCAGCCGCCAACGTTGTGTCGATGAGATAGAGGTTATATGCCACCAGCGGAGGGGTCTGATTGAAAAGCTCATATCCCTTGCGTCCGTCGCCAACACTGGGTGACTCCACAATTGAGCTTGTCATGGCTTTGAGGTTCTACAGGGCTTCCCGCCATCCGGCAAGAGGCAATAGTATGAACCGGAATTTCCGTTCTTCATTCTCCAGCCGACGGGTAACATACACCTGACGCCCTGTGAAAGCAAGGTCAGCACGCACGATCACGACGGGCACGACCCGCGACCTGCAGGGCCTGCAGAGGTTCTCCTTCGCCGCGCCGCGGGCCAAGAGGAAGGAAGCGCATCCCGGTTGTACGCCGGGGCGATTAAGCGATACTCTAGCCCCGAAACAAACTCGAAATGCCGGCGCTCCGTTCTCGCCGGCACAGCGGGCACAAATTGCCGACGCGAAAGGGGCAGACGTATGAGCCAGATCAATCGGCGGGAATTCAACCACGCGGTCGTCGGCATGGGAGGAGTTGCTTGGCTGAGCCAGCCTGATGCCGTGACCGACGAACAAACCGGTCGAGTGGTGGCGTCGCACGGATCAATCACCGACGTGCAGGGGATCAGGGTAGGACACTTCACGGACGCGCGCCGTCCCACAGGTTGCACGGCAATCCTTTTTGACGGCGAGGCGACAGCGGGGGCGGACTACGACGCTTCCGCGCCCGGGTCCTATTTGGGAGTGCTGCTCCAACCTGTGAGCCCCATCGAGACCATTCATGGCATGCTGCTGACCGGCGGCGGCCCCATGGGGTTGCCGGCGGTCGGGGGCGCAGTCCGCTATCTCGAGGAGCGCAAGATCGGCTTTGATTGGGGAGTTCCCAATATCCGCGTGCCGATCGTGGTCGGCGCCGTGATCGATGATCTCGCTTTGGGTGATGGCAGGATCAGGCCCGACGCCGACGCCGCCTACAAAGCCTGCGAAGTGGCATCCTCCGGCCCGGTTGAGGAAGGCAATGTTGGCGTGGGCGCGGGCGCGACGATTGGAAAGATGCTGGCCGGGCGAGGTCTGGGAGGTATGAAGTCGGGTCTCGGCACCGCGAGTCTGCGGCTGGGCGAGGTCGTAATCGGCGCCATGGTGGTAGTAAACGCTGTCGGGGACATTATTGATTGGCACACCGGCAGAATCCTGGCCGGAGCGCGTCGTCCCGACGGCAAGGGATTCGCTAACATCATTGAAACCCTGAGAACTTTGGGCGGCAACACCAAGTCCTCGTCTCTCCAGGTGCGCGACCCCGTGCTCCACAGCACGACGCTCGCAGTCGTGGCCACCAACGTTCGCTTCACAAAAACCGCCGTGACCAAGATCGCCATGATGGCTTCGACCGGCGCCGCACGTACCATCAATCCGTACCACACCAACGGCGACGGCGACTCGACATTCGCTGTGTCCACCAACAAGGTGAGTTCCGACCTCGGGATTTCGGTCATCGGCGCCCTGGCTGCCGAGTTGGTTTCCGAAGCGGTCCTGAGAGCTGTGAAGGCGGCGCGTTCGATCGAGGGGTGGCCTTGTTGCAATGATTACCCAGGGCGATAGGCTGTGAAGTAATTGCGAAAGAGCTTCCAACGCAGAGACGCAGAGGCACATAGAAGAAATTGGAGACGTTGGGGAAACAAACGACATCTTCATGTTGTTCTCATGCTCTCCTCTGCGTCTCTGTGTCTCTGTATTTAATTCTTTCACACCTTCATAGGCCCGATATCGCAGGCCAGGCTTGCTGGAGATCTCGTAATAGGCTTCGCGCACGCGTCCCTTCAAGAATTCAAGGTCATGTTGCAGGGCCGCGAGTAGGTTGTCTTGCCGGGCGGCCTCGGTATTCCCTTGCACCTCATACTCGAGGTGCAGTGAGATGGGACCTTGAAAGCCACTCTTCGCCAGCGCATTGAAGAAGTACTTCCAGTCCACCATGCCTTCGCCTAAAGGGCAGTTCTGCGCCACCCAGCCTTTCGCCGTCTTTTCCCAGAAGAAGTCCTTGACGGCAACCATTTTCAGGCGCGGCAGCACCAGGTGGGTCGCAATCTTCCAGCCACCCACTCCGCCTTCGGCCACCGCGTGACGCGGGTCGAAGTAAAACCCGACCCATCGCGAGTCAAGAGGCGCGATCACGCTCGCCATGTCCCATACGGGCGCGCCAATGTATTCCTCATGGTTGTGGTACCCGGCTTGGATACCACACTGTTGGCTCAACTCGACGAGGCCGCGAAACTGTGCCCCGGCCTCTTCCAGTTCACGCCTCACGTCCACTAGCCTGTACTCGTAATAGCCGGGCTTGAAGAACGGAATGGAGAGCTTGGCGGCAGTGGAAAGAATCGGACGGGCTGTGGGGTCTGCGGCAGAGGTGAGAGCCGTCGTAATCATCGGAACTTCGAGTCCCTCCGCACGGATGGCGGCTGCCGCCTGGGGCAGGTCTTCCGCAGCGCGGTCGGGGCGGACGTGTCCGCCGGGCCGCACCGTAAGGTCGATGCCCCCGAATCCTATGCGCTTGGCAGCCTGCGCGAGTCGCTGCCAATTCATCTGCGGGAGAGGTTTCGAGAAAAGGCAAAGCGTACCGGTGTAAGGTCCAGCGGCGGGTGCTGCCGGTGCGACCGCGGTTCCGAACGATGCGGCGCACGCGGCGGATAGCTCAAGAAAGTCACGCCTCGAGAGTTCGATCGCCATGATTCTTACTCTCTATTTCCCTTATTTCTAAAAGGCCCGAGATCGGGTCGACCCTATTTCAGTCCGGCAACCGGTACGGAGCGTGATACCCATAGCTCAGCAACCTGTTGGCGCTGTCGTTGTTGGTAAAGTGCTCGCTTCCCGCGTCCCACTCCAGGTATGACTTGGTGTGGTTGGCAATGTTCGCGATCAACGTAGTCACGGTGCTGCGGTGGCCTGCCTCGATGTCACAAGTGCACCGACCGCGGCTCCGCACGCAGTCCAGGAAGTTGCGGGCGTGCAGGGCAGTGCTATCCTTGCCTTCCGCCTTCCTCGAAGCAATCACGGCCTTGCGATCCTTCGCGTAGTTGGAATCGGAGGCGCGACGAAGCGGACTGCGAGCCGGGATTTCATCCTGGGTGATTCCTTCCGGAACGACCTCATAGCTGTCCCAAGTAAGGTAGAGCGTGCCCTTGGTGCCGCGAACTTCAATGTTGCTGGCGCGGCGATCGGCAGGGGCGCCGTTGGCGTTGAATTGCGAGAAGGTGACGAGTGTCCCGCCGGGATAAGTCCACAGGGCCTCGAGCGTGTCAGGAATCTCGCGATTGTCTTCGACGGCCAGCTTACCACCCATCGCCGTCACCGCCAGCGGCGTATCATGGCCCAGAGCCCAATGGGTGAAGTCGAGGTAGTGCGCCCCGAAGTTGGTCACCTGGCCGCCCGAGTAGTCGTAAAACCACCGGAAACGATAAAGGCAGCGATTCCGGTTGTACGGCACCCTCGGTGCAGGGCCGAGCCAGGAATCCCAATCCAGCTCCGCAGGAGGGTTTTCGTCAGGCGGGTTGCCGATGCCCTTGGGCCACTCGTTCTCGATGTGAAAAGAACGAATGCTGGTGACCTTGCCGATGCCGCCGCTGTGGATGAGATCGACAGCCTCTTGGCACAGAGGCGAAGACCGCCGCATCAGGCCCACCTGGGTGACCCGGTTGTGGCGGCGAGCCATCTCTACCATCTTGCGGCCTTCGGCCACGCGAAGCGAAAGCGGCTTTTCGACATAAACGTCCTTTCCGGCCTGGCACGCTCCGACGGTCTGCAGTGCGTGCCAATGGTCCGGCGTGCAGATGACGATGGCGTCGAGATCCTTGACCTCCAGCAGCTTCTTGTACTCCTTAAACTGCCTCGGGTGGGTGCCGATCTTCCTGGCCGCAAAGTCGAGGTAAGGCTGATAAAGGTCGCAGATGGCCGCGACTTCGGCATCTCTGTGCCCCAGGAAGCCATCCAGGACTTGATCACCGCGGTTCCCGAGGCCGATGAAACCCAGTCGGATGCGGTCGTTCGCCCCCAGCACTCGCATGCCGCTGAGTGCCGTGGTAACGCCTGCTGCCGTCAAGGCCCCAGTGAAGCTTCTTCGCGTCAATCGACTCATGGCCGTTTCCTCCGCCAGACCATATCACAGTGCTGCAAGTTGCAGCGGAATTTCGCTCCCAGATAAGGTCTGGCTGCGCCACCGACCGGTGCGCAAAGCAGCAACCGCTCCGGTTCTGCACGTGTCGCGTGCCTCTCAGCCTTGGGCTCTCGACTTATTCCATTTTACCGTTGCTTAGTGAGTGCGTTTTGAGCCATGCTGCACTTTCGGAGGAAACATGAAAAAGTCCATTCTCTTCCTTCTCGCACTCGCCGTAGCCACCGGCGGCTCGGCCGCGCGCGCAGCGTCCAAGCCGGATTCCAGAATTGAGCTGAAAGAAGGCTGGGCGATTCAATCGTCCACCTCCACCTCTGACAAAGGTGATGTTCTCTCCACCGTCGGGCGCACAACGGCGGGCTGGTATCCCACTTCGGTGCCGAGCACGGTGCTGGCGGCGCTGGTCCGCAACCACGTTTATCCCGACCCGTACTTCGCCATGAACCTACGCTCGATTCCGGGCGTCAGTTACCCCATCGGCCAAAACTTTTCCAATATCGAGATGCCGGCCGGCAGTCCTTTCCGGCCCTCGTGGTGGTATCGCACCGAGTTCGCGCTGCCCAAAGTCGCCCATGGCCAGCACCTGTGGCTGCACTTCGACGGCATCAATTATCGCGCCAACGTGTGGCTGAACGGCCGCCAGATCGCAAAGTCCGACAGCCTGGTGGGAATGTGGCGGCTCTTCGAATTCGACATCACGGACGCGGCGCGTCCGGGGCAGCGGAACGCCCTGGCCGTGGAAATCTTTCCGCCGCACCCGGACGATCTCGCCATCACCTGGGTCGATTGGAACCCTTCCCCACCCGACAAAGATATGGGTATCTGGCGTGGCGTTTATGTCACCACCAGCGGTCCGGTGACGCTTCGCTATCCTCGCGTGGCCACCCACTTTGACCTGCCATCGCTCGCTACCGCCCATCTAACGGTGATCGCTGAAGCGCACAACGCCACGGATAAAGCCGTGAAGGGAACGCTGACAGGCCGCATCGAAAAGATCGAGTTCTCGCAAGTGGTGGAACTGGCGCCGGGCGAGACCAAGACGGTGACATTCTCACCAGATCAATTCCCCAAACTTAATCTCGGCCAACCGCGGGTGTGGTGGCCGGCGAAGCTGGGAGGGCAAGACCTCTACGACCTGGATCTCCAGTTCAAAGTGGGCGGCAAAGTCTCCGACCGCCTCGCCCAGCGTTTTGGTATCCGCGAGATAACGTCGGAGCTCACCGACCAGGGCTACCGGCTCTTCAAAATCAACGGCCGGAACATCCTCATTCGCGGCGGCGGCTGGTGCCCGGACATGATGCTACGTCCTTCGCCCGAACGCGACGAGGCGCAGCTTCGCTACGTCCTGGGCATGAATCTCAACACCATCCGCTTCGAGGGCAAGCTCGAGTCCGAAGAGTTCCTGGGGCTTTGCGACAAGTACGGCATCCTGGTGCTGGCGGGCTGGTGCTGCTGCGACCATTGGGAAAGGTGGAGGACCTGGAAGGAGGAGGACTACGGGGTGGCCGCCGAGTCCTTGCGCGACCAGCTTCGGCGGCTAGGCGCGCACGCCTGCATTCTCGACTGGCTCTACGGCAGCGACAATCCTCCGCCGCCCAAGGTGGAGGACGCGTACCTCTCCGTCATCAAGGAAACGCAGTGGCCCAACCCCTATCAGTCTTCGGCTACCGCGCGCCCCACGCCCGGATCGGGCCAAACCGGGGTGAAGATGACCGGACCCTACGAGTACGTCCCGTCTGACTACTGGCTGGAAGACACCAAGAACGGCGGCGCCTATGGGTTCAACACCGAGACCAGCCCCGGCCCGGCCGTCCCGCCCGTCGCCAGCCTGCGCACCTTCCTGCCGCCGGACCATCTGTGGCCCATCGACAACTTCTGGGACATGCACGCCGGCGGCGGCGAGTTCAGGAATCTGAAGGTTTTCACCGAGGCGCTGGAACGCCGCTACGGCAAGTCCGATAGCCTTGACGACTACGTCGAGAAGTCGCAGCTCATCACCTACGAAGGCGAGCGCGCCATGTTCGAGGCGTATGGCCGCAACAAGTACCGGTCGACGGGGGTGATCCAGTGGATGCTCAACAACGCCTGGCCATCGCTGATCTGGCACCTTTTTGACTATACCCTGCGCCCCGCCGGAGGCTACTTCGGCGCCCAAAAGGCGTGCGAGCCGCTGCACGTGCAGTTCTCCTACGACGATCGCTCGGTGGTGGTGGTGAATTCCACTTACGAGAGCCCCAAAAACTTCAGGGTGGCGGCCAAGGTTTACAACCTCGACCTCACGCCGGGGTTCTCGCACGAGGCAGCTATCGATGTGACGCCGGACAGCTCTAGCCGCGTCTTTCAGGTTCCTCGGGACCAAAGCCTCAGCACCACCTACTTTCTTGACCTGCGCCTGGAAGACGGTTCCGGCAAACTGGTGAGTTCGAACTTCTACTGGCTCTCCACCAAGCCCGACGTGCTCAAGTTTGACAGCAGCAAGTGGTATTACACCCCGACCGAGTCCTATGCCGACTTCACCAGCCTCAAGGACCTGCCGCGTGCCGAGGTGGGACTGTCGGGTGAGGTCCGGCGCCAGGGCGACGAGCAGGTGGCGCAGGTAACGGTGCGGAATCCGAGTTCGCACTTGGCGTTCTTCGTCCATTTGCAAGTGACGAAGGGCGAGGGCGGAGAGGAGGTCTTGCCGGTGCTTTGGAACGACAACTACTTCCGGCTGATGCCCGGCGAAAGCCGCGAGGTGACGGCAACTTATCTTGGTCCGGATGTGCTGGGGTCGAAACCGGTAGTGGCGGCCGATGGGTGGAACGTGGCGCCGGCATCGGCCGCGCTGGCAGTCAAGTAGAAGCGGCTTTACGTCGCCATCTGGCGAGGTGAACTCACCGCTACAGCATGACCCGCTACCGAGCGCGAGCATCGTGTCCCGTCACTCAGCGTAGGCCTGCCGGCTGCTCTGTTGTTGGTATGTTGATGGCGATTACGGATGGGAAGGACGACCCGGGAGAGACGGAGGGCACTGAGGGCTCGGAGCAAGAGGGCTCTGCTCGACTCTGTACCCTCCGTGAGGGGGAGAGCTGTTTTCAGATGCGGCGACCAGGAGCCGCACGGTGTTTCATGCCACAGCACTCAGCGCCGGGCGAAACTGCGGAATCCACCACCGACTGCGCCGCGACCAACTGGACCATGGGTAACCGGTCCGCGTCCAACATAGCCGCGCCCGTACCCGCGACCATAGTACCCAAGGCCGTAGTAGCCGCGCCCATAACCTCCGATGATTACGCCGCCCCCACCCCCGTAATACGGGTAGCCGTAGTTGCCATACCCGCAGCCGTAGGGGTCATAGTAAAGATCGCAGCCGTAATAGTACGGGTCGTAGTAGCCGCCCCAGTATGGCGCATAGCCGAACCCAAAGCCCCACCAGCCATAACCTCGGTGCCGGCCGCGGTATCCGTAGCCACCGCGATATCCGTAGCCGCCGCGGTAACCGTACCCGCCACGATAGCCGCCGTACGTTCCTCCGCGCACGCCGCCCGCGAAGCCTCCGCGGTACCCGCCGCCTCCGCTGACCCGCGCCCCGCCGCCACCGCCATGGAATCCGCCTCCACCACCATGGCCGCCACCTCCGCCCCGCTGGGCAAAGCCGTTGGTGGCCAGAGCCAACCCGACTGTGACAACCATGACCATGAGTTTCTTCATGTCAAGCCTCCAGCCTTACGATCGCCTACCAAAACCTCCAACCGACACCGTGCAACTGGCTTACCAATGCTTTGTTGGGGCAAGCACTTGAAAACACAGGGTGGGATCGATTCACGGGTGGTTGATTTGCACCACTCGGGTGGTGGTTTTGGGCCAGCGGATGACTGCATCCCACTGACACCTTCTGAAACCGAGGTGAATCATGAAGTCTCGAAAGTGGTCCCTACGAATCCTGCGCCTCGTTCCAGCCCTTGCGCTGCTGACCATCGTCACGGCCCCGGCGCGGGCGCAATTCCCGTTCCAGCAGCAGGAACCCAAGGGCCCGTGGATGGACAAGACCCTGTCTCCTGACCAGCGGGCCGACCTGGTGATCGCGCAGATGACCCTTGACGAGAAGATCTCGCTGCTGCACGGAGGCGGCTGGGCGGAGTTGTTCGCGCTGTTTGCGCCCGCCGGCACGGCGCCGGCGACGCGCTCCCTCGGCAACGCCGGCTACATCCCTGGTATTCCCCGGCTCGGCACTCCGGACCTCCAGATGGCCGACGCCGCCGTCGGGGTCACGCACGGTTCCGTCTTCGGTCGCTATTGCACGGCGCTGCCTTCGGGGGTGTTGGAGGCCTCCACCTGGGACCTGGCGATGGCGCGCGCGTACGGAGCCCTGATCGGCAGGGAGCTGCGCGATCAAGGTTACACCATGTCGTTGGGCGGCGGCGTCAACCTGACGCGCGAGCCGCGCAACGGCCGCATCTTCGAGTACAAGGGCGAGGGTCCCATACTGGCGGGGAAGTTGGTGGGCGCGGAAATGTGGGCCCTTCAGGAGCAAGGGGTCATCGGTGACATGAAGCACTATGCCATGAACGACCAGGAGAACGGCCGCAACTACGTCAACATCAAGGTCGACCGGCGTGCTATGCGCGAAAGCGATCTGCTGGCCTTCGAGATCGGCGTCAAGGACTCGGGCGTGGGAGCGGTGATGTGCTCCTATAACCTCGTCAATGGCGATTACGCTTGCGAGAACGACTACCTGCTGACCACCGCGCTGAAGAAAGACTTCGGCTTTCAGGGTTTCGTCGTGTCGGACTGGGGCGCTACCCACAGCGTCGCCAAAGCGGCCATGGCGGGCCTCGATATGGAGATGCCCGGCAACGATCATTTCGGCGAGGCGCTGAAGAAGGCGGTGGAAAGCGGCAAGGTACCCACGTCGCGTCTCAATGACATGGTGCACCGCATCCTGCGTTCGGAGTTCGCGGTGGGACTCTTCGACCATCCGCCGGATCGCACGGCGGTTGATCCTGTCCCCGGCTTCGAAGTGGCTCAGCGTGTCGCCGAGGAGGGCACGGTCCTGTTGAAAAACTCGGACCACCAACTCCCGCTCGACGCCTCGGCCATTCGATCGATTGCGGTGATCGGATCGCATGCCGACGTGGGCGTGCTCTCGGGCGGCGGCTCGGCTCAGGTTGACGCAGCGGGTGGAAGCGCGGAGTCGACGCCGGGCAGTTTCGCCGGTTTTGGCGACCAAGTCTGGCATCGCTCCTCGCCCCTCAAAGCGATCCGCACCAAGGTGCCCAACGCCAAGGTCGAGTTCAACAAGGGTACGGACACAGCCGCCGCGGCCCGCCTGGCCCAGGCATCGGACATTGCCGTCGTGTTCGTGAGCCAGCATACCAGCGAGGGGGCGGACGTGCCCAGTTTGGCGTTGCCCGAGAAACAGGGCGCGCTGGTGAGCGCCGTGGCAGCAGCAAACCCGCACACCATCGTGGTGCTGGAGACCGGCGGTCCGGTGATCATGCCCTGGGTGGACAGCGTGAGCGCGGTGTTGGAGTCGTGGTATCCGGGAATCCGCGGCGCGCAAGCCATTGCCAACATCCTCTTTGGCGAGGTGAACCCTTCCGGAAAGCTGCCCCTCACCTTCCCTAAAGCGGAGGCAGACCTGCCGCGTCCTGAGCTCGCGCATCAGCCGCCCGGACGACCCGAAGATATGAAGGCCCTGTTTCCGGGGACGCCTTTCAAAGAGAATACCCGGCAGTTCGACCTCGACTATGACGAAGGGCTGAAAGTAGGCTACAAGTGGTACGACGCGGAAGGCAAGACGCCACTGTTTGCGTTTGGCCACGGGCTTTCCTACACGACCTATGCTTACTCCGACCTCAAGGTCACGCCGGGACAGTCCCCCGCGGTGAGCTTCACGGTGAAGAACACCGGCGCCCGTGCCGGGGCGGAGACCGCCCAGGTGTGCGTCACGCTGCCGTCGGCGGCGGGAGAGCCTTTCCGGCGCCTGGTAGCGTGGGAGAAGGTCCAGCTCGCACCCGGCGAAGCCAAAACGGTGACGGCTGCGCTCGATCCCCACTACCTCTCGATCTTCAACGCCGATCGGGACGCCTGGGAATTGGTGCCCGGCGACTATCAGGTGCACGTAGGCGGATCGTCTCGCGAGACGCCGCTGCACGGGACCTTGGCGGTTGGAGGGAATTGATAGGCTAGATAGCTCGCCATAACCAGATCAGATTACTCGGCCTCCAGCATCCAATGCCGGCCCGCGTCGTCAGTGTGCCACTTCTGGCCGGAGTCGGTGGTGATGGCGACGTGGGCGGCGTCGGCCGCGTCGATGCTGCGAATGGCGCCGCTCAGTTCGCGGCCCGACTCCTCCACGCGGACGCCCTCCCAGTGCACGCCGGCGTCGCTGGAATGAAAGAGCGCGACGTGGGAACCACCCGGGGAGCCACCCGCCCAGACCTCGGGCCCGACAGCGGCGACGGCACGGAAGTCCACCCCGTCAGACGGATGAACCTCCTGCCACGTCTTGCCGTCATCGAACGAGCGCTGGACGCGGCCGACGACGTTGCCGGACGGATCGCGCCACGATTCGATGCTCCAGAGCGCTGGCGCCACGGAGGCCGCCTTCATGACCGGCACGGCGTGCATGAGCCCACGTTGCCCTGCCTTCGGTGCCGCTCGCAACTCCTCGCGGTTCTGCTGAGCAACATTGGGCCGGGCGGCCTCCGCTGCCCCTGCGGTCGCGCTGGCGGCCGAGGGCGACGGCAGCGGGGCGGGAGTCTGCGGAGCCGGCGAGGAAGGCGGTGCCGCTCCCGCCTCCGCGCCAAGGGTGGCTTCGGGTACGCCGGTTGCTTTGGCCCGAAACGAATCGGCGCTCGGGACCTGTGCCGCCAGGCTCTCGGAGGGGGGCGGACTCGGAACTGCTATTGCTGTCTGGTCTGGTTGGGCGGGAGGAGCGGCCGCAACGGTCAAAGGCGGTTGCGTTGTCGGCTCGGGCGCACTCGCCAGCCTCAGGGCAGGCCCGTTGGCCAGCGGTTGACCAGCGCTGGCTTGGGTAGCTGCCTGGCGGAGGGCAAGTTCCTGTTGAAGCACGACCCGAGCGTGCTCCTTGTTGACGGCGCGTGCTGACGCCCGGCGTTCCGGAACAACTGGCGAGGCCGCGGACTCCTCGGCCATTTTGGGTGGTTTCGCTGCCGGGGTCCCGGCGGCCTTCGAGGCCAAGGTCACGGGCGCGGGCGCGGCGGGTTCCTGTCCTGCGCGCCACGCTCTATAGTAGATCGAGGCTGTAGCCACCGCGCACGCCAGCAGCGCCGCAGGTGCAATCCATCTCCATCTCCACGCTGGGCGTGCAAGCAGTAAACCCCAGAAGCCCGCGGACCGAGGGACCGGACTTCCCTCGCCCACAAGACGTTCAATCTCAGCGGGAAACGCAAGGGCAAGGGACTCGCGGCAGACGGCGCACCCCGCCAGGTGGACCAGCACTGCCGACCTTTCTTTCTCCAGCAGCGTGTGCTCGGCGAAGGCTGCCAGCAAGTTGAGATCGGTGTGCTCGCCAGGGACGACTCGGGACTGATCTCTCAGCCTCGCCAGCACGGTTTTGGGTATATGAGACATTGGTTCTCGGTTTTCAGTCGTTCAGAGAGCTTTCAGCTATCAACCCTCAGCTTATCAGCAAGAAGAAGTCCGGTTCATGCCGCTGATAGCTGAGTACCGATAGCCGGTATTCACCATTCACAATTCGATTCCAACGGTGGCTTCGTTCCTGACTTCTCCGAGTCGCGATCCTTTGTTTTCAAGCAAATCGGTGGCTTCGTTTTCAAAAGTTCCTGGCGTTCAGCCATCGGCTCTCAGCAGGAGAAGTCCGGTTCTTGCTGATCGCTGATCGCTGATAGCTGAGTGCTGATAGCTGATACTCACCATTCACAGTTCGCCTCCTTACTGTGGAACGCTCACCCGTCCTTTTCTTGCACCAGGCGACCGCGGACATCCAGCACAACGTCGCGCACATCGGCTTCGAGCGCCTGCTCCGCTTCGTGCGCGCTCATGCCACGGTCCCTCAACCCGCGAACGATTCGCTTGCGCAACCCCTTCGTGATCTTCTCCACCCGACGGCTGACCGTCGACTCATGCACTCCCAGGGTACCAGCAATCTCTGCCAGCGTTCGACCGTCGAGGTAGTAGAAGGCCAGGATGAAGCGTTCCTCGGCGGAGAGGCTGCTCAATGCCTCGTCCGTCGCGGCCGGCAAGCGCGCGTCGGGCGGTGCCGCATCGGCTTCCTTGGCCCGGAACTGCGCGCCCGCTTCCACCTGCTCTTCCAGGCTCACCAACCGCCGCTGGCTGCGGTACCGGTTGACGTACTCCTGGGCCAGGACGGTCCGCAGCCACCCTTCCAGCGACCCTCGACCGGTGTAGGAATCGAGCTTGGAGATTCGACCTCCACCCAGCCCCTGCCGCGTGCCAAACAAGTCGGCGTAGAGCCCGTCGGCCAACTCGCGCCCCACCGATTCATCCCGGGCGATCGCTTCTCCGGCGTCATAGAGCTTCTCGCGGTACCGGTTCAGGAAGATCTCCCACGCGGGCTCGCTGCCTTGGGCGCAGGCTCGCGCCAGCGCCAGTTCCTCCAGGTGAAGGCTGCCGAGGAGCGCCTCCGCTTGCTCTTTGTGGATGTCTTCGCCGGGCTCTTTGTGGGTGTCTTCGCCGATGTCCTCGCCGATGTCTTCGCCGGTTGGGGCCGGAAGATACTTCGTGGCCACCTCATCCAGGATCCTGGCAAAGGCCGGGAAGGCGAGGCCGAGTTTCTCCCCGCCGGATCGCTGGTAGAGGGCAGCAAAGTAATCGGGGTAGTCCGGGTGTTGGTTGCTGGTCGGCGCTGTCGCGCCCGCTGACTCTCGAAGTTGATCGGTAGCCGCCCCCGCTTCCAGGCAGGCTTCCGCAATCCGCGGCTCGGGCCCGGAAACAGCGCCAGAGGCAGCGCTCGCTAGGGTATCGGCTCGATCGCTCACTTCCTTCATTTATTACCAGGTCGCCTTATTCTCGGCGCAAGCTGTGAGCACCCTAGGACGCCGGCTTTAGCCGGGCATCTTATTGAAACCAAGGTGCCGCCCTAAAGGGCGCCGCTACGAAGACGCTCGATGAGCGCCCCGTAGAGGCCGGCTTTAGCCGGGCATCTTGTTGAAATCAAGGTGCCGCCCTTTCGCATCGCTCAGGGCAGGTCCTCTAAAGGGCACCGCTACGAAGACGCGCGACACCTCTGCTTGACCAGCGAGAGCCCCAAGCTCTCGGCTTTTTGTTCTACCCACCTTTTGTGAGGCGGCGGCACGCATATCAGGGCTTGACACTAACCTCAGGGCTTGACACGTCTTCAAAGAAACGAGCCTCAAATGAGCCCGGCTTCCTGCCATCTTTGTGCGTTTTGGCAGGATTCACTTTCCGACTGAATGAGGTGCCGGCGTGGAACCTCGCAATCATGCCTGTTTTCGCTAGGCAAAGTCTTTTATCCAGGCGATTCTGATTAACCCCCATAGTTTTCAATCACATGATGGCTTTCCGTAAGATAAACCAATTCGTTTCAATCACATGGAGGCTTAAAATGGGTTCGGTCCAAAACCCAACCCAAGATGTCCCATGTTATCAATAAAAAGTTGCGCGAATTTGGGTTCGGTCCAACAAAATTGATGACCGTCCCTGCTGCTCCTGACCGCTGTTACCCTCGACTTGCCGATTGACGATTGCCAATTGAAAGAACGCCGTTGGCATGGGACCGCGCAATCGTCCCATGGCAGAAACTTGCAACATGAGTTTTGTACCAAAATTCCAGAAGAATGTAATTCAGTCCCAGGTTAATTCTCTCCGTTGTACCATACCGGTAATCACTAAAGCCCCGAGCCCGCGTGCGAGTTCAGGTGGCGTGTTGGCTTTGCAATTCTACCACGTAAGTAAAACGCCGCTCATGCGCCGGACTGGCTAGCTGGGTCATACGGACCAAGACTATTATAGTCATTATCTGAAAGTCAAGTTATTTCCTAGGCATCGAGGCGCTCCACGACAATCTTCTCGCTCTTTCTCTGTGTCTCTGCGCCTCTGTGTTTAATTCTTTCACAGCTTCTCGGGGAGAGGGGGGACCGCGAAGCGGTGGGTGAGGGTCGTGTATGTTAGGGTACTTCTAAAATGGTCCACTAGGCGCGTTGCCTCTTTTCTCCCACTCCCTTGAAGAACGTGTAGCAGAAGACGCCGTCCGCCTCCGCCGTTCGGTGAAGATCTCGGACCCCCGCATCGAAGGCTTCGGGACCGGTGATGCCGGCCTCAATCGCGGATTCGCGAACCCCTTCGATCATCGCCGTGAACGTCTTCCTGATGAAGCCGTCGACGAGCTCGGGCCGGCTCGAATCCACATACACCATGCGGGGAGACACGTGAACCGCGTGCAGACCCGCCTCGACCATCAGTGGATAGACCTGCCGGCCAATCAACGCGTTGCCTCCCGCCAACCGCTGCAACTGGACCAGACACTGGATTGCCCGATGGGCTGCGCTGCTGTCGGGGTAGAAGTAAGCCGATCCGTGGTCACCCTCGATGACGGTCATGGTGCCGCCGGGTCTAAGCAGCCGGTTGAGTATCGCCAACGCCTCAACGGGCCGCGACAGGTGCTCGAGGACGAAACAGACGAAGACGTGGTCGAAGGATTCGGGGGCGAAGGGCAAGGCGAAAATGTCCGCCTGATGGAACTGGACATTCGTGATTCCCGCCGCTTCCGTTGTCCTCCTGGCTTCCGCCACCGAGTCCGCGGACGCATCGACCGACGTAAATCGTGCGTTTGGGCTTCGTTGCGCCAGGGTAACCGTCTGGGCTCCAACGCCACACCCCGCTTCGAGGACTGCGCTGCCAGACGGGTATGACGTGTCGGAGTGCAGGAGGTCGACCAGCGCTCCGGCCTGGTCTTGCAGGCGTTCGTTCTCACGCGGGTGGTAGCCGTGCACATACGTTTCGCTCACTGTGCCCCTTCTCCTATTGCGCCTAACAGCAGCTATCTGCGCCGTTTGCCTCCAGCCTGGCCGGGGGCTTGGTCGCCCTTCGCCCGACTGGGCCGACTCCCTTCCGGAACGGTTGGATGCAGGATCAAGCCCTTAGGTCTGCACGTCCTTGCAACAGTGCAAGGACGACGGGATGAAGCCAGTCAAAATCTGGTACCACGTATCCGGGAAGAGCGAACGCATAGCGGGGCACTCGAAGGCGAAAACTACCGGGCTTTGCGACCGACGGAGCAATGACACAAGCGTGAGCGAAGACGAACGAGTGGGGATTCGAGCGAATGACCACCTACCAGCACGAGAGAGATAATCAAAGTCTCCAGGGAGCAGCGTCCTGGGCACCTTGGCCCTGGAAGGGTTTCGGGTGGAGACAAACTGGGGTATAATCTACGGTATGGGAAGGCTCAAAAGGAGATTTCCGGCTATCCGATGATTGATAAGCCAGCGATTAAGAGTCTGCACATTCAGAATCTACTCTCGTTCGGTCCGGACTCTTCTGAGATCACGCTCGAACCCCTTAATGTTCTCATTGGCCCTAACGGCTCGGGCAAGTCGAATTTTATCGAAGTCATCGGATTGTTGCAGAGCACTCCCAGGGATTTGGCGACCCCCATTCGGGAGGGCGGCGGCATAGTTGAATGGCTATGGAAGTTGCCTCCAGTCCGTCAGAAGGCGGCGAGGTCGTTACCCACGGCAACGATCGAGGTGTCGGCCAATCCCGCTCACCTAAGAGGGAACATTTGCTACCGATTGTCGTTCACTGGTGTGAACTATCAGCTTGACGTCAAGGATGAGCGGGTCGAGGCTGGGTTCACTGCGAAGAGCCAAGAGGACGCGCAGCCCTATTTTGGATATGTCAACGGACGGCCGATGCTTAGGATGAACGGGGCGCAGCGGGAGCTATCGAGGGAGCAGATCAACCCCCAGCAGTCCATCCTGGCCCAGCGCAAGGATCCCGCGCAATACCCTGAACTCACCTACTTGGGTCAGCTTTTTGGTGATATCAAGATCTACCGCAATTGGGAGTTCGGGCCCATCTCTGATGCACGGAACTTGTTCGGACCGGAACTTAGCAACGAGTTTTTGGATGAGGACATCAGCAACCTCGGGTTGATGCTGAATAGACTCAATTCCGAACCTCGCACCAAATCCGAGTTGCTGAAGTATCTGAAGGAGTTTTACGACGGAGCCGAGGGAATTGAAACGCCAATACAGGGGGCCCTTGTCGACGTCCGCCTCGTCGAAAGAGGTGGTGTCTCGATCTCTGCTGTCAGGCTATCCGACGGAACACTGCGGTGGCTCGCTCTTCTCACGATTTTGCTGCACGACACACCACCGCCACTGGTATGCATCGAAGAACCCGAACTCGGTTTGCACCCCGATATCATTCCGCCGCTAGCCCAGCTATTGCGGGAAGCCTCGCAACGGATGCAGTTGATCGTCACCACTCACTCTGACGCCTTGGTTAGCGAACTGACGGACATCCCTGAGACGGTCATCGTGTGCGAAAAGGAAAACGGCTCAACCGTGTTGAAACGTCTTGAGCGAAAGCGGCTCGCAGCCTGGCTCAAGACGTACAGCCTCGGGCACCTCTGGCGGAAGGGCGAAATCGGAGGCAACCGCTGGTGAGTGTTCATGTCTACGTCGAGGGCGGCGGCAACTACAGGCACACCGATACTTCGACCGCTTGCCGCCGCGGTTTTCGTCAGCTCTTCGAGAAGATTGGTCTTCCCGCGCGTCGACTCAGCGTGGTTGCCTGCGGCAGCCGTAGTCAAACATTCAAAGACTTTCGCAAGGCCGTGCGCCAGCAAACGGGTGACTTCGTTATTCTCCTGGTAGATTCGGAGGGTCCTGTCGGGGCGCCAGGCACCTGGGTTCATCTCAATGCGACGGATGGGTGGCAACCCCCGATGGCTGGTGTTACTGAGGACCAGGCACACTTGATGGTTCAGTGCATGGAGGCTTGGTTTCTGGCGGATCGCGAAGCCCTGCATGAGTTCTATGGGCCGGAGTTTCTGGCTGGCTCACTACCCGGTCAGGCTGACATTGAGCAAATACCGAACCGATTCTTGGTCACCCAACTTATTCACGCATCGCGACGAACCTCGAAGGGACCCTATCACAAAACCAGGCACGGATTCGCCCTTCTGGAGAAGATCAATCCGCAAAAGGTGAGAGAAGCATCGGCCCACGCAGGCAAGCTGTTCGATGTACTGATTCGCGAGGCAAACGTGTAAGTCCGCCAGGCAGCGCTGGCGACGGGCATTTATCTCGGTGCACTTTGATGATCTCTCGGCACCCCTCATCAACCCGTGGGCGCGACGAGCCTGCTAGTCTGAGCATCGCACCAAAGAGAAGCAGATGTAAAGAACACGTCTGCGCCGCGCTTGCTACAGTGTCCCATTGAGTTTTTGAAGTGTTGCTGCTTGCCTGCGACGCAGAATTTAAGGTTGGGACGGCTTGCCGTTGGATGTCACAGTCGGATGGCTTCCCGAAGAAAGAAATCCAAGATCCAGCCCCTGATGGATGGCCACGCCAATCTGTTCCAAGTTCCCGTGCCGGCCGTTATACCACAGCAGCCACTTCTGGCCGTCAAAGATTGCGTAAGGCTTGTAGCAGGCGTCGTGATCCCATGCGCCCGGGTCGGGGTGTACGATCGGATTGGCCGGATTGCGTTCCCAGTTGCTGATGCCGTCTCTTGACCGCGCGAGGCCGATTTGCGCGTGATCCACGTCGCGGAATCCGATGTAAAACATCAGGTACCAGCCGTCCCGCTGAACCACCTGGCAGGCGGTGACCTTGTATTTCTCCCATGGCGCGTTGGGGTCAGACTTGAAGACGGGATTGCCGGCGTGCTTCATCCAAGTGATCCCGTCGGAACTGGTGGCATAGCCAATCGCATCGGGTTCGTACTGTTCACCCCCCGAATACCACATCCGGAAGATCTTCGCCTTGTCATCCCAGATGACATCCGGGCACATCACCGCTACTTTCTCCCAAGGCTTGTCCGGTGAGAGCACCGGGCTTTCGCTCCTGCGCTTCCAAACCACTCGGTCTGGGCTGGTGGCGTAGCCAATCCGTGAGCGGTCGCGCGACTGTCCCGTATACCACATGTGATAACCGTCGTCGCGCTTGATCACCACGGGGCGGTTGACGTCGTCCTCCCAACCCGACTCTCTTCGCGGGCCGAGAACGATTTGGGGCGGTTCGCTCCAGTGGATGCCATCCTTGCTCTCCACCAGAGCGATGCTTTGTTTCGACCGCCACGATAGCCACATCCGATAGGTATCGCCCTCCTTCAGCACCGAAACGTCGAAGCAGGTACCGTATTTGCCGCCTAGGACCGGATTGCCGGAGTATTTCTTCCATGCCGCGGCGGTGTTCGTTGCCCCGGTCTGAGACGGAAGAAGCGCCGCGACCGCGGCCACCACCAGGAGCGCCAGCGCCGCCGGAATCTGCATTTTGCAAAGGAGGGCCTTCATGTGATCAATTACAGATTCAAGTCTATTGGGTGGTACATCTCAGCGATCGAGCACGATTGAAATATCCATCGGTAAACGGCATTGTCTTCCAGGTAGAACCATGCAGGAGATGGACCCCGAAGTCAAGCCGCAACAGCCCACGCTCGCTCCAGGAATGGGAGCAAGGGCGCAGGCGTCCCGAAATCGCGGTGCGCCTACTTGACGGTGATTGATAGAAAGCCGGAAGCGGTGGAAAAGTCCCTCATGAATAAATCGTCAAACCCCAGGAGATCGGGCAATCGGAAAAGGCCGCGGTCAGGACAGTACTGGCCGTGGATAACCGCTAATGCCAGTCTAATCTAGTCTAGCCCCGCGGCGAATCCCAAAGCGGGTTATAATAAAGACGAAGGGTTGCGGATGGGAAATCAGTACGTCGAACAGCGCGAGAGCGGGTATTACATTTCCGGGACCCGAGTTTCGCTCGATTCGGTCGTGTATGCCTTTCTGCGCGGCGAGTCCCCGGAGGGCATCGTCGAATCATTTCCGGCACTCAGTTTGGAGCAAGCGTACGGCGCCATCGCTTTTTACCTGGCGCACCAGCAAACAGTTGACGCGTACCTTCAGAAGGGGCGGGCGGACTTCGAGCGGATGCGCGAAGAGGCTCACCGCAAACACCCGGCCCTGTACGCCAAGCTGGAAGCGGCGCGCCGTTCCGTGTCGAGTTCCCGCACATGAAACCGCGCTTCCTGGCCGACGCGGACTTCAACCAGAAGATCATTCTCGGCCTTCTCCGGCGAGAACCCGTCATCGACTTTCAAACAGCGTCTCAAGGTGACGTCCTCGGCCGGCCCGACGCCGAGGTTCTGACGATCGCCGCCCGTAAAAATCGAATTCTGATATCCCACGACCGCGGAACTATGCCGGCACACTTCACCCGATTCACTGCAACACAATCAAGCCCCGGACTGATTGTCGTTTCGCAAGAGATCGACATTGGGACAGCAATCGAAGACCTGCTGCTCATTTGGGCTGCGTCGACTCTTGAGGAATGGCGAGACAAAGTCGGCTTTGTGCCACTGTGAAAACTCTATAGATTCGATTCGAGGGAGGCTATAAATGGGAAGGCAGGCTGTTCAATGTCGGCACAGACCCCAAGTTGGAAGCTGGCACTCCGGGCCATCTTCCGCGCGCTCACTTTCCTGCTGCCATTTGCTTTCGCGGGCCGCCTGGATTGGTGGCGCGGCTGGCTTTTCGTCGGCTCATTGCTGCTAATCGCCGGGGTGAGCTTCGCCGTATTGAGGCGCAAGAACCCGGACCTGATGCGCCGGCGGCTGGAGTTCCAACCGGGCGTCAAGCGATTCGATAGATTCGTGCTCGCCGCGACGATTGTCGGCTTCCTCAGCTTTTACGCGGTGGCCGGCCTCGACGCCCGCTACGGGTGGTCACAATTAAGCGCGGCCTGGGTATGGCCTGGCATCGCGCTGGAGCTCCTGGGATTCGTACCCATTTTCCTGGCGATCGCCGAGAATCCCTTCCTCGAAAGGCAGGTCCGCGTTCAGACCGAGCTTGGCCATCACGTCATCACCACGGGACCGTATCGCGTGGTGCGTCACCCCATGTATTCCGGGCTGATGCTGTTGCTGCCGGGGTGCGCGCTGGTTCTCGGCTCGGCATGGGGTTTTGCGCCGATCACGATGCTGATGGCCACCTTCATTGTCCGTACGGTGCTGGAAGACGGCGCCCTGCGCCGCGAATTGCCGGGCTACAAGGAGTACTGCACCCGGACACGCTACCGACTGGTTCCGGGCGTGTGGTAAGGCCGGGCGAGCTTCTCTATGACGACATTGGTCACATCCGTGGTGGTCGAGCAGCCGCTGAGGTCGGGTGCGCGCGCGCGGCCTTCCTTCAAACGGCACGCACGGCCATTTCCAGCGCCGGCGCCGTCACATGCGCGAACGCCCCAGCAAGCCGCCATGGTTTCGAAGGGGAAAGCCCCGGATCGGAACCACGTCTGCCTTACCCTTGCTTTTTCGATCCCAGCTTGACACTCCTGTTAACCTTGGGACGGAGCTTGCGCCGGCCCCCCAAGGCCCGAGGAGGATTGTGG
The DNA here is from genome assembly GCA_035315065.1 of Terriglobia bacterium. Classification (GTDB taxonomy): domain Bacteria; phylum Acidobacteriota; class Terriglobia; order UBA7540; family UBA7540; genus DATFYM01. Next base: position 57,790 of record DATFYM010000067.1, read on the forward strand.
CTTTCAGTTGGCTTGATCTGGCTATCGTCGTCGCCTATCTCATCGCCATCACGGCGTTCGGCGCCCACTTTCGCAAGAGCCAGCACACCTTGCGCGACTACTTCCTCGGCGGGCGGCGGCTTCCCTGGTGGGCCATTGCCTTCTCGGTGGTTTCGGCTGAGACCAGCATTCTCACCATCATCAGTACGCCCGGCATCGCCTATCATTCCAACCTGGCCTTCCTGCAACTGGTGCTTGGATATCTGGTGGGGCGCGTGGTGGTGAGTTTCCTCCTGATCCCCCGCTATTTCGCGGGCGAATTGTTCACCGCCTATCAGCTCATTGAGAAGCGCTTCGGACCCCGGCTCAAGGTGTTCACCGCCGGACTCTTTCTCAGCTCGCGCGCCCTGGCGGAGGGCGTGCGCGTCTTCGCCATCTCCATCGTGATTGGAGTCATCTTCAAAACCGGCGTGCTGCCGTCGGTGCTCATCATCACCGCGCTCACTCTCTTTTACACCTTTGAAGGCGGCCTGACGGCGGTGATCTGGACCGACGTGATTCAGTTGCTCATCTACCTCACCGGCACGATGGTAGCGCTCTTCGTGGCCCTGCACGGGATTCCCGGCGGGTGGCAGTCCGTCGTCCAAGTGGCGAGCCAGCACGGAGGCAAATTCACTGTCTTCGACTTCCATTTCAACTGGTGGCAGCCGTACCTCTTCTGGTCCGGCCTCGTCGGCGGCACCTTCCTCACCATGGCCAGTCACGGCACCGACCAGTTGATTGTGCAGCGGCTTCTCGCGGCGCGCAGCCAGCGCGAGAGCCAGACGGCGTTGCTGGCCAGCGGCCTGGTGATTCTCTTCCAGTTCAGCCTCTTCCTGGTGGTGGGAGTGGCCCTTTACGCCTTCTATCTGTGGCACACTCCATCGACGCCGTTCGGCCGTCCTGACCGTATCTTCCCTACCTTTGTCGCCACCGAGTTGCCGCGCGGCCTCGCCGGATTACTGATCGCCGCCATCATTGCCGCGGCCATGTCCAATCTGAGCGCGGCCTTCAACTCGCTTGCCTCGAGTTCGGTGGTGGACTTCTACAAGCCTTTTTTCCGTCCCCACGCCGATGAAGCCCATTATCTGCGGGTCTCACGCGGATTGACGCTCGCGTGGGGAGGCGTGCTGGTGGTGATCGCACTGGCAGCGCAGCACCTCCACGAAAGCGTGCTCGAGTTGGCGCTCACTATCGCTTCCGTTCCCTACGGCGCCATGCTGGGGATCTTCCTGCTGGGCGTGCTCACCAGGAAGGTGACGGAGCGAGGCGCTTTGATTGGAGCCGGTCTGGGCCTGGCGGCCCTGTGCACTGTGGTCGTCGGCAACGCCCTCGATCTGTTCTCGCTCGCCTGGACGTGGTACGTTGCCATAGGCGCGCTGGTTACTTTTGGTGGCGGGGTTTTAAGTTCTCAGAAGGTGTGGAAGAATTAAACACAGAGGCGCAGAGACACAGAGAAAGAGGGAGAAGATCACATGAGACAGTCGTTTGTTTCCAGAACGTTTCTCAATTTTTCTCTGTGCCTCTGTGTCTCTGTGTTGGAAGCGCCTTCGTAATTACTTCACACCTTCTTGAGAACTGAAAAACTTTCCCATGGCCCAACGCAACGAACTCGTCAAAGGCCTTGGCCTCTACGGCGCCACCTCGGTGGTGGCCGGGACCATGATCGGCACTGCCATTTTCCTGGTGCCCAGCGACATGTTGCGCGCCGTGGGCACGCCCCTCATGGTGCTCGCGGTGTGGATCTTCGCCGGCATTCTGAGCCTTTTCGGCGCGCTCGGCTACGCGGAATTGGGGGCGGCGATTCCCGAAGCGGGCGGCGAGTACGTCTACCTGCATCGCGCCTACGGTCCGCTGCTCGGTTTTCTCTACGGCTGGACCCAGTTCCTGGTGGCCAAGTCTACTTCCATCGCCACCATCTCCACCGGCTTTCTGCTCTATCTGGCCTACTTCTTCCCGCAGCTTGGCAGCGTGATCTTCCGGCAGACCTTCACCGTTGCCGGCCATTCCCTGGTCTTCAACCTGACGGGCATCCAGATCGGCGCCGTCGCCATGATTGCGCTGCTCTCGGTGGTCAACACCCTGGGCGTGCGCAAGAGTGGCGCCGTGCAGACCGCGTTCACCGTCTCCAAGCTCCTGGTGCTGGCGGTGATCATCGTCCTCGGCCTCACGCTGGGTCACGGGTCGTTCGGGAATTTCCGTGGTCTCCAGGGCGGGACTCCGCACGCCGTCCCGCTAGGCGGGGTCGCCGCCTTCGGGCTTGCCACCGTCTCCGCGCTCTGGGCCTATGACGGCTGGAACAACCTGAGCATGGTGGCCGGTGAAGTGGAGAACCCGCAGCGCAATATACCGGTGGCACTGATCTTCGGCTCGCTGCTGGTCGGTGTGGTCTACCTGCTGGTGAACATCGCCTACTTTTATCTTCTCACCCCGGCCCAGGTTCTCGCCACCAGCACCATTGCCGCCGATGCCACCCGGCGGTTTCTCGGCCAAGCCGGCGGCGCCTTCGTCGCCATCGGCGTGATGATCTCCACCTTTGCCACTCTGAACGGCTCCATCCTCTCCGGCTCGCGCATTCCTTACGCGCAGGCGCGCGACGGCCTGTTCCCCAAATCTCTGGCGGCGGTCCAGCCGCGCTTTCACACCCCGGCGGCTTCCATTGCTGCGCAGGCGGTGGTCGCTGGGCTCTTCGCGCTCACCGGACAATACCGCGGCCTTTACACCAAGGCGATCTTCTCCGAATGGGTGTTCTACGCCCTGGTCACCGCCGGCGTCTTTGTCCTCCGCCGTCGCGAGCCGGCGCTTCCTCGCCCTTACCGGACCTGGGGATACCCGCTGGTGCCCGCGGCGTTTGTGACCATCGCCGTGCTGTTTCTGGCCAATACTTTCTTTCAGCAGCGCGCCGACCTGCTGTGGTGCCTCGCCCTCATGGGCAGCGGGATCCCAGCCTACTACCTCTGGAACCTGTGGCGGCGGTCACGGTAGGGAGACGCCTGCGCGAAGCGCCTTGGAGTGCGGCGGCTTGACGCCGCCTTGGCATCCGATCGACGAAGAATGGCGGCGTCAAGCCGCCGCACTCCAAGGCGCTTCGCGCAGGTTCATTCGTTCTGGCGCCGAGCGTGGCAGGATCGCGCCCAAGCAGCCACAGGAGGTCGCGGAATGGCCTATGGCAAAATTCTCCTGGTTGGCAGATCATGGTCGGTTACAATTTGCGCTGGCGATTCCGATGGCCACGCTACAGCTTTCACGCTAGGTTCGCGCCATGTCCCAGTCTCCAAACCCGGCCGCGCCGCCGCAGTTGGCGCGGCTGCTTGCGCTGGCCACTGAGTTTCTCAGGGCCGGGCGACCAGCCGATGCGATCGCGCCGTTGCGCGATGCCGCGCGGCTGCAACCGTCCAATCCCACCATCCAGCACGATCTCGGCCTCGCCTGCCTCGAGGTCGGCCGCGTACCGGATGCCATCGCGGCATTCGAGCGGGCCGTCGCCAGCAACCCGCGCTACGCCGATGCCTATTTCCGCCTGGGAATCGCCTTGGAGAAGCTGGGCAATGCCGGCGGGGCAATCGTGGCGTATGGCCGCGCCACTGAGCTGCTCCCATCCCTGACCGAGGCGTGGTTCCGCGCCGGCGCCCTAGCCTATACACTGGGCGATCGCGACGAGGCGATCATCTATTTCCACCGCGCGGCGGCGACCGGAGGTAACACCAGCTTCGGCCGCCTTGGCAAGGCGCGGGCGCTGCTGACCGCGGATCACAATCAGGAAGCCGAACGGGTGCTGCGACAGACGCTGGCGCTCGACCCGAGCAACGCCATGGCGCATGATCTGCTGGGCAATCTGCTCTCGGAGTTCGGCCGTTTCGACGAGGCCCGCGAATGCTTCCAACGTGCGATCGCGATCGCGCCGCTGCTGGCGGGAAGCTACTACGATCTGGTCCGGTGTCGCCCCGTCACGAGCGATGACGACGGTCTGCTTCAACGGATGGAAGCCGCCCTGGCCACGCCGGGGCTGGAAGCGGCCCAACGCCTGCGAATTCAACTCGCGATCGGCAAGGCGGCGGAGGACCTTGGCGACTACGCCTTGGCCATGCAGCATTTCGACGCCGCCGACGCGGTGCGCCGGGGCTCTCGGTCGTTCGACTCGGCCGCGTTCTCCATCGAGATCGACCGTCTGATTGCCCGCTGCACACCCGAATTGATCGCGCGGGCGCCCGAACTCGGCAACTGCGATGCGACGCCGGTGCTGATCATCGGCATGCCGCGGTCCGGCACAACTCTCGTCGAGCAGATCGTCTCCATGCATCCCGAGGTCGGGGCGGGCGACGAGTTGCATTTCTGGAACGAGCGCGGGGCGGCGTGGCACCGCTCCGGCGCGGCCGGGAACGAGACGGCGTTCCTCGGCAAGGCGGCGGCAGACTATCTCGACGTGCTGCGCGCGACCGCGCCGATGGCGGCGCGAGTGACCGACAAGATGCCGTTCAACTTCCTCTGGGCCGGGCTGATCCACCTGGCATTCCCGCACGCCCTCATCATCCACTGCCGCCGCGCTGCAGTCGACACGGCGCTGTCGATCCATCAAACTCATTTCCATCCGAGCCTGGCGTTTCCGACCGGAGGCGCCGATCTGGTGGCGTATTTCCGCAGCTACCAGCGGCTCATCGACCATTGGCGGAGCGTGCTGCCGGCGGATCGCTTCATCGAGGTCGATTACGAGGACCTGACACGCGCGCCCGAACCAGTCATCCGGCGGATCATCGCGGCCTGCGGCCTGGCGTGGCACGACGCGTGCCTGCGCCCCGAATGCAATCCGCGGGCTGTGAAGACCCCCAGCAAGTGGCAGGCCCGGCAGCCGATCTATCGCACCTCCGTCGCGCGCTGGCGACGCTACGAACCCTGGCTGGGGCCCCTGCGCGCGCTCGTCGACGACGGGTCGGAACTGGACGCGGGCATCGCCCGATCGTGATTGGACTGAAGCAGCCCACCTCACTTGAAAAGCACGAAGACAACGTCCACGAAACAGACTCTGCCTAACGTGGAGTTGCACACGTCACAATTAACGGGAATTTCATCCGATCGTCAAAAAACTGTCATTGTTCGTTTGTTAAAATTCCAGACCGCGATGTGCAGGGGGCTGGTTGTATTTCCACCCCGACCTCGCACGGCCTATCCCAAAATCCAAGGAGGAAAACATGTCTCGAAACACGTCTCGAAATAAGAAGTCTCGAAATAAGAAGTCTCGAAATAAGTTTCGAAATGAGTCTCGGATCAACCCTCTGCGTCCGCTCGCCACCGGCCTGCTGGCGGCGGGGCTGAGCCTTCCGGCGTCCGCCGCTGCTCAGTCCAAGCTGTACCCGACCTACGTCACCGGCCCGCAGCCGAACGGCTCGTGGGTGGTCAGCGATGGCCAGATCATCACCCCAGCCGGCACCCAAGTCAACCTCGGCATCCGGGTCCGCGCGAAGGCCATCGCGCTGAACCCCAAGGTCCACACTCACACCGCCGCCGTCCTCACCTTGGGTACGTCGGCGAGCGATGGCAACGGAGCCGTCGAGGTGTTCGACACCCGCACCGGCGTTGTCCTGCAGAACTACCTCCCGTTCGGACAGGATCCGAGCGGCAGCTATAGCGGCATAGCCTATTCGGCGGACGGCAAGCATCTGGTGTTCAGCCAGGACAGTAGTAATGTCACCATCGCCAAGGTCACGGAAGAGGGCTTGCTGGAAGACGACTCCCAGATCAGCGTGCCGCCGAACAATGCCTTCATCGACTGCTTTCCGAACAGCCCTCCAGCCTCTTATGGCAACCCCTGCGGCTCGTTCTATAGTCCGAGCACTTCTTATCCCGGCGGCCTCGCGCTCTCCCAGGATGGCAAGAGCGCCTACGCCCTGCTGAACCAGAACGATACGCTCGCCAAGATCGACCTGACCGCGACGACGCCGGTGCAGGGTGAGCAGATCCGGGTCGGCAACGCGCCGCACAGCATCGTGATCGACAGCAACGGCGCGACCGCCTACGTCAGCAACGAGGGTGGCCGGGCCGCTACGGAGGCGGACTTCCAGATCAACTCCGCCGGCACTGAAATCGTCGCCGACCCGGTGGTGGGCGCCGCGATCACCGGTACCGTTTCGGTGGTTGATCTGGCCTCGATGAACGTCACCGCGACCATCTCGACCGGTCTGCACCCGACCGGGATGGCGTTCTACGGAAAGCATCTGTTGGTCGCCAATACCTATAGCGACACCATCTCGGTTATCGACACGAAAACCAACACGGTGGTGCGGACCATCGACCTGGGGCTGCCGATCGGAGTGCCCGGCCAAGGCCAACCGGCCTATGGCGCCGCGCCGAACTCGATCGCCGTCGATGGCGACACTGCCTACGTCGCGCTTTACAATGCCAACGCCATCGCGGTGGTCAGCCTCAGCAAGGGCGCGCCGAATCCCGTCCTGGGCATGATCCCCGTAGCCTATGCACCGGCCTCGGTGGTGCTGAACAAGGCCGATAACGTGCTCATCGTTGCCAACGACAAGGGCATCGGCACGCGTAATTCGTTCGAGACCGACCACGGCGTCACCGGCCTCAATACCCACCAGGACGATGGCACCGTCAGCATCGTCCCCGTGCCGAAGAGCGAGACCTTGGAGGCGATGACGAAGCAGGTTTTCGAGAACAACCACTGGGATCTGACGCAAAATATCAAGTCTGCCGCCGGCGGCAACCCGCATGCCAAGCCGGTCGCAATCCCGGACAAGATCGGCGATCCGTCGCTGATCAAGCACGTGTTCCTGATCGTCCGTGAAAACCGCACCTATGATCAGGTCCTGGGCGACGTGGCCGGCGGCGACGGCGACCCCTCGTTGGCAGTGTTCGGCGGCAAGGACACGCCGAACGCGCATGCGCTGGTGCAGCGCTTCCCTCTCTTCGACAATTTCTACGACCCGAGCCGCCAGTCGGCTGACGGTCACCAGTGGATCACCGAGGGCCTGGCGCCCTACGCCGACGACATCCAGTCGCCTGACTGGGTCCGCAGCTATCCAGGCGGGAACGCCGGCGATGCACTCGCCTATCAGAGCAAGGGCTTCCTGTTCTCGGAAGCGGCGGCCGCCGGTCTGACGGTGAAGATGTACGGCGAATACGTCGAGAGCGATACGTTCCTACAGCCGAACGGGTCGACCAGCGAGCCGAGCTGGAGCCAGTTTTACGCCGACTCGCAGTGCTTCGAGGCAGGGCCTGCTTGCGCAGCACCCGGGACCACGGGCGAGAAGACGCTGTACTATCAGAACACGACCCAGGCACAGTCCTCTATCCCGGCCGTGTCTAACCACCTCATCAAGAACTTCCCGCAGTTCGATCTGGGCATCCCCGACCAGTTCCGCGTCGATCTGTGGGTGCAGGACTTCAATAATGACGTCGCGGCCGGTACCGTGCCCACATTGAGCATCCTGTGGATAATGTGCGACCACACCGGCGGCCCGCCGACTTCGGACGCCGAACAGGCCGATAACGACTTGGCCGTTGGGCGCATTATCGACTACATCAGCCACAGCAACGTGTGGTCCACGTCGGCGATCTTCATCGAGGAAGACGACGCGCAGAACGGCGTCGACCACATCGACGGTCATCGCAGCCCAGGCTATGTGGTCAGCCCGTACGCCGTCCAGAACGGACCCACCGACCACACCTACTACACGCAGGTCAACATGACTCGGACGATCGAGCAAATCCTCGGTCTGCCGACCATGAACCAGTTCGACCTCGTGGCGACGCCGATGAGGACGGCTTTCGTCAAGGGCACGCCGCCCGCGGCCAACTTCCTGCCGTGGGCGCACGTGGCGAACCAGGTCCCGCTGACCGAGGGCGTTTCAGGCAGCGCAGCCAACAAAACGGACAGCCCTGCGGTTAAGGCCCTGAGGGCGGCTTGGCTCCAGAAGAAGGCGCAGATCTTCGCCGGCAAACTGACCAAGCCCGACTCCGAAGACCCGGACACCGTCAACCATCTGAACTGGTACCTGTCCACCGGGTTTGTGCGGCCCTATCCCGGCGAGAGCAAGGTTCGCCCCCCGAGCGACTTCAACAACCCGGCACCCATCAAGGCTGACCTGGACGACTAAAACACGTTCCGACTGCAACCACCCTCTCCCCGACCACCGGGGAGAGGGTTTTTTTTCACGCCTCAGAATCCACAGATTACGCAGATTTCTCAGATTGAGAAGGATCAAAGACCTCGCCTCGGCGTTGTTACAGGTGCAGCAAGAGACCTTGCTGGTTAACCTTACCGAGGAAAGGCGGTCTCTTCTCTTAATCTCCGAAATCTGTGTAATCTGTGGATTCCATTCTTCTCCCAAATGACACCGCCACCAAAAACCTTGACTGGGATGCTTGAAATTGGCATTATGAAGAGGCGGTTGACAGGCATAGGGACTCCCTATGGTTGTAATGTGCGCCCCGCAAGGGCGACGGCGAAACGTGACGGAGCAGGGCCGTTCGGTAACGTAGGGTAGGGGCTCCGAAAAAAGGCCTCGGCTTTTAAAACGCCGGCGCTAGGACTATCGAGGACCAATGAAGCGAAAGAACTCTGCAACTGATTTTGCCGATAGATTTACGAAGATTGTCTCGAAGCACCTTGCCACACTCACCCCGGAAGAGCAGGACGCCAAAATTGCAGCCTTTGAAAAGAGCGTGGCTAGGATTTGCCGAAACCACGATGCGCCCTCAGAAGCTCGACGGCAGCAAGGAACTCCGGAGAGCCGTCGGGCACTATCTCGCGTATAGCCTCCAGATACTCGCGCTCGCTGCAATTCTTGTCCGCCAGCTTGAGCGCCGCAGCCCTTATTTTTCTCGAACGCTCAAGGGAGAGGGCCCGTTTTGGTTGCCTGCGACCGCGACTCGTCTCCTCTGCTATAACATCTCTTAAATCGTCAACCTCAATTTTCTTGTCCTTCATATCAAATCGGGCTTCCGGAGACAAGCGCTGGCCAACGCTCACCCAATGAGCTCACCTTTTCCCCCGCATCGTTTGTTTTGCCATGACGTGATGATCTCCCAATTCAACGGCCAAAGGCAAGAGGATCGCCCTTCGGGGCATTTTTACGAACAAGGGTTTAACACAGAGTTCGCAGAGGGTTCGCAGAGGTCACGGAGAAGACCAAGAGCAGGGCGGTTCCTTCGGGGCTTTCTTCTCTGTTCCCGCTGTGAAGCCTCAGTGACCTCTGTGTTGAAGTCTTTGTTGCGGCCCACGCCGCGCTATAGCACTAGCGATCAGTTTATTCCCTGCCGCGAAGATTTATCTTCTGGGCATTTCACTGGCGGATCAGCCTTGGCCCGCAGCCACCCATTTGCGGATTTTGCGCTGATCGGCGCCGAGCGTGGCGGGATCGCGGCCAAGCAGCCACAAGAGGTCACGCTCCAGGATTGCCCGCGCCGCGTCGCGCTCACCCAGTTCCTGAAGGCTTCGAAACAGATTCCAGGCAGAGATGGACGTGCTAGGGTGCTCAGGCCCCAGCACCCGGCGCAGGACGGCCCAGCACGTCTTCCAGGAGCTTGCGCGCCCCCGCCAAGTCCCCCTGCGCTCCGAGCGTGTGGGCCAGGTTGTTCATCGAGGTGAGCGTGCTGGGATGCTCGGGCCCCAGCACCCGGCGTCGCATGGCGAGTGTCTCTTCCTCGAGCTTGCGCGCCCCCTGCAAGTCCCCCTGCGCCCAGAGCGTGTGGGCCAGGTTGCTCATCGACCTGAGCGTGTTGGGGTGATCGGGCCCCAGCACCCGGCGGCAGATGGCCAGCACCTCTTCCTGGAGCTTGCGCGCCCCATCCAGGTCCGCCTGCGTGCTGACCGTGTTGGCGAGGTTGCTCATCGAGGCGAGCGTGTCGGGATGCTCCGGCCCCAGCACCCGGCGGCGGACGGCGAGCGCCTCTTCCTGGAGCTTGCGCGCCCCCGCCAAGTCCCCCAGCGCCCCGAGCGTACTGGCCAGGTTGCCCATAGAGACGAGCGTGTCGGGGTGCTCCGGCCCCTGCACCCGGCGGCGGAATTCGCGCTCGCGCGACAACAAGGCCTGGGCGGAGGCGTAGGCCGCTCTTTCGAAGTCGTAGCGCCCCACCCAGGTCAGCAGAGCGGCCTCGGCTACGGTGGTCGGCGTCGCGACTAACTCGCGGGCGTGAGCGACGTGGAATTCTACACCTTCGTGCAGCCGGATGTCCGGCGCCGCTTTGGCGATCTCGGCCACCAGCGCCTCGATGGCAGCGGCCCGGAGCGACATCGTCCGCTCCGGCTCTTGGTCGCGGAAGCGCACGGCGCGCGAGACCAGCGTATGCACCGAGCGCAAGTCCGCCTTCTCGCCCGCAACCTCCGCGAGCGACGCTGCCGTCGCCTGCTGGAAGGCCGCCGCCTGCCGCCACTGCGCATTTTGTGCGGGCTGTGCGGGGCCCTGGTTTCCGTTGCCGGCCCTCTCGAACACCGCCGTCACCAGGGACGCCGGAATGGGTGCGACCGCGAGAACGGATGCCAGGCGCAGGAAGTCCTGCCCTTCGGCGCCAAGACCTCGAATGCTGCTAAGCAGAGTCTGGCTAATGCTGGGTTCGTGCCCGTTGGGGAGGGCATCCGCCAGCGTTTTCGCCAGCTCGAGCGCGTCATCATCCTCGCGTTCGAGCTGGGCCCGGAACTCACGGAAAGGCTCGGCTCCGCCGAACGAAACGAGGGCCGCGCCGGTGACGTCAAGCGCCAGCGCGTGCCGCCCCAAGTCTTCCGCCAAAAGGCGCGCCTGTTCGCGCTCCGCCTCACTCGGAGGCGCGCGCCGCGAAGTGAGGAGTTGATAAGCCTCGTACGGCGGCAACACCGAGAGGTCAACGCCCTGGGCCTGTGCTCCGTACTCACGGCTGCGGGTGGTCACCAGCGTCCGGGCGAGGGGATGAGGCGCAAACCAGCGGCGCACGGCCTGGCCGTCGAGGCCGCCCGGCAGGTCGTCGACCACCCAGAGGCAGACCTTGCCTCGACGCTCGATCTCGCGGACCAGCGCGCCCTCCACCTCCGCCGCCGTTTTGCCCCGCACTTCGAGCCCCAGCCGCGCCGCGAAATCCTGCACCTGGCGCTCGCGCTCCGCCTCTCTTTCCTGCGGCCCCATCCCCGCTCCCGAGCCGGCCTTGGCGTCGTCGTTGCCGTAGGCGCGCAGCCAGAAGATGCCGCCCGCGTAGGCCGCGCCAAACCGCAGCGCGTACTCCTCCGCCAGCAACGACTTGCCCACCCCGCCCAGGCCGCTCACCCCAGCCATGCCGCCGCTCGCCGCGGGAGCGCCGGTCACCTGCACCACGTCGCCGGCGTGCAGCAGGGAGTGGATGCGCCACAACTCCTCCAGCCGCCCCACAAACCGCGTCGAGCCCACCGGGCGCATTCCGTGCCAGACGGGCGAAGCGAGAGGACGGATGCCGGAGAGCGGGCCGCTGATGCCATCGATCTGCTTGCGGACCTGCCGGGCCAGAGCTTCCAGCGCGGTCCGGTCGCCTGCGGCAGGGGCGCTTAAGAACTTGGCGTCGCGGAGTTCGATGGGGTGAATGTGCCCGGCGCCGGCCTCGGGATTCACCACCAGCGCCCGTTGTGTTGGTCGGGCGGGTCGCCTTCCTGCTGGGCGGCGAGAAAAGCGGCGGTAAGCTCCCATTGGCAGGCGCGCCGGGTGGGATAGGTCTTCGAGTAGTAGGCGAGCAGCGCCTTTGACTTGGCGATCCCTTGTTCGACCGCTCGCGTGATGCTCGCGAAATCGGCTATCTCGCTAGCGTCAAACCACACTCTTAGTCCCGCCGCCTTGAGCGCTTCGGCGATCTTGCACGGGCGGTCGCCATCCGCCCAGGCGTGGCTCACGAAAACATCATATTCGGCGAGCATCAGGAGCGTCTCCAGCAGAGCCTTGACAGGGAACCGGCAAGATTCTACCACAGCCCGGCGAGTGGGACGTCAGTTGTCCGTGGTCCGTTGTCCGTTGTTTCGGCCTGACCTGGCCACTGGCTAGTGTCCTGTAAGATCCAATTCTTGACACCCCCTCACCCCCGGCCCCTCTCCCCCAAAGAAGGTGTGAAAAAATGCACTCAGCCCCGAAGGGGCGACAGGGAGTAGCCCAGGGCGCCAGCCCTGGGGTCAGACGCCCAAAAAACAAAAAAACTATAATTTGCCGGCCTTCTCCCGGGGCTTGCGCCCTGGGCTACTCTCTGTCGCCCCTTCGGGGCTGAGTGCATTTTTTCACACCTTCTTTGGAGGGGCCGGGGGTAAGGGGGTATCAAAACTTAAGTGTTACAGCACACTAGCTGGGATCGCACTTTTCAGCCACGGACCACTGACCACGGACGTCTCCCTCCAGTGTGGCAAAATGCCACACTTTTTCGATTTTTGGGAACCGGTACACCTTCTTGGCACCCCAAGCCACTGAAAACAAGGGCGCAAAAAAAGTGTCTCATTTGTCTCATTTGTCTCCATTGTCTCATTTCGAGGTGGTAGTCTGGATATTTGAGTGGAATTGGCTCATTTGGAATGGTGAATTGTGAATTGTGAATTGGAAGACGTTTTCCATTCACACTTCACAATTCACCATTCACTATTTGGTTTGTTTTCTTATGGTTGAACCATCCAATTCGGCGCCCCCGGCTGAGCCAGAGCGGCCCAAGCGCAAGTACACCGTCTCCGACAGGGTGCTGGCAGCCAATCGCCTCAACTTGGTTCAGGCCAACGCCAATCCCGAAAAGAAGTACCGCCCCACCCCCAAGCGCCTGGCCTCCACCTACTCTAACTGCTTGAAAGCACGGGACGGAAAGCGCCAAAAGCGTTTGCGCGGCCAGGCCACCGGCGTCAAGTACGGCCTCGCCGTCACCGACCTCTACTCTACCTTGGGCCTCGCTGACGCCAGCCGCGAGGATCTCGACGAACACTACCGGTTGCTCCGGGGCGTGGTCCAGCCCGATTGTGATGATGACGATAAGCTGGCCAAAGCACTCGCCGAGTGCGGTTGGCGGCGCTCCCAGGTGCTCCACGTTTACGCTGTGGACGAGGCCATGTTGATGAAAGCACGGCTGATGATGGCTTCCGACGACGCCCGGTCGAACGTCCCTCTCCGCTCCCTCGCCGTGCTGATGATGGACGTTTTCAACCGCCGCCGGCCCGATTTGGAAGAGCAATTGGGCATCCTCACCCGCCACTTCGAGCGCCTCTCTTACGTCCTGCTGTTGCTGCGCAGTGAGCATGAGGGCTTCGGAGAGAAGATTAACTGGGGGCCCCATGGGCGGCAGAGGATCGATGAACTGTTGCAGCTTCCGGCCGAGGCGCTGGGGAATCCGTTCTTGTCGGCCCGCCAGGTGGAGGCCATTCTGTGCGAGAAGTGGAATTGGGTCAAGCCCTTAGAGGAGATGAAGTGGAAGGGCAAGAAAAAGAAGCAGGAGGAGCGGCAGGCGAAGTTTCAGCAGGAGTGTGAGGAGGCGATCTACGGAGGGAGCTACGACGAGAAGGTGAAGCGTCCCTTTACGACGGCGTACGTGAAGGACGGCGGCCAGACGCGCGCGGTGGTGGGCGAGGGTCAGCCGGTAGCGGAGGAAGTGATGGTGGAAGAGACGGGAGCGGTGGAGGCGGGGTTGAACTCGCGCGAGTGGCCGGAGGAGGAGGAACGGAAGCTGGTGGCGGAGCTGCGACGGCAATGGATCGAGACCAGCGAGCAATTGCGGGCGGAAGGAAAGGAAACGGTGGGCGGAGTGGACCTGGACGAGTTGGAAGAGGCATTGAAGGCGGGGTTCGGGATTCGGGGTTCGGGGTTCGCAGAACCCGACGCTGCAGCCGGGGAATCAGAGGGCGTGGAAGGAGAAGAGGAGCCAGACGATGGAACTGGGGAATTCGTGAACGACGAGCAAAACCCCTCGCCCGCGCCGGGGGCCTCTGCCAACGCCGATGTTGCAGCGCCACAGCCCTCACCGCCGTCGGAAGAGTCTGCGAACCCCGAACCCCAAAATCCCGAATCCCGATGCGGCGAACCTCGAACCCCAAATCCCGAACCCCGCGTCGCCACCAGAGGGCTCTGCGAACCCCGAACCCCGAAATCCGAACCCCGACGGTGGGCCGCCCGACCTGCGCGAAGTGACCGCCACCGCTTGGGACCGGCTCCAGTTCCTCGAATGGTGGTCGCGTTGGGAACGCCAGGAAATGAAGGCGATCCTCCTGCGCCAGATGGGGAAGGCGCGCACGGTCCTCGAGGCTCTGCTGCGTCTGTTCCGGGGGTACAAGAAAATCCTGTTCGAGGCGCGGCACTACGAGGCCAAACTGCAAGACGCGCTGTTCCGGTTTCTGAGCCGGCTCTATGGCGAGGACCCGGGATTCGAACCCCCCAGTAGGGTGTGGATCGACCCGGAAGCGTACAAGAAGATGATGAACGATATGGAAGCGGTTTGGGGAGAATAGTGAATGGTGAATGGTGAGTAGTGAATTGCGAATTGTAGATTGCGAAGGCAACAAGGTAGATGGCAGATGGCATAAGGGAATTTTCCGTTATGCCACCTATCTTCTACCTTTACAATTCACAATTCACTATTCACCATTCAGGAGGATTCGGCAATATAGAACATGGGAGGGAGACCTCTGGTGGTATGATTTTGAGGGCTCCCGAAGCTGAAGCCCGGGATGACCCGACACATGAAGCAACGAAGGAACATTTCCGCCGACAGCCCTTCCGGTTCGGCTGAGGGCACTCTGCCAGCCCCGAATTCCGCCGGGGCATCGTCCCAAGCCGGGTCCCTTGAAAGACGCACAGGCAAGAGTGCCTGTGTCACCCCGGATTCCGCCGGGGCAGAGTCCGAAGCCCGGCCCCAGGTCGCGACCGGCCTGATGATCGTCGCCGGCGAGCGCTCGGGCGACATCTTTGGCGCGGGTTTGGCTGCCGCGCTCCGTGCGCGGTTGGGCCAAGTGGCAATTTTCGGCTGCGGCGGCGAAGAGATGCGCCGGGCAGGCGTGGAGACCGTAGTCGACCTGAGCGAGTTCGCCATGGTGGGAATCACGGAAGTTGTCTCCCGGCTGCCACGAGCCTACCTCGCCTCACGCCGGCTGATGGAGGAAGCCCGGCGCCGCCATCCGGCGATGGCGATCCTCATCGATTCGCCCAGCCTCAACATCCGCTTGGCGCCACGGCTGAAGCGGCTCGGCGTGCCGGTGACTTACTTCGTGAGCCCTCAGGTGTGGGCCTGGAAAAAGTGGCGGCTGCGTCAGCTCAAGACGCGGATCGACAAGATGATCTGCATCTTCGATTTTGAGGAGGAGATGTACCGCCGGGAGGGAATCCCGGTGGAGTACGTGGGGCACCCGCTGGTGGACGAGGTGCATCCAACCCGCGCGCGCGCGGCGTTTTTCGCGAAAGTTGGGCTGGAACCGGGCGTGACCACGGTGGCGCTGCTGCCCGGCAGCCGGCGAAGCGAGGTCCAGCTCATTCTGCCCACTTTGCTGGAAGCGGCAGTGGAGTTGGCCGGCGCGCGACGCCTTCAGTTCGTGGTGGCGGTGGCGCCCACCATCGAGGAGGCGTGGCTGGAGGCGGAGTATCTTGCGCCTTACCGGCGGCGGATGGTGCGGATTACCGGGATCACCGGCGCCACCCGTGACGCGCTGTATCATGCAGACTTGGCGGTGGTGGCGAGTGGCACGGCCACCATCGAAGCGGCACTGCTGGAGCGGCCCATGGCGGTGGTGTATCGCGTGTCGCGGGTGACGGCGCTGCTGGCCCGGGCACTGGGGCTACGCCTGCCCTTTTACAGCATGGTGAACCTTCTGGCGGGAAGATCGGCGGTACCGGAGTTGATCCAGGAGGATTTCACCGCCGGGCGGGTGGCCAGCGAGGTGGCGCGGCTCCTGGACGACGCTGGCGCTCGCGCGCGGATGGTGAATGATCTACGCGATGTCAAAGTCCGCCTGGGCAGCGCTGGCGCCCTGGATCGGGCGGCCGACGTGATTGCGCGGTCGATTGCCGATGGTCGGGACTGTCGAAAGTAGCGCGGGCGTCCCGCCCGCTGTGGCGGGAGCGTCCCGCTCCCGCGCCAGGGAAGGTCCAACCACCCGAGAGAGCAGCGAGTTAGCGCGGGCAGAGCCTGCCCTGAGCGAAGCGAAGGGATGCCCGCGACGGGACGCCGGCGCTACCGCCGACGGACGGCTTTTCACTCTTGTGTTGCGCACCCGGCATAGAGTTTCACGGGGGCACAGAAAAGGAAAAAGGATTAAAAGGAAAAAGGTTAGAATGAAGAGATTTTTGGATACTTGCCATTCTCCCTCGGGGCGTCTGGGCCCCTGGCATTGAACAGTTGGCGATTTTGTCGTACGGGAAGCAACTAAAGGGGGCAGGCTGGCAATCCAACCCAACGGCGGCCTCAAAGCAATGCAAACGTCCTGCCATTCTGGGCACAGCGAAGAATCCTTCCCTGTGCTGGTTGAAAGGAACGGAAATCAGGACTGTACACGCGCTCGGGATGGCAACGGCTGGCCGCTACAGCAAATGAGTGAAACAATGAAAAAACACGAAGATTCAGCGGTGAGATCACGTCGCACCGGCCACCGCCTCGGGTTCCTGTTGCTCGCCGCCATGTTCACCGCGGTGTTCTCTGCCCCGGGCCTTCATGCCCAGACCAACCTGGACCCGTACCACGTCACGAACTATGTGATCGACGCGGAGTTGTTCCCGTCGACGCATCTTCTAAAGGCCAAGGTAAGGATAGCCTTCACTCCCACAGCGGACCTCCGCTCCTTGACCCTTGAGCTGCACAGCAACCTGCGGGTAAGCGACGCGGTGGACGCGACGGGCCGGTCGTTGCGTTTCGAGCAACAAGGGGGACAGCGGCTGGCGGTGGACATGCTGAACTCGATCCCGGCGGGAACCGCCTCGTCGATCACCGTCAGCTACGAGGGGTCGCTGGCTACGGCCGACGGCAGCCCTATCGAAAACCTCAAGGTAGCCTACGTCGCCCCGGAGGGATCTTACCTGCTTTACGCCGGACGCTGGTTTCCTGTCCGACCGGACGGGCTGGACCGCTTTTCCGCCACCCTGCACGTCACTGTACCTTCGGACGAGGTGGTGATCGCCTCCGGCACGCCGTCGTCGCCGGTCCGTCAGCCGGGCACGGTGACCTACGGCTTCCGATTTGACCAGCCCTCGTTTCCGGGCTCGGTGGTGGCGGGCCCCTTACAGGACGCGGGGAACCCAAACGGGTACAGGGTGGTACCCGCGGTCGCCTCGGGTGCCGACATCACGCTCTACCTGAAGGCGGGCCACGAGGGTTACGCTGCCAGCTACGGGGAAGAGGCGGGCAAAATCATAGGCTTCTTCTCCGACAAGTTCGGACCGCTACCGAGCGCGCACCTGGCCATCGTCGAGATCGACGACGGCAGCCTCTCCGGTTACGCCCAGCCGGGCATGGTGGTGCTGGCGTCGCGCGCCTTCTCGAATCCGGTGAACGGCAAATTGCTGGCGCAAGTGGTCTCCCACTTGTGGTGGCCCTGCCTGGTGAGTCCTGCCACACCGGATGATGCCTTCCTGAATGAGGGTCTGGCCACATACTCGGCCGCCTTGTACGTGCAGGAATCGGCGGGCGACAACGCCTTTGAAGACATCATGCACGATATCTCGATCGGCGCGCTCACCCACGAGGATGCGGCGCCCGTCAGCCTGGCGGGGCACCTGCACGAGTTCACGCCCGAGTATCAGTCGGTGGTCTTTCAGAAGGGCGCCATGGTCTTTCACATGCTTCGGTGGGTGATTGGCGACGAGGCGTTCTACAAGACCCTGCAAGCGATGACCAAGGATTACGCCTGGAAGCCGGTCTCGACGGACGAGTTCCAGAAGCTGGCCGAGAAAGCCAGCAAGCAGCAGCTCACCTACTTTTTCGCCCAGTGGGTAAGCTCCACCGGCGTGCCGCAATTCAAACGAACCTGGGCCGTGTACAAAACCCCAACCGGCTACCAGATTGTGGGCAAGATCACCCAGGACCTGGACATCTTCCGCATGCCGGTGGAGGTGCGGGTCTACCCTGAGCACCGCCGGCCCGTGAGCGAGCGCGTGGACATGGTGGGCACCACCGCCGACTTCACCATCAACACGATCACCAAACCGGTGCGCGTGGTGGTGGACCCGGCCAGCCGCCTGCTGAAGTACGACGAGCAGGTCAAGATCGCCGTGGAAATGGCGCGGGGCGACCAACTGGTGCAGCAGCAGGCGCTCCTCGAAGCCGTGAAGCAGTATCAGGACGTGCTTGATCTTAACAAGAACTACTCGCTCGCCCACTACCGCTTGGCCGAGGTCTTCTTCAGGCTGCGCAACTATAACGCGGCGGCCGAGGAGTTGCGGGCAGCTCTCGGAGGCGACCTCGACCCCAAGTGGGTGGAGGTTTGGGCTCACCTGACGCTGGGCAAGATTTTCGACGTGACGGGCCAGCGCGATCGCGCCCTCAACGAGTACCAACGCGCCTTGCAGACCAACGACAACACTCAGGGCGCGCTCGACGAGGCCAATAAGTATATGTCTAAGCCCTACGCCGAGCCGAGCCGCTAGCCTTTTGCCGAGTTGTAGCACCGGGCTTCGGCCCGGCACAGCACAGCCATGAGTGGCTGTGCCACCGGTAGCACAGGCACTCTTGCCTGTGCGTTCTCGAGGGTTGGGGATGGAAAAAAAGACCAAGCAAAACGTGGTGCGGGTCAGCAACGAGTTGTTTGAACTGGGAAGAGAGATGGCCGCTCGCAGAGGCGCCAAGAACTTCTCGGAATACGTGCGAGGCCTGATCCTGCTAGACGCTGCGGATATCTCGCCTGACTTGGTGTTTGGTCACGACCTGCCAGGGTGGACTACACGGGACAAACGGTTTGAGGAAGCGATCTCCCGGATGAGGAACGGCAGCGTTAAGCCAGGAAGGGAAGATGCGCAAAGCTGAAAGCCGGCGACAAGCCAGCTTGCATAACACCAGAACCCCACGCGCAACTGGCCAGGAAGTCGCCTCAGATAACGTGACGAAACAGGCGTAATACCATTTGCAGTTCAAACTGATTTGCAACGATTTACTCGTCTATACTGCCCATTCCTTAAAGAAATCCCCTCTACCGCCGATAAGAAGCCTTTGGTATGTGCGCTCTTCGCTGTGGTCCTGAATTCCGGTTTTTAGGAGGGAAAGCTGGCGAGGAGAACCTCTTGGGCGGCGGTAGGGCCGCACCAGCCCGGTGGTAGGCGGCCGCGATTATCCGCGTCCCCACAAAGTCCGCGATGGGCCGCAGTCGTTATTCCTCAACCAACGGCACACGGTGTACAGGAAGTGTAAGTATTACTGTTATACATATTGTACTTGACAATGAACATTTGGGCGCTAGAATATGGCTTAGCCACAAGTGAGGCTGAATCTGACGGTCGGTTCAGGACGACGCGGGTGTTGCGCTCGCCGATGGTCACACAAGAAAACGACGGCGGGGTCGGAGGGACAGGGCATGGACGTTCAGGATGACATCGTAAAGGAGTTTCTCGTTGAGAGTAACGAGAACCTTGACCAGGTGGATCGTGACCTGATCAGCCTTGAGAAGGAACCTTCGTCTCGGGAGATCCTCGCTCGCATTTTCCGCGCCATCCATACGATCAAGGGGACCACAGGCTTCCTGGGCTTTGCGAAGCTAGAGTCGGTCGCCCACGCGGGCGAGAATCTCCTCAGCCGGTTGCGCGACGGGACGCTGGCCCTCACTTCTGAAATCACCAGTGCCCTATTGGCCCTGGTGGATGCCGTGCGGGAGATGCTCTTGAGCATCGAAGCTACCGGCCAGGATGGCGATGGCGATTACAGCAGCTTGACAGCAACCCTGAGCCGGCTGCTGGAGGCTGAGAGTAAGTCTGGAACTTCCTCCCCTCAGACCCTCGCCTCGAAACCCACGCCAGTGCCTTCGGCCCCACCCCAGACGAAAGCTCAGCCCCCGTGCGCCTCCCCCAGCGCCGTCACCTCGGAAGCGGAGTCAACTTGTCCGCCCCAACCTAAATCCAAGGCTGAGCCCGTGTCCGCTTCCACTTCAGCGCCCCTCGGGTCCTTTTTCTGTAACACCGGCCACGTTACGGAGCAGCAAGTGGCCTCGGCCCTTGAGCAACAGATGGACGGCGACCCGCGACACGTCGGGGAGATTCTCGTGGAACAGGGGTTGGTTCAGCCCGGCGAAGTACTGGAAGCGCTCCAGGCTCAGAAGGAAGCTCGTGCCTCGGTCCTCTCCAGCGGCAACATTCGCGTCGACGTCGGCCAACTCGACAAACTGATGAACCTGGTGGGCGAACTGGTGCTGGCGCGAAACCAAATTCTCCAGTACAGCGCCAGACAGCAGGATCCGGCCTTTCTCGGTACCAGTCAGCGCCTGAACCTCATCACCACCGAGCTGCAAGAAGGGGTGATGAAGACCCGCATGCAACCCATCGACAACGTTTGGAACAGATTCCCGCGTGTCGTGCGCGACCTGGCAATGTCGTGCGGCAAGCGAGTGCGCGTGGAGATGGAGGGCAAGGAGACCGAACTCGATAAGACCATTATCGAGGCTATCAAGGACCCCCTCACCCATATCGTCCGCAACTCGGTCGACCATGGAATCGAGACGCCGGAGAAACGGATAGCGGCGGGCAAGCCTGCCGAGGGCCGGCTGTTCTTGCGCGCCTTCCATGAAGGCGGTCAGGTCAACATCGAAGTCTCCGACGACGGCGCCGGAGTCGATCTTGACCGGGTCAAGCGCAAGGCCGTCGAGCGGGGCCTCATCACTTCCGAGCAGGCCGGCCGCATGAGCGAGCGGGAGGCCCTCAACCTGCTTTTCCTGCCTGGTTTCTCCACCGCCGCCAAGGTCACCAACGTCTCCGGCCGGGGCGTCGGCATGGATGTAGTGAAAACCAACATCGAGAAGATCGGCGGGTTCGTTGATATCCAGAACAAGCCCGGGCAAGGCGCGACGCTGAAGATTAAGATTCCCCTTACCCTGGCGATCATCCCCGCGTTGGTGGTCACCGGCGCCGGCGATCGCTACGCTATCCCTCAAATCAGCCTGTTGGAATTGGTGCGACTGGAAGGTGAGGGAGTCCGCCAGGGGATCGAGAGCATCCACGGGGCCCCGGTCTACCGTCTACGTGGGAATCTCCTGCCTTTGGTCTACCTGAACCGGGAGTTGGGATTTGATGACGGGTCGGCGGACGCCCGCGGCTCTGACTTACGAACTCTGGACTTTGAAGCGGCGATAAAAGGACACGAAGCCTGGAAAGTCAGGCTGCGGGAATTCCTTGACGGAAAAGGGAGTTTCGACGAAGAAGAGGTTGGAAGAAACGACCGGTGCCTTCTTGGGAAGTGGCTCTACTCGCCGAAGGTACAGCAGTACCGTTATTTGACCATACTGAAACAGCTTGAAAAGGCCCACACGGAGTTCCACCAGCAGGCCAAACGGGTCATCGTTGTGAAGAGGTCCAACAATGCTGACCAAGCTGAGCGCGACTTGGCGAGCCTTGCCACAATGTCCGGCGACGTCGTTTCCCTTATTAGCGCCCTTCGGAAGACTGTGTCTGAGAACGCCGCGGTCAACATCGTGGTGCTGCAGGCCGACGACCGGCAGTTCGGCTTGGTGGTGGATGAAGTCAACGATACGGAAGAGATCGTGGTCAAGCCTCTAGGGAAGCGCCTCAAGGGCCTCTCGACCTTTGCCGGCGCCACCATCATGGGCGATGGCAAGGTGGCGCTGATCCTGGATGTCATGGGCCTGGCCCATCGTGCCAGCGTCATCTCCGAGCTGAGGGAGCGGGGCCTGCTGGAAGACAACAAGGCGGAGGCCGCCGACGATCGTCTCGAAGAACAACAGACGCTCCTGCTATTCCAGAGTCCGGACGACGGACGCATGGCGGTCCCTCTCTCGCTGGTAACGCGACTTGAGGAGTTCCCGTGTTCGGAGATCGAGAAAACAGGTACCCAGGAAGTGGTGCAATATCGCGGCAGCATTCTGCCGCTGATCCGCATCTCGGCTTTGCTCACCGAGCGACGCCGCAAAGCAAGGCGTGCGCCCGGTCGCCCAGCAAGCCAGGACGGCAAGGTCCAGGTGGTTGTTTACTCCGATCAGGAACGTAGCATCGGCTTGATCGTTGACCGCATCCTCGACATCGTTGAGGAGAACCTTTCCCTCCAGCAAACTTCAGCGCGCGGCGGGATCAGGGGCTCGGCGGTGATTCAGGGGCGTGTTACCGAGATCCTGGATTTGGAGAGTCTCGTCCGGACTTACGCCACCCCTCCGCCCAACAAATCTGCAAAGAGAAAGCGAGGATCCGAGAATGCCTGAGAGACAGCAGTTTTCCACCTTTCTTGTGGATGGCCTCTTCTTTGGGGTCGAAGTGGAAAAAGTCCAGGAAGTACTCCGTTATCAGCAGATGACGCGAGTACCGCTCGCTTCGCCGGTGGTGCGTGGTTTGATCAACTTGCGCGGCCAGATTGTGACCGCTCTCGACCTGCGGCGGCGACTGGACTTGAGCGAACGTCCCGACGGACAGGTTCCCATGAACGTGGTCATCCGCACCGATGACGGCGGAGTCAGCCTGCTGGTGGATGAGATCGGCGACGTGGTGGAGGTCGACGAGAGCACCTTCGAACGCCCGCCGGACACCCTGAAGAGCAGCGCTCGAGCCGTGATTCGCGGCGTTCACAAACTAAATGGTCGATTGATGCATGTGCTCGATACCGAAAAAGTTGTGAATCAGGACTCGGAAGGCAAGCGCTGAGCTCATACGGCCCTGATCGGCATCAGGGGAACCGTGGAAGAGAATCAAAGCGAAAGGAACCATAGCAATGCTTAAGAATCTCAAGCTGACACCAAGGATTGCGGGATCGATTGCGCTGACGCTTTTGATCACGTCCATCGTCGGGTTTTTTATCACCCGGAGGCAGATTAATTCGCAGGCCGAAGATGCGTTCGTAGACAAGCTTCGGAAGACCGACGGGATGGCCGACCGCTTGCGCACCTATTTTTCTGCCAACGCAGACGTCTATCTACCCAATCACCAGTTCAAGGACCTTAAGCAGGTGCCCGTTGTCGTCGCCTGGAGTGTCGCCCGGGATTACGCGGACTCCCAGGGCATGCAATTCTCAACTCCAAGTTTGCAGCCCCGGAACCCCAAGAACGCACCGGACGCCTTTGAGAGAGAAGCCCTCCTGGCCTTCTCTGGCGATCGGAGTTTGAAGGAGTTCTTCCGGCACGACGTTGTGAATGGGCAGGAAGTGCTCAGGTATGCGCAGCCCGTTCGGCTGACGGCTGACTGCCTCTTGTGCCATGGCGAACCCGCAGGCGAAAAGGATCCCTTCGGCTACGCAAAGGACGGAATGAAGGTCGGCGATCTGCGCGGGGCCTTTGTCGTGACCGCGCCCCTGACCTCAGTACAGGCGGCGTCCGCTGCGAACAGTCTCACCCTTCTGCTCATCAGCGGAGTGACGCTGTTGGCGGCCGTCGTGGTGGTGTTTATCGTGGTCACCTCGGTTACTAAACCTCTCCAGGCCGTGGTAGGCCGTCTTAAGGACATTGCCCAAGGCGAGGGCGATTTAACCCAACGTCTTGACCAGGATCGAGACGACGAAATCGGCGAGCTCGCCCGCTGGTTCAACACTTTTGTGGGAAAACTGGAAGGCATCATCGCGCAAGTGGCGGGCAACACCCTGGGAGTTGGGAGTGCGTCCGAGGAACTCACGGCCGTAAGCCAGCAGATGAGCGCAAACGCCGAGGAGACTTCGGCGCAGGCGAATGTGGTCTCCGCTGCCTCCGAGCAGGTCACGAGGCACCTGGAGACCGTGGCCACCGCCACCGAAGAGATGACGGCCAGCATCAAGGAGATCGCCAAGAACGCCCAAGAGGCCGCCAGGGTGGCCAACTCTGCCGTCACGACGGCCGAGAGAACCAATGCGACGGTCAGCAAGCTCGGGCAGTCGAGCGCCGAGATAGGCCAAGTGATCAAAGTCATTACCTCCATCGCTCAGCAGACCAACCTCCTGGCTCTTAATGCCACCATCGAGGCGGCACGGGCCGGCGAGGCCGGCAAGGGCTTTGCCGTGGTGGCTAACGAAGTGAAGGAACTCGCCAAAGAGACGGCCAAGGCTACCGAAGATATCAGCCAGAAGATCGAAACGATCCAAGGGGATACCAAGGGGGCGGTAGAAGCTATCGGCCAGATCAGCGGCGTTATCACCCAGATCAACGACATCGCCAACACTATCGCCAGCGCCGTCGAAGAACAGACGGCCACCACCAACGAGATCGCTCGCAACGTTTCTGAGGCGGCGCAGGGAGGGAAACAGGTTACCGATAATGTTGCCTCCGTCGCGACCGCGGCCAAGAGTACCACAGAGGGAGCCAGTAGTACCCAGATGGCGGCTGCCGAGTTGTCGCGCATGGCGGGCGAGTTGCAGCAGTTGGTAAGCCAGTTCAAGTTCAACCAGGCCGGCGAGACGCAAGAGTCTTACGCCGGAGCGGCCGCAACGGGGACTGCGGTCG
This sequence comes from Terriglobia bacterium, assembly GCA_035315065.1. Taxonomy (GTDB): domain Bacteria; phylum Acidobacteriota; class Terriglobia; order UBA7540; family UBA7540; genus DATFYM01. Next base: position 82,298 of record DATFYM010000067.1, read on the forward strand.
GCGTCCAGCGCCGCCAGTCACGGGCGGCTTGAGAGAGCTAATCCGGAGGTCGCGGCATGCACAAAGCCTCCGATCGCCTGATGCACGTCTTGGGTACCGACTGGGTTGTGAACCACTAAGTTCGTGAACGGTGAGCTTTTATGAACGCTATCTGCGCCCTTTGCTGATCACTGTTTGATTGCGTGCAGCCGGTTCCACACGACGCCGGCGCCACCGGTGTTCGCGTTCCAGGATCGCTGCTCAAAACGTAAGGAGAGGAAACATGCTGAACAACATGAAACTGGGAACTAAACTGATTGGCGGTTTTCTGGCGGTCGCAGCGATTGTGGCGATCATCGGCATCACGGCAATCTCCAATCTGAAAGAAGCCCGGCACGGCGTCGGGGAGGAAAACGCCAGCCAAACCATTACCGTGATCGTAGTGCTGATGCTGGCGGGCATTGTCATTGCAATCGGCGTCGGATTGTCGCTGGCGAAGTCCATTACCGGAGGCGCGACCCAGGTAGTTCACGCTCTCGACGCCGTAGCTGCCGGGGACCTGACACAGCGGCTGAGGATGCTTGGCAACGACGAAATCAGCCAAATGGCGCATGCACTGAATCGCACCCTGGACAAGATCAGCGAAACGATGGGATCAATCGGCCAGGACTCGCAGGCTCTAGCCAACTCATCCGAGGAACTCACGGCCGTCAGCCAGCAGATGAGCTCCAACGCGGAAGAGACCTCCGCCCAGGCCGGCGTGGTCTCCGCCGCCGCCGAGCAGGTCACCAAGAACCTGGAGACCGTGGCCACCGCCACGGAAGAGATGACCGCCAGCATCAAGGAGATCGCCAAGAATGCCCAAGACGCCTCCAGGGTGGCCAACTCCGCCGTCAAGACGGCCGAGAACACCAATGCGACGGTCGCCAAGCTCGGGCAGTCGAGCGCCGAGATAGGCCAAGTGATCAAAGTCATTACCTCCATCGCTCAGCAGACCAACCTCCTGGCTCTCAATGCCACTATTGAGGCGGCACGGGCCGGAGAGGCGGGGAAGGGCTTTGCCGTGGTGGCTAACGAGGTGAAGGAACTGGCCAAAGAGACGGCCAAGGCTACCGAAGATATCAGCCAGAAGATCGAAGCGATCCAAGGGGATACCAAGGGGGCGGTGGAAGCAATTGCCCAGATCAGCCAAGTGATCACCCAGATCAACGACATTTCCAATACCATTGCCAGCGCCGTCGAAGAACAGACGGCGACCACCAACGAGATTGCACGCAATGTGGCCGAGGCGGCGCAAGGAGGGAAGCAGGTAGCGGAAAACGTCGCCTCCGTCGCCTCCGCGGCCAAGAGTACCACCGAAGGGGCCGGCAACACTCAGACGGCAGCCGCCGAGTTGGCACGTATGGCGGGCGACCTGCAGGCCCTCGTCGGGCAATTCCAATACGACGGGGCGGGCGCCTCGCAAGGGTCTTACGCCGGAGCAGGTGGGCCGGGCGTTCCGGTCGGCGGGCCGCGCCGACAGTCACGGGCTGCTTGAGAGATCGAATCCCGCGGTCGCGGCATGCACAAACTCAACGATTGCCTGATGCGCCGCCACGGCGAGCAAACTCGAGGAGGACGGCATGTTCCGGACGGCGAAGCTGGGGGCCAGACTGATAGGCGGATTCGTGCTGAGCGCGTGCGTCTCAGCAGGGATCGGGCTCATCGGCATCGTGAATCTGCGGCACATCGCGGAAGAAGACACGAAACTCTTCGAGGCCCAAACCGTGCCGCTGACCCGAGTGGCGGACATAGCGGCCGCGTTCCAGTGGCTCCGGCAGAACATGAGAGACTTGGCCCTGGCCCGGAGCAATGAGGAAGTAGACCGGATCGCTGACCAGATCTCTGTTCTCTACGATCAGATCAACACGAAATCGGAGGAGTACGGGAAGCTAATCGCCGATCCTGAAATCCGCCAGGCTTTTGAGGAGTTCAGGGCAGCAGGGCGGGCCTACGGTGAGCAATTGAAGCAAATGGAGGACCTTGGCCGGGCTAAGAAGTATGAAGAGGTCGTGGCCGTCATGAGAGGTGATGCTGTGAAAGCAGCGGCCGACGAGGAGACAGCCATCGATAAAATGAGGGAGTTGACGCTTGCAATGGGCAAGAGAACCAACGAGGGGAATATTTCGCGGGCAGCCACGGCCATCATCATGACCGTAACCGCCGTCCTGATCGGGTTGGTGCTGGCCATCGGGGCAGGCTGGCAGCTTACGAGATCCGTCACGCGCCCCGTTAACAACGTCGTCAGGATCCTCGACGCCGTAGCGGAGGGCGATTTGACTCAGAGGATTGAGGTCAGCTCGCACGATGAACTCGGCGAGATGGGTGAGACGCTCAACCGCACTCTGGAAAAGATGAGCGGCGCTATGCAAAGCATCGGTCAAAACTCTCTGACACTGGCCGGTTCCTCCGAGGAACTCACGGCCGTGAGCCAGCAGATGAGCTCCAACGCCGAAGAGACTTCCGCCCAGTCCAGCGTGGTCTCCGCTGCCGCCGAACAAGTCACCAAAAGCCTGGAGACTGTGGCCACGGCCACCGGAGAGATGACCTCCAGCATCATGGAGATCGCCAAAAACGCCCAAGAGGCCGCCAGGGTGGCCAACTCCGCCGTCCAAACGGCTGAGACCACCAATGCGACGGTCACCAAACTCGGGCAGGCCAGCAGCGAAATCGGTCAGGTCATCAAAGTGATCACCTCCATCGCCCAGCAGACCAACCTCCTCGCTTTGAACGCCACCATCGAAGCGGCGCGCGCCGGCGAGGCGGGCAAGGGCTTTGCGGTAGTGGCCAACGAAGTGAAGGAATTGGCCAAAGAAACGGCCAAAGCCACCGAGGACATCACCCGTAAGATTGAAGGCATTCAGGGTGATACCAAGGGGGCAGTGGAGGCTATTGCTGAGATCAGCCGAGTGATCACCCAGATCAACGATATCGCCAACACCATCGCCAGCGCGGTGGAAGAACAGACCGCCACCACCAACGAGATCGCTCGCAACGTGGCGGAGGCGGCGCAGGGAGGGAAGCAGGTGGCGGAGAACGTCGCCTCCGTCGCTACCGTGGCCAGGAATACCTCCGAGGGGGCCGGCAATACGCAGACGGCGGCCGCCGAGTTGTCGCGCATGGCGGACGAACTGCGGACTCTCGTCGGACAGTTCAAATACGACGGGGCCGGAACAAGTCAGGGTCCCCGGCCCCAGCGACCTCGCCAAGCTGCCTGGGGCCCGAAGGCGGCGTAGCTTTTTCGCAAGCAGTGCTCTCCATAAGGACATCGGCCAGGGCCTGGACCTGTACACGACCTACTCGCTGCGGCCATGGCTCACCCTGGGCACATTCCGGCGGTGACGCGAGGCAAGGTGGTTGTCGCTTCAAGGCTCCGCGAACCGCTCCAGCCCATGGCTCGGGAGGCTTTGTGACTGGTGATGAATCGCGGGGGGGCGGCAAATTGGCCCCCGCCCTTTTTGCTTGATTCTACTCCCTGGTCAATGCTATCCTTTTGTTATATAAAAATGTAAGCATCTAATGCAGGATTAATATCATCAGGTTTAAGGAGGATCGCCTGAGTCAGTGGTAGATCCGGTCAACAGAGTAAGGGGAGCGTTTAAGGGTCGCGACCTGGAGAAGGCGGGAACGAAGCCACCGCTGGGGTCAGAACGCACCACGCGGAAGAGCAGAAGGCGGTGGCCGGCACGGCAAGCTGACTGGCTGACGGTGAAAGCTGAGAGCTTCTTGAAAAACGAAGCCACCGATTTGCTTGAAAATAAAGGACCGCGACTCGGAGAAGTGAGGAACGAAGCCACCGTTCGGAATCGAATTCTGACTGGTGAATACCAGCTATCAGCACTCGGCTATCAGCGATCAGCATGAACCGGACTTCTCCTGCTGAGAGCCGATGGCTGAAAGCTGAGAGCTTTTCTGAAAGACGAAGCCACCGATTTGATTGAAAATAAAGGACCGCGGCATGGAGAAGTGAGGAACGAAGCCACCGTGTTTTTCTTTGGAAAGGAAAGACACGACGGCTGGTAACGATTGCCGATTTTGATGCGACGAATATGGACAACTGCGAGGTTCCCATGCCAACACCTCCTTTTGAAACAGGCGATCAGCAACAGACGCAGCGGTCACAACGGGCAGGCAACTTGAGGGGACAGATCATCATTTTCAACGGACCGAACCCAAATTGTATTGATATCAATAGACATCTTGGGTTGGGTTTCTGGTACGAACCCAATTTAGCCACCAAGTCAATGAAACAAATAGTTTACTCTAAGTAAAGCCACTATGTAATTGAAAAATATGAGAATTAGCTTCGGGGGGCTCCGTTGCCCCTTGATCGACCAAGCAGCCGGGGCTAAACATTTTCATGCGTTATGCCGATAATCGGGTCAGGGTTTATTGCAGGACCGGGGCGGCGCGGAGGGAGCCTGCAAGGCAAGGAGGGCGCGTGCGCGCACTTGTTATCGACGATTCGAGGACCACACGGAAGATCCTGATGCGGATGCTGAACAAAATGGGCTTCGAGACTGTCGAGGCCGCCGACGGTCGCGAGGGGCTGGACCGGCTCAAGGAAATGGGAGCGAGCGATCTGGTTCTGGTGGACTGGAACATGCCGGTAATGGACGGCTTCGATTTCGTTCGGGCGGTGCGGGCGGAAAGGGAGTACGACAGTGTGCCTTTGGTCATGGTGACCACCCACAACGACCTGGAGAGCGTAGCCCAGGCCCTGGAAGCGGGCGCCACCGAATTCATCATGAAGCCGTTCACGGAAGACGTCATTCGGGAGAAACTGGCGTTGGTGGGGACTCTCGAGGCCTAAGCGATGCGCAGAATTCGAATCCTCGTGGTAGACGACTCGGTGGTGGTCCGCCGCCTGCTGACGGACGCCCTCGCAGCGGATCCCAGTCTCGAGGTGGTGGGGGCGGCGGCCGACGGCCGAATTGCCCTCGCCCGCATCTCCCAGCTCAATCCGGACGTCGTCACGCTCGATGTCGAGATGCCGGAGATGGATGGGCTCGAGGCCTTGGCGGCCATCCGCAAGTCCTGGGCTCGTCTGCCGGTGATCATGTTCAGTACCGTCACCGAGCGCGGGGCCGCGGCCACGCTGGATGCGCTCTCGCTGGGGGCAAACGACTACGTCACCAAGCCCTCGAATGTGGGCGGAGCCACGGCCGCCATGGCACGCATCCGCGAAGAACTGATCCCAAAAATCAAGATCCACTGCGGCGCCGTGGGCGGCGCGGCCCAGGTTCCGAGCGCGATTCCCGCTCAAGCTTCGGTCACCAGAAGTATTGCGCTGACGGCTCCGCGCCGCGGGTGCCGGGTGGAGATCGTGGCCATCGGTGTATCGACGGGCGGGCCAAATGCCCTGGCGGAACTTATTCCGCAACTACCCGCGCACCTGCCGGTGCCGGTAGTCATCGTGCAGCACATGCCCCCGATTTTCACCAAGTTTCTGGCGGAGCGGCTAGCGTCGAAATCTCAGATCAGCGTGGAGGAGGGGTCACCGAACCAGGCGGTCGAGCCGGGCCACGCCTGGCTGGCACCGGGCAACTTCCACATGATTTTGAAGCGCGAGGGATCGGTAGTCCGGATCGAGACCCACCAGGGGCCGCCCGAAAATTCCTGCCGGCCGGCGGTGGATGTTCTGTTCCGCTCCGTGGCCGCCAGCTACGGCGCTGGCGCCCTAGGGGTGGTGATGACAGGGATGGGACAAGACGGTTTGCGCGGCTGCGAATGCATTCGCGAACAAGGCGGCCGGGTGATCGTGCAGGACGAGGCTACTTCGGTGGTCTGGGGCATGCCCGGCTTTGTGGCCCATGCCGGCCTCGCCGACAAGGTGTTGCCCCTGGGTCAGATGGCGGAAGAGATTGCACGGCGGGTGCGCGAGTTTCGGGCGCCGGCCCCGGTCCGGGTGGCAGAGCGGCAGTTTGAGCTGAGATAAGAAGGCTTACCATACGATGGCGATCACGAGACCAGACTTCGAGTTCATCCGGGACTTGGTTCGCGTCAAGGCGGGCATCGTTCTCGACCCCGGCAAGGAGTACCTGGTGGAGTCCCGCCTGGCGCCTCTCGCCCGGAAGGAGGGTCTCCCGTCCCTTTCGGCCTTGGTTGCCGGGCTGCGTTCCCGGTCGCCGAACAGCCTTCACTACAAAGTCATCGAGGCAATGACCACCAACGAGACGACCTTCTTCCGGGACCACAAACCCTTTGAGTTGCTCCGAACCAAGGTGCTGCCGGAGGTCGTCTCCCGCCGCGGCGCCGGAAGAAGAATCTCGATCTGGTGCGCGGCCTCCTCCAGCGGCCAGGAGCCCTACAGCATCGCCATGCTGTTGCGGGAGCACTTCCCGTTTCTCGCCACTTGGCGCGTGGATTTCATCGCCAGCGACATCTCGCAGGAGATGTTGGCGCGCACCCGGCAAGGGCGGTACAGCCAACTGGAGGTGAACCGTGGCTTGCCGGCGACTTACCTGGTGAAGTACTTCCGCAAAGAAGGTGCGGAATGGCAAGTTCTCGATGATTTGCGCCGGATGCTGAGCTTGAGGGAGATCAACCTGGCGGAAGCCTGGCCTCATCTGCCGACGCTGGATATCGTTTTCATGCGCAACGTACTGATCTATTTCAGCGTCGAGTCAAAGAAGGAGATTCTGGCCCGCGTGCGGAAGTTGCTGAGGGTCGACGGCTACCTCTTCCTCGGTGGGGCCGAAACAACCTTGAACCTCGACGATAACTTTGAGGCCGTTCCCGGCCTCTCCACCTGTTATCGCCTGAAGGAAGCCGTGACTCAGCCCAACTAGGCGGCCAGCGTGGAGCGTGAAAGGAAGTAAAGAAGTCGATTTGAGAATGAACGCCCAGTCATAAGGTGAGACCATGAAGAAAATGTGCGTCCTTATCGTCGATGACTCGTCCGTGATGCGGAAAATCGTTCAGAGGTCATTGCGCCTGGCAGGCCTCGACATCGAAACCGTGCTCGAGGCCGACAACGGCGAGCAGGCCCTGACCATCGTACAGCAGAATACCGTCGACCTGATCTTCAGCGACATCAACATGCCGAAGATGGACGGACTGGAGTTCGTGCGGCAACTTCAAAGCCTGGAGGCTGCCAAAGGCATTCCCATCGTCATGATCACCACGGAGGGGAGCCAGTCGCGAGTGGTCGAAGCCCTGTCGCTAGGGGCGCGCGGATACATCCGAAAACCGTTTACACCCGATCAGGTAAAGGAGCGCATCGCTCCGCTGCTGGAGGCATAGAGATGAGTTCAAACACCGACCAAGAGGTCAATGAGCGCGGCGCTCGCCTGGTGCTTACCGTGCGGACTTCGGATGGCGCTCCCCGCCCCAAGAGGAGCTGGACCCTGCCCGAGGGCGGGTGGGAGGAGCTGCTCCGGATCGCCGCTTCCGAAATCCTGGAGTTCATGTTGGGGGTCCAGGTCGGTGAGCTGCCCGAATCGGCGTCCTGCAACTCGACCGAAATGACGGCCATGGTCGGACTGGCGGGTGAACTCAGTGGAGTCTTGAGCCTCCGGTGCCCGGCGGCGGCAGCAGCCACTCTGGCTTCCAAGATGCTCGGCACTGACATCGCACCGACGGACGCTTACACTCGTGATGCCCTGGGCGAGATCTCGAACGTGATCGCGGGAACCCTCAAGGCCAAGGTGCCGGGCCTGGATGATGCCTGCCTGCTTTCCACGCCGACCATTGTATGCGGAGGGGACTACCACCTCTTTTCGATCAGCAACTCTACTTCCGTCAGCGTCGCCCTGCAATTCGAGGGACAACCGCTGTGGATCACACTCGATCTCCACCGTTAGTGAGAGCCTACTACACTAGGCCTAGCTATACATGCCAGGTTCGGGTTGGAGTAGCGTGGCGGCAAACAGCCGCACCCTCAGCGGCCCACGGATTCAAGGCGTTCTTCGCGCGCGGCAATCTCCGTGACCCTAAGTCCGTAGTTTCCGTCCACGATCACGAGCTGTCCCCGGGCGACCACTCTCTGGCCCACCAGAAGTTCGACGGGGTCCTGCAGTTGCTGGTCCAGTTCGACCACCCCGCCCCGCCCGAGGTCGAGGATGTCGCGCACCAGCAACTGTCGCCCTCCCAAACGAAGGTAAACCTCCAGCTCGACGTCCCGAAGAAACCTGAGATTGGCGGCGTTGGGCGAGTCCTGACGAAGAGAGTTTGTCGTCCGGCTTTGGTCGCGTGGCAAGATTTCGCTTTCCTCCGCGTCGGGCTTGATGGCGCTCGCCAGTTCCGGGCTGAGGAAAAGATGGACGCTGACGGGTGAAACCTGGGCGCTGCCGCACCGCATGGCGACATGCACGGCGGGCGTCCATTGGGGACGGTCATTAGCTTGGAAAACAAGCCCGACCTCCCCGCCCAGCTTGATTCCCAGAGCGGTCGCCGCGCTACCGGCGGCTTGGCGCAGCAACTCGGCCGCGGCATCGGCATGGACGTCGTCAAACTCGACGGCCGGGTCGGGCGGTTCGCACATCAAGATGCCAGCCAGCGACAGCGCGTCGGATTTGGAAACGAAGAGGGCCAGTTCTCCGCGCAATCGTTTTTCGGCGGAGAATCGCACCCACATTCCCGCTTCGGGTCGCGAGTAGGGATCGCCCTCGTCGGGATTGAGACTCTGAAGAATAAAAGGCTCGCTGCGGATCTGCTCGAGGACTTGGCGGAGGCTCTCAAACCAAACTTGGCAGTACTCCTGCCCGGCGCGAGATACGGTAGCCACGGCCGCCACACTCATATCGATTCCTTTTGAGTGTCGTGGCGAAGCAGCAGGCGTTTGTCGACGGTGGCGGCGCGTACTCCACCCACACGGACGGGATAAGCCGTGAACAGCGCCCGGCTGGCAACATTTAGCACGAGAGGCTCTCCAATCCGGTGTTGCAAGATGAGCGTCTGCCCGGCTCGCAACGCCACCAGATCGCCGCCGCGGACGAAGGCGGGCAGCACCACTTCCACGGGAAAGCGGCACTGTTGCAACCGTCGGCGGCGCAGGTCAATATCCTCCCAAGTGACGCGCCGCTTCCGGGTCATCCACTGCTCGTCCATCTTTCGTAGCAGGGCGCTCGAAACCACCCCCGGAAAAGCCAGATTCATGGTACCGCGCGCGTCGGGCAACCGGATTTCAAAGCTGAGCGCCAGAACGCTCTCATTGGGGCCCATCAGGCGCTGCACCTGAGCCTCCTTTTGGCGCTGATAAAACCTCATCTGCAGGTCGATCAACGGCTGCCAAACGAGTTGCAGTTGGTCGCAGATAATCCTCGACACACTCTCGAGGATCTGCTCCTCGATCTCCGTGATGTCTCGAGCGAACGTCTCGCCCTTCCCCTCACCTCCGAGAAGCAACTCCACCGCCGGGAAAGCCAGCGACGCGTCGAGGTGCAGGACGGCGGACGCCTCAAACGGTTGAAGGTCGATCGCGGCAACGTAAGACATTTCGACGATGCGCTGTAGGAACTCGTTGTACGGGAGTTGTTCCACCGAAACGAGCGCAGCTTCAAAGAGAACCCGCAAATAGGCGCCGAGTCGCTCACTGAGATTGCGGGCGAAAGTGTCGTGGAGCAGGCTCACCGCACCGACTTGCTGTTGATTCATCCGGCCAGCCTGGCCAAAGGAACAAGGCGTTACCTTCTGTTGCTTCCTTTCGCCTTCGCCTTGCCGGACCGGGCGGTTTTGCGCTGCCCGGATAAGCGCATCGATTTCCTCCTGGCTCAGGATTTTTTCCATCGTCGTTCACTCTTGACTTTCCCGGTGACCGCGCCCTTTAGCAACCTCCCGCCGGGCCGCCGCCGCGACGAGACAGTAGGCTACTTAGTAAGCCTAATAAGCCTAGTGTGTGAGCGTTACCCTCACCCGGGTTCCGCCAGCAGGCGCGAACACTGCCGGGTGGTCATCGTAACTCGGTGATGCGAACGGCTAGTCGGTTGCCCACCACATTAAATTCCGCCCAGCCGACGATGACCTCGTTCACCCAGACGGGCAGGGGCGTACCCTCGCTGACCCGGCAGTCGATCACGGAGTCCAGCTCCATGTCCAGCAGGTCTCCTACCGTAAGCTTGGGTACCTGGAACGCGACGCTCAGCCTACAGGGTAGCCACTGTGCTTCGTTCCACGCTTCTTCGAGAGAAGGCCGGGATCCGGCATCCGGAGATTGTCTTGCTTGTTCGTTCATAATTCACCGTCGATCCGGGCCCCGCAAAGTGCCATCGGGTGCCTTGCAGTCCGGAGCATGTTGCGTAGCGCGCTGTGGGCCTCAGGCGACCAAGGCATCTTCTCCCTCGTTCTTGAGCGTAATCTTGCCTTCCGCCTCCAGCTTGCGGGCCATGGTCACGATCTCGGCTTGGGCGCGCGAGACGTCTCGCGCCCGGACGGCCCCGGTTACTTCCATATCTTCCTTGAACATCTCGGCCGCGCGCTCGGACATTCCGCCCAGGAACTTGTCCTTCAGCATCGGCGAAGCTCCCTTTAGCGCGATCGCCAGAGTCTTCTTGTCGAGCGCTCCCAGCAACTCGCGAATGCTGGCATCCGGGGCTACCAGGAAGTCCTCGAAGGTGAACATCACGTTGCGAATAGCCAGAGCCAGATTCGCGTCGACGGTTTCCAGCGACTCCAGGATGGACTTGCTGGCGCTCGCGTCCAGGCGGTTGAGGAGATCGGCAACCGCGTCGATACCTCCGTAGGTCAGCAACTTTTGTTTGCCCAGCCCTTTGATCTTCTTGGTCACAACCGCAACGATCTTCTGCACCATTTCCGGCGAGAATTGCCGGATCTTGGCCAAGCGCTCCACCACCTGGGACTTCGTGTCCTGCGGCAGCAGTTGAACCAGAGCGGAAGCCGTGCTGGCGCCCAGGTGGGCCAGGAGCAGGGCTACCGTCTGCGGGTGTTCTCCTTCCACGAACTTGAGAAGCTGCTGCGGGTCCGCCTTCTGTAGAGTTTCGAGGTCCTTCACCGAGACCTCCTCCGTCCGCGTCACCTGGAGCAGCAGGTCCTTGGCTGCCGCCTCGCCGAAAGCCTGCACCAGCAGGCGCTGCGCGTAGGAGATGCCCCCTTTCACCACGTACTCGCGGGTCAGCAAGAGCTTGTTGAATTCCTCGGTGATTTGCGCGGCCGTCTCGCTCGGGACGTACTCGAGCGCGGCAATCTCGCGGGTGAGGATCTCCACCTTAGTCTGAGGAAGGTTCCGATAGATGGCGCTGGCGGTCTTCTCACCGAGCAGCACCATGAGCATGGCGGCCTTTCGCAGCCCAGTCATCCTTTGTGGAACTTGCGCCATGGGTGCGACTTCCCTCTCGCGCGGTCAGCGCCTCTCCTAGACTAGTCGACTCAGCGGTCCACGCCGACGTCGCTCCTCCGGAAGCGGCCACGGGACGCGACAGGTCTCACGTTTCTTATCGGCCTGTTCCACCGGTCGCTTTAAGCAAAAAAAGCATTGCGCTAACCGCCCATGTGTGCAAGTTCGAACGCAATGCATATGCTATACAATGTGCGCCCTGTGGTCGAGCCTCGATTCTGCCCCGTGCAACCGCATGTGGCTTGGGATGGCTGCCGAGCCGCAGGCTTGAAGCGTTCTAGCAAAATCCATTGGCAAAAAACCTCGACTTTCTGCGATTATCTGCACGTTTTTGTTGGAAAGTGGCCGAATTTGGTGCGATTCTGCCACAGAAATGAGGCCTCAACAACAGGTTCGTTCTCAAATGCGCGCTTAAGGCTCGGCAGAAACTCAGTTAGCAGACCCTTTAGATTGACCAGCCCTTCGCCCGTTATGCGCAGAAACTTGGTCAACAACCGTTGCGGAATCAACAGATCGGCCTCACCACGTTCCAGTGGCCCGCCAAGGTTCGAAGAGGTCGCCCCACAGCTCGGCGGAAAAACGGCTAGCAAGTCCTTTAGATTGAGCAAGCCTCCGCCTGTTCTCCGAAGTAGACTTGCCAACAAGCACTGTTGAATCAATAGATTGCCCTCGTCACGTTTCGCTTGTCCGACAAAACCCCAGAAGGTGGTGCGAAGGTCGCCGGGAACATGGCCATTAAGTCCTTTAGATTCAGAACGCGGTGACTTCTTCGGCTGAGAAACTTGGCGACCAACCGTCGCCGGATCAGTAGATTGCCGTGAGAGATCAACCGTGGAGGCACAGAGACACAGAGAAGAGAACGAGGATGACATGAAACATGAAGATGCCT
>DATFYM010000068.1:0-75301 GCA_035315065.1 Terriglobia bacterium
CAGAACGGCGGCTATACGTTGACCAACGTCAATAACACCATCCAAGGCGAGGGCATCATCTATAACAATGGCGCGGTCCTGAACAATCAGGCGACGATCAACGCCAACTCCACCGGTGGCGCGCTGATTTCCACGCTGACGCTGGAGTACGGAACGGTGAATAACACAGGGTTGCTGGAAGCCACCAACAGCGGCGATCTGCAACTGTATTCAACCACGGTCAACAACGCCGGCGCCAACATCACGGCGGGTGCCGGCGCGACGGTGGATGTCCAAGCCACAACCGTCGTGGGCGGAACGTTGAATAACAACGGCGGCACAATAGACACCATCGGCACGTCGGTACTGGATGGCAGCACGCAGGGTGCGATGACCATCAACGGCACCTACTCGACTTCAGGGAACGGCTATGTGACGGAGATCTTCGGCACCTTTAACAACCACGGCGCCTTCCTGGTGAATGGTGGGGGCAACACCAATGCTTACATCTATACGACCGGAGATACCACGCTTCAGGGTGGAGGCACGGTGACGTTGAACACCACCACCTCCGGCGGTGGGGGCTACGCTTATCTCCTCCAGGACGGCCCCTACACCTTGGACAACGTCAACAACACCATCCAGGGAGAGGGCATTATCTATAACAATAGCGCGGTCCTGAACAATCAGGCGACGATCAACGCCAACTCCACGGGCTCGTCGCTGACTACCGTCCTGGCGCTTGAGTACGGAACGGTGAATAACACAGGGTTGCTGGAAGCCACCAACAGCGGCGATCTGCAACTGTATTCAACCACGGTCAACAACGCCGGCGGCAACATCACGGCGGGTGCCGGCGCGACGGTGGATGTCCAAGCCACAACCATCATGGGCGGAACGTTGAATAACAACGGCGGCACAATAGACACCATCGGCACGTCGGTACTGGATGGCAGCACGCAGGGTGCGATGACCATCAACGGCACCTACTCGACTTCAGGGAACGGCTATGTGACCGAGATCTTCGGCACCTTTAACAACCACGGCAACCTCCTGGTGAACGGTGGGGGCAACACCAATGCATACATCTATACGACAGGAAGTACCACTCTGCAGGGCGGGGGCGCGCTGACATTGAACACCACCACCTCCGGCGGCGGGGGCGTCGCCGAACTCTACCAAGCCGGCCCCTACACCTTGGACAACGTCAACAACACCATCCAGGGAGAGGGCGTTATCTATAACAATGGCGCGGCCATCATCAATGAGGCGGGCGGAACCATCATTGCCAACTCGACGGGCGCTCCGCTGACTACCACGCTGGAGATCGAGTACGGAACGGTGACCAACAACGGCACGTTGCAGGCAAATAGCGGTGACACGCTGCTCCTCTTTCAGGGTTCGCTCACCAACTTCAGCGGCGGCACCCTCACCGGCGGCACCTATAACGTCTACGGCACAGTGGCCTCCCCAGGAACCCTGCAGATCGATTCGCTGGGCAACACCGGCGGAGAAATCGTCAACAACGCGGCCACCATTTTGCTGGATGGCCCCAACTCAAACTTCGTGGACCAGGCGGGCCTGAATGCCCTGTCTAACTTCTCCAACAACACTGCCGCGGGCAGCTTCACCATCCAGAACGGCCGCAACTTCACCAGCCCCGGTGACTTCTCCAACGCTGGTACGGTGACGGTGGGGAACGCGAGCACCTTCACGGTTGGTTCCGGAGCGAACGCCTACACCCAAAGCGGTGGGATGACGCAGGGCATCGGCACCATCGCCGGCAACGTGACGATCAATGGCGGCACGATCCAGCCTGGCCTGCCGGGCACCCCCGGTACACTCACCATCGCCGGAAGCTACAACCAAACAGGCGGCACTTTCAGTGAACAGATGAGCAGCTTTTCAACTTTTGGCGTGCTCAACGTTACGGGTGGTAATGTCACGCTGGGCGCAGGCGCCGACCTCATCATTGCCCCGTTGAGCTTCGACCCCACCGGACACACGTATGACATCCTGAACGATGCGGGTGGCTTTGTTGTCTCGGGCACGTTCGCGAATGCGCCCGCGAGCGGCTTCCAGATGGACGGCGTCAACTGGACCGTTCAGTACAACGGCAACAGCATCATCCTCGACGCGGTCTCCCTGGTAGGGGGTCTCGTCACCGCGACGTGGAATACTGGAACCGGGAATTGGACCACGGCGACCCAATGGAATTGCACCCCCGGCCCCGGGAATTGTGTGCCGAACAACAGCATCAGCAACACTTACGACGCCGTGCTTAACTCTACGGGCGTCGGCGACACGCTCACGCTGGACAATAGCCTGGGTCCGATTACGATCGACGGCCTCACGCTATCAGCCGGCACGCTGAAGATTCTATCGGGTGCGAGCCTGAACGTGTTGAATAATGGAATCACGGACATTCCGGCAGCCGCCGGACTGGACGTGGCAGGAACATTTACCAATGGCGCGCAGAGTGCGTTGGCGGGGCTGACCAGCGTGGAAGGCACGCTGACTCTGGAGAACGGACAGACGACCGGCGTGACGCCCGGTGGCGGGACGCTGACGAACTCGGGTACCGTGAATGTGCAGCAGTCCTCGACCCTGGCGGTGACCGGCAACCTCACCAACTCGGGCGCCATCAATACCGGGAACGGCGTCAGCGACACGGGCAACAATGCGCTGAGCGTGAGCGGCACGTTCAACAACAGTACGAGTGGTTCCGTTTTGAACCTGATGGCAAGCGGCGATAACGTCACCGTCGGACAGTTCAACAACTCCGGCAGCGTAACGCTGGCTGCTAACACCAGCCTGACGGTCGGCGGCAGCGGCACCTACACCTCAAGCATCGGCAGCTCCACGGACGTTCGCGGCAACCTGACGACCTATACCTACGACCAGACCGGAGGGCTGACGACGGTTGAATCGGGCGGAAGCCTCAACGCCAACACGTCGTCGGGAGCGTCGTATGCGCAAAGCGGCGGCAGCGCGGACGTTCGCGGCAACCTCACGACCTATACCTATGACCAGACCGGAGCCGGAGCGCTGACGACTGTCGAATCCGGCGGAACCCTCAATGCCACCACGTCCTATACCCAAAGCGCCGGCGACACTGAGGTTTCGGGCCGCCTCACGACCTTCGTCTATGACCAGACCGGCGGGCTGACACATGTGGGCTCCGGCGGTGCGATCAGCACCACGACGGAGTATGACAGCGGGGGAACGACCCAGGTGGATGGCACAATCCAAACCCAAACGAGGTATGACGAGACCGGTGGGCTAACTCGTGTTACCAACGGTGGTTCGATCACCACCCAGACGGAGTACGACCAGAGCAATGGCACCACCCAAGTGGACCCGGGCGGCTTGATTACCACCACGAGGTATGACGAGACTGGCGGTATCTCCCGGATCGACGGTCGCGTCAACATCACCACCTTTTCGTACGACGTGAACGGCGGAGTGCTTTCCGGCAAGGGTACCATCAACGGCCCCGTCAACAACAACAACGGTAACGTGAGCCCTGTTTCGGGGGGCAGCCCCTCGATGCTGACCGTGGGCACCTATACCCAGGGTCCAGGCGGGACGCTGACCATCGACCTCGGCGGAGCCGCCGCCGGGCAGTTCAGCGTGCTGACCGTTAACGGCAATCTCACTCTGGGTGGGACGCTAGACTTCACAGACGTCAACGGGTTCACGCCCGTAGCCGGCAACGACTTCTCGTTCTTGACGTGGACCGGGACCGCGTTAGGCAACTTCACCAACATAGACTTTACCAACTTCAGTTGCCCGGCGGGAGATACGTGCACCGACGTGTTCGGGCCCAACAGCTTGACTCTGGAGATCACCCCGTCCGGTGTGACGACGCCAGAGCCTTCCGCCGTGATCCTGTTTGGCACGGCGCTGGCGATGGCAGCGTTCCTCGGACTCCGGAAGGTAGTCAGCAACAGCTAACCTGAACAAAGAAGAAGACAGGAGACAGGAGTCAGGAGACAGAATGAAGACCTCTTCATTCTGACTCCTGTTCTCCTGTCTTTCCTGAAAGAATAACCTTGAAGGCGTAGGCGTAGTCACCTGACTTCTGGTTGGGAGTACCGTCAAAGCGTCGTCGGATTGGCGCCACTTCAGGTTTTCATCCACCCCCAGCAGCTTCACGGAGGAGATTGGCACCGCGGCAGACTGCGACTTCGATCCCAGCGACTTGATCTTCAGTTCTTCGCCGGGCCACGCCAGGCAGATGGCATAAACAGCGCCATCCCTCGCCGTAAATCGGATATCCTGCCCGCTGAAGGCCAAACCTCCCTTTTCGCCGAACTGCCCCCCGCTGAACTTGGCCGGACCTTCGCCGTACACCTTCCAGGGCCGCGTGCCGTAGATGGCCTCGCCGTTCATCTCCAGCCATCGGCCCATGTCGAGCAGCGTCTTCGCCGCGTCTTCAGGGATGGTGCCGTCGGGCTTGGGGCCCACATTGAGCAGCAGGACCCCGTTTTTGCTGACGATGTCGATCAGCTCGGGGATCAGATCGCTAGCCGCCTTGTAACTCTCCTCGTGGATGTAGCCCCAGGACTTCCACCCTACAGAAGTGTCGGTCTGCCAGACGTGCGGGCGGATGTCGTCCAAGAGGCCGCGCTCGATATCGAGAACGGCGGCGTCCTCCGGGTAGGCGTCGTGCTTGTAATTCAGCACCACGCCGCGTTCCCACTCTTCCGCCCGGTTGTAGTAATACGCGCCGAACTGCTGGCGGTAGGGCTCCCACTCCGGACCCTCGAAGCAGAAGTCGAACCACATCAGGTCGGGCTGGTACTGATCGACAATCTGGACGGTGCGCGCGAACCAGTCCTGCATGTATTGTGGCGGGACCGTCTGGCGCAACTCGCCCGGGTGATTGTTGATGAGCGGCGTGGGGGCGTGAGCGACTCCGTACAGCCCCGAGTAACGCGGATTGCTGGTGTCGAAGTCCGGCTCGAACGTGTAGTAGGACCAGTCGAAGGCCCGGTGCGACGAGACGCCAAGCTGCAGTCCCTGCCGGCGAACGGCGCGGCCCAACTCGCCCACCACGTCGCGGTGCGGCCCCATCTTGACGGCGGTCCAGTCGGTGAAGATGCAGTCGTACATGGGGAAGCCATCGTGGTGCTCGCCCACCGGGACCACGAACTTGGCGCCCGCCCGGTGGAACAATTCCGCCCAGCGCTCGGGGTCCCAGCGCTCCGCCCGGAACATGGGGATGAAGTCCTTGTACCCGAACATCGACTGCGGTCCCCAGTGCTGGCGGTGGTAATTGAACACCTCGCTCCCACGCAGGTACATCTCCCGCGGGTACCACTCGCTGCCGTGGCCGGGAACGGAATAGACGCCCCAGTGAAGAAAGATCCCGAACTTGGCGTCGGCGTACCAGTCCGGCACGCGATATTGCTTCAGCGATTCCCACGTGGGCTCGTATTTCAGCGGCGGAGGCGCCGCCTTGACGGAGCGCGAGGCCACCAATCCCGCGCCGGCCAGAGTTGCGGTCTTGATGAAGTCGCGTCGCGATCGACGTAGCGCGGGCGTCCCGCCCGCTTTTTCTGTACTCCGTTCGTTTTCCTTCATCGTTTCCTCTCGACACGCGGTTCTTTTTGCGGGAGCGGGACGCTCCCGCCACAGCGGGCGGGACGCCCGCGCTACCTCATTCTGCCCACACCCACTTCCAGTTCTGCAAGCCTGCCTTCACCGGATTCGAAACGACGTACTCGATGTATCGATGAAACTCTTCTTCGTTGCGGATCAGATGGTCGAAATACTCTGGCTCCCAAAACGGTCCGCTGCTGTTCAGCAACTTGTTCGCTTCTTTCGAAGTAAAGGATTTCCACGAATGTAAGATTTCTCCAGCGGCCAGTCGGGCACGCTCTTGAACACTGAATGCACGTGATTGGGCATCACGGTCCAAGCAAACTGGCGATACCGTTGGCCGTCAAAGAATTGGAGCGCACCCGCAACCATGTCGGCGATTTCCGGCTTGGCAAGATGGCAGGCGCCGCACCCTGAATCCAGGTAAGTTTCGATCCGTTCGGAGAAGAGTTCGTCCAAGCGCTTCTGTTCTGTGGCGCTGGGCTCGCGGCCTTGCTGTTTGGCAGTCAGCAGAATATCGTTGCGCTCGAACCGGAACGAGTCGAGGACCGACTGCGGAAGAGAATCGCCAAGGCGGAAAGTCAGGAAGTAGGTGGCGCCTTCCGCCTCCCAATGCGGCAGACGACCCCGATCGCGAACCGTAACGTCTCCGAAGCGAGGCTGAAACCGGGGGTCACGTCGGACATGGTGACGTAGCGCGGGCGTCCCGCCCGCTTTTTCTGTACTCCGTTCGTTTTCCTTCATCGTTTCCTCTCGACACGCGGTTCTTTTTGCGGGAGCGGGACGCTCCCGCTTAACGGCCGGCACGCGAACGCGGGAGCGGGACGCTCCCGCCACAGCGGGCGGGACGCCCGCGCTACCTCTTCTCCTCTACTGACACAGGTTGCAGGTTCGCCTGCTTCAAAGACGCGTTGAGTTTAGGCACGTCCTCGTCCTTGATTTCGTTCCACAGCGCGAGGGCCTTCTGCATCGCCTGCTGGTCGTGCTGGAAGGCAGTGACGGCGTCGCCCGTGGGAGCGACATCGGCGCTTTGCACGGCCCGCTCGACATCGCTCAGCGCGCTGGTGAGGGAACGAAGGGTCACGCTAGCGGACGCAGAGGGTACCGCTTCGTCGAAGGGGCTGGGGGCGGAGGTGCCGCCGGCGAGCCCAATGGCCTTACGATCGAGCGCGTCGATCTCGTCAGCGAGCGCCTTCTGGTCGCTCGCCTTGGATCTTAGCGACTGGAGTTGCTCATGCAAGTGGTTGGCCGAGCGGAAGGCTGCACCGACTTGCGCCTGAGCCGCGCCGATCTGCCGCGCCATGTCAAACTGCTTCATCAAGTCTGCCTGCGGTGTTTTCACGCGCGGGTCCATCTTTACCGTAAGGGGCTGAGTGTGACTCTGCCCGCTGACGGTCAGCCTCACCTGATACTGACCGGGTGGCGCCCACGGGCCGGCGCCCCCTCCAAACCTCCTGGCCTGCGGATTGCCGCCGGGCACGCCTGGATAACGCAGGTCCCACACGAAGCGATGCATACCGGGCTCGGCGGAGAGAGCGAGGGGAGAGCGAATCCAGTAAGCGGTATACGGCACCCGCTTCGGGTCGACCTGGGGCAGCTTATCCTCGCTCGAATAGCTGCGCACCAGCTTGCCGGCTGAGTCCAGCACCTCGAGCGTGACCGGCCCGCTGGGCGCCGATTGGAGATAGTAGTCGATCAAGGCTCCGTCGGGAGGATTCTCCCCCTGCGGCTCATCCACCGGGAGCGGCGTTCCTTCAAAGGAACTGGGACGAACGCGATAGGCTGTTTCCGGCCGGAAAAGGTACGCTTCGGAGCCGGCCAGCTCGGTAGTCGCCTGGCGCAACGGGGTGACGTCATCGAGGATCCAGAACGAGCGTCCATGCGTGGCGATGACGAGATCGTCGTCGTGGATCACCAGGTCGCGCACCGAGCAATTGGGCAGGTTCAATTGCAGCGGCTGCCAATCATCGCCGTCGTTGAAGGAAACGAATACTCCGGTCTCCGTGCCCGCATAGAGCAGGCCCTTCCGCACCGGATCTTCGCGCACAGCGTTGACGTAGCTTCCCTCGGGGATGCCCTTGACGGTTTCCTGCCAGGTCTTGCCGCCGTCGTGGGTGCGGTAGATGTGTGGCTTGAGGTCTTCCAGGCGGTGCCGGTCAACGGCCGCATAGACAGTAGTGCGATCGTGACGTGATGCATCGAGAATGCCGACCTTGGACCACGGCGTGAGGTCAGGCGGGGTGACGTTGTGCCACGTCTTACCGTCGTCGCGCGTGACGTGGATAAGCCCGTCGTCGGTGCCAACCCAGATTTCGCCGGCGACGAGCGGCGACGGCGCAATGGTATAGATCACGCCGCGCCGTTTTCCCTCACCCGCGGTGACATCGGCGGCGGTAACCGGATCGAGGTTGGGCGGCGCCCCAGGATCCTCGCGCGTCAAGTCCGGGCTCAGCACCTGCCAGGTGTTGCCGCCATCCTTGCTGCGGAAGAGAATCTGGGTGCTGAAGTAAAGCTCATGGGAGTCGCGCGGCGAGAACACCGTGGGCAACGTCCAAGTGTGGCGATAGTTGCCGGGATGGGCGAGCGACGGCGCAATGTCCTGGGTTTCACCGGTGGTGAGATTGAACTTGCCGACGGCAGCGCCAAACGATCCGCCGTAGAGGACGTTGGGATCAAGCGGGTCGGGCGCGACGTAGTGGCTCTCGCCGCCCACTCCGATCGTCCGCCAGTCGCGAAAGCTGACGGTTCCGGCATGGCTGCGGCTCGCCGTGCAAAGGGAGCCCGAATCCTGCTGCGGCCCGCAGACCCAGTACGGAAAGTGGGTGTCCGTAATCACGTGGTAGAACTGGGCCGTGGGCTGGTTGTACCAGGAGGTCCAGTTCTTTGCTCCGTCCACGCTGATGACCACGCCCTGGTCGCTCGAGACGATCATGCGGGCGGGATCGTCGGGATAAATCCACAGATTATGAAAGTCATCGCCGGTGGGATCCCCTTTGATGGCGTCAAAGCTCTTGCCGCCATCGGTGGACCGGTAGGTTGACGTATTGCAAACGTAGACCACGTCAGGATTCTTGGGATCCGCCGTGATGCCGCCGAAATACCAGCCGCGTTCCCAGATGCGCGACTCAGAATCCGTCCGCTGCCAGTTGGCACCGGCGTCGTCCGAGCGGTAGACGCCGCCTTCCTTGGCGTCAACAAGCAGATAGACTCGATCGGGAGCGGCGGGAGCAATGGCGATGCCCATTCGACCCAGTCCGTCCGGGGGCAATCCGTGACCCGTGAGTTGCTGCCAAGTGTCGCCGCCGTCCGTGGACTTGTAAAGGCCGCTGCCCGTTCCGTAAGAAGGCGGGTAGACCTCCCAGGGCGGCCGGCGCGTTTGCCACAGTGCGGCGTAAACCGTGCGGGAATCGCGGGGATCGAGAGCCAAATCGATGGCGCCCGTGTTCTCATCCTTGAAGAGCACTTTCTGCCAGCTCTGGCCGCCGTCGGTGGATCGGAAAACGCCGCGCTCGGGATTCGCTCCATAGGCGTGCCCCAGCGCCGCGACCAACACCCGATCCGAATTGCGAGGGTCTACCACAATCCGGCCGATCTGGCGGCTGTCTTCGAGACCGATCCGCCTCCAGGTGATGCCCGCGTCCGTGGACTTGTACATGCCGTTGCCGTAGGAGATGTCGTCGCGCATGTCCGCTTCGCCGGAACCGACATAGATGACCTTCGGGTCGGAAGGGGCGACGGTGATGGCCCCGATGGAGGCGATGGGCTCGGCGTCGAAGATCGGTGTCCAGGTGCGTCCCGCGTTGGTGGTCTTCCATACGCCGCCTCCGACCGCGCCAAAGTAGAACACGCTGGGCTGGCCGGGAACGCCGGTGGCAGTGATGGCGCGACCGCCGCGAAAGGGCCCGATCATGCGCCAGCGCATGCCGGAGAAAAGGCTTGGATCAATCTGCTGGCCGTGAATTCGATGTGGGGCGAGCCACGCAAAGACCAAGGTACACGCCAGGACGGCGAGGCCGATGGAGAGCGAACGCCGAACGCAGGTCACAATATCACACCTCCCGGGGGATGAGGCTCTTTTCGGAACGACGAAGTATACACCCGTCCGGGGAATCGCTCCATTCGAAACCAGGAATCCGAGTCACGACCCTCCCTTTCTCCGGGTTTCGCGCGGCCTCCGGTTTTGTCCTTTTGCGGCGAAGTCGAGCAGAAGCTGGGCCAAACGGCGAGGATCGTGCCGGGCCACGCGATCTTCGTCGAGCAGGCTCGCAGTGATCGGCTCGACGCCGAGGGCGCGTATCTCGTCGAGGTCGTTCACCACCGGTTCGGCGCGCTGCTTGGCATACCGCCGCCGCAGAGTAGGGGAGAAGCTTCGCGTGTTCAGCACCACGTAGTCGAAGACTCTACGCCCGCTGTGTTGTTGGATGGCCCGCACGTGGTCGGAAGCCGTGCAGCGACGCGTCTCGCCTGGCTGCGTCATTAGGTTACAGACATAGATCTTGAGCGCCCGGGAACGCGCGATCGCCTCCGGGATACCGCGGACCAGAAGGTTCGGAATGAGCGACGTGTAGAGTGAGCCTGGACCCAAGGTGATGAGGTCAGCCTCCTCGATCGCCGCCAGCGTCTCGGGCAGCGGGCGGCACCCGGAAGGGACAATTTCCAGCCGCTCGATGGGCGCCCTGGTCCTGGTGATGGCCCTCTCGCCGGCGATGGTGCGGCCATCGCGTAGTTTCGCTCGCAGCCGCACGTCGGCCAGGGTGGCGGGGAAGATCTCGCCGCAAATGGCGAGCACCTCGCTGGAGACCTTCACCGCCTGGGCGAAATCGCGAGTGAGGTGGGTAAGCGCCGTAAGGAAGAGGTTGCCAAAACTGTGACCCCGGAGGCCGCGACCGCTCGAGAATCGGTAGTTGAAAAGCCGCGTGAAGAGGGTTTCGTCTTCCGCCAGGGCCACCATGCAGTTGCGAATGTCGCCGGGCGGAAGGATCCTAAACTCGCGGCGCAAGCGCCCTGAACTGCCGCCCTCATCGGTGACCGTGACCACGGCCGTCAGGCGGGAAATCGCGGGCGACCGCGGGGCGGCGTGGCCCGACTGCCGGACGTGGGCCTTGAGTCCCCGCAGCAGGGTGGCGAGTCCCGTGCCTCCGCCAATGGCCAGCACCTTCATAGACGGGAGGGCGGTCAGCCCTCAGAAGTGAAAACAGTAATAGCCTACATTCTAAGAGGAAAGCGGCACCTGCGGAAAACGGCGGGCCAATCGCGGATAGGCCTCCGGTGATCCTCTATCGTCGATTCAGGCGCGACGGGGCGCGGCGGGACCGCCTCCAGAATACACCAACTCCCGGAAGCGCGGGTCGTCCGCCAGCGAGGAAAAATCTTCGTCCTGGCGGATTTGAAAGCTGTTGGCCGGCCGCAACGTCACGGAGACTCGCAGGTGCGTCACTGCTTCTTCCACGTTGCCTTGCAAGGCGTGGGCGGCCGCCAAGGCGTACTGGATGTCTTCGCGCTCCGGCTCCAGTTTGTCGGCGCGATCCAGGTAGCCGATGGCCGAATCCAGATTGCGGCTGTTCAGTTCCGCCACTCCCATCACGTATAAATCCGCGGCCGTTTTCGGGAGCGGGCCGGGTCGCCGCGTCCGGCTCTGGCACAGGCGGAGGTGAAGCCCTGCCCGCTCAGCCAGTTCGGGTGGAGCGGTGGCCGCCAGCTTCTCGAAGATTTCCTTGGCCTTTCCGTACTCCTGTTTCCTGAAAAACCGCGAGGCGGTGTCGAAGTTCCGCAGAGCAGAGGAGTACTGCGGGTCGCGACGCCCCTCCGGACGGTCCGCCTGACTCTCGGCACTTGACCCGGCGAAAACGCCTGCGGGCGGACGGGCCTGCGCTTGCCGCATCGACTTGGACCCATTGCCGTTGCCTGAACGCACTCCGGGCCGCAGCCCCGACCCATTTCGTGGTGATGACCCATTGCCGGAGCCAGGAGTCGCTGGCGAGCCATTGGAGCGCCGGCGCTCGACTTCGAGCTGGGATGACTTCTTTGAGTTAATACGTTTCATTTGATATGTTTGCCCAGGACCCTTAGTGTATGTTACAAACCGGGTTCCAATCCTACCCTAGAATTCCCTTCCCCTTCTTAACATCCTGTTTTGCCCAGCATCGCCCAAGCGATGCTGGCGCTTCCTTATGTATCATACCCGAATATTCAAAGTCAAACACTTGTTCTTGACCGCAACTTCACCGCTCCGAAAGTCGAAACTCGAAACTCGAAACTCGAAATTCGTAAACATCCACGTTTTTCACCCTTTACCCTTCGTCCTGCCCCCTGTCCCCGCATTTCGTGCCAGAGAGCTTCGCACCATCGGGAGAGATTTGTCGAAAATCGGCCCTAAAATCACCGTAAGCCTTTGATGAAGCACCGCTTATTCGCGGTGGGTTTGTTTTTCCCATATTAAGCCTATCTTACTGAGTTAACATCACTTAATCTCAGTGGCGTTGTCTGGCTTTGCTCTACCTACCTGCCCCAATCCTGAATCGGCAATGTAGAGGGTCGTGCCACCGGTCGCAACTTGCGAAAAACGGAACCAAGAATGGCCGTAAGCTGTTGAGGCAATGGACGATAGACGCCGTGGCTTCGTTCTTGTCGTTCGAAGCGTATCCTCTTGATCATAAAAGGCTTGAGCCCCGTGGCTTCGCTTGGCTTCGTTCTTGCTCTGGCTCTTGTCCGGACTTGCTCACTGGCATCGACTCCACGCTTCCGGTCCGATGATGCCCACTCTGAATCGAAGTTCGCTTCGCAAGTTGGCCACGCTCCAGTGTTTCCTTCAATCTTTCACCCTTCCCTTCACAACTCACAATTCACCCTTTGCTTCCCCCATACGACGGAAGCCTAACATAAGTTTGCACAAAAGTCAAGTCTTTCTTTCAGACATAGTACCCACGTGGGCTATGGGGCAGCGAGGACCGTTTTCCAAGGGCATCTCTTGAGCCGGGTAGGAAGGGGATGCGGCTGGCATCAAGTTTATGCGCGGGGCCAGCCGTAAAGTTCATGAGCCAGATCCAGGCCGCGGACCGCGTGGCGTTGTAACGAGGGAGGCGCCGCCAGCCAGGCGACTTTCTGTTTGGCGTGAGATTTGATGCCCGTCGCGGACAGGGAGAACTGCTCGCAGATAGATTGTAACTTCCCCGTGACGCCATTCGTCGTGAGCGTTATAAGGCGTTTAAGAGGCTGGTTAGGAGTGCTGCCCGAGGAGGCCAGCCATGATGGTTCCCAGTCCGGAACGAATCCTTTTTCTCATCATCGGGTCGGGGTTTCTGCTGATCGCAGCGGGGACGTCTGATGCGCAGGCGTCGCCGTCGCAGAATCCACCAACGATTAGGGCCACCACTCGCCTGGTAGAGATTAATGTGGTGGTGCATGATAAGAAGGGCGTGCCGGTCACGGGGCTCACACGAGAGGATTTCACGATCCTCGACGGCCTGAAAGAGGAGAAGGTCGCGACTTTCTCCGTCGAGTCCCGTCGAGCCCCAAAGGGATCCTCTGAACCCTTGCCGCCCAACGTATTCTCCAATCGCGTCGCAAGGGAAGGCGTAACTCCAACCAGCGTCGTGGTGATTCTGCTAGATGCCGCCGGTACCACGTTCTGGGATCTGGCCTACGCGCGACAGCAAGTGATCAAGTTTCTCAGCCAGCTCCAGCCGCAAGATCGCGTCGCCCTGTATGTTCTGGGAAGGGAGCTGCACATAGTTCAGGACTTCACCACCGACCCGGCGCCCCTCATCGAGGCGATTCGCGCCAACGGGGTAAGGGCCAGCGCCACAGCGGCTATGACCATGTCCGGTGAGGTTCTGTCGAAACCACCCGCCCTCTCCGGCCGTGCCGCACTCGCGGCGGCTCGACTTGACGCTGGACTATCGGCCATGAGCATTTCGCGGGACATCGCGCGACAATGGCTGCGATTGACGGTCCTTGACGCGCTGCAAGCCATTGCGTGGCACCTCTCCGGCCTGCCGGGTCGAAAGAGCCTCCTCTGGGTCACCGGCAGCGTGCCCTTTCCACAAAGCCCATATCCTGGCACTACTGACCCCCTCGGCCCGAAGGTCCGCGAGACTCTCCGTCTGCTGAATCAGGCAGACGTGGCCCTTTACCCGGTTGACGCTCGTGGACTCTTTGTTGATCCTCGCTTCAACGCCGAAAATAGAGAAATGGACGCCGGCGGGAGCGGGCTGCAACAAATGAATCTCCAGATTCAGGGCATGATCTATCACGCGGCGGAAACCGGTGGTCGAGCCTTCTACAACACCAACGACCTGAAAACGGCACTGCGCACTGCGCTCGACGATTCGGAGCTCACCTATACGCTTGGCTACTACCCGACCCACGGGCAATGGGACGGGAAGTACCGTCCCATCAAGGTGCGCGTGAACAGGGAAGGCATGGATGTGCGCTGCAGAAAGGGCTATTTCGCCACCACCGAAGAGCCGCCCGTGGAAGACGCTGTGGCGATTTTGAAGGAGGCCGCGCTGAATCCGCTCGATGCCACCAGTGTGGGCCTGACGGTGCGTGCGAGGCCGCTTGGCGCGGCTGGCGACGGTGTCGAAGTCGCGGTCAACGTGGATGCGAAAGACTTGACATTCCGGCCTACGAAGGGCCTTTGGAGCGTGCAGTTCGATACTTGGCTCGGTCAATACACGAACAGCGGCGCGTCGTTGGAAGGGATCTCCAAAGGAACTTCAGCGGATCTGAAACCGGGTACCTACCAGAAGATCATGGCCGAAGGCGGCGTGAGCCTGACCTTCAAAGAAAAGATCAAGCCGGGAGCACAGGAATTGCGTGTGGTGGTGCGGGATGGCTCGTCGGGATCCATCGGCTCGGTCCGAATCCCCTTGGAAAAGTTGCTGAGCCAGTCCGCACCCTAGGCAAAGACGAGAGACGACGCTCCCAAGTGATTCTTCCTCACGCGAGGGGCCGTGTTTGAGGTAAAGGCCAAGATTGCGGTATGGTGCATCCCTCAAGAGTGAACACTTAGAACCTTGTGATTCGGCGGACCAATTCCATCCACTAGCGCCCACCGAAATACCAAGATTTCAGGGTCTTAGAACCCGACAGGTTTGCGTGGCACGCTTCCCGCCCGATTAGTCCAGAAAAGAGAAGCTCATCTCGAGGAAGCCACAATCCCCTCCAAACCTGAACCTGACCTGATCTTTCGCTTGCGCTCCTCACATCATCCGTGGTATATGATTTCTATGCTAAAAGTGGGCGTCCTTTTCGCCGCCAAGATCGAAACATCGTGTCGTTGCCGCTGTTGTTGCGGTTGTTGACCTTAACCGCGCTTCCTTCAGTTAAACTTGTATTCAGACTTAAACATTCTTCAAGGAGGTTAGCTGCCAATGGGTGACTACAAGCATCCGGAAGTTCTGGTAAGTACCGAATGGGTGGCGGAGCACGCGGACGACCCTAACGTGCGCCTGGTGGAAGTGGACGTCGACACCAGCGCCTACGACAAGGGTCACATCCGCAACGCCGTCGGCTGGAATTGGACCTCTCAGCTCCAGGATAACGTCCGTCGCGACGTGTTGGGCCGCCAGGCGTTCGAGGATCTGGCGACCAAATCCGGCATCACCCCCGAAACCACGGTGGTGCTCTACGGCGACAACAACAATTGGTTCGCCGCCTATGCCCTATGGCAAATGAAGTATTACGGCCACAAAGATGCGCGCCTGATGAACGGTGGACGCAAGAAGTGGGAGATCGAGGGCCGGCCTTTGACCACGGAACCGCCCCACATCCCGGTGGTTAACCCCTACCACGCCTCGCCGCCGGACGAGGGCGTGCGGGCGCGGCGCGAGCAGATCTTCGCCATCCTGGACCAGGCGAACGCCAATCTGGTAGACGTGCGCTCGGTGGACGAGTTCACGGGCAAGGTGATCGCGCCCGCCGGCATGACGGAGACGGCACAGCGGGGCGGTCACATCCCCACCGCCATCAACGTTCCCTGGGCGAAGGCGGCCAACGAAGACGGCACCTTTAAGTCCTACGACGAACTGGCGCAACTCTACCAAGACGCCGGGGTGCGAGCAGCCGTCGATACGGTGGCTTACTGCCGCATCGGCGAGCGCAGTTCGCACACCTGGTTCGTGCTGAAGTATCTGCTGGGCTACCCGAACGTCCGCAACTACGACGGGAGCTGGACGGAGTGGGGCAACCTGGTGGACGCCCCCATCGAGAAGGGCGGAGCCAAGGCGGCGGGAGCGTAAATCAGCGGTCAGCTATAAGCCTTCAGCTATCAGCAATCGGCCTTCAGCTATGTTTCAGCTCTTGGCCGAAAACTGATGGCTGAGTGCCGCCTGCTGGTTGGCTGACGGCCGAAAGCTGAGAAGCTGTAAAGTAATTGCGAGGGAGCTTCCATCACAGAGACACGGAGGCACAGAGAAAAATGGGAACCGTCGAGAAACAAACGACATCTTCACGTGATCCTCGTTCTGTTCTCTGTGTCTCCGAGCCTCTGTTTTTAGTTCTTCACAGCTTCTGAGAGCTGATGGCTGGCTCTTGACGGTTGAGAGTTACTTGAGCTGAAGCCGTAGTGTCTTCTTCTGCAGAAGCATGTCGATCTTATCTTCGCGGGCCAGCCAGCCAAGGGCGAATCCCAGCATGTCCCCCTGCCCATTC
This sequence comes from Terriglobia bacterium, assembly GCA_035315065.1. Taxonomy (GTDB): domain Bacteria; phylum Acidobacteriota; class Terriglobia; order UBA7540; family UBA7540; genus DATFYM01. The sequence continues at coordinate 16,240 of DATFYM010000068.1, forward strand.
AACTTCTTCTTGAGTTGGGTAAGGGTCATAGGTCCGTTGGTGGTGAGGGTTTGCCACACTTGACCTGCGGCTTCTCCCACCTGGTCCTTGATTTCGGTTCCCGTCATTTCACCGGTAGTGTTTTCCATGTTTACTTTCTCCTCCATAACGCTTGAGAATGACCAGCACTCAGCCGTCAACGCTCAGCAAAAAGCTGACCGCTAAGTACTGAAATGTGCAAATTGTCAGAAACCTTAGTCTAGTCCAGACGGCCCGTAAAGGCAAGTAAAATAGCTTTTATGGTACCTATAAACGGCGCCCTCTAGAGCTTGCCATGGAGCCAAACGAATGGTAACAACTGTGAATTCAATAAGTTGACAGGCCTGAAGTCGGCCTCGATGAGAGCCCCAAAGGGCTTCTCAGCGCCGTGTTGGGTTAGCTTAGCCCTGACTTATCGGCGCAGGCACGCCCGCCCTCTGCTTGTTGGCTGATAGCTGATGGCTGAAGTCTGACGGTTTCCAGAAAACAGTTGAACCTCCAACGCCTGCTGTGCTATTCGAGTTAGACTGTACCTGTCGAGATCGGGCGTTTCTTGCTGAGCCCCATTGCTGACGGCTGCCAGTTGACCGGTGATAGCCGGCCGATGGTGCGGAACGGCAGGTCGAGGTTGGTCCCTATGGGTGAAGGCAAAGTGGTCTCAATTTATACTGCTCCGGCGGCGACGGCGCCGATGTGGGGCCAGCCGCAAGTCCAGGCAGTGGCGGGAAAAGGACTGGAAGGAGATCGCTACTTCTCCGGCACCGGTACTTTCTGGAAGCCCAGGCCCGATTACGAGGTCACGCTCATCGAAATCGAAGCGATCGAGGCGCTGGAGCGCGACTACGGGGTGTCGCTCGCGCCGGGCGAGTCGCGCCGGAACATCGTCACCCGCGGCGTGGCGCTGAACCACCTGGTGGGCCGCGAGTTCCAGATTGGAGAAGTCACGCTGCGAGGAATCCGGCTGTGCGAACCCTGCGCCCATCTTCAAAGGCTGACACGCGAGGGCGTGATAAAAGGGCTCGCGCACCGTGGCGGGTTGCGGGCGCAGGTACTCAACGGCGGCACGATTGCAGTGGACGATCGCGTGGCCGAGGTCCCCAAATTGACGATTGCCGATTGACGATTGGCGATTGAAAAAAAGCGTAGGCGAGCTTCACATCGCTTTCAACAAGCCTCCATTGTCCGTGAGCCTCTACCTCCAATCGGCAATCGGCAATTCTGCCCCATCACATATCGATCCGCTTGGTGCTGTGCCGGTTCAGATACCAGCAAGGAGTGTATCCCATGTGAGGGAACCAGGAGTTGACACAACCCTGGGTTTGCGGGTCGGTGAACATGAACTGGGTGGTGCCGTCCTTCTGTTTCACCGCGTAATAGCGCTGGATGGTCACACTCCCGAACCCGGTGTTCTTCGCGATCCGGTGCCGGAGGGTGAGATAGTCGCCGGCGAAGATTAGCGATAGCAAGAGAACAGCGATGAGGAGGACGCGTCTCATGACGCTCCCTCTCCAGTTGGTGATTTTCATGCTGATTCTCTTTTCCTTCTCGTCTCCTCTGCGTCTCAGTGTTTAGTATTCTCACCGCTCTGAGTGGAGCACCATCAGCCCGCGGCCCTCGGCCGCCACGTTCCCGCCAAGGCCCACGCCGCCAGGTAAGCCACCACGCTCGCGGCCAGGGTAATTCTCAACCCAAAGTTGACGGCAATCAAAATGGCCCCCACCGACCCCAGCACGCTGGACGCGGCATTCAGAGCCCACGCCCACTCTATGGCGCTATCGCCGGAACCGGGTTCCAGCCGCGTTACCTGCGGCGTTATCAGATCTGGCAGCGGGCGAGCGTCATGGCGCTCCTGAACCGCTTGGGCCAAGGCTCGTAGACCGGTGGGAAACGGCATCCCCATCACCAAACCCAACGGGACCAGGATCGCTGCGCTCACCAGCAACTTCGCCGCGAAGGGCAGTCCCACACCGGCGGCCAGCAGGCCCGGCAACGCGAAAGTGTACACTGACAAAGCCACGACAATCACCGCCAGAGGCAGTTGGAGGCTCCATTTCTGCGCCTCCCACTGGCGCGAGATGAGGCTGCCGGCGCCGCTGGCCAGCAGCAACAGGAAGATCACCACCGTGATGGCGTAGGTGGGATGGCCCAGAAACAGCACGAAGCGCTGCACGAAAGTGATCTCCACCAGAATGTACCCCAGCCCGATGGCCACAAAATAAATGAGCCGCGGCAGGGTCCCGGGCCGCGGGCGGGCGCCCAAGGCCAGCGGTAGCACCAGTAGCGCCAGCACGGCGGCCACCGAGATCAGTAGCACCATCCCCAGGACCACCACTCCCAGGCTCACCTTCCAGTCCATGCCGCGGTGCGCCAGCGCGGCGCTCTTCAGCACCTGCCCGGTCCTAAGGGTGAAGAAAAAGAATGGGGCGTCGTCGGTCACGGGGGTGACGTTGTAGGGGTAACTGCGCGCAAAGGCGGCGGGATCCCGCGAGGCGATCAAGTGTGAAAACGCATTGTTCCCCGGCGTCGAGGGCATGTACACCGCCCTCAGATTGGGATTCTGGTCCAAGTGCGATTGCACTCGCTGCTCTTCCTCGCGGGTAAACACGCTCTTCTTGGCCAGAACGATCACCGCGCGGCCGTCTTCGTCGAGTGGGCCATCGGAGATCACCATGAAATTGTGCGCCGGGTCGTGAACGCCCAGGCGCTGCAGCGCTTCCAGGGCCACCGAGACCACGCGCAGGGCCTCGCGCGGCCGCGCAAACTCCCAGCGCGTCACGGCCACCAAGCCGTCGTCCCTAAGATGCCGGAAGTACTCCTCGAACGCCTCCGTGGTGTAGAGGTTGCTCTCGCTGAGAGCGAAGGCGCCGGCAGCCGTCGACGCCCAGGTGTCCACCAGGGTCATTTCAATAACGTCGAAGCGGTCCCGGCTGCTGCGGATAAACGACCGGCCGTCGCTCACCACGATGTGGACCTGCGGCAGGTTATACAGGCCAAACGTATAGCCGGCGTAGCGGTCGCGCATCACCGTATCGGCGATGATGGAGTTTATCTCGATGCCGGTGACGTTCGGGCTTCCGTTGGCGACCGCCCGCACCACGTCCACGCCGCCGCCCGGTCCGATGATGGCGTAGTCGCCGCGCGGTCGAAGAATGTTGGCGACGGAGGGCGGCGCCGACATTAAGCCGCGCTTCCACTCGCCCTGCCAGGCGATCGGGTCGACGTTAACCAGGGCCGTGTTGGCGTCGGCATCGATCACCACCCACTTGGATTGGTCCGCTTTGCGGTCCACTTCGATACGCGAAATCGCGTTCCAGCGCACGAATTCCACTTTAGCGACGCTGTCCAAGCGGACGCCCTTGGCGTACACCACGTCCACCAGGTCCCAGATGCGGTTGGCGGCCACCAGCAGAATGAGACTGCCGGCCACCGCCCAAGCCACCTTGCGGCCTTTCGGCGAGACCGCCCAGATGGCGCTTGCCAAGGCCATGGCCACGCCGGCGAAGAGCACGGCATTGGGGCCACCCAAAAGGTCCAGCAGGGGCACGATGGCCAGGCAGGCGAGTGCGCCGCCCGCGAGATCGGCGCCGTAGAGCAGCGGGATGTGTCGTGCCTCGCGGGCAAAGACCGTGGACAAGAGCAGGCCGGTGAAGAAGAAGGGGACCGCGGACGCGAGATAGATCAACGTGAGCTTGAGAAAATTGGCGCCGCTCAGGTCCAGCGACACCGGAATGTGGAGCACCGTCTCCAGCACCGCCAGAGTGGCCATGGCGTTCGCCAGGCAGCACCCTGCGCCCAGGGTCCGGGTACTGTACCGTCCCAGGCGGGCGCGCCCGAGATGGGCGAAAACGCCTCCGGCGCCAAGTCCCAGCAGCGCCAGGGAGATGGCGAGAAAGGCGAAGTGATAAAAGAGGATCACGGAAAAAAGACGGGTTAGTGCCAGCTCCAGCAGCAGCGCCGCGAAGCTCGCGAGCGCGACGCCCGCCAGAGGCCGGAGGGAGATGCGCGTGCGGCCGGCGGCCGAGACCTTCTCGAACTGGTTTACGATCACGGTCATCACATTGGGGAGGCGAGCGTCCGGGCACTGACTGAGAAGGTCCGAGAGATCAAACACGGAGGCTCAGAGACGCAGAAATGAGGATGAGGATACAATGAAGATGTCGCTTGTCCGTCGACGTTTCCCATTTTTCTCTGTGTCTCTGCGTCTCTGTGCTGAAGGCTCACTTCGGCTCCGGAATCTCCACGCTCCCATTGAGCGCTGCGATGTTGCCGCTACTCCCGTCCTGCACCACCTCCCGGATCGCATAGGTTCCGGGCTTCACTTTGAAATGCGAGCGCGCCCCAAAGCCCGCTGCCAGCAATTTCTTGAGAGTTGGGTCCGCAAGGTGCAGCTCGACCGCCCTCTCCTGTCCCCGCACGAAGTTGCCGTCCTGATCGAATAAGACGGTGATGAAGCGAAGGGCGCCGACGTTGCGCTGCTGCTCCTTGCGTAACTGGACTCCGTGCAGGTCTACCCGCGCCAGCACCGAGAGGTCGGCCTCGGTCGGGGTCGACATAAAGAACTGCGTGCGGATCTCCAACCCCAGGTCGTTCCGCTCGTCCCGCGCAAAGACCGCGTTATCGATGTCGTTCTCGGCCTGGCCTTCGGAGTCCGGTGCCTGCTGGGGAGCAAAATAGCCTTTGCGAGCCTGCAACGAGAGCGCCCGCCCATTGGCCAGTTCCACCTTGAGGCTATGATACTTGCCGTCGAAATTGAGGCCGGGCGGCGAGAAGCTCAACAGATAAGCGACTTCCGGCAGCGCTCCCGCCTTGCGGAGTCCCCCATCGAGGTCGTTAGTATCATGAACGAACACGCCGCCCGTGCCCGACGCAGCGGCGGCCATCACATCACCCTGGACCCCTTGCGCTGTTTGCGCAAACTGGACCTCCAACATGCCCAAGCCGCCGGCGAGCGAGCTCTTCTGGGAGGCGTCACCCCCCGGAATGAATGTCCAGAGTCCCCTTGAGTCGAGCGCATTGATCACCACCCGGGCACGCAACGCACTATCGACGACGGACGACACCTCGTAGCTTTGGTCCATCGCCAGGAAGCCGGGCGATATCCAAACGATGCTGCGCTGGCCTGGCATCCCGCCGAGCCGGCGCACCAACTCCTCGAGTCCGCGCAGGGTTTGCACCTCGGCGAGTTGGGCCCTGGTCCAGATCTGCTGCGCCATGGACCTGGCCCTCCCCTGCGGGTCAAAAGCGCAGGGGTTGATGGTGACCCCGCCCGGAGCTTGGGGTTGTTGTGGATTGCCGCCGCACATACAAAGGATCACCTTGGAGGCACCCAGATCCAATGCCTGCGGGTCTTCTCGGACGAAGATCAAGTACGCCTCGTACTGCGTAATATTCGGGCAATCGGACGTCTGGTTGGAGCCGGTGGGATGAGGCCGAAGCTTGTCCAGCGCGTCCTCCAGCCGGGCGCGGTCGCTGGTGAATTCCACGTTGCCCAGTCCCGAGGAAGTGTAGAGCCCCACCCGATCGGTGAGCGTCACCGAAGACTCGAGATAGTGCCGGGCCGCATCACGGGTCCTCGCGACGTCCTCGAACGACATGAAAGTGTCGTCGAAGTAGAGGGCGGCAAAGCGCTCCGGCACCGTGGCGGCGCGGGCTTCCTCCGGCGGCTTTTCCCCGACCGGGAGGCTACTCTTCTGGTCAGCACGGGCCGCCGGGTTGGGGTGAGCAAGCTGCACCGAAAACTCCCGGATCACCTGCGGCTTCCCGTTGTCGAACAGCCGGAAGTCCTCCTTGGTCAAGCCGCCGACTTCCTTGCCTCGGGCGTCACGCACCACCACCAACACCGGCACCTCGTTGGTGCGGGCCCGGATGGTGAATTCCGTTTCTTTCTCCTTGGTGGAGATCTCGGGCTCGGGCTGTTGTGTGGCAAGAGAAGGGCGCGGGCCTGTTGCCGCAAGCAGGATTGCGAGCAGACCTGCGGCCTGGCCGATACGGCACGTCTTTTCGAAGACCCTCCAGCAATACCGCATCGGCTTCACCTGACTTGTGGCCCGGCCGCCGCTTCCGCGGTTGCAGTGGAAGCGGCTCAGTCCGTGTAACCCCAAGCGCACATCATAGCTGACCCGCTCCCGTATCTTACAACTATTCCCAGTTTATCGGAGTAGCGCGGACTGCGCGCTTCTCGGTTGCGGCCGCCGACTGTGCCGCGCTATACTCTTTGCTTCGGTGTCGTGTGCCAAAAGGCCGGCGGCAACTTGCAAAGCGAGAGCTTCGATCCGGTTTCGAGGACGCAGGCTCCTTGGCACCGTTTTCGTTACGGACGCCGAGAAAAACAGGAGGTTCTGAATGTACCCCGAAGAAATGGTCCGTCCCATGCGGCAGGAGTTGACGCGCATCGGCTTCCGCGAATTGCGAACGCCCCAGGAAGTGGATCACGTGCTGGGCGAGTCGAAAGGCACCGCCCTGGTGGTAGTGAATTCGATTTGCGGGTGTGCCGCCGCCAATGCCCGGCCCGCCGTGGTTCGTGCCCTGGCCGAGGCCGCTCCGTCGATGCGGCCGGAAACCTTGGCTACCGTCTTCGCCGGGCAGGACCGCGAGGCCACGGACCGCGCCCGCTCCTATTTCACCGGCTACCCGCCTTCCTCGCCTTCCATCGCCCTGCTGTGCGACGGCAAACTGGTGTTCATGCTGGAGCGTTGCGACATCGAGGGACGACAGGCTGAGGCCATCGCCCAGGATCTCGCCGGTGCCTTCGACCGCTTCTGCACCGCGAGTTCGGCCTCCGCCAGCTAATTTAGATCGGGCATCCCGTTCTCTTTGCTCAGGATAGGCCCACGCGCCCTCTTCCTTATCCGGCCCATCGCTTGGCTCCTTCGGCGATGGGCACCTCGGCGCTTCCCCGGGACAGTCCCTGGCCCTGGCCGTTCACCGCTTTCCGGAGTGCGGCAGGGACCCCGAATCGCTCCCTGAATCCAATTTAAGATTTTGGATTTTGTGCCGATAGGGAAAGTAGGAGGGCCTTAAAGATGATCAACGCTGTATCGAACGCAACGCAAACTCAAGCTGTGGCTGTGCCGACGACAGTAACCCCAAAGACGCCCGCACCGAAACCGCAGGCGATCGCGGCGGATACCGTTACCTTAACCAATGCTGCCCAAACCGCTGCGCAGGAAGCAGCAGAGACTCCGGCTCAAACCCGCATAGAAGCCGGTAAAGGCGACGCGCAGGCTCAGAGGTTACTCTCGAAAGAGGCTCTTGCCAAGGCGGCGTACGAGAAGCATCAGTGACCGATAGGTTCGAAGCGCAATTGGCCACTTGCCCTTCGGGTCACACAGCATCCCTACGCTTTACGCTCTGGAGCCAGACAGGGGTAGAACAGGCTCGAAGCTGGGGTCTGCGCTACCCGGTCAGAGAAATGAGGCCTTCCTGCCCTCATGCCGTATACCGTCTACCGTCTGGATTTTGCTGATAGCTGACTGCTGTGGGCTGATAGCTCGTCTTTTGTTTATCATTCATCATTCATAGTTCATCATTCAGAGTGGCTCTCTTCTTCCATCACCCAGCGTCGCAGTTTCAGGATGTCGGCGGCGCGCGCTACGCCGATGGGCTTGGCGCTCGTGGCGCGGTCCATGAGGATCACGCTTTCCACGTTGCGCGCGATCATGTCGCGTGTCACCCGGTCGACCGTGTCCCCGGGGTAGGCGATCACATAGTCCTGGCGGGCGATGTCGCGTACCTTGAGCGGGCGGTGAGCTTCCTTCAGCAGATCGTGTGCCTCCACCACACCCGCCAGGCGGCCGTCGTTCTCAATCACGGGAAACACGTCGCCACTCTCGGTCGCCACGTCGCGCACCACTGCCTGCAAGTCCTCATCGGCGCCGATGGTAGTGAACCTCCTGCTCATCACTTGCTCGATGCGCGACCGCACCAGCACCGGTACCGAATAGTCCTGCGAGACAATCAGGCCGCGCTTCACGAGCTTACCGGTCATGATGGATTCGGCGCTGAAGAGGCGCACGAAGGCGTCCGAAATCATGCAGCAGACCACCAGCGGCAGCAGCGCGTTGGGATTGCGGCTGAGCTCGAAGAGGAACACGATGCTGGTGAAGGGTGCGCGGGCGATGCCGGCGAACACGGCCGCCATGGCCACCAGCGCGTAAAGCGCCGGGTCGGTGACGAAGCTGGGGAAGAAATGGTGCCAAGCGACCGCGTAGGCCGCCCCCACCCCGCCGCCCACGATGAGCGAGGGAGCGAAGACGCCGCCCGTGGTCCCCGAGCCTAGCGAGATCACCAGCGCCGCGAACTTGGCTACAGAGACTCCCAACAGTTTGCTCACCGAAAGCTGATCGTTAAGCATGGCGCGGATGGTGTCGTAGCCGGTGCCGAACACCTGGGGGTAGAAATAGCCGATGACGCCGAGAACCAGCGCGCCGGCGGCGGGCGCCCACACCACCGAGGGCTTCAGCGGGAAGTGGTCGAACCATTCCTCGAGCCAAAACAGAACGCGGATCATGAGGATGGCGATCGCGCCCATGAGGACGCCCATCAGCGCAAACAGCCACAGCTCCTGCATGCTCTTGAGGGCGAAGGCGGGGGTGGGGAAGAGCGAATTCCAGCCGCGGAAGTGGACCGCCACGGCCGTGGCCACGGCGGAAGAGATCGCCACCGGCACAAAGGAGCGGGAGCGAAACTCAAAGAGCAGAAGTTCGATGGCCACCAGCACGCCGGCCAGCGGGGCAATAAAAGTGGCCGCCATGCCGGCGGCCGCGCCCGCCGCCAACAGCACGCGTCGTTGGTAAGGGGTGAGCTTGACGAACTGTCCGAAGATCGAGCCGAACGCGGCGCCCGTCTGGATGATGGGTCCCTCGGCGCCGAACGGCCCTCCCGTGCCGATGGCGAAGGCGGTGGCGATCGGCTTCAAGATCGCGACCCGCATCCGCACCCGGCTCTTGCCCACCAGCACGGCTTCCATGGCTTCCGGGATGCCGTGGCCCTTCAGGGTGGGTTCCCAAGTGTGGATCATGATCCCCACCAGCAACCCGCCGATGGGCGGGATCAGGATCACCCACGCTCCCAGATGATGGTTGACCGGGTAAGTGATCTGCCACGACCACCGGCCAAAAAAGAAGAGATTGGTAAAAAGGTAGATCAGTTCGAGCAAGCCCTGTGCGACGAGGCCGGCAATGAATCCGACGCTGGCCGCGTAGGCCGAGATTTTGACAATACTGGGATCGAGGGCGACGCCGAATTCGCGAAACCACTTGCGCCCCCCGGCGGAGGGCTCAGCGGACGCCCCGTTGGAAGAATGAAGGTCAACGGCTTGGTTGTTACGCATCTAGACTCCTGCAGTATCTGTTCTTCAAAACGGTCAGCGGTTCCGAATTGCCGATTCCCGATTGAAACGCAAACCCTTGCTTAGGCGGGAGCCCAACCGGGAGCGGTCTTGCAATCGACAATCGGCAATCGACAATCGGCAATTCTTAGGCTCCTGGAGTTTTGGGAATCGCTTTCGGCCTGGCTTTGGCGAACGTCAGGAGCCGCGCCCGTACGCGCGCCAGTTCCTGGCGATGGAGGCTGGCCAGCTTTTCGAGGATCGCCAGCCCTTTCTCGGTGGGGAAGACCCGTACAAACCGCCGGTCGCCAGCTCCCGGCTCTTTGCGCAGCAGGCCCCGCCCGGCGCTGCGCTCCACCAGCCCGGCGACGGCGTTGTGACGCGCCTGGAGAAATTCACTGAGCTCGGAGATGGTGGCCCAGCCGCGCCCCGTGTAGCCCGCCACGCCCAGCAACAACTGGTGCTGCTGGGGCGTCAGGCCCGAGGCGCGCGCCGCCTGCTCGCTGAAGCGCAGAAAGCGCCGGAGTTGGTAGCGAAACCATGCCTGGCGCCGGATCAGCGGGTCGACGGCAGGCTTGCCGGCGGTGGACCGAGGGCGTGGACTCATGAAAGCAAATTATATCACAATGCGATCTATTTTGGCGGCATGCCGGCCTGGCCCTTAGACGACCAAATATTCTATTCGACAAGATGGTCATCTTAACCTTATCATACACAGTGGGTGGTTGCTGCGCCTCGGAGACGGGCGTTGTCGACGTTCCAGTTGCCGGAGCCGCGCCGGGCACCAACCGGCGTTCATCAAAGCGCCCCGACAGCCATTGGGCGGAAGGTTGAAAATGGGACTGAGTTGTAGAATAGGAGATCGCAATTCCAAAACGCGTGGGCTTCCCGATGACCTGAATCGTCAGCCAGCCTGCGTTAAGCTCTGTCGTGAGCTTGACTTTGGTCGGGAAGGAATCAGCTTATTTGTGGATTTTACTTATGTGATAAGCTTCTGGAAGGATGTCAGTCCAAAGGTCGCCGCATAACTCAATATGAAGGAACATCCCACGATGTCGATGAAAACAAAGGAGCGCGAAAACGGTTGTTCGAACATCCCACGATGTTGATGAAAAGAAAGCTACTTATCTTGGTCATCCCACGATGTTGATGAAAATAAATGGGTTGTTACACAGGAGTCCGAGTCGTTCAAGAGACCGTCGACCCGTTAAGTGATTGAAAAATATAGAGAGGTGGAAGAATACGGCGTGTGGGTCTTGGAGTAAAAACATCGGTAACTTAATGATTACGTCGTGTCCAGCCCTAGAGAGCCTTTGGCACCTGCCCGCCGCCCATCGTTTTGATTGTCGCCGGCCATTGGCCAAGAATCAGGGACGCTGGCGGATCATTTGGCTAGTTAAATAGTTTACGACATATCATAGTAATAAATCCACTGCGCCCTTTCTTGGGCCCGGGTGCCCAGGCCTCGGTTCTAACCGCCACTTTCGATCTTGCAATCCGCCTCCATCAATCTGACAATGGCCAGTGAGATTCCTGCAATTTCAGTTCCGGTCAACCGTAATAGCAAATGAGGACCGGCTTGGGCGGCAGCATGGATGAGGGCAAACTGAGCGCGGTTCTCGGGAGGGCAGGCTCCGGCGACGCGGATGCCTATGCGGAACTCTTCCGCGAGTTCCAACCGCGCGTGCTCGCCCTCTGCCGGTACCTGTTGGGCTCCTTCGAGGACGCTGAGGACGCGGCCAGCGAGGTGTTCGCGCGGCTGCAACGATCGATGAAGACTTACGACGCGGCGCTGCCGTTTCCGAAGTGGCTGATGAGCGTGGCCAGCCACCACTGCGTGGACCAACTGCGGCGGCGCAGAGTGCAGCAACGGATCTTCGATCCGCCCGACGAGCGCACGCCGGAAGCGGTAGCGCCCCAGACCTCGCCCTTGGAGGAGTTGGTATCGGTGGAGGAGCAGGACGCGGTGCGCGCCGCCATCGCCGCGCTGCCGGAACGATCGCGGCTGCCGCTGGTGCTGCGCTACTACAACGAGCTGAGTTACGACGAGATCGCGGCGACCCTCAGCCTCAGCCGCGCTAACGTGGCCACGTTGATCTTCCGCGCCAAGCAGGAGCTGCGGGAGGCGCTGGCCCGCAACGAAAAGGTCGGCAAGAACCCGAAGCTGGCGAAAGCTCACAAGGGGACGTATTGATGGACTGCTTCTCGGAGTTGAAATACTCGATCTACGTGGACGGCGAGTTGCCCGCCGAAGAGCGATGGCAGGTGGATGAGCATCTGCTGGAGTGTCCGCGCTGCCGGCCGCTGGTGGCGGCCCTCCGCAGAGAAGCGTCGCTGCTGTCGGACGTCTTGCAGTCGACACCGGCGGAGGCCTTGGAGACCGCCACCGGCCTCGGTTCCGCGCTCGGAATCCTGGGCGCATTTTCAGGGATGGTGGCGGTGGCGGTGGGCGTGGTGATGACGCTCACCTGGGCCGGCCGCGAGTTTCTGGGATCGGCTCCGCTGTTTAACCCCCTCAATCGCGCTGCGATCATCACAGTGTTCGTCGACGCGGCCCTCTACCTGGCCAACCAAGGAGCTTCCATGTTGTACTCGATTGTAACCACCCTGAGTGCGCTGATGCTGGGTTTTCTGGTGCTGGTGGCAGTCCGCTTGGCGCTGCGGCGGAACTCGTTATCGATGGGCCTGCTGGCGGGCCTGGGCCTGGCCTTCCTGCTAGGATCGCCCGCTCCGGCGACGGCGATGGAACGACGGGGAGGCACGGTGGTAACCGTTCCGGCCAGCCAAACCATCGACGACTCGCTGTTCGTCGCCGGCCAGTCGGTCAGCATCAACGGCACCGTCAACGGCAACGTGTACGTCTGGTGCCAGCGCGTCGTTATTCGGGGCGACATCAAGGGCGATTTGTTCACCGGTAACCAAAGCCTGGAGATTAATGGGACCGTCGAAGGCAATGTTTATACCTACAGCCAGAACGTGGTGGTGAGGGGCCACGTGACGCGTGGGCTGCACGCGTTTTCCGCCAACCTCGAGGTCGACAAAGACGGGCAAGTAGGCACCGATACGGAAGCGTTTTCCGGCGACGCCCGCGTCGATGGCGCGGTGGGGCGCGATCTGAATCTGAGGGTCGGGACGCTGGAGATGACCGGGCACGTCGGGAGAAATGTGCACGTTCAAGCCGGGGATACCATCACCGTTTTTGCTCCGGCACGAATCGACGGCAACCTGGAGGCCAACGTCAACAGCAGCGATCACGTGCACATCGAGCCCGGTGCCGCCGTCGCCGGCAAGACGGACGTCCACTTGACGGAGAAGGCACCGAGCCGGTACTCACAGCCTCGTTTCTACGTCTGGCAGGCCGTCCGGCTGGGGGCGGCCCTGCTGACCGGGTTCATCCTCTTTCTGCTCTTCCCGACTTTGTTCGCTGGACGCATTGAGAGCGCACTCGGCACGCTGTCCGCTGTCGGGATCGGATTTGTCCTCCTGATCGTGCCACCCATCGCGGCGGTCGCCGCCGGGATTACGCTGGTGGGTTTGCCGATGGGGTTGCTGGGCCTGATGGCATGGATCGCAGGGCTCTACTTAGCGAAGGTCTTCGTGGCGGCGGCCATCGGCCGGATGCTGGTACCGCCGGGCGCCGACCCCAAGCGCCAGAACGTGGCCTTTGCCCTGTCGCTGCTGCTGGGACTCGTGATCGTCTTTGTGGCGATCAACCTGCCTTATATCGCTTGGTTGACCAAGTTCCTGGTTCTGCTGCTAGGACTGGACCTGCTGGGGAGGCAGGTATTGGTGACTTGGCGGCGCACTCGCTCAAGGATGGCCTGAAAATAGTCGCCAGTTCTCAGAAGGTGTGAAGTAATTGCGAAAGAGCTTCAAACGCAGAGACGCAGAGGCACAGAGAAAAATGGGAAGAGTTCCGAAAACAAACGACATCTTCATATCGTTCTCATTCTCTCCTCTGCATCGTCTCTATGCCTCTGCGTTCAATTTCTTCACACCTTCTCGGTTCTCAGTTTTTCAGTGCGGTCAGCCGTCAGGCGTGAGCAAAGACTGGGAGCGAGGCTGGTGTTGGGTGGTCCTTGAGTGCTGATGGCTGACAGCTACTCAAAACTGAGAACTGGAATCGATAGAAAAGGAAAGACCCGCTCGGGGGTCAGCGCCTGTTGGGCCAAAAGGGAAGGATAGAATGGCACTGTCCCCGAGCGGGTCGGTGGGCTTATGATTGCTGCGGCCGGTTAAGGGCCGCTTGATCCTCCCGGCGAGATCGCCCTCGCCACTTATGACTACCTCGAAAGTTCGATCGGCTTCCAGGTGGCTTCATTACGGCGTCCCTTCTGCCTTTCGCTCTCTCCAGCTAACACTCTAATCGAGTTTACAGGGGTGTCAAGCGTTTTGGGCGTGTTGGCTGCATTTTTTGACAGATATGTTAAGATGGAAGCGAAAAGGGCATTGGGGAAGGAGCCGCCGTGAGCATTGGGTCTCGCATTATCCAGATTCGGAACCAGAAGGACATCAGCCAGAGGATGCTGGGCGAGCGCTCCGGCCTCGCCAGTTCCTATCTCTCGCGCGTCGAAAACCGGCGAGTGGAGCCGGGGCCTAAGACACTGCGCAAGATCGCCGACGCACTGGGAGTGCCGGTGAGCGAACTCTTCGAGGAACACCCGATCAGCGATGGCCAACACTGCGCGGTCAGCGTATCGGGCAAGTGCGTCATGGATATGCTTGCCAACCGGAAGGGCAAACCGCCGGCACATGGGATGGAGACTTACTCGCCGCGGCAGTTGCAGCTCCTTCGCATGGCCAGCTACCTGATTCAGACCGGCAATGCTCGCCTGCTCGATGCGCTGGAGTTGTTGCTGCAGGCCCTGCTGGCGGGGTCGGGCGGCCGGCATAAGGGGTTCATTCCTGTGGCCGACCTGGTAAAGAGCCCTCAGGGTTCGGCGATCAGCAATCAGCGGGAGAGAACTCCACCCCTGCCTACCCGCTGAGACCTGAGGGCTACCGCGGAGGAGGGATGGTTTCCTGGCCTGGCGACCCAGGCTACGGTCTTGTGAATCTCGACTCGAGAAAGGCGAGCGGCACGTCGTAGAGCAGGGCTTTGGGCGAGTGGCGCAGGCTGTCGTGGATGAAGCAGACGTGGGTGCACCAGCACTGGTCGCGGACGATGGCGTCCACTTCCTCGCGGCGCGTCTGAGTGTCCCAGAGTCGTTGGAAGTCGCAATCGAACTCGCGGAGATTGGCCAGCCGGCCGCGCAGCTCACAGGCGCGAACGTCGCCGTTGTAGTCGATCACAACGGATGTCTCGCCGGCGGTGCAGGGCATCGGCCAAGGGTGCGGCGACTCGATATTCTCGAGCTGGATCTTGTTGTGTAGGGCCAGCGTCCCCGTATAGTAGGCCTCTCCGAGGCGGCGTGCCACGCCGCTCGCGCCCTTCACGTAGCCGGGAGCGTAGTGCTGATAGACCCTTTGCAGTTCGTGGTAGAGCGCCGGCAGGCGCTCGGTGGGGATACGCTTCAGCGCCACGTCTTTGACACTGCCGCGGATGATGTTGAAGTAGTGGCCGTCGACCCGGCAGTTGGTTTTCACGAATTCCACGATTTCGAGAATGTGATCAAAGTTCTCGGCGCAGATCACGGTATTGATGTTCACGCGCAGGTTGGCGTAGCGGCCTCGGCACTCCTGGAGCGCGTCGAGGGTTTCGAGTGTCTTGGCAAAATTTCCGGGAACGGCACGAATGGAATCCTGCATCTCGTAAAGACCGTCCATGGCTACATTGAGGTCGAGTTGCAGTTCGGGGTTCTCCAACAAGATCCGCCCCACCCATTCGGAAGTGCGCGCCGGCAAGAGGCCGTTGGTGGGTAGGTTCATCCAGCGAATGCCGTTGTTGACGTAAAAGAGATGGGCGATTTCCGTGAGCTCGCGGCGCAGCATGGGCTCGCCGCCGGAAAGCCAGAGGTCGGTGAAGCGCGGCATGCTGCGGGACAGCTTCTGGATCTCGTCCCAAGTGAGATCGCCGCGCTGGTTGAGCTCTTCCCAGTAGAAACACGTTCGACACTTGGCGTTGCAGATCGACGTCACGAAGAAGATCATCAGCTTAAGGCGCTTTGCTTCGGTGAGCGAGCCGTAGACGCTGCCGAGGCGGGTTGTGGAGACGATGCTCATCGAGTGTGGCCGCTGAGCCCATGGCCTACGCTATTGTAACAGGAACTGAAACCGCCGCCTGAACGAGGGTCGAGAAGCCGTCCTGTTCTTTCGCTAGCGCCGGAGCACCCGCCCGCATGCTCTAAGCAAGTACCGACATGGTGCAATGGAATAAGGAAGCCATCACGATTTAGTCGTGGTGTTTCCAACGTCCGGCCATGACTCTGCATCCTACAGTTTCGACCCCGATGTCGTTTGGTGACGCGCGGTCGATTCGTGAAGGAGCTGGATGCCACAAGCAGAGACGACGACTCTCGACGGCCTGTACTCCAGCCACGTGAACCCGCAATGGGTGAAGCTCCTAGATTTATTGCAGATGAACGTCGAGTACACGCGGTGTGTTGGGGCGGAGCTCCACAGCGGTGACGGACGATGCTTTCTGGATTTTCTTTCCGGCTATTGTGTCCACAACACGGGCCACAACCACCCAAGAATCATCAGCGCGGTCAAGGACGAACTCGACCGTTGCGGCCCGGCGATCCTTCAGAGTCACGTACCCGAACTGGCCGGCGAACTGGCAGCACGACTGTGTGCTCGCGCCGGTGGCCGCTTGAGCAAGGTCTTCTTTTCGAGCTCCGGGAGTGAAGCGGTCGAAGCCGCCATCAAGTTTGCTCGTGCTCGCACCGGCCGTTCCGGAATGCTTTCCGCGGAAGGAGCATTCCACGGACTCACCTGTGGCGCGCTCTCATTGATGGGGAATCCGTTTTGGAGCAAAGGGTTCGGCCCTCTGCTGCCAGGAGCCGAGCGGGTCGCTTTCGGCGACATCGACGAGCTCGGCGGGAAGCTCTCCACGAAACAATATGCAGCTTTCATCGTCGAACCCGTTCAGGGAGAAGGTGGGGTAAGAGTTCCCGACCCGGAGTATCTCCGGGCGGCGCAAACTCTGTGCCGCCGTTTCGGGACGCTATTCGTCCTCGACGAAGTTCAGACGGGCCTCGATCGAACGGGGCGGTTTCTTGCCGCCCATCACTTCGGTCTCGATCCGGACATGGTGGTACTGGCCAAGGCTTTGAGCGGTGGGCTTATCCCGAGCGGCGCCTTGCTGATGTCGGATGCGGTCTACGACTCCGTTTATGACTCGCTGAAACGCGCGATCGTCCACACCTCCACTTACAGTGAGAACAGCCTGGCGATGCGCGCCGGCTTGGCCACGCTGGACGTCCTCGACGAGGAACAGCTCGGAGCACGAGCCCTGCGAGTGGGCGGGCGACTCCGCCAGCGTCTGCACCACGAGCTTTCGCAGTATGAAATGGTGAAGGAAGTTCGTGGACTGGGCTTGCTCTGCGGAATCGAATTTAAGGCTCCCCGCCAGTTGCGCACGAGAATTCCCTTCGAGGCCTTCCAGAAAATCCATCCCGGAATGTTCGGCCAGATCCTGGTGATGCGCCTGTTCCGCGATGAGGGCATTCTCACTCAGATTTGCGGAAACAGTTTCATGGTCCTCAAAGTGGCGCCTCCGCTGGTGATTGAAGATTGGCAGGTGGATCGGTTCGTCTCCGGTGTTCGAGCAGTGGTCGCGGCAATGCACTCCTCGGACACATTCTGGTCGGAGGCGTTGGGCCTGGCGCGGCGCGTCATGAATATCTGACGTGCGGGTTACCCGGCCCAACCCAACGGGGGTTCCGAACCCCAGGGCGAAATCCGGTCTTGCGCCGGGCCGCGCCGCCGGGCTCCAGACTTCTTTGCTGACAGTTTTCGGAATTAGATCCATTTCTTCTACGGTGGTGAAAGTGAAGCAAGCGATCATCGAGACTGATGTATTCATCGTCGGGGGCGGCCCTGCCGGGCTCGCCACCGGAATCGCAGCGCGCCAAAAGGGTTTCCGCGTAATGATCGCGGATTCCGATCGATTCCCAATTGACAAAACCTGCGGCGAAGGATTGATGCCGGATGGCGTTCTCGCGCTGCGAAGGCTCGGGGTGGTCCTGGGACCGAAGGACGCGGTCGCTTTCCGCGGAGTGCGGTTTCTCGCAAAAGAATCATCGGTAGGCAGCACCTTTCCCGAAGGTCCGGGTTTTGGCGTTCGCCGCACCACTCTACACCGGCTCCTTGTGGCGAGAGCCGAACAGGTAGGGGTCTCCATCTGGTGGAAAACACGGGTTCAGAACCTGGTGGCTGATGGAGTTTCCCTCGACCGGCAAATCGTTCGCTGCCAATGGGTGATCGGAGCCGACGGACTGAAGTCGCGAGTGCAGCAATGGGCAGGGCTCGACGGTCACCGTTACCACCATCGGCGCTTCGGCGTCCGCCGTCACTTTAAAATGGCGCCCTGGACTGACCACGTTGAGGTCTACCTGGGTAAGGACTACCAGATCTTTGTGACCCCGATCAGCCCGGACGCGATCTGCGCTTCCCTGACCTCACGGGACCCCCAACTACGGCTGGAAGACGCTGTTTCGCAGCTTCCCGAACTTGCCGGGCGGCTCCACGGTGCGCCTTCGATTACGGCGGAGCGTGGGGCGATTACCGTAACTCGCAGTATCCCCGCCGTTTGGCGCGGTCGAATCGCCCTGGTTGGCGACGCTTCAGGTTCCGTCGATGCGCTCACCGGCAAAGGACTCTCCTTGGCGTTCCAGCAAGCCGTCTGCCTCGCCGAGGCCCTGGCTAAGAACAACCTGGAATTCTACCAGGCGGCCCACAGGCGCATCGTGAGGCTGCCGATGCTGATGTCGAGGCTGATGCTGGCAATGGAGAGACCTGAGTGGCTTCGCAACCGGGCACTTCAGGCCATGGCCTCTGAGCCGGCGGTATTCTCGCGGCTCCTGGCGATTCATGTGGGCGCTATTCCACCCGCCGCCCTTGGACTAAAAGGGATCTTTACCCTAGGGTGGCAGTTTCTCACAGTGTGACCTTCTCAACCGAACACCGCCGTTTATAGCTGACACGAGCTCCAGGCGAATGCCTCTTTGAGGGGGAGTATGGAAAGAGCAAGAACCACTCGCGACAGAGGATGCGTGGAGGTCAACGGAAGAGCACTTGTTGTGCGTGGTGCGCTCCGACGTGAGGGGCGTTCAGGGAGAACGGCTGTACCGGGGTCATACGGGGATCTTCGCTCGCGCCCTTCTTTGCGTGGCGAGGCCCCTGTCGCGTGGATTCATCACCCTCCGGGTCGATCCGCTCGGCCGAAACCGGCTTCTTTGCGTGGCGAGGCCCCTGTCGCGTGGATTCTCCGCGTTGCGATAATCTCCGTGCTGTTCTCGGTGGCGCCGCTGCATGCGCAGGAAGCGGTTCTCGCGCTCGATCCGGCGCAGACACAGATCAAGTTCAACCTTGGGGATGTTCTTCACCAGGTCAATGGCACGTTCAAACTGAAGAGCGGGAGCATCCGCTTCGACCGTGCCACGGGCAGTGCCAGCGGTTCGGTGGTCGTTGACGCCACCAGCGGGAACAGTGGCAGCAACGCCCGGGATCGAAAGATGCACAAGGATATTCTGGAGAGCGCTCGTTACCCAGAGATCGTTTTCACTCCCGATCGGGTCCAGGGTCAGTTGGCCTCCCAGGGCGAATCCCAGATTGAGGTACACGGGATACTCAGGCTGCATGGGGCTGACCACGAGACCACACTCACAGCACGGGTGAGTGTGAGCGGGGATCAGTTGAGCGCCGCCACGACGTTTGTGGTGCCCTACGTCAAGTGGGGTCTCAAGAACCCCAGCACGTTCATTCTTCGTGTCAGCCAAGGGGTGGATATCGACGTTCACGCTGTCGGGCGGCTCACCAATCCCTCCTCAAATCCGTGAAGCCCGTATCGCGGGCGGCTCCGCCGCGCTTCGGTAGTCAGCCGTCGTCAATGTTCAGTACACAATATCGAACCACGTCTCAAGCGACCGGTGCTGGAGTCCGGCGAAGTGGCCGAAGTAGGGCGAAGCGATGTCCGAGTAAACGTCCCGAGGGTTGCTGTGATCAGTGACGTTGTAAACGGCGAAGGCGCCGCGGAGAATGTGGTTCCTGACCCACGGGAGAAAGGAAATGCGAAAATCCTTGGTAACCTTGAGGTCGGTGGAGAAGAAGGTGGGAAAACGCTGGCTGTTGGGGACGCCGACATAGTTCTGCAGTACGTCGTATGCCGAATAGGGAAAGCCGGAGTGAATGTCGAAGAGCGGAGCGATCGTCACTTTCCAGGGAACCTTAAACTGGGCCCAGGTGATGAAGCGATTCGGTACGTTGGACGGCAAACTGGCGACCGCGTCGCTTCGGATCACCGGCTGCTCAAAGGGCACGTAGATCTGGCCGATGGTGTTCAAGTCCCCGCGCGCCAGGCTGTAGACGTAAGAGGCGTTGACGTTGACCTTCTCATTGGGCTGTATGCGGAGCGTGGATTCGAACTCGTGGTAGCGCGAGGCCCCCTGGTTGGAAAGGAGGAACACGGGGTGCCGGAAGGTGTTCGGCAGTGGGTTGATAATGAACTCATTGAAGGTCCGGCTCGAGAGGTAGCTGAGCCGTGCCAAAACATGAGGCCGGATCTCGCGGTCGGCTTCCAGGGTCCAGGTAAGGTTGTAGGGCGTGCTGTCCAGGCGGTTGCGCGTCGGTGTGAAAGACTGGCCCTGCTCGTTATACTTCAGATACGCGTTAAAGTAGGTCACTGGGGCGCCGACCGGGTTCCCCTGTTCGTCAAACATGCTGATCGTACGCAGGGGATTTTGGGTGAAGTCGGCGGCGAGCAGAGGGACGCGGTCATCGAAGACTCCGATGCCGCCACGCAGGATCGTCTTGCCATCCGCCCCCGGCGAATAGACCAGCCCGAAGCGCGGCGCAAAATCTTCCGGCTCGCCGATGGTCTGCGTAGAGAATCGCAGGCCGGCGTCCAGAGCCAGTTGGTCGGAGAAGATCCAGTGGTCCTGGAAGAAGAGTCCGACCTCGTTATCTTCCACCGCCAATGAACCCGGGCCCGAGAAATCGATTTGCTCGGCCAGCGTCCCGTCTGCGCGCTGGAGTTCGACGGGGCGGGAGTCGCTGGTGCCGCTGTACGCGCGGCGCACATACTCCGCGCCCAGTTTCAACTCATGCTTGCCGAGCCACTGCCGCTGAGGCAGTTCATACATTTGCCGGACCTGCTGTTCGTCGCTGGTGCGGGTGTAAGTGTTGAAGAAGTTGCCGCCCCAGCCGTTGGGGGTCACTAGCATGTCGAGAGGGCCCTGGCCGTGGGCGTTACTGTCGAACTTGGTGCTTTGCATGAACGTGCTGAGAATGCCGCCGGAGGCGAACATAACGCGGTCGATGGCCTGAACGGAAAAGCCCCTTTGACCGTAGTCAGAGGAAGCGGTCTGCGGCACCAGCGAGTTGATGTCCACGAATTGTTTCTTCACTGGAAAAACGTTGACGTTAACGGTGAACAGGTGCTGCGGCGTAAAGATGTACTGGAAACTCGTGAACGAGTTGACGCTCTCGGTCTTGGTTATGTTGTTGGGCCAGGCGAGACCGCGCACTGGCTGCTTGCTTAGGTAATAGATAGCCGATTCAATGAAGTCCAGCCTGTTGGGGATAATGGGTCCAGTGAAGGTGACACGCGGGCCGTCGTCTTGGATACCCTGTAGGTGGCCGGCTTCGAACCGGGCCGTCGGCAGCAGATCGTTGAACTCGTAGCGCCATTCGTTCGACGGCGCCTTGGTTTGGATAAGGGTCAGACCGCCGGAGAAGCGCCCGAACTGGGTCTGGTAGGCGCTCTTAAAGACTTCCAGCGACTCGATAGCATCGATCGGAAGATCGATGGTGTAGGCGCCGGTCACGGGATCGACCGACTCGGCCGCGTCCACCAGTACCAGACCCTGACTCTCCGAGGTCCCCTTGATGTTGATCTTGCCGTCGGGCGTGCGCACCACTCCCGGCACCAGCGGCAGCGCCGCCTTGAACTTCTGCTGGATCAGCGGCAGGGTCTGGAGTTGCTGGCTGTTGATGGTGGCCGGCGGCGTGGTGTTCTGCTGCTGGGCGACGGTGGGGGCCGTTTCCGTGACTTCGATTCGCTGCTTGACGACAATCTCAGACGGCAACACGATCTGGACAAAAGGAGCCTGGCTGGCGGCGACTTCGAGGCCGCCCTTGAACACCGGCTGGTATCCTACGGCGGCACAAGTGAGCGCGTACGTACCGGGGAGGAGTCCGGGGAAGTCAAACTGACCCTTCTCTTCGGTGGTCACCGAGAGGCCCTGCTCGGGCAACTGGACCTGCGGCGAAGTGGCCGTGAGGGTGCAAGCGGCGCCGGCGATAGGGTTATTGTTCTCCCCCAGCACTTCGCCTCTCAGATCCTGAGTCTGCGGTAAGGGAGGGAAGCCGCTAGTCGCCGAGGCGGCGAGAAGGCACGATGACAGTAACAGCGAGGCCTGGAGCCTCATCATTCTTGGCATAGGATAGTTGGATGCCTACAGCTCACCGACCGTCCCATTAATGTGGGCGCCCCCTTGGCAGGTACGGAAGGTCCAACACGGGCCGGTGACCGTCCAGATGTATTCTACCGTGTTCGCGTTGCAGGGTACAGGGATGTCAAGTGAGGATAACAAAGCGGCGGGCGGTGAGACCTCTCCAGTGGGTGGGCGAGCGGTGGGCCTCGCGCGCCAATTGGGACTGTTCGACGCCACCATGATCGTCATGGGCGGCATCGTCGGCGTGGGCATCTTCATGAATCCCTACGTCGTGGCGCAGCGCGTGGGTACGCCGGCTATGATCCTGGCGGCGTGGACGGCGGGCGGTGCCATCGCGCTGGCGGGCGCTTTCATCTATGCGGAGCTGGCGGCCCGGATGCCGGCGGTGGGCGGACAATACGCCTACTTGCGCGAGGCGTACCACCCCGGCGTCGCATTCCTTTACGGCTGGGTGCTGCTGCTGGTGATCCAAACCGGTGGGATGGCCGCCGTGGCGGTGACCTTTGCGCGCTACTTTCTGGAACTGGCGCGCGTTCCGGCAGGCTCCGCCACCTATGATGGGTTGGTCGCGGCGTTGGCCCTAGCCGCGCTGACCCTAGTCAACTGCCTGGGGGTGAAGACCGGGAGCGCGGTGCAAAGCGCGCTGATGGTGATGAAGATCGCCATCATTGCCATGCTGGTCCTCTGTGGCGGGCTGCTGGTGCGCGGGACGCTTGGGTTCAGCGCCCTGGCACACCGGTGGCTCGACCGTCCCGTTTCCTTCGGCCTTTTCACCGCTTTCGGCGCGGCGATGGTTCCAGTCCTGTTTGCCTACGGCGGTTGGCAAACATCCAACTTTGTGGCCGGGGAAGTGCGCGATCCGCGCCGGAACATGCCGCGGGCCCTCGTCGTCGGCGTGCTGGTTGTGATCTTGCTCTACCTTTCCGTTAACTATGTTTGCGTCCGCGCCTTTGGTCCGGACGGCCTGGCGCACGCCACCGCGCCCGCTTCCGCTGTGATGCAGCTCGCGCTCGGCGACCGCGGGGCTGCCTTGATCGCCGCCGGCATTGCAGTCTCAGCTCTCGGCTTCCTCAGCCAGGCGATTCTCACTGCGCCGCGTGTTTACTTTGCCATGGCAGACGACGGACTGTTTTTCAAGAGCGTGGCCAGGATCAACCCGCGCACTCGCGTGCCCGTGGTGGCCATTGTCCTGCAAGGCGTCTGGGCGATCGTGGTGGCGCTCTCCGGCCGTTACGACCAGATCCTCAACTACGTGGTGTCGATGGACTTCATCTTTATGGGCCTTTCGGCGACGTGCCTGTTCGTATTCCGACGTCGGGAGAGAGCCGGGACTTCCGATTGCCGATTGTCGATTGCCGACTTAAAGACAAGGGACTCCGACGCGCGGACCCCAACTCTGACTCCGCAGGAAATAGGTAGGTCCGAGGAATCTCAATCGTCAATCGTCCCCGCAGGGCGGGGTCAATCGTCAATCTCCTACCGTGTTCCCGGCCACCCGTTCACCACCCTTTTCTTTGTGGCAGCTTGTTGGCTGGTGGTCGCCAATGCGATCTACCGCTATCCCAGCAACACGCTGATCGGAGTGGCGATTCTGGCGGCGGGCGTACCGATGTATTTTTTCTGGAGACGCCGGCTAAAGGGAGTCGGGAGTCGGGAGTAGGGAGTCGGGAAGCAGCGAAAACAAAGCTTTTCCCCACTCCCTGCCCGCTGCGTTGCTCTTTCTCCGACTCCCTACTCCCTTCTTCTGGGCGTGAGCAGCGTCAGCGCGTCGGGCGTTACTTCAAACGCCGCAGGCAGCGCGCCGACCAGTTCGCCGTCGAGCTCGAAGAGGACGCGAACCTCCGGGTCCACCGGGAAGCACTCGACGCGGTCCGTTTCGATCATTGCAACGTCGGTGAGTTGCAAATGGCGACGCATCGCCAGCGCAGCGGCGTATAAGAAGTACCGCGGCCATCGCTGGCTCTGGAAAAGGCAAGCGTCGAGACGCGGCTCGAAGAAGTGCGCGCGCGGCGCCATGCGGAACCAACCGGCATATCGGCTGGTGCGTTGGATGGCGGCGAAAGCCGCTTGCACTTGGCGGCCATCGGCACGACAGATGAAGGGCGGGAACCCGTAGCGCGTCACTTGGCGCACGGCCTCGATTCCGTAGGCCGCCACGCCCAGAAACATCTTGAAGTCGTGCTTGAGCTGGTCGACGATGTGGGCGTCGAAACCAATTCCGCCGACGCTCAGAAAGTAACGATGCTGAACTTCGTGCGGGAGTCGGGAGTCGGGGCAGAAGGAGCACAAGCCCCGAGTCCCCCCCACCAGCTTTTCTGCGATTCCCGATTCCCCGTTCCCGACTCCGGCGTTGAAAGGCCACGTGGCCAGTCCCAGCGGAACCAGACGCGGACGCCACTGTGGAAGCTCGCGCGCCGCGCGTACCAAATTGTGAGGCAGCCGCAGTTCCTTGGCGATGATGTTGGCCGTGCCGCCCGGCAGGATCGCGAGCCGCGTCTCGCTGAAGGCAAGTCCGTTCACCGCCTCGTTGATGGTGCCGTCGCCCCCGCAAACCACCACCAGCTCATGGCCTTGTTGGGCCGCTGCTGTCGCAAGTTGGCAGGCCTCTCCCGGCCCGGTGGTGGCAGCCAGTTGAACCGGGATTCCCGCTCTTCCAAGGACAGCCGCCGCTTGCCGGATTTCTTTCTCTCTCCGCTCAGGCTGGCGTCCGGCAATGGGATTGTAAATGAGAGTTGTGGTTTTCAAGAGGAGGACTTTTTGGAGAGCTCGAAACTCCAAGTTGAGATTTTGTTTTCAGTTCTCGGTTTTCAGTTAGCTCTCAGCCGTCAACCATCAGCCGTCAGCAAAAGGCTGGCTGCGAGGCTGGCGTCGGGTCGTCACTGGCTGCTGATAGCTGATGGCTGACAGCTATTCGGAAACCCGGTGATCACCTTCCAAACCGCGGCGCGTCCTCGAGTTTCGAATTTCGAACTAGGGCAGCTTCGAGGCTACCACTCCGGCCAGAATCTTTTTCGCGATCTGGTCGCCGGTCTTTTTTCCCTTCTTCACTTGCACGTAAACAGGTTCGCCCACCTTCAACGTGTCGCGCGAACTCGGTTTTCCATCGCGCACGACCTTGATTTTGGGATCGAATTTGTAAACCTGGTCGAAACCGAACTTGGTTTTATCAAGCACGAGTTCGTCGGCATCGACCGATTTGACCACGCCGTAAACGTAGCCCTTGAAAACCTCGCTGGTCGACTCATCAGGGTTGCCGAAGCGACCATTGCCGGGCGCCGTCGAGGGCTCCTGCGCGCGCGCCATCGCCGGCGTGAGCACGCCGAGTCCCGTCACGACCACCAACGTCAGGACTGCTCGCTTGCCGTCCATTTCAACCCCTCCTTGTCGCCCACGGTTCGACTGTTGACACTAACAGCGGACTCGCCGCGGTGTCAAGCGCACCAGACCAGCGCGATTGGCGCCAAGATGCCCGAGTGGCAAGGGGCGCGCCCGAGCTTGGGTTACCGAGCCGCGTGGATTATACTCAGCGGGAAAGGATAAAGGGCGAACGGTGAACGACCGCGTTTCGCCCAATTTCTGAGGCCGAGGCAATCCGTGCCCAAGGACATCCAAAAGGAAATCGAAAAGCTTCGGGACGAGATCCGCTACCACGAGAACCGCTACTACGTTCTCGACGACCCGCAGATCTCCGACTACGAGTTCGACCAGTTGATGCGCCGCCTCCAGGATCTGGAGCACCAACACCCCGAGTTAATCACGGCGGATTCGCCGACGCAGCGCGTGGGCGGGGCGCCTGCCGAGGAATTCCCCAAGGTGCGTCATTCGTCGCCCATGATGAGCCTGGACAACACCTACTCGGTGGAGGAATTGCGCGACTTCGACCGCCGGGTGCGCGAGCTTTCCGGCCGCGAGAGCGTGGAGTACGTAGGCGAACTGAAGCTCGACGGCCTCTCGATGTCGCTTACCTACGAGAACGGCGCACTCGCCACCGGCGTTACGCGCGGCGACGGCGTCACCGGGGAAGACGTCACGCCCAACGTGAGGACCATTAGGTCCCTGCCCTTGCGGATCGCACCCAAAAAGCTCGAAGCCGTTTTGGGGACGCACGGCAAGCGATTTGAGGTGCGCGGCGAAGTCATCATGCCGCGCCAGGCGTTTGATGCGCTCAACGCGCAGCGCGAAGGCGCGGGCGAGCCGAGGTTCGCCAACCCGCGTAACTCCGCCGCCGGCAGCATGCGCCTGCTAGATTCGAAGATCGTGGCCGAGCGCAAGCTCGACATGTTCCTTTATTACATCCTGGCCGGCAATCGCGAGCTGTTCGCGCAGCACTGGAAGGCACTCGAAGGGCTCGGCGAGCTCGGCTTCAAGGTGAACCCCAACCGGCGGCTCTGTAAGACATTTGACGACGTGCTCGACTACATCGGGCAATGGGAGTCGAAGCGCGACTCGCTCCCCTACGAGATCGACGGCATCGTGATCAAGGTGAACGACACGCGCCTCTGGCCGGAGCTTGGCGCCACCGCGAAGTCGCCGCGTTGGGCGATCGCTTTCAAGTACCCGGCGAGGCAGGCGACCACTGTAGTGAAGGATATTCGCGCGCAGGTCGGCCGCACCGGCACTCTGACGCCCGTGGCCGATCTGGAACCCGTTGATGTAGGCGGCGTCACCGTGAGCCACGCTACCCTCCACAACATGGACGAAATCGAGCGCCTGGGGCTCAAGATCGGCGACACGATCCTCCTCCAGCGGGCGGGCGAAGTGATCCCGCAGGTCGTCAAGGTGGTGAAGCAGGCGCTGGACGCCAGAGAATTCCACATGCCGAAGAAGTGTCCGGTGTGCGGCGCCGACGTTTACCGCGCCGAGGGCGAGGTGGCCTATCGCTGCGTCAATCCCTCCTGCCCCGCGCGCCTCAAAGAGTCGCTGCTTCACTTTGCCGGACGCCGCGCCATGAACATCGATGGCCTCGGCGAGGCGCTGGTGGACCAACTGGTGGATCATGGCTTGGTGAAGGACGCCGCCGATCTCTACGCTCTTACCCAGGAGCAACTGGCGGACCTGGAGCGCATGGGCGAGAAATCCGCGGCCAACCTGGTGGGCGAGATCGAGAACAGCAAAAAGTCGGAGTTGGCGCGCGTCGTCTTCGCCATCGGCATCCCCTTTGTCGGTGAGCGCACGGCGCAAGTCTTGGCCGATCACTTCGGCTCGCTCGACAAGTTGGCTCGCGCCACGCCCGAAGAACTGGTAGAAGTCCACGAAATCGGACCCAAGACCGCCGAGGGCATTCGTGAGTTCTTCCAGCAAAAGCAGAACACGGAGTTGATCGAGAAACTGCGCGGATTCGGTTTGCGGCTGGAGCAGGAGAAGGCGGAGCCGGCGGGCGAGCAGCCGCTGGCGGGCAAGCAGTTTGTGTTGACCGGGACGCTGCCCACCTACTCCCGCGACGAAGCGGCGCGATTGATTGAACAAGCCGGCGGCCGCGTCACCGGGTCGGTCAGCAAGAAGACGGACTACGTGGTGGTAGGCGCCGACGCCGGATCGAAGTTGGAGAAAGCCCGCGCGCTGGGCGTGAAGACGATCGACGAGGCGGTGTTAGTTCAGTTGCTGCGAGGGTGACTCACATGAATTGGTCAGCTTTGAGCGCAGGTGCGAATTGCGTCTTTGCCTTGGCCAGCGGCGTTATCGCGCTGGGGGTGTATATCGCCAAGAAACAAATCACCCTAACCAAGGAACAAGCCACAACCTCCTTCGAGGACGACCTTTCTCACGAGTACAGAGAGAGCCCGCGGAAGATCCCAATCGAAGCGCTGCTAGGGGGCACGCTGGATGACGAAGCACAGTCAAAGAGCCTGCTTGTTTTCGACGAATGCATCGACCTCACAAACAAACAGGTCTTTCTCTGGCGGCAAGGCCGGATAACTCCCAAGACACGGGAAAACTGGTGCTCAGGCATAAAGTCGAACCTTTTGAGGCTGGCCTTCCAGGATGCTTGGCGGACAATCAAGAGTTTCAACGAGCTTAGTGGTACATTTCACAAATACGGTGACGATGCACGCGGGGTTCGGGATTGGGGGTTCGGGGTTCGCAGAACAAATTCCCGAACCGCAATCTTCCTCCGCGAATCCCGAACCCCGAACCCCGGAATACGTCACCGTAATTATGAAATACCAGGACTTAGGGAGCTGGAAGAAAGCGCCTCTTGATAGGGTGCGCAGTCCTGTTAATCTCTAAGGCGAACGGCTCAACTTCCATGGAGACCTATACCTTCAAGGTCGTGGTCGAACCAGACGAGGGTGGCTACCATGCCTACTGCCCGGCGTTGCGCCACCTTGGCGCTGTGACGCAGGGGGCAACCAAGGAAGAGGCCTTGGCGAATATCAACGAAGTCATCCACATGATCATGGATGAGCTTCGTGAAGAGGGCGCGCCACTTCCAACCGCTTCGCTCGACGCCCGACGACGTTGAAGTTTTCGAGGGCACGCGTGTCGCCGTCACGGTCTAATCAGGCAGGAAGCGTGGAAGGCGATCTCAAACGACTGAAACTCCTCTCCTAATAGAGGGCTGCCTGCCGCTCGCTTCAGTTCGGATTTATGGCCGTTTGTGAACTTCTACGGTGCGACGACGTTGCGCGCGGCGCCGGACCGATGTATCCTTCCGGCAACGATCTGAGTCTAATGTCGTGTCTTCGGCACCTTTTGGTGCGGAGGCAAGGTAGCACTGCTTGCCAGTGGCGGTTGGGTAACCAGTCGTCGGTTCCCGACGGCCCGAGGGAGGCAGTGGAGAATCTGAAGGGAGAGTGCGATGAAGAAGCGAGTCGAACTTTTTGCCGTGTTTTCCCTAGCGCTTGCAGTTTTCGTTTTTGCACCCACTCAAGCGGCCGGCGGCCAACGTAGAGAAGAGCGTGCCCCTGCGCAGAAGGGGTACATTCCCCGTCGCGGTCCGGCGCCGGCGAGGAATGCGAAGCCCGTTCAAGAGAACCGCAACTTCAGCGACAAGGAGGGGCACCCGAATGCTCCTCACGTTCACTCGAACGGCGAATGGGTGGGACACGATTCCGGACCTAACGATGCCCGTTACCACATCGATCATCCTTGGGAGCATGGACGCTTTCGGGGTGGCTTCGGTCGCGGTCACGTCTGGAGGCTGGCGGGCGGCGGCAGGGATCGCTTCTGGTTCGGCGGCTTCTACTTCAGCGTGGCGGCGGCCGACTACGACTTCTGCAACGATTGGCTTTGGGACAGCGACCAGATCGTGATCTACGAAGACCCGGACCATATCGGCTGGTATCTGGCCTATAACGTCAGACTGGGTACTTACGTTCACGTGATGTATATCGGAACCAGTTAGTCATCGCCCTTTGGTAGTCGGTCTCTGGCAGCAGATCCCTAGCAGCACTAGGGTTGGTTCGCTGTTATGGGCGGCGCGACGGGGTAAGCGCCGGTACCGCCGCCCACTCCTTTTGTCTCTCGGCTGCGTCGGTTGTGCCG
Source organism: Terriglobia bacterium (assembly GCA_035315065.1). Taxonomy (GTDB): domain Bacteria; phylum Acidobacteriota; class Terriglobia; order UBA7540; family UBA7540; genus DATFYM01. The sequence goes on from DATFYM010000068.1 coordinate 45,628, forward strand.
GTTTCTCCAACCAGCACATGCGAACTCGGATCATCGGCGTAGTAGGCGGTAAATTTCCCGTCGCGGATCTCGAGCGCCGAAGCGCGGCCGCCGTAATAAGACTTGAGCATCCCGGTATCGATGAGGAAAACGCGATGGTTGAAGCGGACCGTAATGGTAAACCCGGGTAGCACGGTGTGGCCGAGGACAATGTAGTGGGCGCCGAGCCGGTCGAGCATCGCATTCAGACCCTTCTCGTTCCTTTCCTCCGGTTCGAGGGCCAAGCCGCGGTACCACAGGGGGCTGTGGTCCGACATCAGCAGACCATTGGGCAGGTCGAGCATCCGGCGCATGTACTCGACGTCAACGGGAGCGCCAGGCGAGCGGGACTGGGCCGCGTCGTAGCTGAGCTTAACCTGGTTGAAGGCGTCATCCAACGTCATGTAGCGCCAAATGGTTTTCTGTTGTACCAGCGTCTGCCACAGCTTGTCGAAGCCGGTGATCTCAGACCGGATCTTGCCGTTCAACTCGTCGACCGAGCCGAAATGCAGCCCGGGGTCGAGCCCCGCGTGCAGGAAGAGCGTGTCACCCAACTGAGCGACCGCGTCGTGGGTGCGCAGCCAGCGTCCGTACACACCATCCGGGGCGTAAGCGTCGCGGTCCTCGAAGAAGCCCAGCGGGTGGCGCGCCAACCAGCGCTGGTGCGCATCCTCGTCATCCGGCACGTCGTGGATTCCGCGGCTCGCGGCGATGAACTTACGATAGTCCTGATAGGCGAGATCGCGCACATTCTCGGACTGGGCGATCGCGAACGACTGGAAGTCGGCGGGCGTGGTGTATCGCAGATCGCCCATCATCTGCATCACTTCGTGGTTGCCGAGCAGCGGGATCACCTTGCCACCCTGCGCGGGCGCCTCGCGCTCGAGCTCCATCAGCAAGTCGAGGACCTTGCGCGTCTCCGGCCCGCGGTCGGGGACGTCACCCACTTGCACAAAGATGGTCGCGCTCCCCGCCCACTTGTGGCCGGCGTCGATCAGACCCATGCGTTGCAGGATTCCGAGGAACTCCTCGTATGCGCCGTGCACATCTGCGATAGCGACGATGCGCTGCGGTGCACCAGGCACTGTTGTCCTTGATGGCGGCACCCCTGATGCCCTGCGACCCATCATCAGCACCGGGCCGGTCAAGAGCATAAGAGCCGTAGTCAGGATCGAGACTCTCCGCCTTTGTCGGAACCTGAAGCGGTTTTTCATAATATTCCGGACTGTCCTTTGACGGCGGCACTTCGGGGCTTGGCCGCCCCGAAGAGCGTTGCCGGAAATCGAACATAACACAGCATTGCTAGACTCATTGCCTGATTTCAGCACTCCGCGGCAACAATCTCGTGGAATTGAGGATGAAGGCCATCTCTGAGCTCACGTGAATGAAAGCCGCCAGCAGCGGGTTCAGGAAGCCAAAGGCCGCCATTCCAACCCCTATGCTGTCCACGACTAGAGTGCCCACGAAGTTGTGCCGGGGTTCGGGATTCGAAGTTCGGGATTCGCGGAGGAAGATTGCGGTTCGGGAATTTGTTCTGCGAACCCCGAACCCCCAATCCCGAACCCCGCGTGCATCGTCACCGTATTTGTGAAATGTACCACTTAGTCTGCCTTTGCCTTCTCTCTCAAGCGACTGGACCTTCCCTTCGCGCGGGAGCGGGACGCTCCCGCCACAGCGGGCGAGACGCCCGCGCTACAACCTTCGGATTTCGAACTGCCGGTACAGCGAGCGTTGAGGAGCCCCCCTCAGGCCTTCACGCCATGGTCGCGGAGCCGGCGCTCGATCGCGGCGTGTCCCATCTTCTTGGCCCACGCGAGCGGCGTTGCCCACGGTGCGGCGGCCGGCTCGTTCGCCGGCGCGCCGCGCGCCATCAGCAACTCCACCAGCTCCTTTCGGTCCCAGCGGCAGGCCCAGCCCAGCGGCGTGGACTTCAGCAGGTGGTCGCGGAGGTCGAGCCTTGCGCCCCAGTCGAGCAGCATCGCGGCGAAGCGCGTGCGGTCCGACTCGTTTTCAATCCCGTCGCGCGCGGCGGCGAAATGCAGCACGGTCTGGCCGAATCGGCTCGACACGTTCACGTCGATCCCATGCCGCAACAGCAGCGCCATGCACCGCAAGCGGTCCTCAGTTGCCTGGGCCGGCCTCAAGCCTGAGTTGTCTCCCAGACCCCGAATCGGCTGAATCAGGATCCAGTGCCACCGGGGGTCGTTGGCGGGCCAGTTCAGGTGCGGTAGCGCCAACTCGACGATGGCTGGGCAACCGTTGATGGCCGCCGACCAAGTCAACTCGCTGGCCAGATCCTCGCTCGCTTCGGCGGCGAGCAGCCGCCTGGCCTCGCCGAGGTCGCGGGCCTCGGCCACCATGTAAGGCTGCGGCTTGGCGCCGCGCTCCACCAGCAGCCGCTTGAGGGCTTCGTCGTGGCGTTGGTACGCGTTACGGAGCGGCCAGCCGGACGCATACACATTGGCGTTCGGATCGGCGCCGCGGTCCAGCAACAACTCCGCGATGTCGCGCCGTCCCGAGAGAGCTGCGAACCACAGTGGAGCGCCCCAGCTTAGAGTGGGCTCCTCCAGTTCGTGCAGCAGTGTCCGCTCGTCAACATCAGCGCCGAGGTCGAGCAACAACCGGACCACGTCGAGGTGCCCATGTTTCACGGCCAGGGTGACGAGGCCGCCCCTCGACCAGTGGATCCCTCGCCGCAACAGCCCGGGATCACTAGTCGCCAGTTCGCGGATGCGCCGGGTGTCGGCCAACGCCACGGCAGCGCAAATGGTGACTTCTGCTCCGTGCTCCAGCAGCAGCCGGGCGACTGCCGGAAACTGTTTCGCAGCATCGTTACGAGGATCGGCGGCCAGCGCGGCCCGGTCGAGCGGGGTGAAGCCGTTGGCGTCCCGCTTGCGCACGCTGGCGCCTCGGCTCAGCAGCCACGACACCATCTCCTGGTTCCTCGCTTGCGCGGCGACGTGCACCGGCGTCCCGCCGTCCCGATCGCAAGCCCGGACGAGAGAGGCGTCCGCATCCAACAGACGCATGGCCGCCCCATTATCTCCCCGGCGGATCGCCTCATTGATCTGATCCTGGGCCGGCGAGACCGTAGCGTTGGGGCAACTCATCCCCTCACGCCGGTGTTGCTCCTCTTCCTCAATCACCGCGACGATATCCCTATAGTCTCGGTCCCTCGCCAAGGCGAAGGCGGTTGTCGCGTCGCGGTGCGGAAAGACGCCCTGGCGAGCGTCGCCGCCGGCTTGCATCAGCAGGCGCACCATCGCCGCATCGCGGCGCACCACCGCATAATGCAGACCGCGCTGCTCATTGTTCCCGGCCGTGTCCATGTGGACGAGCTCCGGCCGTTGGCGGAGTATGGCGCGCACCCGTTCGACTTCGCCGGCCTCGACCGCAGCCACAAAGCGGGCGATGGTGACGCCGTCGACGAACGCCTTAAGCTTCGTCCAACTCGCGAAGCCATAAGCGCGGGCGAGCACGAGTTGCGCATCGCTCAGTTGGAATCCTTCGGTCTCAGAAACGGGCTCGGAAATGGAGCCGTGCCAGTGTGCGTGCACCTCCGCGATTGCCGTTGATTCACCTGCCTGGAACGCCTTTAATAAGTCTTTCGCCTGCTTCTTGAACTGGTTGAGATTGGGCTTGGCGGGCAGCTTGCGCGCGAGTGGGGAACGATGGGGTTGGGACATGATGACCTCCTTTGGGCCTTTTCGGCCCGTCTTGCCCGTTGTCCGCTCATTCGGGCGAAAGGAAGATCACCATGAAGGTGTCTTGAAACAGCATGTCGTTCGGCGGGCTCAGCCCTTTCCGCGGACCGGTGGCGCCCGGTGCGCACGCCTCTATACTACCACAGGCACGCCGGTATCTACAGCGCCGTTATAGCGCGGGCGTCTCGCCCGCTGTGGCGGGAGCGTCCCGCTCCTGGGCGAAGGAAGGCTCAAAGGCTCGCGGTTGCCTGAACCCAAGACCGAGACTCATGGACCCCGGTCTACCTTGCATGGACTACGGTTACAGCTTTTTGGCGGCGGCCGGGGACAGCTACTAAATTAGAAAGATGACAGAGCCGAAACTCCGAACTGAAACCGGCCGACGATGGTCGGCGTCTTGCAACCGGAATAGTCAGGGTGGCATCTCAAATAATCGAACACGGACAAGATTTTGGGGCATCCTATTCACGTGCGTAGCTGGGCGCTTCGATTCACTATAACGGTTCTGCTGCTGGCTCAGGTGAACACCCTGGTGGCCGTGAGCCTGCATCGCCACAAGGCGGAGTTGATTCCGCCGCGAGCCATTGCCCACGCCTGCATTCCGGGGGCGCACCTCTCGGCGACGGTCCAGCCGGAGACGTTCTGTCCCATTTGCGAAGCCATTCGTCATTCGATCGGCCCCGTCATGCCGACCGCCACGGCCCCTGCGCCCACCGTGGTGAAGAGCTTTCTTCCTCGACCCCGCACTCATCGCGTCAAGCTTGTACCCCACTTCTCTGCCGGTTGGCGCGCACCCCCTCTCTCCTGAAGGCATTTCCAATCCCGTTCGAAAAATCCCCTTCAGGAGGAAGACACATGCTATCTGCAGCGGTGGTTAAAGCTCTATCTACATCTACGCAGCGGACGAAACTCGAAACTCGAAATTCGAAACTCGCCTCCCAGCACGGTTTGTTCCTCCGTGCTCGGGCGGGAAGGATCGCCGCCACTCTGTTCTTGATCTTGTTCGGAGTTGCCCGCCTTTCGAACGCACAGGGAAGTAACGCGACTTCAGTTTCAGGTACGGTTCTGGACCCCTCGGGCGCCACGGTGGCAAAAGCCATTGTCACCATCCACGACCCGGTCAGCGGTTATGAGCGGTCAACTACAACCGACGGTTCCGGTAGTTTCAGTTTCCCGAACGTACCGTTCAATACGTATCATATGGAGGTCACGGCTACCGGATTCGCTCCATTTGTACGGGATGTCGATGTCCGGTCCTCACTACCCGTCAAGCTGAGCGTTGGCCTGACGATCGGCACCGCCAGCACCGTCGTGAATGTCACGGGCGAGGCCGCGGACCTTGTTGAGGCAACGCCTGAAAACCATACCGATGTTGATCGCGGCTTGTTCGACAAGCTGCCGCTTGAGAGTCAGACATCGTCCGTCAGCTCGCTGGTTACGCTTTCCACGCCGGGAATCTCGGCGGACTCCAACGGTCTCTTCCACGGCATGGGCGATCATGCCGAAAACTCGTTTTCGGTGGACGGCCAGCCCATCACGGACCAGCAAAGCAAGGTTTTTTCCAATCAAATTCCAATGGACTCCATCCAGTCATTGGAGGTGGTCCCCGGCGCGCCGCCCGCCGAATTTGGGGACAAGACGAGCGTGCTGATTAAGGTCACGACGCGCTCCGGCATGGGTGACACGACACCTCATGGCGACGTGACCGCGTCCTACGGCACCTTTGGCTCGGCCACGGGCGGGTTCCAACTTGGCTATGGAGGCCAGAACTGGGGAAACTTCATCGCCGTGAACGGGTTGAACACCAGCAGATTTCTCGATCCTCCTGAGTTTACCGTAATGCACGATAAGGGGAACGAAGAGAACCTGTTCGACCGCGTGGACTACAAGCCCAATGAAGCCAACTCGCTCCAGTTGAACTTCGGCTACACGCGCTCCTGGTTTCAGAACCCCAATTCGTTCGACCAGCAACTTCACGTGGGTCTCACCAACCCTTTGAACGGTAACCCTCTGGGCCCGACCGATGAGCGCTCACAAATCGGGACTATTAATGTGGCCCCAAGCTGGACGCGCCTGCTCAATGCGAACACCGTGTTTACGTTTGGGGGCTTCCTGCGGCGGGACCAGTATAACTACTACCCGAGCCGTGACCTTTTTGCGGATTTGGCCCCGGACCTCCAGTCCGAGACCATCGGTCAGGGCCGGACTCTCACCAACATGGGCCTTCGGTCGGACGTGACCTACGTGAAGGGTATCCACAACCTGAAAGTGGGTGTCACGTTTCAGCACACATTGCTTACGGAAAATGACAGCATCGGTATCGTCGATCCAACCCTAATTCCGTCAATCACCCCCTCCTGCTTGGATCAGAATGGCAACCCCATTCCTGGCACTCCGTGCGCAATTCTCGCTCCCTACGACTTGACGCGCGGAGGAAGCCTTTTCTCTTTTCACGGGCACACGGACGTGAAGGAGCTCGCGCTCTACGCCGAGGATCAGATCACCAAGGGGCCTTGGTCCTTTAACCTTGGACTTCGCGGGGATACGTACAACGCCCTGGCGACCGCCAAACAACTGGAGCCGCGGCTGGGCATCGCTTACAACATTAAACCGACCACCACGGTGCTTCGCATCTCTTACGCTCGATCCTTGGAGACTCCGTTTAATGAGAATCTGGTGATCGCCAGCACCGGCTGTAACTACCCGTTCCTTGCCATCCTGATCCCGCCGCCTGGCGTCACCTGTAGTCTGGGACCGATCCATCCGGGCTGGCGCAACGAATTCCACGCCGGTCTGCAACAGGCACTCGGGCAACACTTGGTGTTGGATGGAGAGTACGTTTGGAAGTACACCCACAACGGCTATGACTTCGGCACTGTGGGCGCTTCGCCCATCTACTTCCCCATCGAATGGACCCGCTCGAACATCCCCGGATGGGACCTGCGCGCCACCGTGCCGAACTATCACGGCTTCTCGGCCTTCGTGGTCGCGTCCAGCGTGGCCGCACGCTTCTTTGCGCCGCAAGTCGCCGGCGTGCCCATTATCCCCCCGGTCAGCGGCGTCTTCCGCATTGACCATGACGAGCATTTGAATCAGACGACACATCTCGAATATCAGCCGTGGAAGCGCGGGCCGTGGTTCGCGTTTAACTGGAGATATGACAGCGGGCTGGTGGCCGGTGCGACGCCCTGCTATAACGTCAACACTGCGACCTGCCAACCGACATCGACCATGCTGAATGGCTCACCTGCGATAAGCATGCTGAACACCATTACCAGCGCGGCCCTGACTGCCGACCAGGAGTTCCAGGCCGGATTCACCTGCATGGGCATGGGCGCAACCCCATATCAAGCTCTGCCGAGCGTGTGCCCGGCGTCACAGTTCGGGTCCAGGTTCCTCAAGGTACCCGCGCCGGGAACGGAAAATGACGACCACAACCCCCAGCGCATCCAGCCGCGCAGCCTGTTCGATCTCGCGGTGGGCGAGGATAACCTTTTCCACGGCGACCGCCACAAGTGGAGCCTGCGCTTCACCGCCGTCAACCTGGCCAACAAGGAGGCGCTCTATAATTTTCTTTCCACCTTCAGTGGAACGCACTACGTGACGCCGCGGACCTTTACGGCGGAGCTGGGTTTTCACTTCTGACCCGCAATGCCCCGCCTTGCAGGCACAATCAAGTTGTGCTCTGAATAGGTGAGCGAGGCCGGGGGTGGCGAGTGACTAGGCGGCTGATCTCCGACTTGAGGTCAGCCGCTGATTCAGTCACTGGCCACCAGCCGCACTTCTTCCCAGTAGCTCTTTAGGTAAACCGTAGTTAATCCCCATCAATTAGCTTATATTAATACTGTTTGTGTTGCTGAGCTATGAGGGAGTGGGCGTGTCCCTGTTGCCATTTTCATGCGGCGTTGTCATGATGGGGTTGGAGAAGAATTGAGTCATTGCGCGATTGAGTGATCTAGCCATTGAACTCCTTTTTCATTCCGACTTCTGACTCTCTTGACCTCTCTCTTCAATGGCCCAATGACTCAATGGTGCAATGACTCAATTCTGCAATCTGTGGATCAGTTCTTCCCGTTCTGATGTGAGGCCCATGAAGCTGACCATCTCCAAAGAGGATTACCTCAAAGCCATCGCCGAAGCGGAATCCGAAGGGGAGCCGGTGATCGCTGCCACTATCGCGCGCTGGCTGAAGATTACCCCGCCGGCGGTGACCCTGGCCGTCAAGCGGCTCCAGCGCGATAAGATGATCAAGGTGGGAGCCGCTGGGCGCATTGCGCTCACCGACGCCGGCCGTCGCATCTCCGATCGGGTCCGCTACCGCCACCATTTGATCGAGCGTATGCTCACGGAGATGCTCGGAATGGAATGGTTCAAGGTGCATGATGAGGCGGAGCGCCTGGAGCACGCGGTCTCGGATGACGTCGAGAAGAAGCTGATTGAAAGGCTCGGTCCGGAAGGCCCCTGCCCCCACGGAAACCAGATCAACAAGAGCGCGGCCCAGCGCCGTCGGCAGGGCTTGATGTTGCTGGTGGAAGCGCCCGCGGGAAAGGGCGTCAAGGTGGTCAGCACGTACGAAAGGGATCGCTCGCTGCTGGAATATCTGGATGGACTCGGGGTCCGCCCCGGCGCCTCGCTGAAAGTCATGAGCCGCAACTATGATGAGACGCTGACCCTGGGCCTGGGAGAGAGGCAAGTCCATCTGGGCCAGGCGGCCGCCAGGAAGGTGTGGGTGGTACCGGTAGACGGCGGCCAGTAGACACTAGTGTGCTGTAACGCTCAATTTTCTACAACGATGCCACCGAATCTCCAACTAAAGAATTGACGATTGACGATTGAAAGAGAAGCGCCGGCAAGCCACGCGGCCCAAACCGCCATCCACAATCATCAATCAGTGTCTCTCTACGCTCCAGCGCTTCCTTGTGCACCTGTCGCAGAATCTTCCAATCCGACTCTTTGATTTCGCGCATGATTGCCTCCCTCCGCCCCTAACGACCGCGGTCAGCGTGCCGGGCGCCTAGCCACCCGGCGCTTGGGTTTGGCCCGCTTTTTGGCTGTCGGTTGCAGCAGCCGGCAGCCCGTGATTTTGCGGCGCCCCAGCTTCGGACAAATGACTGTAGTTGCCTCCCCTTCCTCGAACTCGATAGCGTGTTCCTCGGCCTCCGAATCCAACAGAAGCATTGGTTTGTGACGGCGACGGCTGTTCGCTTCCATCTCCCACACTGTGCCCTCGCAGAAATGCGACTGATGACCACAATCGCACTCAAACGAGGAAGGAACGATGCGCTGAGCCATGGATCCCTCCTTCCCTGCGCGAAGCTATCCAACGACCAAGGCACAACCAGGGTGACGATTCGGGAGGTCCAAGAAAGTCGTGACCGTCGCCGCGCGTCTCGCCCCGAGCCGGCATTGTGTCACACTGGATGGGGCGAATCCAAGAGGGGCCAAGAGGAGAAGGCCACGGAGAGGGGATGGTCGACGCCGAGGCCGGCAGTGTCACTGGCCGTGCCAGGATGCGGTTTCCCGAAGGTACTTGCGATAGCCTTGCTCGGTGAGCCGAAAGCTGCTGCCTTCGTACGCCAGGTAATCCTCGGACCACAATTGGTGAATCGTAGCTTCCACGCGGTCCACCGAGGCGCCCACGGCGCGCGACAGGTCGCGGGCGTCGATCACCAGAACCCCGCGGCCCCTTTCGTAGAGATCAACCAGCGCCCCGAGCACTTTGAGTTTCTCGCTCATGGCGGAAGACAGTCAAAAGTCGAAAGTTCAAAGTCGAAAAGGTCTTTACTTTCGACTTTTGACTTTTGACTTTCGACTGTCTTTGTCTTTCAATCGTCAATCTGCAATCGTCAATCGTCAATTCCTACGCCGGTTGCGGCCGCTCGCGACCCGGCAGACCCGGCGCCGACTGCGGCTTGAGGGCCGCTGAGGGTTCCGGCTGCGAAGGCTTGGGGGGTTCGACGCGCTTGCGCTCCGGCAGAGGTTTGTCCTCGATCAGCAGCTTTACTTCCGAAGCGTCGAGGCTCTCGCGCTCCAGCAACGCCTCGGCGATGCGGACCATCACCTCGCGGTGCTGGGTGAGAATGTCCTTGGACCGTTGGTAGGCCGACATCACGAACCGCTTCACTTCCTGGTCGATCTTGATGGCTGTATCTTCGCTGAAGTCGCGCGAAGTGGCCAGGTCGCGGCCGAGGAAGATTTCCTGCTGGTTCTTGCCGAAGGCCAGGGGTCCGAGGTCCGACATGCCGAACTCGCACACCATCCGACGGGCTAGAGTAGTAGCCTGCTCGATATCGTTGCCGGCGCCGGTGGTGATGTGCCCGAGGAAGACTTCCTCGGCGATGCGCCCGCCCATCATGATCGCGAGGCGCGACTCCAGGTAATCCTTGGAGTAGGTATGCTTGTCGTCCACGGGAAGCTGTAGCGTCACGCCCAGGGCCATCCCGCGAGGAATAATCGTGACCTTATGAACGGGGTCGGAGTAAGGCACCATGGCGGCGATCAGCGCGTGGCCAGCCTCGTGGTACGCAGTGGTCTTCTTCTCTTCTTCCGAGAGAATCAGCGACCGCCGCTCCTTGCCCATCAGGACCTTGTCCTTGGAGGACTCGAAATCGACCATCAACACGTGTTTGCGATTGTTGCGGGCAGCGAGCAGGGCCGCCTCGTTCACCAGGTTGGCGAGGTCGGCGCCGGAAAAGCCGGGTGTGCCGCGCGCCAGCACGGGAATATCCACATCCTCGAAGAGGGGAATCTTCTTGGTGTGAACCTTCAGGATTCCTTCGCGCCCGCCCACGTCCGGCAGCGGCACCACCACGCGTCGGTCGAAGCGGCCGGGGCGCAGCAACGCCGGGTCCAACACGTCGGGACGGTTGGTGGCGGCAATCAGGATGACGCCTTCGTTCGATTCGAACCCGTCCATTTCCACCAGCAACTGGTTCAGGGTCTGCTCGCGCTCGTCGTGACCGCCGCCCAGGCCGGCGCCGCGGTGGCGCCCCACGGCGTCAATTTCGTCAATGAAAATGATGCAGGGAGCGTTCTTCTTGCCCTGCTCGAAAAGGTCGCGCACGCGGGACGCGCCCACGCCCACGAACATCTCCACGAAGTCCGAGCCAGAAATGGAGAAGAACGGAACGTTGGCTTCGCCGGCGATGCCGCGCGCCAGCAGCGTCTTGCCGGTTCCCGGAGGGCCCACCAGCAAAACACCCTTGGGAATGCGGCCACCCAGCTTCTGGAACTTCTGTGGTTCGCGCAGGAACTCGATAATCTCGTGCAGCTCCTCTTTGGCCTCGTCGACGCCGGCCACATCCTTGAAAGTAATCTTCTTCTGCTGCGTAGAGAGCAGGCGCGCCCGGCTCTTGCCAAACGAGAGCGCTTTGTTGCCGCCGCTCTGCATCTGACGCATGAAGAAAATCCAGAAGCCCAGCAAGATGATCAAGGGCAGACCGTTGGAAAGCCAGGTCATCCAGGCGCCGCCGGAGTTGTCCTTGATATGAACGGTGACGCCCTTATCGATCAGTGATTTGTAGATGTCGGGGAAGTTTCCGGGAATGGTGGTCTTGAAGGAGGTGTTATCCTTCTTCAGCGTGCCACTGACCTCCGCTCCGCCGACCACCGTCACTTCTTTCACGTCGCCCTTCTCCACGTGATCGGTGAACTCTGTGAAAGAATAGTCCTTCGGCTTTTCGCCCGTGTTCGACTTCACCACGACCCAGAGAAGGAGCGCGGTGGCCACCATCACCACCCAAAAAATAATGTTCTTAACCACCGAATTCACTTGGTTCCTCCTCGGGCCTGCTGCTCGACCACCCCCGAGCCTGTGCTTGCCACTGACCTTTTGCTCCCGATTGTTCCCTCTGCACTACCCGCCATGCCTCTTAGATGCACCGACTGCCTTGCCGGAATCCTGAATTGACGATTGAGGGAATTTTGGATTTTAGATTTTCGATAATTTTGGATTTTGGATTGAAGAAAACAACCCGACTGTTGAAAACTGACAGTCCAAAGTCAAGATCGGCCTCCTGCTTCAACTTTCGGCCTTCAGACTTGTTTCTTCAATCCAAAATCCAAAATCTAAAATCCAAAATTCCCTCAATCGTCAATCGTCAATTCCCGGGGCTCCTCTTCGATCGTCATTACTGCCCCCGTCGTCGGCGTAGCCGCGCCGGCATCGGGGGAAAAGCCGCGCACCCAGACGATCTGACCGTCGCATTCGAGCACCGGCCAGTACAAACGCGCCCGCGCTTCAATCTTACGTCGGCGAAAAAGCTCCTTCAGCTTCCAGATCCTCCGGCTGCCGAAAGGTCGAAAGCGATCCCCGGCGCGCCAATTGCGCAGGACCAATTTTCCCGAGAGCTTCCGGCCGCCAAGGTAAACCACTCCATTCTTATTATACGCGCCTTCCTGCTGTCCGGTGGAAACAATTTTGAAGCGAAACGTCGTTCCCGTCTCGGGTACCCTTACCGTGCCCGGCACGGTTACCGGGTATGCGTACAGACCGGAGGCAGGCGCGACTTCGAGGGCCACCACCAGCCAGTCGAAGTCCTTGCGCGCCGTTACCTTTCCGGGCAGCGCCAGCCGGCGTCCGCTTTGCGACTCGCGTGCAAAGCGGCGGAGCGCCTCCACGTGCTCGCGGGTTACGCCCCGGAGGCCGCCACGCACGGCGCCGATCATCTGGCGCAGCACGCGCCGCTCGATCGCGGCGGGGAACTCCACCAGCGCCCGCAGAGGAATCCTTTCCTGCGCGCCCTCGCGAACCCGCCAAGTCCGGGCGCATTCCGAAGCCCGCTGTTCTAAGTAGGCCTCGTCGTCGCGCGCCTGGTCTGCAAACTCCTTCAGCAGTTTGACGACCGTCGGGTTGAAGTCGCGCGCCAGCGCTGGCAGCAGTTCCAGGCGAACCTTATTGCGGGCCAAGCGCGCATCGCGGTTGCTCGAGTCAGTTCGAAAAGCCAGCCCGCGGCGGGCAATCTCGGCTTCCACTTCAGCCCGGGTCAGGCTGAGAAACGGGCGGACCACTTTGCCTTCCAAAACCGGATAAATGCCGCCCAGTCCCCGCGTCCCTGCGCCGCGCAGGAGCTTTAGCAGGACCGTCTCCGCCTGGTCGTTCGCCGTGTGCGCGGTGGCCACCTTGTCCACCCGGCCCTGGTCAACGAGCGAGAAGAAGAAGCCATAGCGAAGTTCGCGCGCGGTGGCTTCGAGGTTGCGGTGCGTCTCCTGCGCCACACGCCCCACGTCCGCCTCGGCGCGGATGAATTCGACGGCTCCTGTCAGCCCCCCGCCCGCCAACTCGCGCACAAAGGCTTCATCGGCGTCGGACTCGGCCCCCCGCAGCCGATGGTTGAAGTGGACCACCTTTAGCAGCAGACCCAGCTCGCGCGCCAGTTGTTTCATAAAATCGAAGAGCAGCACGGAGTCCGGACCGCCCGAAACCGCCACCCCCACCCGCTGACCGGGGTGAAAGAAGCCGCTCCGTCGCATCTCGGAGAACCACCGACTGTAAAGATCATCAGTCATACGAAAGCATCACGTCTGTGCTTGAAAGTCCCTTTTCCGCTTCCTCCAATTCAGCAATAGGACGAAGATGCCAAAGAGCTATCCTATTGATCATAAGCGATATCCCGGCTTAAAAGAAGTCATTCGTCTTTGCCGCCTGCCGGTGTCCCAATCGGGCAGGGCAAGCGTCTCTTTGAATTCGCAATAGAGACGGGAGTAACTTCTCGAAAAAGGGGGGCCGAAATCCCTGTAACCGATTGATTTGGCGGCGAATACCCTCAATGGCTTTGTTTTCCTCGATTTCGTCTTAATCGATTGATAACAATAACCTTACGTGCCTTGGCTTTGCTTGGCTTTGCGCTGTTTCCCCATCCCAAGCCCGAATCGGCAATACTGTGGTTAGCGCCCCAACTATGGATTCGCCGTACAGAGCAAGTCCGTGATCGGCAATCGTGATTTATTTCGGGATGTGCAGCCACGCCGAACTCCTTCATACCGGCCCGGTTTGGGACAGAATCCAAATCCTTGCGAGCCATGTTTATATATTACAGTAAAGTATATAATATTGTCAAGTTAATTCTTCGTTCCTGGCGCCTCAGCGGGTCACTTTACCCGTCGCCGACGGTTCGGGTCGGCCATCTTGCTCAACACCAAGCTATTTTCCCGAACGTTGCGATCTCAACTGCCCCAGCAGCAGTGACTTGCGAGGAATCGAGCAACGTAATGCGGCCGCGAGAGGGCCGTGGGTGGGGCTCTGAAGGCACCTCCCTTCAGATGTTGAGCTGGAAGTGCCGCGAGCGTTGAGCAAACCGATTCAAGCCTTCGCGCCACGCTCGCGAAGCTCGCGCTCAATCGCCGCATGCCCCATTTTTTTCGCCCACGCCAGCGGCGTAGCCCACGATTCGGCGTCCGACTCGGTCACGGACGCTCCGCGGGCGACCAGCAACTCGACCAGTTCCTTACGGCCCCAGCGGCACGCCCAGCCGAGCGGCGTAGACTTCAGCAGCAGGTCGCGCACGTCGAGCCTCTCGCCGCCATCGATGAACATGGCGGCGAATCGGACGCGGTCCGATTCGTCGTCGATGCCGTCACGCGCGGCCGCGAAATGCAGCACGATCTGACGACCGAGTCCGTTCGCGACATTCAAGTCGATTCCATGCCGGATCAGCAGCGCCATGCACTGCAATCGCTTCTCTGTTGCCTCGGCGGGTCTTAGGCCCGAGTTATCTCCCAAACCCCGAACGGGCTGGATCAGAATCCAGTGCCAGCGCGAGTCATTCAAAGGCCAGTGGAGATGCGGCAGCCCCATTTCGACAATTTCCGGGCAGGCGTTGATGGCAGCGGACCATGTCAATTCGTTCGCCAAGTGCTCGCTGGGTTCGGCGGCAAGCAGCCGTCTGGCCTCGGCGACGTCGTGACCTTCGGCCACCATATAGGGTTGCGGCTTGGCGCCGCGCTCCAAGAGCAGCCGCTTGAGGTCTTCGTCCTTGCGCTGGTACGCGTTGCGCAGAGGCCAGCCCGACGCGTACAGCTTGGCGTTCGGATCGGCGCCGCGGTCGAGCAGCAACTCGGCAATGTCGCGCCGTCCGGCGAGAGCCGCATACCACAATGGCGCGCCCCAGCTCATCGTCGGCTCTTCCAGTTCGTGCAGCAAGGTTCGCTCGTCCACATCGGCCCCGAGGTCGAGCAGCAAGCGGACAACCTCCAGATGCCCGTGCTTCACGGCCAGGGTGAGTAGTCCTCCCCGCCACCAATGAATCTCCGGCTGCAAGAGCGCCGGATCGCGGCTCGCAAGTTGCCGGATTCGCTCCCTGTCGCCGAGCGCGACGGCGGCCCATATCGTCACTTCCGCGCCGTGCTCGAGCAGCAGCGCGGCGATCGCCGGAAATTTCGCCGCGGCATCGTGGCGCGGATCGGCGGCCAGCGCGGCCCGGTCGAGCGCCGTGTAACCGCGGCTGTCGCGCTTGCGCACGCTGGAACGGCGTTCGAGCAGCCACGACACCATCTCTCGATTCATCGATTGCGCGGCCACGTGCAGTGGTGTCCCGCCGTCTCGGTTGCATGCGCGTACAAGGGAGACGTCCGCCTCAAGCAGCCGGGATGGCCGTCGCGTTATCGCCCTTGCGGATCGCCGCGTTGATCTGATCCTGCACCGGCGAGACGGCGGCGTTCGGACAGCTCATCCCCTGCTGGCGGCGTTGCTCTTCTTCCTCGATCACGGCGACGATGTCGGCATATTCGCGATCGCGCGCCAGCGCGAAGGCGGTCGTCGCATCGCGGTGTGGAAAGACGCCCTTGCGCGCGTCGGCGCCCGCTTGCATCGGCAACCGCACCATCGCCACGTCACGCCGCAGCACGGCGTAATGCAGGCCGCGCCGCTCGTTGTTCCCGGCGGCGTCCATTTGGACGAGCTCGGGGCGCTGGCGAAGCATCGCACGGACGCGCTCCAGGTCGCCGCTCTCCACCGCATCGACAAAGCGGTTGATGGTGACGCCGTCCACGAACGCTTTCAGCTTCGCCCAACTGTCGAAGCCGTAGGCGCGACCGAGTGCGAGTTGCGCATCGCTCAGCTCAAAACTCTCCGGGACGGCGTCGCGGTAGTGAGCGCGCACCTCCGCGACGGCGGCCGGATTGCCCGCGCGAAACGCCTTCAACAAATCCTTCGCCTGCTTCTTGAGCTGATTGAGATTGGACTTGGCGGGCAGCTTGCGCGCGTGGGGTGGATCGATTGACCTCGGACATGATGACCTCCTCTTCGGCCTTGTAGGCCTGTCGTGCCCGCTGTCCGCTCACTCGGGCGAAAGGAAGATCACGATGAAGGTGTCTGGCAATGAGATCTTATTCGGCGGGCTCAGCCCTTCCCGCGGACCGGACGCGCCCGAAGCGCACCTCCAATACTACCATAGAAAAGTGCTCGGCGAAGTGGGGCCTGAGGTGGGAATCGATGCTCGGTGCCGTACAATTCTTTGCTGTCGGCTGAGGCAACGAGCTTAGCGGCAAGGGCGGATTGGGATGAAAAACGAGGTTCCGGAAGACAGAACCACGGCGCTTTTGATGATACAGTGGGTTGAGGGATTTCGGCCTACACAGCGGCATTGCCTGGGCGGAACCGCTCTTCAGCATCGGCCGTCCCCGGCGCGACGAACCCGTTGGCGCTGAGCACCTCGCTCGTGGCCTGGCTCACGGCTGCGCTGCTGTGGATTTGCGCCGGATACTTCCTCGTTCGGAGGCCCAAACCGGAACTGCAACGCGCCTGAAGGACAGCGAGTGAGGAGGACGTCGAGCAACTTGGCTCCCATCATCAATGCTCAAGGACTATCGAAGCAGTACGGGATCACCCCGCTGTTCCAAAACCTCTCCTTCACCGTGTCGGAAGGAGACCGGATCGGTCTGATCGGCCCGAACGGTTCAGGCAAGTCCACGCTGCTGGAGATTCTCTGCGGTCGCGTAAAACCCGACAGCGGCGAGGTTGCGACTCGGAAGCGCAGCAGGCTCAGCTACGTCGCGCAGGTGTCCGATTTTGCACCGGGGGAGACGGTGAGATCGGTGGTCGAGAGGGCGCTGGAAAGGGCGGCGGTACCCCCGGCCGAGCGGCCGGCCCGGACATCCGAGGCGCTGGGCCGCGCCGGCTTCGTTGACTTTGACACTCCCGCCACAGCTTTGTCGGGTGGCTGGCGCAAACGCCTCCGGATCACTGAGGGGCTGGTGCAGCGCGCAGACATTCTGCTTCTCGATGAGCCGACCAACCATTTGGACTTTGCCGGTATCGAGTGGCTCGAATCCCTGCTTCAGAACGCGGCGTTCGCGTGCGTCGTGGTGAGCCACGATCGCTACTTCCTCGAGAATATTGCGAGCGAGGTGGTGGAGCTCAATCACGTCTATAATGATGGCTTGTTGCGCGTCAAAGGAAACTACAGCAGGTTTCTGGAGAAGAAAGAAGAATACCTCGAGGCGCAGGGGAGGCGGCAGGATGCCCTCGCCAATCGTGTGCATACGGAGCTGGAATGGCTGCGCCGGGGTCCCAAGGCCCGCCGGACCAAGGCCAAGGCGCGAATCGATAAAGCTCACGAGTTGATCGGCGAGTTGGCGGACCTGAACTCCCGCAGCCGCACCGCCACCGCCAAAATCGACTTTTCCGCGACGGACCGGCAAACCAAGCAGCTTGTCACCTTGGATGACGTTATGTACGGCATCGGTAATCGCACTCTGTTCGAAGGCCTGACTTTTACCGTGAGGTCGGGCATGCGAGTGGGGCTGGTTGGACAAAATGGGAGCGGCAAAACTACGCTGCTCCGTCTGCTGCGTGGCGACATTCAACCCACCGGCGGCGAGGTCCGCCGGGCTGACGCGTTGCGGATTGTCTACTTCGACCAAAATCGCGAGCTTGATCCTGACCTCACTTTGCGCCGCGCCTTGGCGCCGGACAGCGATTCCGTCGTTTATCAAGAGCAAGTGATTCACGTCGCCTCATGGGCGGCCAGGTTCCTCTTTGCCCCGGACGACCTCAATCAGCCGGTCGGCCGGCTCTCCGGAGGCGAACGGGCCCGCGTCTTAATCGCACAGCTCATGCTCCAACCCGCGGACGTCTTGTTGCTGGATGAACCCACCAACGATTTGGATATCCCCACTCTCGAAATCCTGGAAGAGAGCCTGCTGGAATATCGTGGCGCGCTGGTGCTGGTGACGCACGATCGCTTCATGCTGGACCGTGTCTCGACCGTCGTCCTCGGCCTGGATGGTCTTGGTGGAGCAGAACGGTTCGGCGACTACTCACAATGGGACGTTTGGCAGCGCGCGCGGCAGGCAAAGGTTGCTCGGAGCGTCCCGGCTGAAGCGACATGCCCACCAGGCCCGCCTTCCTCACCGGACGGCGCCCTCCGGGCAGCGGCAAGAAAGAAGCTCTCGTACTTGGAGTCGCGGGAGTTTGCCGCCATTGAAGGGAGAATCGCCGAGGCCGAACAGGAGCTTGACGTCTTACGTGCGGCGCTGGAAGATCCCGCCGTCATGAGCGACGCCTCGCGGCTTCAGACGATTTGTACGCAGATGGAAGAGACCCAGAAGAAAGTGGATAAGCTGTATGCTCGATGGGCGGAACTGGAACAAAAGCAGGGCTGAGCATGAGGAAAACCGTCAAGGTGAGCACGACCACGCGAGGCGCTTCCAAGGCATCCGCCATCAATTCCTCCTAATCCCGCCGAGAAGGATGCACCAACTGAAGGAACTCCTCCCGCGTCCGGCGGTCGTCACGGAAGACACCTAGCATGGCGGACGTGACGGCCACCGAATTCTGCTTCTCGACGCCGCGCATGATCATACAGAGGTGTTTGGCTTCGATCACCACGCCGACGCCCTGCGGATTGGTCTTCTCCATGATGGTCTGGGCAATCTGCTGCGTCAGGCGCTCCTGCACCTGCAAGCGGCGCGCGAACACATCCACCAGCCGCGGAATCTTGCTCAGCCCGATCACTTTCTGGTTGGGAATATAGGCGACGTGGCAGCGGCCGAAGAACGGCAGCAGGTGATGCTCGCACATGCTAAAGACCTCGATATCGCGCACCAGAACCATCTGGTCGTAGCAGACGTCGAACATCGCGCCGTTCAGCACCGCGTCGATGTCCTTGGTGTAGCCGCTGGTCAAGAACCGCAGCGACTCGGCCACGCGGTGAGGTGTGAGGTTCAACCCGTCGCGATCGGGGTCCTCGCCGAGATCGCTCAGGATGCCGCGCATTGCCTCCTCGATGGGGTCGAGGCTCTCAGGCTCGGCCACCGATGGCGTTTGAGTGTCGGTCTTCATTTCCGTATCCTCGCTCACTTCAAGAAATGATGAATTATGAATGATGAATGATGAACAAAAGATGAAACGTCCTTCGTCAGTTGTCCGTGGCTGCGGACGGCCTCGTGCCACGGACAACTGACTACGGACGACGGACCTCTTCTCTTTTGTTCATCATTCATCATTCATAATCATTCATAATTCATCATTCTCTTCAAACTCCTTCGTACTCGAAAAAGTTCGAGCTCGTCTCTTCCAGCCGCACGCGCGCCAGGCGAGCCGGCAAAGCCCCATCTGCCATCTGGCCAGTCTGGCCGATCTGGTCCCTTAGTCGATTGAAGATCTCGATGCAGACGTTTTCGGTGGTCGGCACTTGGTTTTGGAAGGCATCGACATCCAGATTGAGATAGGAAGTGTCGAACGGCTCCAGAACCTTCCGCTCCACGGCGCCGTCCAGGGCGACGAGGTCGTACACCATGCCGCTGGCCGGATCGATCGGCCCCGCCACCGTCACCTCCAACGCGTAATTGTGACCGTGGCCAAACGGGCTGTTGCACTTGCCGTAGAGACGCGCGTTCTCCGAGGCACTGAGCGCTGCGTTGTGGAGTCGGTGCGAGGCCGAAAACCGGTAGCGCCGCGTCAGGAAAGCGATCATCGGGCGCCCCCGTTGCCATCGCCGTAGTAATCCACAAACAGGTCCGGCGTCTCATACAGCCGCACGCGATGCAGCCGGCTAAAGTCGAGCTTGGTCGTCAGCAGGTTCCAGATTTCGACGGCGATGTTTTCCGTGGTGGGAATCGTGGTGGCGAACGCGGGCACTTCCTTGTTGAGAAACTTGTGGTCCATCAGATCCATCACCTGGGTTTCCAGCAACTTCTTCAGGTCCTTCAGGTCGAACACCATGCCGGTCTTGGGATCCACTTCACCCGCCACCGTCACTTCCAGCACATAGTTGTGACCATGCCCGTGCGGGTTGCTGGTCTTGCCGAAAATGCGCCGGTTCTCCTCGTCGCTAAGAGCCGGATTGTGGTAATAATGCGAGGCGGAAAACTCCGCTCGACGGGTTACGTAAATCATCGTGCCTTCCCCAGAATTGAGACTATTTTGGATTTTGGATTTTGGATTGAAGACCAAGACCTGATCGTCGGTTGTTGGTCCCAACTACCAGGACCTAATAACCAAGGTCGCTTCCCTCTTCAATCCAAAATCCAAAATACCCTCCACTACGGAATCAACAAAAGCTTTCCCGTCGTCTTACGGCCTTCCAAGTCACGATGCGCCTGGGACGCGTGCTCCAGGCGATAAATATGCTCAATGCGCAGTTGGATCCTTCCGTCCGACATCATGTTCAGAACATCCGTCGCGCGCTGCTCCAGTTCTTCACGCGTGGCGATGTAATGCCCCAGGCTCGGCCGCGTAAGGAACAGCGATCCCTTTTGTGTAAGCCGAATCGGATCGAAGGGCGGCACGGGTCCGCTGGCGCCGCCGAAGAGAACCAGGTACCCCCGTGGCCGGAGGACGTTCAGGTCCTTCTCGAACGTGCTCTTGCCGACGCCATCGTAGACGACGTGGACCCCTTTTCCGTCGGTAAGGCTTTTAGTCTCCGCCTCGAAATCCTGCTGCGAGTAAAGGATGATGTCGTGGGCGCCGGCTTCGCGGGCCAACTTCGCTTTCTCTTCCGAGCCCACGGTCCCGATCACCCGCGCGCCGATGTTCTTGGCCATCTGCACCAGGAGCAGGCCAACGCCTCCCGCCGCGGCATGGATAAGCGCCGTCTCGCCCCTCTTCAACGGATAGGTGCTATGCACCAGGTAGTGCGCTGTCATGCCCTGGAGCATGGCCGCAGCCGCCTGTTGGTCGGTGACGCCGTCAGGAATCCGAACCAGGCGGTCGGCCGGCACGGCGGCGTATTCGGCATAGCTGCCCAAGGGGCCGCAGTATGCCACCCGATCCCCCACCTTAACAGTTTTCACCTCGCTGCCGACTTCGCTTACGACGCCTGAAGCTTCCTGGCCGTCCACGAATGGCAATGACGCGGGATAGCGGCCCTCACGAAAGTAGACATCGATGAAGTTGACGCCCGCGGCGGCGATTTTCACCACCGCTTCATTCGGTTTTGGCTGGGGCACGGGCAGATCCACCAGCGTCAGGACTTCGGGTCCACCAGTTTTTTGAACTTGAATGGCTTTCATGGCTCGTCCTCCGGAACTGTGGCGTCAAGATCGAAACTCGAAAATCGAAACCCGAAAATCGCCCTGACCCAATCTGATCCTCACCCTTCGCGAGTCTCGAATTCCCAGTTTGCGAGAGGGCGAGTTTCGAATTTCGAGTTTCGATTTTCAAGTTTCGAACTGTCAATCGTCAATGGAATAGATGCGGTCCTTCCACTTGACGGTTCGGCTGCCGCGCCAAGCCCACGCCGAGCTCAACAGAAGCAGGCTGAAGAGGAAGGCACCCGCCAGCCGGTAACGGATCGTGGCGACGCCCGGCTCAAATCCCAACTTGACGACGGCGTGACGGTACCGGATGCTCCTCCAAAGCAGACTCGAGAGACACGCCACCGCCAAAACGACCGCCCACTTCCGATCCATCCACTCCATAGCCGCAGCCAAACCCAAGGCCGGAACGGCAATCAGCGGGATCAGGTCGAAAAACGAGAATTCGACCACCTGCCCGAGCAGCGTTCCCAAGTTGCCCTCCGCGAGCAAGTAGAGGTTTTTGGTCCAGCCCTGCCACATGGCGCGAAAGGTGCGGTACATCCGCGTGGTGACCCAGGAGGCGCCGGGCAGAAAAAGCAGGCGCCCGCCGGAGGCTTTCACCAGGCGCGCCAGCGCCACATCTTCCAGGACCTCCGCCCGAACGGCCTCGTGCCCTCCGGCGCGCTCGTAGACCTGGCGCCGGATGAGGATATACTGACCGTTGGCCGCGGCCGCCGGCGACTGCGGGCGATTCACCTCCTCGAATCGGAATCGCTTGGCAAGCCACACGTAAACCGACGGGATCACTGCTTTCTCCCACCAAGTCGCAGTCACCTGGCCGGGCGAAAGCGAGAGCAGATCCACCCGCTCGCGCTCAGCACGGCAGAGCAGCGCCGCGAGACTACCCGGCCGGTGCTCGGTATCCGCGTCCGTAAAAAGCAGCCACTCACCCTCGGCTTCACTTACTCCTATCGCCAGCGCGTGAGTCTTCCCCATCCAGCCCGGCGGCAGCGAATCCGCCTGGATCACGCGCAACGTCTCAAGGTCGGCCTTCAGGGCAACGAGAATCTCCGCCGTGTGGTCGGTGGACTGATCGTCCACTACGATGATCTCGCGCACGTCTTGCTGTGCGGCCACCGATCGCACCGCGGTTTCGATGTTTGCTTCTTCGTTGCGCGCCGGGATGATCACCGAAACGCGGCCCCCATTGCTCACGCTTTCCGCCCACAGTGGAATTTTGGATTTTGGATTTTGGATTTCGGATTGAAGGGAACCGCACCCTTGGTCGTTAGCTTTGGTCCCGAATGCCAGGAACTGAGAACCAAGGTCTCTTCCCCTTCAATCCAAAATCCAAAATCCAAAATTCCTCCACGGCTACAGGTTCTTGATCGCCCAATGTAGCCCGATGCCGCCGAAAATATATCCGCGCATTTCCACCCGCGCGTATCCCCTTCGCCGGAGCAAGGAAGAGAACTCTTCCATGGAGACGAAGCTGCGCAGCGAATCGGGAATGTACGTATAGACGCGGGGGCTTCCGTGCAAGAGCGTGCCCCAGAAGGCGCCCTGCGCGTACAAGTATCCGAGATAGAGCGGGCGCAGCACGTGGTTTCGCGGCAGGAAAAAATCGAGGCTGACGAGCAAGCCGCCGGGTCGCGTCACGCGCCCGACCTCCCGCACCGCCGCGTCGAGGTCGGGGAAATTGCGCAGGCCGTAGCCGATGGCGACGCAATCGAACGACGCGTCGGCAAAGGGCAATGCGGCAGCATCACCGCAGACGGCGCCGGTCAGGCCGCGCCGGCGCGCCAAACGCAGCATCGGCTCCGTAAGGTCCACCGCCACGGTTCGCGCCCGCGGCAGGTGTTGCCGTACCAGTTGAGAGAAATCGCCGGTGCCGCAGGCAAGGTCCAGCACCACCGCGTCCGGCGGCAGCGACGCCTTCTCCACGCCGAGTCGCTTCCACCGGCGGTCCATGCCGTAGGAGAAAGTGCGGGTGATGAAATCGTAGCGCGGCGCAATGGTGGTGAACATCTCGCGCATCCGGCGCCGGTCCTGTCTTTCGATCGGGAGTTTCATCTCATGACCAACCGCGGCAGTGACAGAATCGCGTCTACGATGATACGATGAGACCGATGAATATTGAATACACCGTTCAAATTGAAATGTGGAAGGAAGGCGATCAGTTCGTGGCCTACGCCATGCCGCTCGATGTCATGAGTTGCGGTCAAACGGCTGATTGAGCCCGCGCCGCCCTCGACGAAGCGGTTCATCTCTTCCTGACAACGGCCTCACGGTAGACACCCGCACCGCGGGCGCGGGATCGCCGAATGCAGATACGAGGCTTGAGCAAGAAATCATCCTCCCGGAAGCCTGTCTGGCGCTAGCCCAGACGGGTCTTGTTTCACTCGGAGTCTGGCCGCGGCTGGTGCAGCAACTTCTCGGCGTTGTGTTTTTCTTTTGCTTCCACGTTGAAAAGCCTGAAATCCGAGTACCGATGATGGTTACAAAGGATTCTGCCGTTCAGATCAACGGTAACGGCAACCTCGCGCGGCAGCCACAGCTTTGCGTCACTGCCGGTGAAGTGGACCTCGCCGAAGCGGATATCCGTGGTCTGTCGCCTGAGGCGGATCTCGGGCTTGGGGGTCAGGAGGTCGGTGCGGAGGCGGATGATCTGATAAGACGAGGCGTCGATCCACGCCACACCCTGCACGAGAACCGGCCAGTGCGCTCCGTTGACAATGAAGTCCTCCATCGCCGTTGCGGTTTCCGGCCTCTGCGCAAAAGCAACAACGTGGCAGTTGTGGCCTTCCATCGTCTGTCGGCCGAGATAGAGGAAACGCGCGCCCGACTGATTGGCCGGATGAAAATGGAGTGAATCGGCTGCGAAACCGGCGGTAATCATAAACCGGCCGAGCGAGCCCGCCTCACTTGCGGGCGCACCCTTTTTGTCCGTCCGGTACTCTTTGGTTTGCAGCACGGACCTCTCTGAGCTTTGAAGAAGGAGATATTGATATTCCGCGCGCGTGGATTCCTTCACCTTGCCGCCAGGGCTGAGGCGCTCCTGTGTGACTTCCTCCAATGAACTGGTGTTGGGGAAGGTCTCAAAGAACGCCTTTACACCGTCGCCCACCTTGCGCAGAATCTTGGGCAGGTCCGCTTGGCTTGCCACGGGCTCGATGCCTTGTAACTCCGAGATGGCACCCTGCAACTGGGGCAAGGGGGCATCCACCACCGAAGTCACCTTGTCCGCAGCCTCGAGCTTCAAGTGGTCTTCCACTTGCGTTACGTCGGAGCGAATCTCCAGCGGGAGCTCCTTGACTTTCCTTCCACTCAGAAAGGCCTGCACCTCGGCTTCCGCCTCATCTCGGGCGCCCTCCTCCCCGAGGGCGTGAGCCCGCAGCAGGTGGGCGTCGGCGGTCGCGCCACCCTTGATCGCCTTGGCGAGATAAAGGTCTGCGGCCTTCATCTTGTGCTCCAAGACGAAGACGCGCCCCAGTTCTTGGAGGGCAAGAGTGTCGTCCGCCTCAACGTCAAGCGCTTCCAGAAAGTAGAAAGCCGCCTGCCTGAGGCGCCCACGCCAGGTTTCAACCACAGCGAGCATAAGGAAAGGTCCCTCCGTCCGTTCCGGTTCTCTCGCCAGGGTGTCGAGCCTGGCCGCCTCCGTGACTTCGCGGATGGCGCTCGCCAAGCTTCCGCGCCGGAGCAGCGCCAAGGCGAGCAAAGTCCGGCACCGCACACAAGAGGGAGCTTCGGCTACCAGCCTCTCAATCCGGGGAACCGCGCCGGCGGGGTCGCTTTTGTCCAGCAACTCCTCCGCGCCCTCCGAGTACTGTGCAGCCAACGGCTGCGCCGTCGGAGTGGTCACGGCGGAGGCGGCGCCCGGTGGTGCAGCGCCTGGCAGCGCCGGGCTCTCTTTTGTAAAGGTAAGGTAGCGCAGGCGCGGCCTCAGCTCGTGGACGAGAACATCGAGTGACAGTTGACGTGCGTCCTCCTGACTAGGCCGGAGCATGAGTTCTACGTGACGGATTCTCGCGCGAGGAGCGGTGGGGTGTTCAGCGATGTCGGTCGCCTCAAAATCCACGTCCTCCCAGGCATCGCGGTAGCCATCCTTTCTTACGGTAACCTTAGCCCTCGGCGCTTCCGATGGTTCACGGTCCAAGGAGAATTGGAACTCGCCCTTGAGATTGGACTCGACCGTCTTCAGTGGCTGCGAAGCCTCCCCCGCAGACAGCTCGACGTCGCCTCCGCTCAGTGGCTCCCCCTGGAGGTTAAGAACGCGACCTAAGATGGTCCACGCCTCCTTTTCGACTCGGCGCGGCTCGGGTTGCAGCACCTTTCGCGGCTTCTTATGAGACGACTGTGACCAAGCCGCTACTGGCCCGCCGAACAGGCATGTCCCCAACAGGGCGATGACTATCGGGCTGCGATTCACTTTTGAGTTCCTCAATGGCTCCGCCGTTCGATGCCCGGCGACGGAGTCGTTCCAGCACTCAGTTCTTCACTTGCTCGCGCTCGAGGCTGTCCAACAGCGTGCGAACGGCCGTGTTGTTCGGATCGAGTCCACTGGCCTTCCTAAACTCGTCCAGCGCGGCGGCGCGGTCGCCCTTCTGAATTAATGCATGGCCCAACTGCTCGTGCACGGGGGCACGGTCCGGTGCCAGGCGCAGGGATTCGCGATATTGGGAGATTGCCCCATCCCAGTCGTGCTTTTGAGAGAGAGTGATGCCCAGCGCGTAACGCACGTCCGGGTCATCTGGACGGAGGCGTAACGCATCGCGATATGCGGCGACGGCTAGGTCCAGGCTCGCGGCATCGCCTTTCCTGTAGAGAGCGAGGCCCAGGCTGTAGTGGCCCCTGGGGTCATCCGGCTTCAAACGGGCGACCGCCTGGAACTCCACGATGGCGCCGTCAAGGTCGTGCTCTTCGAGGAGCATGCCGCCGAGACCGAGATGCGACTCAGCCCGGTCAGGCCCCAGGCGCAACGCCTCGCGGAACTCGGCGATCGCGCCGTCGACGTCACCGCGCGCAGCCAGCGCGCGCCCCAGATTGTGGTGTGCGGCAGGATCGGTCGGCGACCCGCGAACGGCCTCACGGTACGACCCCAGATCGCCGACCTCACCGGATCTCGGTTCGGAACGAGTCGACAACCCGGAAGAGACAGCCGGCGCGTCAGCCGACGCGGGCGGCGCTTCTGTCTTCGTGACCGGCGCATCCTCATGCCGCGGCGAAGGGTTCGACGCAGAGCCGACGAAGGAACCGGTCGCTGCACTGCCCGCTGCCGCGCTGTTTGAGATAGCAGGGTTTGAGGATGGACTGGGAGGCACCGGCGACCCAGCCGCTTGGAGCACAGCGGATCGAACGGGGGGCAAGCCCTCGTCATCGGGGGCGGCGCCGAGAGTGAAGTAAGCCTCGCTTCCCTGGGGCTTCAGCCACAGTGCCGCTCGGCATTCTGCCTTGGCATGGATCGAAGCGGCAGAAAGGCTGGGGCTAGCTGCCATCAAGGGTTCCGAGGAAGTACCCTGGATGGCTCGCGTCGACGCTGGGAACAAGGGTTCGCGGCACTCAGGCGTCACCGTGTCAAGAGTGTCTTCTTCACGCCACGCCGTGCCGTGATCGCGGTCCGGCAATGCAAGCCCTGGCTCCAGCCGCGTTGCCTGGCGGAACTCATTGAGTGCGCCGTCGAGATCGCCCTCGGCTTCGAGCCCCATCGCCAGGTTGTAGTGGGCAGTGCGGTCGTGCGGGTCCGCCTGCGCGGCTTGGCGATACTCGCCAACAGCCGCTTCCAGATCGTCCTGCCCTTCCAATTCAACGGCGAGGTTGTTGTGGGCCATTGCCAGGTCCGGCCGCAGCTTCAAGGCCAGGCGGTATTCGGCGATGGCGCCGTCGGCGTCCCCGGAGGAGGCGAGGGCAAGGGCCGCGTTAAAGTGCGGCTCAGCATAATCGTTTTCCAGATGCATCGCAATGCGATACTCGGTGAGAGCCCGTTCCAAGTTGTGCTGGGTTGCGAGAGCGTTCCCCAGGTTGTTGTGGGCGGCGGCGAAGTCCCGATCGAGGCGAACCGCCTCTCTCAGCGCGCTGAGCAAGGCGTCCGGAACCTCCCCTCCGCGCCCCCTCTTCCTACCTATGGCGACGCCGAGATTATTCGCAGCGTAGGGGTCCTCGGGATTGAGGCGCAACTCCTCACGCAACTCCTCGATGGCGTCGTCCAGATTCCCCTGGGCTAGCAAGGCACCGGCGAGACTGGCGTGCGCCAGCGAGACCTGCGGCCTCAAGCGAATCGCTTCGCGATACTCTGCGGCCGCCTCTGCCAGGCCGCCTGCCGCGGCGATCGGCGCCGTGCTCGCGGGTGGAATCAGAGGGTCGGACGGTGTCTCCTCGAGAGCGCGACCTAGGCTAATGTGCGCCTCCGAAAAATCAGGCTTCAAGCGCAGAGCCTCGCGGTATTCGGTGATGGCTCCTCTGAGATCACCATTGGTTTCGAGCGCCAGGCCGAGGACGTAATGCGCTTCGGGTTGCTCCGGCTTCAGGCGGAGCGCTTCGCGGTATTCGGGGAGCGCACCTTCGAGATCACCCTTCTCCTGCAATGCCCGGCCGAGGTTGTAGTGCCCTTCCACCAGAGCCGGTTTCAGGCGAATGGAGTCGCGATACTCGGCGATGACTGCCTCGAGGGCGCCGTTCGCTTCGAGCGCATTCCCAAGATTGTTGTGCGCTTCGGCGAAGTCGGGCTTCAAGCGAACCGCCAGGCGAAACGCGGCCAATGCCTCGTCGTCGGCGTTGATCTCGGCCAGCACCACCCCGAGGTCATAGTGGGCGAGAGCATAATCAGGTTTGCGGCGGACCGCCTCGCGGTATTGGTCCAGAGCACCCGGCAAGTCGCCCGTCGTTTCGAGCGCAAAGCCAAAATCCTTGTGCCAGGAGGGGGAGTCCGGGTTCAAGAGCACGGCTCGGCGGAACTCGGCAACGGCGCCCGCAAGGTCGCCCTTCCTTTGAAGGTCGACACCCAGAAGGGCGTGCGCCGCGATCAAGCCCGGCCTCAAGCCCAGCGATTGGCGGTACTCGCTGATCGCTTCGTCAAGGTCAGCCGCATCACCCCTAGCGTCCAGGGCCTGACCTAGATGGTAGCGCGCTTCGCCATAGTCCGGTTTCAGAAGGATCGCGTCGCGAAACTTACCGATGGCGCCCCTGAGGTCGCCCAGGGCTTCGAGCGCGATTCCGAAGCCATCGTGAGCGTCAGCCAAGCTCGGTTCGAGGCGCAACGCCGCACTGTATTCGACGAGCGCTTCGTCAAGGTCTCCCCTCGCCCGCAGCAGGTGGGCGATGGTGGCGTGGGTATCGGCGTCGTCTGCCCCAAACCTGAGCGCTTGGCGATACTCCGCCACAGCGAGGTCTGAGTCGTCCTTCCGCTCATAGATCTCGGCTAGGCCTTTATGCGCCTCGACGTAGTTTGGTCTTAGCTGAAGGGCTTGCTGGTATTCGGCAATCGCTCCCGCCAAATCGCCTTGGTCGGCGAGCGCGCTCGCGCGGGCACAATGGCCCGCAGCCCCCAACCGCTTGGCGTGGGTCGCTCCGTGGCTCTGCTTGACTCCTCCACCCTGGGTAGCTCGGCCTGGGAGAGCATGCGGGTCCTGGGCACCTGCCTGGGCCGACCCGTTGTGTGCCGGACGAGCAGTCACCTGCGCCGAAGTCCCGCCCCCAGCGAGCGGGACGGCGAGCACCAACAGCAAACCAACAACGACTTCGTCTACCATAGGAGGCCTCTCCTACAGAGATTTGCCGGTCTCGAGATTGCGCGAAGTTCCCTTGAAAGTTTGCGACTCTCCTATATTAGGCAGCTGCGGCACGAATTACAACTTGTCTTATCAGTGGGGGTATCGGCGAAAGGATTAGAGACGGCTCGGGGCTCACCAGATACCCTAGCTTTATGGGTACGCCTCGGAATTGTCGATTGACGATTGACGATTGTAAGACAGGCACAACGGAACCCTCAGAAGGTGAAAAAAAATGCCTTAGCCCCGAAGGGGCGAAAGAGAGTAGCCCAGGGCGCCAGAAGGTGTGAAGAAATGAGCACATTGGTGTTCGAGGGATTCAGGAGTAAGATCTGTTCTGGGGTACCCTCATGAACAAAACAGACGAGGTTCGAGCCCATGTCCTGCAAACTTACATTCACCCCGCCAGGTTGCGGGGCGAGCACGAAGTTGCCTTGACGGCTTGGGGAGTAGCGAGGGACCTAAACCTAACGGACAGGATACCTTTGGTCTGCAACGCTCTTGGCGCGAAGAAGTTCCTGTAAGCAACGGGCCTAAGCCTGATTGGCCGAACCGGACCAAGACAGGGACCGAGGGCAACCTTCACCTTTAAACCGAAGTTCCTGGACCGTCGGAGCGTAAGTATAGATGATACCAAGAGTTGGCGGATCAGAGGGAGAGATTTACTGACTACGGTTAGTCAGGCTTGAGGCGGATCCCGAGCAAGTCGAAGGCGCGCTGCTGGGCTGGCGT
>DATFYM010000069.1:0-23100 GCA_035315065.1 Terriglobia bacterium
ACTGCCAATCCCTGATTTCGGCCGCGGCTCTCATCGCCGAAGCCGCAAAATCTCGGGACAGAGCCGCCGGAGCTGCTTGTGCGGAGACCGCGGGATCAGGCTCGGCTGCCGCCCACACGTCAACCACTATCGTGTCTTCGCTCTTGTGGTTATTGCGATAGGGCAGGCTGCGTTCCGATTGCGCCGACGCCATCGTGGCCACCAACAACACCCAACTCAATACCAGCAACGACAATTTCCTTGGCATCTGCTCCTCCTCGAAGCCCTGATCCTCTGCTGCCAAATCAGGATTCGATCGCTTTTCAACGGGGCAATTCCCATTGATGTCGCTGCGTATAGAACAGCGCGGGGGCGGACCAAACATCGGGTCATAATATTGTCTACAGCAACTCACAGTTGCTGCTGATCTGCCGAGGGAAAGCGTAGATTCTGAGTCTCTCCCCGCTTTTGGACCAATTCGGGCACCCAAAGCGATAAATCCTGGGTCACAGGGAAGCCCCGTTCCTGCCAAGCCCGAAGCCCCCCCGCGAGCGGTCGAACGCGGCGGAACCCCTGCCGTCGCATTGCCAGAGCCACGCGGGCGCTTGTGAACTCACGCGGAGTATCGCAGTAAAGGACCACCTCGCGGTCGCGAGGGAGAGGGGCCGGCGCTTTTCTGTCGTAGGCTCTATACAGTTCAAGCCTACGAGGATCGATGCGAACCGCGCTGTCGTAGGCTCTATACTGTTCAAGCCTACGAGGATCGATGCGAACCGCGCCGGGGATGCCCTGACGGTGCCGCGCGCCCTGCAAATCGACAATGAAGACCTGTTCGCCAGCGTCCAGCTTCTGCTTGAGTTCTTCTGGTGTGATCCGTGCCAGTCGAAACTCGCGTATAAAGCGACACAACCGGACCAGCTTGGGGGCGGCGTAGATAGAGAACCCAACGAACGCGAGAACTGCCATAAGCGTTCCCACTCTGGCAGCGTACGCAGCCGCCCGGTCCAGGTCGTGGCTGAGGACATAGCCAAGTCCGGCATAGGCTCCTGAGTAGAGACCGGCGCCCACTGCGTCAGAGGCCAGGAAACGCAGCCGGCTGGTGCCGGATGCCCCGGCCAGGGGAGGCGCTACCGCGTCCAGTCCCGGGACGAACTTGGCCACCATGAGAAGCTGAGGTCCATGCCGGGCAAAGTTCTCTTGCGACCTGCGCTCGGCGGCGTCAGGATCTGGCGCAAGGCGATGAATGAAGTGCACAACCCTATCGCCCCACCGCCGACCCGCCTCGTACCACGCCCAGTCGGCTATTACACAGGCACTGACAGCCAGACCGAGAGCGGGGACTAAGCCCAGCTTCCGAGCAGCTACGAGTGCCCCGGCCGCAAGCAAAAACAGAGGTCCCGGTAGCGGCAAACCTATCTGGTGCGCGAATGTCACAACGAACAGGAAGGAGTATCCGTGCTTGACGAGAAACTGGACGATAGCATGCATATCAAAATCACTCCGTGGGCGGGGCGGCCTTCCCATGTCTAACCGGCGTCTAACCGGCGGAAGAACACGAAACGCCCAATGCGATCCGCCGTGGTTCACAGGGCGGAAAGGCTTCAGACTAACAATCAAAGCATTCGCCGCCCTATGGCGAGCTGAACGCCTGCAGCTCGTCGCGTGCGGCTTCGCTGAAGTCCTTCACCGGATCGATCCCTGCCCCGCTCTTCATCATTTCATGCACCTCGCGGAGCGTCCTGTTCGGTGCGAAGTAGGTGGCGATGGTTGCGTCCATGGTCTTCACCGCGCACTCGACAATTCGCGGGGAGGACAGGAGGCGCATCCTGCTAATCATGGCGTAGAGGGCGACGAGCTGCCGAAGATCCGGCTCGTTACTCAGGATGGCATCGCCATAGGCTTCCGATGCCACGACGATGAAATCTTTGTAGAGGTCGTCTCGCCGCGACATTTCGCGGGCGAGCTGCGCGGCCCTCACCTGAGCATGTTGGCTCAGCCAAGTCGTGATGCCCGCGGTCAGTCCGCCGACCACCGATCCGCCAAGCGCCGCTAGTGCCGAGACGTACGCGACATCCATATTGTGACCTGCATGATGAGAATGCGATTCCGCCGACATCTGCTGGGCGCTACTCTGACGATCTGACGTAGCATCGTTCCACCCCCGCCGAGGTGTGTGTGCAGGTGCTGTGCCAAACAAACATTTTGATAAGTGAGTGAGAAGTAAGGGTCACGTTGAGGTGCAACGATAGACAGCCGCGCCCAAAGGCGGGCAGTGCCAGAATATGGGCTGTTGAATGGGCCGTCAGAGCGCGAGGGGCAGCGGCCAGGCCGGCTGAGGTAGATTAATTGACGGGGCCGGTGTAATCGGCTTTGCTGATGTTCAGTTTCTGCATCTTGTTCTGCAGCGTTGTTCGCTTCAGCCCGAGGCGCTCCGCGGCTCCGCTCTTGCCGGATATTTTCCCCGATGCGGCTTGCAAAGCCTCGACAATCGCCTGCCGCCCAACTTCTTCGAAGGTCGAGGCGGGAGCAGCCGCTCGAGGTAGCGATCGCTTGAGCTCAGGACTTGGGACTTTCAACTCCTCCCCGGGCGTGACGATGACGCAGCGCTCGATGAAGTTTTCCAGCTCGCGAACGTTGCCGGGCCAGGGGGCGCTCACCAGCGCCTCCATGGCCTGTTTGGGAATGGTCCGGATCTGTTTTTGCATGCGGCGGGCCAGGCGCGAAACAAAGTAGTGCACCAGGAGCGGAATATCTTCTCGCCTTTCGCGCAGGGGAGGGATCTCGATCGGAAAAACATTCAACCGATAGAAAAGGTCTTCCCGGAATTGATTGGCCCGGATCATGGCCTCCAGGTCCCGGTGCGTGGCGGCGATCAGCCGAACATCGACATGGATGGTCTTGGTACTTCCTAAGCGTTCAAATTCGTGTTCCTGCAGGGCACGCAGAAGCTTAGGCTGCAAATCGAGGCTGATATCGCCGATCTCATCCAGAAAGAGGCTGCCGCCATCCGCCACCTCGAACCGGCCCCGTTTCTGCATCAGGGCACCGGTGAAAGCGCCTTTTTCGTGGCCAAATAGTTCGCTTTCCACCAGCCCGGAGGGTATGGCCGCGCAATTCAACCGTACGAAAGTGCGCTCGCGACGCGGGCTGCGGTTATGAACCGCTCGCGCGAACAGTTCCTTGCCGGTCCCGGTTTCACCATGCAGCAAAACAGTTGAGCCGGTCGGCGCCACGATCGCGACCTGGTCCAGAACCTTGCGCAGCGCGGCACTTTTGCCGACAATATCCTCAAAGCCGCATTCCGAGCTGATCTCTGACTCCAAATAGAGTCGCTGATCTTGGAGGCGTTCATACGCCAGGGCATTTTCCGCCGCCATGGCCACTTGCTTGCCAGCCTGGCTCATCTCGCCGCGGGTTTCGTCTTTCAGATCAAAGGTGAGAGTTTGCCGGATGGCAGCCAGCAGGGCTTCGTCGTCGAAGGGCTTCGTCAAAAAGTCCACTGCACCTGCTTTGACCGCACTCACTGTCATTGGGATGTCGCCGTGGCCGGTGAGAAATATGACGGGAATCTGAGCACCCGATTTGATCAGCTCCTTTTGCACGTCAAGTCCGCTGAGCCCGGGGAGATTCACATCCAGCACCAAACAACTTGGTATGGTAGGCCGCGCGGCCGCCAGGAACTCCTCCCCTGAAGCAAAGGTCTTGGTCATCAGTCCGGCGGAGCGAATCAGGCGTGCCACTCCTTCGCGCGCGGACGCATCGTCATCGACTACGTAAACCAAAGCCCCGGTTTCACTCATGGGAACCTCCTTGGTTTAGCTGTCTTGCTTATGCGCTCGATTTCAATTCCAAAGCCGCGTGGACGGCATCAAGCAATTCACCCTCGCCGAATGGCTTAAGCAAGTAAGCAACTGTCCAATCTGAGGAAGCTTCTGACCTTGCTCGGTCGTCATATCCATGCGCCGTAATGAAAACAACCGCTACTTTACAATTACTAGCCAGCAGTTGACGGTGGAGTTCGATCCCGCTCATTCCCGGCATACGAATATCCGCAATGAGGCACGCAGTGTTGCGCTGCTGTCCCGATTTCAGGAATTCTTCCGCGGAGCCAAAGCAACCGGCCGAAAGCCCAACGGCTTCCATCAGATCTTGCAATGCGATTTGAACCGATTTGTCATCGTCGACGATTGCGACCAACCCAGATTTGCGCTCGGTGTTCACGTTGAAAGCGTAGTGCCGAGCCCGGCCGAGAACAATCACGCCTTCGTTCGGCGCCATAACACTTTGGTATTAGTTTCCTATTTGGTTTTGCGGGGTCGGCGGTGATTACAAAAATGCGGTTACAGGGTTTGTTGTAGCAGTGCTCAATGAGCGTTGAAATGCGTCGGCCCCGGACGACAGGCCCCCGCTTCAGCAATCGTGAAGCCCCGGAGGGGCGGTAGAGAGTAGCCCAGGGCGTGAGCCCTGGGGCCAGATACCCGTATAATCAAGAAATATACTCCCGGTCTGCACCCAGGGCTCACGCCCTGGGCTACTCTCTACCGCCCCTCCGGGGCTCCATCTGAGGGGTCTGAATACGCCACCGTAATTACGAACGGCAGTACTTAGCTGAGCCAGCGATCACTTGTGGGTGGCAAGCTTCAGTTTATCCGCCATTCTGACGAGCTCGGCCACCGACCCAGACTGCATCTTTTGCATCACGTGGCCGCGATGGATTTTCACCGTGGTTTCGCTGGCCCCCAGCTCCGATGCAACCTGTTTGTTGAGCATCCCGGAAACAACCAGGCTCATGACTTCGCGCTCTCGTGCGGTCAGCGTCTCATGGCGCTTTCGCAACTCTTCGACCTCACTTCGCTCTTCGCGGATCGTGCGGTCACGCTGTAACGCCTGCTGAATCGCGTCCAGCAACTCCTGCTCTCGGAAAGGCTTGGTAAGGAACTCCACCGCACCCGATTTCATGGCCTTCACGGTCATGGGAATATCTCCATGTCCGGTGATGAAGATGATCGGAATCGGGATGCCGGCCTCTGCTAGCTTGAGCTGAAACTCCAAGCCGCTCATGCCCGGAAGTCTGACATCCAGGACGAGGCAACTTGGGCCGTCCGCGCGACGGCTGCGGAGGAACTCTTGCGCCGTCGCGAAGGTCTGGGACCGCAAGCCCACCGATCCCAGCAAATCCTGGATCGACCGGCGCACGCCGGCATCATCATCAATAACGAAAACGGTGGGACTCTCCGCTTGCTTCATGCCTGCGCCTCGATTTCGGGGGGCAGAGTGAAATGAAACGTTGCGCCTCGTCCGGAATTGGCAGTAGCCCACAATCGACCGCCATGCGACTCAATAATCGACCGGCAGATGGCCAACCCCATGCCCGAGCCCTGCGGCTTGGTCGTGAAGAAGGCATCAAACATCTGATCGGCTTTTTCGGCGGGGAGTCCGATGCCGGTGTCGCTGACCGAGAGCAGCAGTTGGCCGTCGGGGCCGAGCTCTGATTTGAGCGTCAGTTCCCCTCCGACCTCCTCCATCGCCTCGATGCCATTGAGCATCAGGTTCATGAACACCTGCTGCAGTTGCACCCGGTCCGCCAGTACCTTGGGAAGCTCCGCCAGCTCGGTCCGCAGCGAGACGGAGCGCCGCCCGGCTTCCGGGCGCAATAATTCCAGCATCTCGCGGGCCACCTCGTTCATGTCCAGCAACTCACGGCGAGGTGGTGCGCCTTTCTTATAGAAAGACCGCAAGCGCTGGATCACTTCGGCCGCACGGTTTCCTTCCTTTTCAATTCTCCCCACTGCCGCACGCGCCCTTTCCAAATCTGGCGGATCGTGCGCAAGCCATCGCAAGCAGGCGTTAGCGCTGGTGATAGCTGCCGCAATCGGCTGGTTGACTTCATGCGCGATCGAGGCGGCCAGTTCTCCTATCATGCTCACGCGGTTGAAGTGCGCGAGATCTGCCTCGAGCTGGCGCAGCCTCTCGCGCTCTTCTTCGGCGCGCTTTCGTTCCGTCATATCGATCAGGGTACCCACCAGCTTAACGACGTCTCCCGCATCATTCAGGACAGGGTGCCGGATCACCTGAATATGTTTGACCGTTCCGCTGGGCAGCACGATCCTGAACTCGCTCGAGGTATCTACTTTCTCGCGGAGCGACTTCTCAAAGCTCTCGTTCACCCTGTCCCAATCCTCCGGGTGGATTTGTCGGGAAATTGCTTGCCTGGTCGGCCAATCCTGTAGCTCACCAAGTTCAAGAATTCGGTTACACTCCTCCGAAGAGTAGGTATACTTGTTGCTGGCTAGATCGAAAGCCCAGCTGCCTGTGAGACTCAGCCGTTGCGCTTCCGCCAGATAACCTTCGCTGGCCTGCAGGGCTTCCTCGGCACGCTTGCGCTCGGTGATGTCGTTACTGGTCGCCAGGATGGCGACCGGCGCACCCTGCTCATCGCTCTGCAAAGCCAAGCGACTCGACACCACTACCTGGGTTCCGTCCTTCCTGGTATGCACAAGTTCGCCTTCCCAGCGAGCTGTACGGATCACCTCCGCTATAATCTCGTCGCGCGGCACCGGGAACACTGTTCTCAGCAAGTCGTGAACAACTGTGCCCACCGACTGCTCGGCGGTCCAGCCGTACTGCTCCTCGGCGCCGCGATTCCAGTACTTGATCACCCCTTGCATATCCACCACAAAAATGGTGTCGTGCGTGAGATCGAGGAGATTGGCCTGTTCCCGCAAGGATTTCTCGGCCCGCTTGCGATCATCGATGTCATGACTGGTGCCATACCACTTGACGATCTTTCCCCGTTGGTCGTGGAGCGGTACGTTGCGGATCAACAGCCATCGATATTGCCCGTCCGCCCGGCGTAACCGGGCTTCACTTTCCATCGCCTTCCCACACGCCACGGCCGCGCGCCACTCGTGCAGGAACCTGGCAAGGTCGTCGGGGTGAAATGCCGCCTCCCAGCCCCGACCCAACGCGTCCTCCAAAGGGACTCCGCTGAACTCAAGCCCACGCCGATTCATGAAATCGACGGAGCCGTCCGGCAGAGCGCTCCAGACGTATCCCGGGATGGTGTCAATCACGTCCCGAAGCTTCTTCGACTCCCTCTGAAGTTGGTGGACACGGAACTGGTAGGCCGCCCACAGCAGGAGCAGAAAAACAACCGCGCAAACACTGCGAAACCACCATGTGCCCCACCAGGGAGGAAGGATCTGGATGCGAAGGCTTACCCCCTTTTCGTTCCAGACGCCGCGATTGTTGCTGCCCTGCACGCGAAATACATAGTCGCCGGGCGGGAGCGCCGTATAGGTGACATCGCGGCGACTGCGAGCGAAGCGCAGATCAGTTCCATCAACCATCGGCAGTCGAACCTGCGTGTCAGCTTGCCGGGCCTGGGCAAATACGGTGACACACCACCAGGCGAGAACCATGCCGACAGGGAGGAGACGCAATTTCCTGAGGCAGGCTAAGATCCTTTTAGCCATGGCGTGATTCGGAGCACCGCTGCGTCCACGGCAAAACATGACAACTTCTCCTTCGCCGCTTTTGCACGGATTTTACCACAACGATTCTAAAAGCTCCCTCGAAGCATGCCCTCCAGGATGCGGGGATCGCCCGCCGTAAGCCTGCCCGAAGGTTGTGGTGTTCGTTGGGTTAAACGCGGTATTGACATTCAGGAGATTGGGATGGTTGGCGACATTAAATGCCTCCACGCGGAAATCCAGCTTCAGGCGATCAGCCACTAGAAACGTCTTGCCCACCGCGACATTGAAAGCTATTTCGCGCGGGCCACGGATGCTGCCGATGGCGGCATCAGCTCTGGCCGCCCGGAGCCTGGGCGCCAACGGCATCCGGACAAGAATTCTTGAGGATGTCTCGCGTTTCTGCAACGGCAATTTCCACGACGACGCATCACTCATCGTGGTGACGGTGGATTAGGCATAGGGCCCCCAATCAGACATAGTCGAGGTGCCAGAGGTTAGCATGGTTCAGCGCCGCGACGGAGCGCGCGCCACCCTCGAGGGGCTCGCTATTTTAGATTATTCGCTCGGGGTCTTGACGAAACGGGTACATCTCGGACGGTCGTGCCGTCTGGGGCCACAAGGGCGTCCTCAAGACTGGATCCTGCCTATTTACCGATGGGCCCGCTCCGGGCGGTTTACCGCACAAAGGGAAACGATTAGGCTGACCTCGTAATGACCTTCTTTTAAAAGTGACGCACCACGTCTGATCACATCCGGTCTGGCCTAGCGGATTCGCCTTTACCTATGGTATACTGTCTTAGGCCGACGAGCCTGGGTCAGGAAAAAGTGGTACGGGATCCGTTTGGAACGTGCAAGTGGAGTCAAGTTTCCAACCTGTCTCACCCTCAACCCGGTTTTCCGGCCGGGGAAGCGGAGGACTGGCGCAAGTTGACCCGAGAAGAGGCAGTGAGTCCTTAAAAGGACTTACTAACCATGCTCTTCTTCCCCTGGGCGCGCGTCGGACCGCCTCTTTGGGTTTCGTCGGGCGACCGAAACGTGTCGAGGCCGATCTGTTGATTCCACGGTGGTTGTTGGCCAAGTTGCCGAGGAGAACAGCCGGAGACGTGCTGATTGTAAAGGACTTGCTAACCGTTCTTCCGTCGAACGGCGGGAGGACCTTTTCGGGTTATGTCGCGCAAGGGGAACGTGTCGAGGTCGATCTTTTTGATTCAACGAGGGTTGTCGGCCAAGTTGCCGAGGAGAACGGACGGGAGGCGTGCTGATTGTAAAGGACTTGCTAACCGTTCTTCCGTCGAACGGCGGGGCGACCTTTTCGGGTTATGTCGCGCAAGGGAGACGTGCCGAGGTCGATCTTTTTGATTCAACGAGGGTTGTCGGCCAAGTTGCGGAGAAGAGTGGGAGAACGGCTGCTCAATCTAAAGGACTTGCTAGATGTGCTTTCGCCGGGCCTTGAGAGCTTATTTGAAAACGAGCCCCTTTTTGAGTGCTGTTTCTTGTGCAGAAGCGGACCAAATTCCGCCATTTTCCGGCAAAAACGTGCAGATAATGGCAGAAAATGGCGGTCTTTCGCGACCGATTTTGTGAGAACGGCCGTAGCTTGGGAAGCTGTGAAAGAATTAAACACAGAGACACAGAGACACAGAGAAAGAGTGAGAAGATTACATGAGATGTCATTTATTTCCAGACGTTTGTCATTTTTCTCCGTGTCTCTGTGTCTCTGTGTTGGAAGCTCCTTGGCAATTATTTCACACCTTCTTTTTGGGGGTCGAGAGCCATCTCAACGAGCGCCGAAAAATCAGGCGGCAGGCCGAGAGGATGACAAGAGCCTCACGCACTTTGAAGCTGTGAAAGAATTAAACACAGAGGCGCAGAGACACGGAGAAGAGTGAGAAGGTTACATGAGATATCATTTATTTCTTAGACGTTTATCGTTTTTCTCTGTGCCTCTGGTCTCTCTGTTGGAAGCGGCTTGGCAATTATTTCACACTTTCTTTGCCGGAAGGCGGTCACAGAATTTCACGAGCGGCTCGCCGGTTGGTTACCGATATGGTTGGACTGAGAAAATTAACTGAGGGAAGTAATTGCCATTTCCCCCTGTGGAAATCCGACCTTGGTGCGGAGCGAGTGTTGCAAACAAGGTGGTTATCAAAACGACCGTCCGTTTTCGGACGTTTTTTGGGCTACCAAATCGTGCCAAATTTTACCAATTTTTACCAAAAGCGTGCAGCGAACGGGCTCGAACAGGCAGATAAGGGCCAGATAAGGGGGGTCTTTCGCGACCGATTTTATTAAAACGTGTCAAGTCGGGCGGATCGTGTCAAGCTATCATTGGCGGCGCTGGCCGTGCATGGCCCGCTCCTAAAGGCAAAGACGGAACGAGTGGAGACTTGCCTTCCAAACCAAAAACCGTTTTGGAAAGAACGACGGTGGGTTATACTACCAAGCGTTAAATGAAAACTTCAACTGACATGAACAAGGGACAGAAAGTAGCAGTCTTCGACACCACGCTCAGGGATGGCGAACAAGCGGCCGGGACGCGGCTTGGCAGCCGAGATAAGCTGACCCTGGCACGCCAGTTGGCCCGCCTGAAAGTCGACGTCATCGAGGCGGGATATCCCGCTTCTTCGCCCGAAGATTTCGAGGCCGTCAAGCGGATCGCGCAGGAGATTGAAGGCCCGGTGATCTGCGGTTTGTCCCGCGCCGTGACCGAAGACATCGAGGCCTGCGGCAAGGCGCTGGCCAAGGCCAAAAGGCCCCGCATTCACACCGGGATTGGCGTCTCGGACATTCACATCCTGGGGAAATTCCGCGACGAGAAGTATGGCAAGACGCTGGCTGAGAAGAAGGCGAAAATGGTGCGCATGGCAGTGGACGCGGTAAAGCGCGCCCGCAGCTACGCCGATAGTGTGGAGTTTTACGCCGAAGACTCCGGCCGCGCCGACCCGGCGTACCTCTATGAGGTCCTCGAGGCCGCCATCGATGCCGGCGCCACCGTGGTTAACATTCCTGATACCACTGGCTACACAGTGCCGGAGCAATACGGGGCGCTGATTCTCGGCGTCCGCCAGAACGTCCGGAACGTCCAACGAGCCGTCATCAGCGTTCACTGTCACGACGACCTGGGAATGGCAGTCGCCAACTCGCTGGCTGGCATCCGCAACGGCGCCCGCCAAGTGGAAGGCACCATCAACGGAATCGGCGAGCGGGCGGGGAACGCCGCGCTGGAAGAAATCGTAATGGCCATCCGCACGCGCGCTGACTTCTTTGGCGTGACCACCGGCATCGACACGCACGAGTTGTACCGCACCAGCCGCCTGGTGTCCGACTTGCTCGGCACGGTAGTTCCGCCCAATAAAGCCGTGGTGGGCGGAAATGCCTTCGCGCACAGCTCGGGAATCCACGTGGATGGGTTTCTCAAGGACCGGCAGACCTACGAGATCATGCGCCCGGAAGACGTGGGCCTCACCGAAAGCCAGGTGGTGTTGACAGCGCGCACGGGGCGCGCCGGGTTGCGCGCACGCCTCGAAAAGTTGGGATACCAGCTCTCCAAAGAGGATCTGGACGTCACCTACCAGCGCTTTCTGGCGGTGGCCGATAAGAAGCTCGAGGTCTTCGACGCGGATTTGGTTGCCATCCTGCACGACGAACTGCACCCGGTGCCCGAAGTCTGGCAGCTCGTGCAGTTGCAGGTTTCCAGCGGCACGTCGGCCATCCCGACTGCTACCTTACGCCTGCGGGTCCGGGGCGAGGAGCGGGAGGGGGCCGCCATCGGCAACGGCCCGGTGGACGCCGTTTATCGGGCGATCACCGCCCTGGCGGGAGACTCCGCCCGGCTGGTGCGGTACGACATTCATGCCGTCACCAGCGGTACGGAAGCCATGGGCGAGGTCACGGTGCAGCTCGAAAAAGGGGAGCGTCGGGTCTTGGGACGGGGCGCCTCCACCGACGTGATCGAGGCCAGCGCCAAGGCCTACCTGGACGGGCTCAATCAGTTGGCGCATCTGGGCTAACTTGATAGGCTAGCATCCGGCTCTGCGTCTCTGCGTTTGAAGCTCTTGGGCAATTTTCTCACAGCTTCTGAGTGGTTGCCCCGACAGACAAGCGAGAGCGTAGCCTTCACTCGGTCTTTTGCATCACGATCAACGTGCTGTCGTAATCCCCGCTCAGACTCAGATTTAGCCCGTGGTGCATGAGGAACGAACCGCTGGCGACCGTCTCTTTGTCAACCAGCTTGTCGTCGATGGTTTTGATCCGGTAGTGAGCGTCCTCATCGAGACCACGCAGGCAAATGGTGGGGGCCGGGCGCAGGAATTGCTGCGAATGGAGGAAGGCAAACAGCGCCACCTGCTTGCCGTCGCTGGAAACATATTCGTTGGCGGTCAGGTTACCTTCGCGGGGTGAGAACAAGCGATACAGATTACCCTCCTGCACCGTCTGGCGGATGCTCTTGTACGTGCTCACCATCCGGGTGGCCAGCGCAAAATCTTCCGCGGACCAGTGGTTCAGGTTGGCGCCGATCCCGAGCGCGCCCTGCATGGCGACGAGGAAGCGGAACTTGAGCGGCGTCGAGCGCCCGTTCATGTTAGGCACGTCGGTGACCCAGGCGGACATGATCTTCGGCGCGTAGGCAAAGCTGAAGCCCTCCTGGATGCGCAGCCGGTCGAACGCCTCGGTGTTGTCGGAGGTCCAGACGATGTTGACGCGTTCGAGAATGCCCAGGTCCACGCGCCCGCCGCCGCCGGAGCAGGACTCGATTTCCAGGCTGGGGTGCTTGGCGCGCAGGCGGTCGATGATCTCGTACACGTTGCGGACATATTTCACCCAGATTTCCTTTTGCTCCGCAATGGGAACTTCCGCCCATCCCGGCTCCCCGAAGTGGCGGTTCATGTCCCACTTGATGTACTTGATGTTGTTTTCGGAAAGCATCTTGTCGAGTACCCCAAAGATGTGTTCCTTCACGTCGTCGCGCGCCATGTTGAGGACGAGCTGGTTGCGGGCTTCGCTGCGCGGCCGTCCGGGAAAGTTCATCGCCCAGTCGGGATGCTTGCGGTAGAGGTCGCTGTCAGGATTCACCATCTCGGGCTCGAACCACAGTCCGAAGTTCATGCCCAGGCTGTTGACGTAGTCGATCAACGGGTGCAAGCCATTGGGGAACTTTTGCGGATTCACAGTCCAATCGCCCAGGCCGGCGTGGTCGTTGTTGCGCCGTCCGAACCATCCGTCGTCCATCACGAACAGCTCCACGCCGATCTTGGCTGCCTTCTCGGCCAGAACCTTCTGTCCCGCTTCGTCTACATTGAACTCGGTGGCTTCCCAGGAATTGTAGAGCACCGGACGCACGTGCGGCTGGGCGCGGTCGGGCAAGATCTCATCGCGCTCGAAGCGGTGCAGGAGGCGCGAAGCCTCGCCGAAGCCCTCGCTGCTGAATCCGCCGTAGTAAGGCGGAGTGGTCAGGCTTTCGCCCGGCGGGAGCGGCCAGGAGAAGTCGAAGTCGTTGTAACCACCGGTCACGCGCACCTGGTGAGCGGCCGGCGTCTCTTCCACCGCCAGCTTCCAGTTGCCGCTCCAACCTAAGGCCCCGAACCACACGCGCCCGTGCTCTTCGTCCGCCTCGCCGCGCTCGTCGATGGCGAACCACGGGTTCAGCGCGTGGCTGGTGTTGCCGCGCCGGCTGTCGATCACCTTCTTGCCCGGATTGATAGGTTCACGGATGAGCTGGGTTTCGCCGGCCCAACGGCCGGTGAGATAAGTGAGCCGGTATCCCTCGCCGGCCGGCACATACCAAACACCCGACTGCGCGCTTTCGATGGTCACCACCTGGGCGGTGTGGTTCTCCACCTCGGCCTGCTTGCGGATGATGTCTTCCTTGGCAAACACCTTGTAGGTGAGGTCCACGAACAAGTCGTATTGAATGTCCTTCAGGCGGACCACCAGCGTGTCGCCGCGAATCTCGTGCGAAGCGTACTTCAGCGCCAGGTCGCGATCGCCGTCCGCCAAGGTCACCTTCAATGCCGGCTCGTTATAGTAGCGGCCGCCCCATCCTGGGTATTCGTTGTTGGTCATCGTCTCGCTGGAATCAAACGAGGCGTGTTCGGGACTAGAATGTGCCGGGAAGAAGTCATGATCACTTTGCAGCTTCTCTCCCCAATAGAGAGTTTGCAGTTCGCCGCGTTCGTTGAGGCCGAGCGCGTACGACGTTCGATCGGTACTGAGAACCCACACTTTGAGGTCCGGCAGGTACCGCACCGGCGCACTATCATTCATGGCTGGCATGACTGCCTCCGCGCGTCGCCTGGCCGGCGCCCACAGAAACATGATGATCAGCCCAGTTAGGCTTAACGGGCACACCGATCGACGTAGGTGTCTTCGAGAATCACTGGATCGGAATCGCATCTCTTCCTCTCTTCTCCTCCTCGCCTCCTGCTCCCTCGACCAGCGGAAAACTCACGAGCGGTAAAGCATAACGCAGTTTGAGGAAATCTCGCGACTCTGAGCGCCTACTCTTCTGCGCGTCGTGGTGTCATTTGGGAAAGAGTGGAATCCACAGATTACCCGCGGCGCGTCGTCGCAACCAAAACGAAGACCTCAACGCAGAGGTCGCAGAGGCTCCTCGGAGGCCACAGAGAGGAGCGTGCAGACGCATTCAGCTCCGGCTCACCCATAAGCTCATTCGCGCTGAACCGGCGGTCATGGAGGCGTGCCCCAGTCTTTTTTCTCTGTGGTCTCCGTAAGGCTTTGCGACCTCTGTGTTGAGGCCTTCTTCTTCGTTGCGGCTCAGCCGCGCTGGGTAATCTGTGGATTCTACTCTTTTGTCAAATGACACCAGCACCCGTTCGAGAGACTGGTTTGACCGGTATGCTTATTCATGCATACTTGTACATATGAGGACGACACTGATCATCGATGAGAACCTGCTCGAACGCGCTACAGAACTGACCGGTATCCGGCAAAAGACCGCCTTGGTGCGTGCCGGCTTGGAGGCTTTGATCGCGCGGGAGGCCGCTCGGCGCCTGGCTGCGCTGGCCGGTGCGGAGCCTGGATTGCGCGGCGCTCCGAGGCGCCGGCCCGAGGCCACGCGATGACCCTCGTTGACACTTCGGTTTGGGTTGCGCACTTCCGTAACGCTCGCTCGCCGCTCGCCAAGTTGCTGTGTCGACCTGCATGATGTTTCTAGGGCGTACCCACACGGATCTTGCGGTAGTGGTGTCATTTGAAAGAAAGAAGAGGATCCACAGATTACGCAGATTTCTCAGAT
Source organism: Terriglobia bacterium (assembly GCA_035315065.1). Classification (GTDB taxonomy): domain Bacteria; phylum Acidobacteriota; class Terriglobia; order UBA7540; family UBA7540; genus DATFYM01. The sequence continues at coordinate 14,710 of DATFYM010000069.1, forward strand.
TTAGAAAAGATCGACAGACAACGCCTCGGCGTTGTCACAAGTCCAATGAAGCCACCATTTGCTGGTTACTCTTCGTCGAGCAGACACCTTCTTCATCCTAATCTCCGAAATCTGCGTAATCTGTGGATTCCATTCTTCCCCAAAATGACACCACCACCGATCTTGCGCGCCCTTTGCAACCCGTCCCCAAATTGTGCTAGGTTCTGCTACTGCGCTGGTTGCACGGGCCGGGTGCGTTGGGTAGCGGCGCTCCATGAGCGCCACAGATCGACCGGGACCACGAAATCAAGCGGAATGAGCACGCAATGAGTCAAGCTGCAGAATTACGGAAGAGGTTCGAAGCCGCTTTTGGAGACCAAGCGCGCATCTATCGGGCTCCTGGCCGCGTGAACTTGATCGGTGAGCACACCGACTACAACGACGGGTTCGTGATGCCGGCGGCCATCGATTTCGCCACTTGGATGGCCATTTCACCGCGACAGGACCGCAAGCTGGTGGTCCGCTCAGAGAATATCTCGGAGTCGGCAGAATTCGACTTGGACGAGCCCGAGCCTCGCGCCAGGCGCCACTGGAGCGACTACGTGTTCGGGGTGGCCGTGGAACTGGAACAGGCTGGCAATCGCTTGCGCGGCGCCAACATGCTGGTCTACGGCGAGGTCCCGATTGGCGCCGGTCTCAGTTCATCTGCGGCCATAGAGGTTGCCAGCGGTTACGCGCTGCTGGAAAACTCCGGACTGCCGGTGGACCGCATCGGACTGGCCAAGCTCTGCCAGCGGGCCGAAAACGAGTTTGTCGGCATGCGCTGCGGCATCATGGATCAGTTCATCTCCTGCTGCGGCCGCGCCGACCGAGCGCTGATGCTGGATTGTCGGTCACTGGACTACCGGCTTCTTCCTCTTCCTCAACACATCAGCCTGGTGATCTGTAATACTATGGTGAAGCATCAACTGGCCGGTGGTGAGTACAACAAGCGCCGCGCCGAATGCGAGGCGGGGGTCCATCACCTGGCTCAATCGTTGCCCCAGGTGCGCGCCTTGCGGGACGTTACCCTGGCGGATCTGGAGCGATACGGCCGCGACCTGCCGGACGTGGTCTATCGACGTTGCCGGCACGTAGTGAGCGAAGACGATAGGGTGATCGAGGCAGCGCGAGCGCTTGAACGCAGCGATGTCGCCCAATTCGGCCGGCTCATGGGCGAGTCACATCGCAGCCTGCGCGACGATTACGAAGTGAGTTGCGCCGAGCTGGATCTGATGGTCGAACTGGCCGGCAGGGTGGACGGCGTCTTCGGCGCCCGCATGACGGGCGGCGGTTTTGGAGGATGCACCATCAACCTGGTGGCCAGCGATCGGGTGGAGGACTTCAAGCGCGCGGTCGCCGCCGGGTACGAGCGGGGAACCGGCCGCGCGCCGCAGATCTACATCTCGACCGCAGCCGAGGGGGCGGGGGAAGTCGTTACTGGCTAGTGGCTAGTCTAGTGGAAAAGCCGTCAGCCGTCAGCTATCAGCTCTCAGCCAGAAAGCGCGTTTTTTGCTGATAGCTGATGGCTGACTGCTGATAGCTTCAGGCACTAGCCACTTCTCGCAACGGACAATCAACCATGAATGTACTAGTGACAGGCGGGGCGGGTTACGTGGGCAGCGGGGTGGCGGCGGAGCTGATCAGAGCCGGTCACCGGGTGATCGTTTACGACAACCTCAGCCGGGGCAGACGTCAAGCCGTGCCTGCGGGCGCGGAACTGGTGGTCGGCGAAGTGGCGGATCGGGGCGCGCTGGAGGAGTTGTTCCGGTCGCGCGCTCCGGACGCGGTGATGCATTTCGCCGCCTCGATCGAAGCCGGCGAGTCGATGCAGGTGCCGGAGCGATACTTCCGCAACAACACGGCCAACACGCTTACCCTGTTGGAAGCAATGTTGGCGTGCGGACCGAGGCGCCTGGTGTTCTCCTCCACCGCTGCGTTGTACGGAAACCCGGAGCGCACTCCCATCGAGGAAACGGACCCGCTGCGCCCCACCAATGCTTACGGTGAGTCGAAGCTTTTGGTGGAGCGGATGCTCGATTGGCTGAACCGTATTCACGGGCTGCGGTACGCCAGCTTGCGCTACTTCAACGCCGCCGGCGCGGATGACGAACGCGGCGAAGACCATCGCCCGGAGACACACCTGATTCCCCTGACACTCAAAGTGGCGCTCGGCCAACAGGAGCATATCAGCATCTTCGGCACCGACTACCCGACCCCGGATGGCACCTGCGTGCGCGATTACATTCATGTGTCGGATTTGGCCACTGCGCACCTCTTGGCGCTGGACGGCTTGGAGCAGCGCGACCGGCTGATCTACAACCTGGGCAATGGACGAGGCTTCAGCGTGCGCGAGGTGATCCAGGTGGCGCGAGAAGTGACGGGGCGTCCGATTCCGGCGGTCGAAAGCCCACGCCGCGAGGGCGATCCCGCGGTCCTCGTCGCCAGCTCGGAGAAGATCCGGCGGGAACTGGGGTGGAAACCGAAGCGCGCGGAGTTGCGGAGCATTGTGAGCAGCGCCTGGGAGTGGCACCGGCGGCATCCGAGCGGGTACCAGGAGTAAGGGGCAAGAATTGAGTCATTGAGCCATTGGGTCATTGAGCCATTGAAACAACTGTTTTCTGAAGCTTCAATGACCCGGCGACGCCCTGACGCAATTCTCGAGCCAATGACTCAATGACTCAATGGCTCAATGATTCAATTCTTTACAAACCATGCCTGAATTCAACTTGAACGAACACCCTCACAGACGATTCAACCCGCTAACCCGCGAGTGGGTCTTGGTCTCTCCGCATCGCACGCAACGGCCGTGGCTGGGACAGGTAGAAGGGCTTGCCTTGGAATCCCAGCCGACCTACGACCCCACCTGTTACATGTGTCCCGGCAACGTCCGCGCGACCGGGGCACGCAATCCCGCCTACACGGGCACCTTCGTTTTCGACAACGACTACCCGTCACTGCTTCCCAACACCCCGGAAGGGGAAGTGCGTGAAGATGGTTTGCTGGTGGCGCGGAGTGAACGTGGGACTTGCCGCGTGCTTTGCTTTTCTCCGCGTCACGACCTGACTGTGGCAAAAATGGACCGTGATGCTCTCCGGCGGGTGGTGGATGTCTGGACGGAACAGTATCGAGAGCTCGGCGCCCTGCCGTTCATCCAACACGTGCAGATCTTCGAGAATCGCGGCGTGATCATGGGCTGCAGCAATCCTCATCCCCATGGCCAGATCTGGGCCGACGCGAGCGTTCCTGACTTGCCGGCGAAAGAGCAGTCGGCCCTCATCGATTACCAGTCCGCGCACGGCCACTGCCTCCTGTGCGACTACCTGGCGCTGGAGGCCGCTCGCGGTGATCGCTCGATCACGCAAAACGACCACTTTGCCGCGCTGGTACCGTTCTGGGCGGTGTGGCCGTTCGAGACGATGCTGATCGCCAAGCGGCACGCTACCGCCCTGGATGAATTGACCGATGACGAACGCGACGGCCTGGCCGACATTCTGAAGCGCATCACCACGCGCTACGACCACCTGTTCGAGGTTTCGTTCCCCTACTCGATGGGCTTCCATCAGCGCCCCACCGACGGCCAGCCTCACCCGGAGTGGCATTTGCACGCGCATTTCTATCCGCCGCTCCTGCGCTCCGCGACGGTGCGAAAGTTTATGGTGGGCTATGAGATGCTGGCTACCCCCCAGCGCGACATCACGCCGGAGACGGCCGCCGCCCGCCTGCGCGAGATGAAGGAGGATGGGTGAAATTAAATCCACCGATTACCCGGCGCGGCATTGGGCGTAAACGAATTGGACGTAGTGGCTAGGCTAGCCAGCAGGGGAGGAAACCCCCTTCTGGCCCTCGTGGAGGCTGGGTCTACACTGCGCCGTTGATCGCGAGTAATAGCCGACAGCAGATTCTTCTTGTGTGATCCTGCGCGACCGTGGCCACTTCTACGGGTAGCCCGTTTATCGTCAACGTGACCACGTCTGTCCAACTTCCGAGTGCCGCGTCAACCGGGAGTTGCCTGACCGTCAAATATACGGAAAGCCGACCGTCCAGGGGCTTGCTGGTTGCGGAGAAACCTGCCAATAATCTGAGCCCTCCGGGGGGCTGTTGATTCAGCCCCAGAGAGGCGATGATTCAGCCCCAAAGGGCCGTTGATTTAGCCCCAACGGGGCGAAATAACGAAGCCCAGGCCAACGGCCTGGGGTTAAAATAGCATTCCCGATTTCATCTTCGAGCCCTGAAGGGGCGAGATAGGTGTTCCCCCATGCCGCAATCGCTTTCGCAACTCTACGTTCACCTGATCTTTAGCACCAAACATCGCGAGCCGATGTTATTGTCGCCCGTGCGAGAAGACCTCCACGCCTACCTGGCGGCGGTTCTCAATAACCAGGACTCCCCCGCGCTGAAAGTCGGAGGCATGAGCGACCACGTTCATGCGCTGTTGCGATTGTCGAAGAACCTCGCGCTGGCAAAAATCGTGGAGGAAGTGAAGACCAGTTCTTCGAAATGGGTCAAGACGCAAGGGCGCGGGTTAGCGAACTTCCATTGGCAAAGCGGCTACGGCGCGTTTTCGGTGAGCGCGGCGGACGTGGAAGAAGTCGTGGAATACACCGCGCAACAAGAAAGCCACCACCGCGTGGTGAGCTTTCAAGAGGAATTCCGGAAGCTGCTGGACGCGCACGGGATCGCCTACGACGAGCGGTCCGTGTGGGATTGAAAAAGATTGTTCCGCCCTTTCAGTGCTTGGGTATCGGTTTGGGTCCCGTTGACTTGAGCCCCAAAGGGGCGAACTAACGAAGCCCAGGCCAACGGCCTGGGTTGAGATTACCCCCAAATTTTACCGCCAGCCCTGAAAGGGCGAAATAGGTTTTCCCCCATTCCGGAATCGCCTTACGACGACCGGTACGTGTGGGATTGAAAAAGATTGTTCGGCCCCTTCAGGGCTCGAGTATCGGTTTGGGTCCCGCTGACCCAGGCCGTTGGCCTGGGCAACCCAGGCCGTTGGCCTGGGCTTCGTTAGATCGCCCCTTTGGGGCTCACCTGCCCACACCTCGAGACTCAGCCTTACCGGCTTTTGAGTGCGGGCGGGCACGCAGGGACCACGCCGCGTGAAAGCTCACAACCCGGAAGGATGGCCACAGGAAATAGGAAATATCGTGCCCGCTTTCTCCCGTGATGGCCGGACTGGGCTCAAAAACCCGTAGCGTTGACCCATGAAGTGGCGTAGAATCCTCGGTGGGTGACGGAACATGAGCAACATCGAGGAAATTGAGCAGGCGGTGGAAAAACTCCCCATCCAGGACTTCGTTAGACTGGCTGCCTGGGTTGACCAGCGCCGCCAGCAGCTTGAAGTTGTTCCTTCGGCGGCCGCCAACGGCTGCATGGCCGCACGTGACCACAGCGCCTTCCTGAACAGCTATGCCCCGCAAGATGAGGGGCTCTACGATGATACCGCAGCCGGGTGAAGTCTGGACGGCTGACGTCCCTTTCACCAGCGGCACTGCCTCGAAACTGCGTCCGGTGCTGGTGCTGTGGACAGACGCCGCCGACGTTGTGGTGGCGGCCGTTACTTCCGCCCCGTCCCGTTCGAGGACGGACGTCGCCTTGCAAAACTGGCCGGCGGCCGGTTTGCGTGTGGCTTCCACGGTAAGGCTATCCTGACTGGACTGCTTGGAACAAAACCTCCTACGCCGTCGGCTCGGCATGGTTGATCAAAGTGATGCCGGGCAATTGAAGCAGGTTTGGGCGAATGAAATCCGGCTGCGTTTCTGATTCGACGCGTGCGGTCGGGCGCAGGCTCGCCGAGGCTTACCATACCGCGCTCGCCAACTTTGGAAGCCAGGCCCGGCAGCCCTCACCATGTGGAGTGCACCCCAAAACTGACACAGAGAAGATTGGAAAATAGGGACACGCGTGCCAGTCCCGCTTTTCCCAGATAACAAAATGGTTCCTGACACCATATCCCCCGACACCATATCCCCCTGCTCCTTCAACTGGGGTGCAGACATACAAACCAATGTCTGCGCCACCCGCGACGCCCGCCATGAGCATATCGCTGGCATCTCAGGCTTTCGAGGCGCTGAGCCCCAACAGGTCCCTGAGTGTGGGCTCACTGCCAGGGTCCTCCTGGAGTCGCTGGAAATATGGCATTAGATCGGTGCTGATTTTCAGCTTTGGGTTTCCCTTCCAGCCCCAGTATTCGCCAGCTATCCAAAGGAAAGCGTCTAGCTGTGCACAGTTGCAGCTTAGGCCGGCCAGCTGTTTGAGTTTTTCGATGTCCTCAGCGAACTTGAGATACCTCTTCGGGTTTTTCGACTGTCCCGCACCCAGGTGTCTTTGAACCATGTATTCCGCATACTGGTCTAGGATGGGCAGATCTGGATCGATGAAGAAGTGCGCAAACTTGGCGACAAAACTGTAATGTTTCCTGTTGGTCACGGCTGATATTTCAGTCACCAGCTCCTCGACCAAATCAGGCCCGGTGGTATTAGTGGCCTTGAGCTTTTCTTCAAGGCATTGGCCAACTCTCAAGATGGCCATAATGTTGGTTCCATACAGAACATTGAGCACTACCGCCTTCAGCTTGATGGCCTCCAGTGGCTTCGGGAATACCTGCTTGAGTTGTACCAGTTCCTTGCTTTCCCACCCCTCGCTCCAGAATCGAGATGCCGCTTCGATTTGGCTGTTAAGTAGTGGCACCGCTAATGTCATGCGAATCCTCCGCTCTAGGAGCCTGTCGGAGATACGGTTTCTGAAATCCGCTTTTTTGTTATGCGCCGTTCTCTGAGAGCAAGCAAGTAGCGCGGACCGCCGATTTTGCGGTCCGCGTCTTTTCGGTCGCAATGATGTCCACAGCGCTGTACCGTGGGGCCGTGTCAAAGTTGCGGCGCCCTTTTGGTTCGGACCGATATTTCTTCATCGCCGTGCGCTCGCTCCCCCGGCATACGCTTGCCTTGTGTAAACAAGATTCCAATCGTTCACCAGCCGGGCTCTTTCTCACATTCCTCAATAGGGGTTTCCAGTCCCACCCGAATGGATTCACGCATGCCCGGCACCGATAGGAGGTAAAGGGTCTCCTGCATGGCATTCCAATCTTCCTCGGGCACCAGCACGGCATTGGCGCGCAGACTGGTAATCAAGACAGGTTGATGCGCTTCGGCCGCCTCGTCCAGAATTCGGTCAAGCTTTTCTCCTGCCTCTTTGGCATCCAGAGTGTTCATGCTCTAAGATTACGCTCTTTCCCAGTCCCCGGCAAGCGAGTTGCTTCCACCCAAGGATCGCCATTGACCGAAAGAAATGAATGGAGCATCAAGTGATGATGTCAGGCGGCAAGGAGCGCCCGAACTCGGCGGGCGTGCAGATCTTGACGCCGTGTTGGCGACGCCGTGCTCGGTGAAGGCATGAGCGAGAGAACGGTGTCAGGTACCCTTTTCGGGGCCAAACTGCGCGACCGCCTTCGACACCCAGGTCAGGGGAAAGGTGTCAGGTACCTTTTCCGCCACCTTTTCCGCAGGGGGGAAAGGTGTCAGCAGGGGGGGAAAGGTGTCAGGTACCTTTTCCGGAGGGAAACCGGGACACCATATTTCCGACTTACCGACATCATAGCTTCCGCCGCCTCCCACTAGGGATTAGGGATTGCGAATTAGGGTTCTGTAACCACCCCCGGCGGGAAGCCGCTGGCCCCTCCTGAATCTCGTAACCACGCCCCGGCGCGAATGCGCCGTCCGCCTCCTGAATCAGGAGGGGAGCCCGTCCGTCCGCCCTGGCAGCCTGTGGCGTGGAGAATCCGCCGGTTTTCCTCTGTGCCTCCGTGCCTCCGTGGTTAAGGTTGGTCTGGGGGATTGGGTAGGTCGCCCCTTCAGGGCTCGGGGGTTGATGGGGGTTCCGTTGACCCAGGCCGTTGGCCTGGGCTTTGTTAGATCGCCCCGTTGGGGCTCAAAAACCTGCGCCGCGATGGACCGCCCCTTTGGGGCTCAAGGACGATGGCGGACTTTGCCCGGCTGGGCCTTCGTCCGCGCGACGCTTCGTTTCCTATTGAAACGCGGCACGAAAGCGAGCAAGGGTAGCGCATCTATAACGGCGTCGGCCGTGTCAAGACCCTTGTGGGCACACGTCGCCTTCTGCGCGCCGGAGCGGGGTCAAGGGCGCCCGGCGCTTTTTGCCGGGCGTTTATCGCAGACCCTTGACGCCGCCTCCGGCGCGCCCATACTTGATCCAGGACGAAGCTCGGACGCTTTTCCCGAGCTTCGTCCTGAGGGGATTCTTTTTGGCTCTTCCTGACCAAGGCTCGCCTCGTTGAATCCTTCAGGGCAACTCTAGGCTCCACTACTCATCTATGCGATCCCCTCGGGGACCATGATTCTTCCTTCAATCTCCCCG
>DATFYM010000070.1:0-64535 GCA_035315065.1 Terriglobia bacterium
AAACGGTGCTGTTTCGAGCCTTACCAGTCAACGCTAGCACCCCAAAATGAGACAATGGAGACAAATGAGACAAATGAGACACTTTCTTTTCGTGTGTAGCATCAGTAGCTTAGATGGGCAAATACGCACCCCTTGTTCAAAAAATGGAAAAAGTGTGGCATTTTGCCACACTGGCGGTGGCTTTGGAGTGCGGCAGCTTGCTGCCGCTTTATCCTCCGCAGCTTGCTGCGGGCGTTTCCGACGGAAGGAATGCAGGGCGAGGCGCCGCGGAGCAACGGCGCAAGCCCTCAGGTGCGGGAAGCGGCAGCAAGCTGCCGCACTCCAAAAATGGAAGTGTAGCATTGCGGAGTTCTATCAGCGACTCGGTTGGGAGAGCCCTCTGTAAGGCCATCCGTGTGCATGGTCTTCCTGAACCAACTTCCGGGCCGAGGGGGCGCGGCGTCGCTGGACTTCGCTTCCGCGCGTTGGGCGGTACCTAGCCTGATGCAGCCGCGCTCGGTAGGCTTCAAAGAGCGCTGGGTTCAGGAAGCCTCAGCCTCAAACAAAGGAGCTGTGATAACATGTGCCGCTTATCGGTCTTGAAGGAGTTCATCGAGATACCGTGGGGTAACGTATTCGATGCGGTCACTGCTCATCAAAGCCTCGCTCCTTCTTGCTTCCGTCGTCTTCATGCTTTTATCAGCCGAGGGTCTGCTCCGTTTTTATCCTCCCTTCCGTCCACTTCCGCGCACCTATGTTGGGGAATACGAGAATCGGCAACGCCACTTTTTGGTCGCCGATCCGGTGTTGGGCTGGAAGTTCCGACCCAACTCGGAATTCGGCATCTACCACGCTAACGCTCAGGGGTTTCGAGCCCGCTCAGATTTCGATCCTAATCGGTCTTGCAAGACAATTGCCTTGGCAGGGGATTCCTTCACATTTGGCATGAACGTCGGATACCAAGAAACATTCGCCTCCTTGATCGAGACCGGCCTTCCGGGCACTTGCGTCGATAACATGGGCATACCGGGGTTTGGGCTCGACCAGATGTGGCTGACGGTTCGTACTCAAGCCCTACCGCTTCACCCGCGCCTGGTCACTGTGGCTTTCATCGGCGCCGACTTGGCGCGGAGCGAGGAAGCCTACCGCCCGATGGAGGGCTTCAACAAGCCGACCTTCAAGTTGGTCGATGGCCGGCTGGTTCCCGAGACGGCGCGGGACCGCCCGAATTTCCTCGTCCGGTTCTTACAAGCTCATTCCAGTGTGTGGCGGGTGGCGCGGCTGGGCGCTCGCACACTCGGCCAGCACTACCCGTTTGGAGAATGGTGGACTCTGAATGCCGCCATCCTGGACGCGATTCGAGACGACTGCCGCCGAGCCGGGGTTCCCGTGTTGTTTATCTACATTCCTTCACGCGACTGGAAAGCCTTCCCCACCCTGAGCGCGTACATGGCGCGCAACCAGGCGAGCTTCATTGACATGTCGGAAGGAGGGTTCGCTCTCACACCCGATATGTATATTCCAGCAAACGATCACCTGAACGACAAAGGTCATCGGCAGGTCGCGGATGCCGTCCTGCGCTGGCTTCAGCAGAATCCTCAGTTTTTCAAGGGATTCTAGCCCACCACCCACAACAGTCGGAGGCTTGCCATTTGCATGCCGGATAGACTAGTCTAACAGATTGCCGGAGGGCTAAGAAACGGCGAAGACGGACCTACCCAACCCTTGGCCGAACGCTGATCGTTGGTACCGCCATTCGTTGGTTGTCCTACTGTCCCTTACGCCGACCTTTTTTCAGCAACTCGGTTGGGGAAACCCTCGGTAGCAGCATCCGTGTGCATGGTCTTTCTGAACCAACTTCTGGGCCGAGGGGGCATGGGGGCGTCGGCGGACTTCGCTTCCGCGCAAATCCCGGCGATCGGGCTGGGCGCTGCCCAACCCTCCGCGCGCGCGGTTGACGCGCGAGAGGTGCGGGCCACGCCGCACCTGGGACGTTTTCTCGTCTTAGCGGCGCAACTCGCACTCCTGCTGCTGATCTTCCATCTGTACCACACCTCGGACAAGCCCGAATTCCTGCTCATGGTCAACCTGGTCTTCGGAGCTTTCCTTATTCACTACTGGCTGCCTTTTCGCTTCAAGGAGCCATTCTGGGTTGCGGTCTCGCTGGGTGGGGCCTTTCTCTTGCTGCGGCCTCGCCTGGCTTTGCTCCTCATTGCCGTTGGGCTGGCGATCTTCCTAATCCTGCGCAGTCGCGTCCCGTACAGGTTCCGGGTATTGGCGCTGGGGCTCATCTTCGCGGTGCTTATCTACGGCCGCGCCATGGGAAAGTTGCCCATGTTCTTCCCCGTGTTTGGCGCCATTTTCATGTTCCGGATCATCATCTACGTCTACGATCTGGCCCACAGCAAGCAACCCGCGCAGTTGCTGCCCTTCCTGGGTTATTTCTTCCTGCTGCCCAACTACTTTTTCACGCTCTTCCCGGTGATCGACTTCCAGACCATGCGGCGGACCTATTATCAGCGCGACATCCACGTTATCGCGCAGCAGGGAATCCACTGGATGACGCGCGGCACCATCCAACTAATGCTCTATCGACTGGTAGTGTACTTCAATGACACCTACCTGCCGGATCGCGTGACCAGCCTGGGGGCGCTGGTTTCGACGACGGTCCTTACCTATCTGCTCTATTTGAACGTCTCCGGGCAGTTCCACTTGATCGTCGGCATGCTCCACCTCTTCGGTTACGATCTTCCGGAAACGAATCGCAAGTATCTTCTGGCCAGAGGCCTCACGGACTTCTGGCGCCGGATCAACATCTATTGGAAAGACTTCATGGTGAAGATCGTCTATTTCCCCGTCTACTTCAAGCTGCGCAAGCGGGGAGACCTTCGTGCCCAGGTGATCGCAACCGCAGCCGTCTTTTTCGCCACCTGGGCCTTGCATTCTTATCAGTCTTTCTGGCTACGCGGTCAGTTTATCCCCAGTTGGCCGGACACCCTTTTCTGGGGGATTCTGGGCCTACTGGTGATTGCCAACGTGCTCTACGAGGGCCGTCATAAGCCCCAACCGCAGGATTCCTCCTGGCAAGGCCGCGCGCTCAGGGGGGTGCAGGTGCTGGGAACTTTTGCGCTCATCTCTAACTTGTGGTTCCTGTGGTCCGCGCCCAGCATAGGGGCCTGGATCTACTTGATGACTCATTGGATGCATCGGGGCTGAATGATAAACGCGTGGCTGAACAGCAAGAGCGGGTGGCGTGATGCCGTGCTGGTCTTGGTAACCCTGATCGGCCTGGCGGGGTTCGAGAAAGCTGCGCTTATCGTGTACACCACCCCGCTTGGCCGCTATCCCGCCATGATGCTGGAAGTGATGCGCAGCGCGGTGCGCAACCCCGGGAATGCCGGGTACTACGAGAGGCTGTTCAGGGGGACCGGCGAGGTCGCGCCTGACCCCAGGTACATTCACGACAACAGCTTTCGGGTTTACCGGCTGAGGCCCAACCTTGAACAGAAGGTCACCGGGTGGACGACGAACAGTTTCGGCTTGATCGGTCGAGAGTGTTCCCTGCACAGACCGCCCCACACGCGACGGGTGGCGTTGCTGGGAGACTCGATAACCGCGGGGTTTGGCCTGGATGACCCGAACCGTACTTTCGGGGGGTTGCTGGAGGACCGGCTGAATGCGACGAAGGCTATGCCCGAGCGGCTCGAGATCCTCAACTTCGCGGTAACAGGGTACCATCTTACGCAGATCCTCGACGTCACGGCCGAGGATGTGCCTCGTTTCGAGCCTGACGTTTACATGCTGGCGCTGACCGAGCTCTCGGTTTTCAGGAACTGGGATGAGCACTTGGTACAACTGATTCAGTTGGGGATCGACCCGAAGTACGATTTCCTCCGAGAGACCGTCCGCAGAGCCGGAGTATCGAGAAAGGATGACTCCGTCTTGATGTATGCCAAGCTGGCTCCGTTCCGCCTGCCTGTCCTGCGGGAACTGTTGGGGGAAATGAAATCCCACGCGGATCACGCCCATGCTCCCTTCCTTGTACTCCTGGTGCCCACCGCGGAGGAGGGCGATCTGAGCAAGAAGCGGTTCGATGGTATCCCGGAATTGCTGGCCTTGCGGCATATTAGGTTCATCGATCTGCTGGACACGTTCGATAACATTGCGGATATGGACGCGTTTCGAATCAGTTCAACGGATGTCCATCCCAACGAGCGCGGCCATGCCATGATTTTCGAGAACCTCTACGCCAAGCTTCGGGCGCGGCCGGATGCCTGGGCCGACTTGGTAGGCGAGAGCGCCGTCCGTGAGGCCACGGATGTGAACCGGCGGGCAGCGTTTTGAACTCAGCGTCAGCGGGGCCAAAATTGGACTTGTCTCATAGCCCGTCAGCTTTTTGTGGCGAACTCGGCTCTGCCCGCGACTCGAAAGCGAGTATTCGGTGGTTTTCTTTTCCCGCTTCGGGTTTCTGGCGATCTCTAATCGCGCGGTTCGGACGGGGAGCGAGCGGCTCGTCTTCATACGTGGTGGCCTGGGGGAGGAGTCAGTTATTCGTTCGGCTTGGACGGCTCAGTGCCATCAACAGCCTGCTGGTGACACTGGTGCTCGCGTTGGTGCTGGCCAGGGATCTCACCACCTGGCAACTGGTCCCGATCTACTTCGCCACTCCCCTGGCCTTTTTGGTGGCCGGGGCTATCGTCGCGCTGCCTATTTCCGGGACAATCCAGCGAGCCGGCCCGCAACCCAGATTTCCAACCTCCCTACTGCTCACTGGCGTGGCTTTGCTGGGACTTGCTCTGCGGCTGTTTCGGATCGATTCTCCCAGCGTCTGGTACGACGAAATCTTTACGCTAAGTGTCAGTCGGCTTCCGTTTGCCCCGATGAATGCAGCCCTCATTCGGGACATCGTGCATCCACCTCTGCATTACTATGTCCTTCATGGATGGTTTCAGGCATTTGGTTTCGGGCCGTTTCAGGCTCGTTTGCTGTCGGCATGCTATGGTACCCTCGCGGTTCTGGCAATCTATGTTCTGGCAAGCTACCTGTTCGACCGCCGCACGACGGTATTGTCGGCGTTGCTGCTCGCCGTCTCCCAGTTGGCGATCATGTACTCCCAGGAAGCGCGACCCTACGCGCAGTTCCTGTTGATTTTTCTTGGTTGCGTGTACCTGTTCCTGCGGGCCCTGCGAGAGAAAAGCCTTCCGCTCTGGATCGTATTCCTTTGCCTCTCCTCTCTACTCATCTACACGCATTATTACGGCTTCTTGGTTCTGCTCTCTGTTATCCTGTTCGGCATTGTCTATCGGAAGCGGTACTCTCTCCCGGCAAAGTGGCTGTTGGGCGGCACCTTCGGATTAGCACTGGCGTATCTGCCGTGGTTCACCAGCGGCGTCATCGGCCAGGCGTTACACGGAACAAAGGCCCAGACGCTCGGCGCGTGGGCGCATTCGGGCCCTGAGCGCGTGCACTGGTTCACATTCATCACGTCGCTGAATACGTTTAACAACGGGCGGCCCAACGGGCTTCTGGCTTTGGCTCCCTGGTGGACGTTCATCGTCGGAGGGCTGTTGTTCAGCCTCCCGGCTGCGTTTGCACTCCGACCGTTTGTGGTACGGCAATCGGACAGAACGGATGAGGGCAACGAGCGGGAGAACCTGGTATTTCTGGTGCTGTTGCTCGCGGTGCCGATGGCTCTGGCGCTCGCCGCCGGTTTTGTGCGACGGACCTACGATGTCAAGTACGTGGCGTTCTGTGCCGCTCCTTACTACATCCTGGTGGCTCGCGGCATCTCCACGATGCGTTCGGCGGCAGTGCGTTGGGCGTTCATCGCCTTTCTACTGGCGTATAGTGTTCGGTCTTTGCGCGCAAACTACTTCATCCCTTACAAGGAGGACTACAAGGGCGCCCTGGCTTCCATGGCCCACGATTACCGGCCGGGCGACTGTGCAGTGGTTGCCCAACCATGGGAGGAACGGCAAGCGCGCTGGGCTTGGTCCATCTATGAGGGCGACCAGCCTGATCTGCGAGTCGTCCCGCTCGACTCGACCCTGTCCCCGGCGGCGCAGTGCCAGAGAGTCTGGCTCATCTCCGTCCTTTATCGGGAGACGCCGCCTGCAGTCGAAGCGGCTGAATCGGCCCGGCGGAGACTCGCACCAAGCTACGCCACGATCGAGCGGCGGCGATTCTTCTGGGTGGATATTGACCTCTACGGGGCGGTGCGGGCGGCGCCGAGATGAAGGCAGGTTTGTTCTAGCAGGGCGCTGAGAACCCTGTTCCGAGCGGTGTTGGTAGCGGCGCCCTCTAGGGCGGCACTTTGAATTCAGCAAGATGCCCGGCTGAAGCCGGCCGCTACGAGTGCCCACGAGCGGGCGGCAGAGCCGCTAGCCGCTGTCAAATCTTAAGTGTTACAGCACACTAGCACGATCGGTTATACTTATACTCGGTAATGTCTCAACACGGGCGAACGAGTTGGGAACCCTTCTTTATGCATGAGAGGCCAAAACGATGGACCATGCCGATCCCGGGTAATGGGCACGGCGCTCTTATGGGAGTCGTCCTCTTGTTGCTTGCCGGCATGGGCGTAGCGCAAATCGTTTCAACCTACCATGTTTTCAGTCAGATAACTGACGAGCCAGCCCATCTGGCAACCGGCATGGAATGGCTTCAACAGGGAACCTACACGTTGGAGCCGCTACACCCTCCGCTTGCGCGGATCGCCGTCGCGCTAGGTCCTTATCTGTCCGGGCTCAGGTTGGCCGGCCAAGGCGACGTATGGCAAGAAGGGAATGGAATCCTCCTTGCTCGCGGGCGATATCTGCACAATCTGACGCTAGCGCGATTGGGCACCCTGCCGTTTTTCCTTATCGCCACCCTCCTGGTCTGGTACTGGGCTCGGGTTCGATACGGGAATGGTCCTGCCCTCGTGGCGACGTTGCTCTTCACCACTTCTCCGGTTGTCCTAGCTCATGCCGGTGTGGCCACCACCGATATGGCTATCACCGCCGGCTTCACCGGCGCCCTCATATCGTTCATTAACTTGCTGGACCGGCCGACCTACCTTCGATCCGCCGTACTCGGCGTCGCGCTGGGGCTTGCCATTCTCTGTAAGTTCAGCGCCTTGGTCTTCCTGCCCGCTTGTGGGTTAGCTTTGTTGGCTTGGCGATTTCTTGGACGAGACAAAAAAGAAGAGCCCCCGGTAAGCGATCGATTTCAATGGCGTGGAGGCATTGCCCTTATCGCGCTCGCAATGTGTTTGGTAGTTTGGGCCGGGTACCGGTTCTCCGTTGGCTCGCTCACTTCGGCTGCCGACAGGCCGCACGCCAAACTCGACCGTCTCCTGCGCTCAAGCCGCACTCTCCACAAGGTAGCTTATGCGGCGGTTGAATTCCCTTGGGTCCCAGCACCGGCTTTTTTCCGGGGACTTGATCGAGTACGCAAGAAGGAGGCACGGGGTCATACGGGTTACCTGCTTGGCCAGGTTCGCGAGAGAGGTTGGTGGTACTTCTTCCCTGTCGCATTGGCGGTGAAGACCACATTACCGTTGTTAGTTCTCATCGGTATGGGAGCCTTCTACCTCGGAAAGTCCGCATGGGCCGAGAAAAACTGGATTGCGGCGGCGCCGCTGGTTGCCGCCCTGGCACTCCTGCTCGTATGTATACCCAGCCACATCAACATCGGAGTCCGTCATATTCTCCCCATTTTTCCTCTATTTGCCATCATCGCCGGAGTCGGTGCCTGTTGGTTTTGGAACCGTGCCAAGCTTTCGGGCAGTCCCAAGCTGAAGTATGCAGGAGTCGCCGTAATTCTACCTCTCTTGGCTTGGCACCTCACCGCCTCAATCCGAGCCCATCCCGATTACCTCGCGTATTTCAACGAGTTGGCTGGCCAGCATCCGGAAAGGATCTTGATTGACAGCGATTTGGACTGGGGCCAGGACTTGCTTCGTTTGTCTGCGGTCCTGCGGGAGAAGCGTGTTCCCGAGGTGTCCATTGCGTACGCAGGCAGCCAGGGCCTGGACCTGACTCAGTTTGGTCTCCCACCGTTTCGGGTACTCGCTCCTCATACGCCAGCCGACGGTTGGATTGCCATCAGTCTGCTCCGACTTAAAGCCGGAGGGCTCGGTTTCCCCAAGGACAGCTTCTCTTGGCTCGAGGCCTACAAACCAGTAGGTCTGGCTGGCCGGTCCATCTGGCTGTTCTATGTGCCGGACACAGCTCGCGGAGAAGCAGGAATGGGTTCTCCCCAACTCCCGCAAGGAGCGGGCCAATAATCCTTATGCTTGCGATTGAACCCGCCCCCAACAAGCCGAAGTGGCGGGACTGGATTTCGAAGGGCCTCATTTTCGTCTTGTCGCTCTCGCTCTTCATGGAGGGCGGGGCGCGAGTGGCTCTCTCGATCCACCCGCTGCGCCGTCGAATTGTCGGCTATGATAACTCGTCCTACAGATTGCAATGGATAAAGATCCATCAAGAACACGGCCGCGAGTGGAATGGGCCGCACGCTATTTATCATCCGACGCGGGGTTGGACGTTGAAGCCAGCCATCACCGACATGCGGGTTTTTGATGGGACGATTCTGAATTCGAATTCCAAAGGGGTACGGGGAAAGACGGAATACGAGTACCAGCGCACGGCGGGGAAACACCGCATCGTCGTTTTGGGTGACTCCTTTACCTTTGGTGCCGAAGTGCCGGATGAGGAGACCTATTCATACCACCTGGCATCAGCCCTCCCCAATACGGAAGTCTTGAATCTGGGCGTCCAAGGGTACGGCCATGATCAGATGTTGCTGTATTTGAAGGAGGAAGGCGTCAAGTACCGCCCTGACGTGGTCATGCTGGGGTTTACTTATGTCGACGTCTACCGCAACATCTGGAGCTTCTACGCCTATGCGAAGCCCAAGTTCGAATTGACCTCTGGCGGCCTGCGACTAACGAATGTTCCGGTGCCCACGCCGGACCGCGTTCTTGCCCGGGAGCCCTATCGCTCGAAAGCTCTTGACCTCCTTGTGATTCTGAGGGCAAAGCTGCGATGGAACCTGGGCGAGAATGAAGCGGAGGCTAGGAACCTGACGAGAGCGCTCCTCGATGAGATCATCGCCACCACACGCAGCATCGGCGCAACTCCCGTGTTTGTCTATCTGCCGGTGGGCGAGGAGATCCAGCCTTTTCGGGCGCAATATCTCGCGTACAGCCCGTCAGTGGAGGAGCGCGAACAGTTCCTTCGTGACTACTGTCAAAACCGGGGTATCCCCTGTGTGTTGCTTGGACCGAGATTTCGCGAGGAGGCCAAAAGGGGAGTCCATTTGCTCCCCCCGCAAGGTTTGTTTGGTCACTGGACTCCGGAGGCACATAGAATAGCGGCGCAGGAGATTAAGGACTTTCTCGTCAAAGACAACCTGATTCAAATTAGTTCCACTCCGGATGCCGGCGTGAGATATCATGTTGGGCGAGCACGACATCAATCGGGCTCCAGATGGACACCCCGACCTCTATCGATGGCAAAGCCCTCACCCGCACGGAGGGGTGGAGGGGTAGATGATGCGGGTGATTGAGCCCATCACCAGGAAGGCGGAGCTGGCTGGCCGGGTTTTAATCCTCCTATTTCTCTGGATTCAAATGGCTTAAGCTTATAATCCCAAGGGCAGGTGGGCGAAGACTTCCATGAGCACACAGGCGGGTAATGAGAACTCGGTGCCTGCTCCGCTGGGATACGTAAGGCCGGGACTTCAGGCTTTCTTGGTGGTAGCGGTGGCGCTGATCATCCTGATTGCCGCGCTGCGGGTGCGGACATGCTGGAACAACGACAGGTACGTGGAACATACCGCTGGCGAATGGATCGCTTTGGCGTCGGATTTGAAGGACGGCGCATTCTACCGTCCCTTATTCGGCCCCAGCGGGTATGGCGGTACGCGTTATTTCCCATTGTACTTTGTCCTGGAGGCCGGGCTGCTGGAGCTCGGTGTTCCAGTGCGGCTCAGCGGCTATCTGCTTTCCGCCGCAGCCACCGTCTTGCTCGTCGCGGGAGCTTTCTCCTTGATGAGGAGACTGGGCGTGGAGCGTTGGTTGGCGGCTTGCTCGGCGGGAGCCGCCTTGGCTGCGGCCGCGGTACAATGGTCGTTGTTGAGCCCGCATGCGGACGGGCTGGCGTGTGCCCTTAATGTCTGGGGCTTGACGGTGATCGCCCGGCCGAGACCCAACCACAGGAACGTCCTGTTGGCCTCGATCCTCTTCAGCCTGGCTTGGTCGGCCAAGCTCACCACCGTCTTCGGAGCGGGCGCCGCATTCCTCTGGTTGGTATTAGCCGGTTTCTCTGGCATGGCTTGGGTACTTGCTGTCGAGACGGCTTGCGGGTGGTTGGCCGTGCTGGGCACCATGGCCATTGCCAGTCACGGTCGCATCCTGGGGATACTCAAAGCGTGCAGCTCGGGGGGCACCAGTCTGGCGCTGATCTTGTCTGGCCCCTGGCATCTGCTGACCTTGACGGTCCAAGAAGATCCGGGCCTGCTTCTTTTCCTTTTCCTGGCGCTCCTGGCCCTGTTCTTCCTCAAGTCCTGGCGAAGTTTGCCGGTTTTGTTCTTCGTCGCCACCCTCGCTGCGACGGCAGTGATTCTAGGCTCACCCGGGACCACTTCTAACCACCTGCTAGACGTGCAGGTGGCGGCGGTGATTCTCTTCACGGTTTGGGTTGCCGAAGAACCCGCGCCGCTGCCGAAGGAGCTGGGAGTGTGTGCCCTCGCGCTCGCTACTCTGCTTGCCGCAGTGCCACTGCGGTTCAGGCTCAAGGTTGACGATCGGATGCTTCCCGCGCATCGGTTCGAAAGAGTCATCGCCCTCATCGGCGACACCCATAAACCCATCCTGGCGGAGAACCCGGCCCTCCCCGTGCTCGCCGGGCAGCGTCCCTACGTGATTGATCCTTGGATGCTGCGCCTGCTCCAGACGCGGCAGCCCAGTTTTGGCGAGCCGCTTCTGGAAGGTTTGCATAGCCAGGCCTTCAGCGCGGTGGTGCTCTTCATGAAAGATCCCCGATCGGAGGAAGGCCGGGTATGGTATGAGCGGGCCCACTTCGGGCCGGGGTTCCTACAGGCCCTCAACCAGAGCTATCGGCTGGAGTCCGTTGTTGACGGGCAGTTTGTTTATTTGCCGGGAACTGCCCCGCCCCAGTGAAGAAGTGGCCAGTGGTTAAGTGCTATTGGCAGTATCAACGAAGGGAGTCCTCTGACAAATGTCACCCGGAGCCGAACGCAAGCTATTGCCGAGTATCCTGCTGGCCAGCTCATCTGCCCTCGTAAGTCTGGTTGTAGTCTTTCTCGCCGCAGAAATCGCGACGAGGATTGTTCGACCCGCACCGCCCACACCGCAAGATTATCCCTGGATCATAGACCCATCCATCGGGTACGAATTCAAACCTCACGCTGTCTGGCGCGTCCATTGGCCAGACATCTCGGACCCACCCGAGCCGCTCAACAGCGAAGGGTTCCGCAGCGAAGATCTTCCTCTCACGAAGAGCCCGGACGAGTTCCGCATCCTTGCTCTGGGCGACAGCACTTGCTTTTCTATGCTAGTCCCACGGGAGGATTCCTGGGCGTACCTTCTGGAACAGATGCTGAACAAGCCGCCGCGCACCAAGAGGGCGGAAGTAATCAATGCCGGGGTACCCGGCTACGTCTCCTACCAGGCGCTCGAGAGGCTGAAAAGAAGAGGGGTCAAGTACAACCCCGACCTCGTCGTGGTCATGGTCGGCTGGAACGATTTGGAGCTGGCCTCGTATCACGAATGGAAGCCCCGCATCGACTTTGCGAAGCTAGGTCTCGGCGCCCTGGAGCTTGGAAAGGATACCATCGCCCACAGTAGGCTGCTGGCGCTGCTTGACACAAGGCTACGGAAGCTGCGCTATTACAGTTTCGGGCTTCCCACGACGCGGAAGGACAGCGGCGAGCCGTTTAATCAGCAAGCCCTCGACCTTTTTGTAGGCAATCTGGAGGGGTTCCGGAAGATCTGTGCTTCTCACGGCGACATCCTCGCCGTGGCGGTACAGCCGACGCTATTCGAGGTGACACCTGCCCCCGATGATCTCAACCGGAAACTCAGGGGACTCGTTCCTTACTTTCCTCTTTCCGTGCGGGAATGGCGAGAATGGAATGGTCGTTACGCCGAAGCCATACGACAGTTCGCCAAGGCCTACCCCGAAACGGTGCTGATCGACCCCACGGAGGCCTTCAAAGCCTCAGGTAGCCTGTTCTTGGACAACGTACACCTCGCACCCGACGGTAACAAGCTTTTGGCAACCGAAATCGCGCGGATTCTGAGCGAGCGCGGCGTGCTACCCGCCGAGCATATTTCATCCCACGGGCAGCCCCTTCCCGACGCGGTTCAGGCGCCACGCGCTAGAACAGGGCGTAAATGAACGGAGCAACGGCTGAGGCCTCGGCTAAGACGATAAACAACACGCCGAACACCAGCAGCACCGCAATCATCGGCACCAGCCACAAGCGCTTCCTTTTCCGAAAGAGCTGCAGTAGCTCACCGGAGGTGCTGGCCTTTGTTTTCATCTCATCGAGAACAGGCATGACCTCTCCTTTCCAATCGAGTATCGCACGACGCAGTAACTTTGGCAAGTTACCAACGTGCTCGGTAGTGTCTCAGTTTACACACTACCACGTGCTCAGAATTCCGAGCGTGGCCGTGGCTTTCTTCCGACCAGGATAAAAAAGCCGCCCTCCCGCTCTTCCGTGAAAATCCATTTGAGCTGGCAAAGCAAATGCTCAAAACGGCTTCCCACCGGCTGCGGTTCGAAAAGGGGATCCGATGACGTAAACCGCTGCCCTAGCCGGATCTTGGGAACTGCATTGACATATTCGATGCCGTTCTTGCCAAACCATTCGAGAACATCGGCTACCGAGAACTTATCTTCGTGGGGATTCTTGTACTGGTCCAGATACCAGATCCGCTTCTTTTCGTCGCCCATGGACCTTCCGCGCATGAAGTAGTCGAGCCATCGCAAACGATCTCCTGTCAGGCGAAAGATCCACCGGCGCGCGTCCAGGAGAAGCCGCCCGTAGGTGTTATACAGTCCGATCGTGATGTAGCCGCCGGGCTTGACCAGCCCGCACAGATTCTGGAACGCACCATAAGCGTCGGCCGTGTGGTGAAGCACGCCATTGGAAAAGACGTAGTCGAAGCTCTGGCCCGCTAGCGCCGGGTGAAACAGGTCCATGCGCACAAATGAGACATGCTTGAGATCGAACCGGCGCCTGAAGTAATTGGCCTTGGCGAGCGACGCCTCCGAGAAATCCGCCCCTACCACCTTGCGATGCAAGATGGAAAGGAAAATCGACAGTTGCCCCGTGCCGCAGCCGGCGTCCAGGATGCGGACGCCCAGCGGCAACTCCTCGTCCAGGACCCGCGCATACAAGCCGCGCTTGGCCTTCTCCACCAGGTCCAACGGTGTGTCAAAGTCTTCGTATCCGGGGAACGAGTAGTCCTCGTAGAAGGCTCGGACTTTCTTGCCAACGTCGTCCCGCAAACTCGGCCGCATCGTCCACCGTTTCTCCCCCGCCTGTGCAGACCGCTCGTCGGACCGCGCATCAAGATTTCTGTACCAGACAATTCCCCAGCACTAGCACTTCCATGTCGCTCACGCTGTACGTCCGGAACGCCTCGCGTGGCGTGTTGACGATGGGCTCGCCTTTCAGGTTAAACGAGGTGTTCAGCAGCACGGGCACGCCCGTCGCCTCGCCGAAGCGCTCGATGAGCCGGTAATACCGGGGCGACAGATCGCGATGCACCGTCTGCAGCCGGCCCGTACCGTCAACGTGGGTGATGGCGGGAACAAGGTGCTGTTTGTCCTGCTTGACATCCACCACGTAGAGCATGAAGCGCGCCGGATACTGCCGGGCCGGTTCATTTAGCGCGAAGAACTCGCTGGCACGGTCCACCAGCACCGAGGGCGCGAATGGTCGATACGGCTCTCGAAACTTGATCTTGGCGTTGACGATATCCTTCATTTCCGGGCGCCGCGGATCGGCCAGAATCGAGCGATTGCCGAGCGCGCGGGGGCCCAGTTCGAATCGCCCTTGCGTCCAGCCGACCACTTTGCCGTTCTGGAGCGCGTCCACAACTCGCTCGATCAGCTTCTCCTCGTCGTCGAAACGTTCGTAAGGAATATTGCTCTCGCGCAGAAATGCCTCTACCTGGGGTGCGCAGTGTTCTTCGCCCCAGTATGCGTGCTCCATCACCAACCGCCGTGGTTGGCCGAGCACCGCGTGGTATCCGTAAAGCGCGGCGCCGAGAGCGCCTCCGCCGTCGCCGGCGGCCGGCTGAATGTAAATCTGCTGGAACGACGTCTGCCGTTGAATCTTGCCGTTGCCGACGCTGTTCAGCGCCACGCCCCCTGCCATGCACAGGTTCTTGAGGCCGGTCTGGCGGTACGCCTCGTGCGCCATCCTGACCATGACGTCCTCGGTCACGGCCTGGATGCTGGCGGCCAGGTCCGCGTAATGCTGATTGAGCCGGCCGAGTTCGTCGTAGTTTCCTGGCTTCGACCCGAAGTATGACGGGTAGCCGGTAGAGGGCGTAAAAAAGTGCATCTTCGGATCGCGGGGCGTGCCGAACAACTCAACGAACTTGCTGTTGTATGTTTTGTCAGTCGAATAGTGAAACGAGAAATAGTCCATGTCGAGCTCGAAGCCGCCGTCATTCTCCAGGCGGATGAGCTTCATGACCTTGTCCACGTAGCGCGGCGTCCCAAAGGGCGCCATGCCCATCACTTTGTATTCGCCTTCATTGACTTCGAAGCCGAGGAAGGCGGTAAAGGCACTGTACAGCAAGCCGAGGGAGTGAGGGAAACGGATCTCCTTGAGCAGCCGGATTTCGGTGCCGCGCCCCACGCCAATCGCCGCCGTCGTCCACTCCCCCACGCCGTCGATAGTGAGGATTGCCGACTCGTCGAACGGCGAGCAGAAGAAGGCGCTCGCCGCATGTGACAGGTGATGCTCGCTGAACAAAATGCGCGTGGAAGGAACCTTGAGCCGTTTCTGGATGAGGTTCTTGATCCACAGCTTGTCCCCCATCCAGGTGATCATCGCCTCCCGGAACACCTTGTGGGAGCGCGGGAACACTTGCATGCTGGTCATCAGCAGGCGCTCGAACTTGAGGAGAGGCTTTTCGAAGAAGACTACGGCGTCCAGGTCAGGGCCCTCCACACCCGCCGCCTTGAGGCAGAAGTCGATGGCGTGTTGAGGGAAATCAAAGTCATGCTTCTTCCGCGTGAAGCGCTCCTCTTCGGCCGCCGCTACCAGCAGCCCGTCCGACAAAAGCGCCGCTGCCGCATCGTGAAAGTAACAGGATATTCCCAGAACGTGCATCAGAACTGTTTCCTTGCTCGATCCAGAGGTGAACTATCGGGCGGATTGAGCGGTTGCCACCCGCGGGGCGCGTTGGCTTTGATCGCCAGGGGGTCACTGCTCCAGCGAACCGCCAGAGCAAACGGGCAAAACAAAGTGAAGTAGAAAATCGCCAGCAGAACACGGGCTTGGAAGTTGCCGATCGTCTTGGCAACCCGCTTCCACCCTTCCCAAAGGCCCCGCCAAAAACCGGCCTTCGCAATCGCTCGGGGTTCGGCCTTCATCGCTGTCCTCCCGCAGAATAAGGTCCTTGGCGAAACTCGCCACGGCTCTTCTCAACTGCCGGGATAAGTGTTACGAGGTTCCGGTCCGAACCTCAGGGCACTTGAGAATATATGACCCACAGCGTACTCTTGCAAGCCAGCGAGTCTTATAGTCTGATGTCATATTATATCATATCATTCTCCGGTTGCGGCAAAGGGCCGGGCTGTGCTAGTCTGACGGTTGTATCGGCGGTCGCCGAGAAGTTGGATGATTCGTCTAGGAAACCAAATCACCGAGCGGGAGCGAAACCCGTGGCCTCTCCGCTCGGCCCCGGAACATTCGCAGTAAACCTCGAGCGTTCTTTCAGGCTTGTCGAAAGTGAGGAGGAAGTATGGGCTTTGTGGCTGTCGCCCGGCGCCGTTTCGGAATTGCCGGCGAACTGATCGCATTCTTGGCGCAAAACAAGCGCTGGTGGCTGCTGCCGATCGTGATCATGCTGCTGCTGATGGCGGTGCTGATCATCGTGGGGCAGAGTTCCGCCATCGCGCCGTTCATCTACACTTTGTTCTAGGGTTGTTTGACCCCTGACTATTGGCCATGGCTGGCGGCTGCGTCGTATTACCGTCAAGAACCTCTGGGTTACACCAACTGGCCCGGATTTCTCGCACGAAAAGGGAAAGGAGGGGTTTTACCCGGTTGTCCTCAGTCAGCGGATTCGCTTCCTGTGAGCTTGCGCACCCAGCAGGGCTTCCTTCTCGTAAGGAATTACCAGCCGTCGTTGGCATCGATGGGTCTGTGATGCAGCTCTGTTGCCCGGCGACGCGTTGTCGCCGGTGAGACAGTCGATTCGAATCCGGATCGAACTCCCGCTATCTGATCGCCGAATTTCGCGATAGAATCGTTCATAGCAATTGCCTCCATATGACCGTAATTTCTGAACAAACACATGATACACAGAACGGTCGCACGCCCGATGGACCTTGCATTCCGGAGGCGGTCGCGTGTATTGTCACCGGCTGCCCGGAAAAAGAAAACGAGAATTTAGGGTAGAGGAAAGGAAAGACGGATATGATCCCCGACAGCGTGAACTCCGTGAAACAGCGTCCGCTGCACTGGCCTCGAATCTACCTGGCGTTGGCCCTGACCACATTTGCGACACTCCTGCTGGAATTGTCCCTCACTCGCATCTTTTCGGTGGTTTTCTACTACCACTTCGCCTTTCTGGCGATCTCCATCGCCCTGTTCGGTCTGGGAGCCGGTGGTGTGTTTTCATACGTGGTGGCCGGGTGGCGAGGGCATCTTTTCAGCCGTCTAGGATGGCTCAGCGCCGTCAACAGCCTGCTGGTGGTGCTGCTGCTAGCCTTGGTGTTGGCCAAGGACTTGACCAACTTGCAACTGGCTCTGGTCTATTTCGTTGCTGCCCTGCCCTTCTTTCTGGCCGGGACGATTGTTTCTCTGGCCATTTCCGAGACGATCCAGAAGGTGGATCGGGTGTACTTCTTCGATCTGATGGGCGCGGCGGCTGGGTGTTTGGTGCTGGTCCCGCTGCTGAACCGTCTGGGCGGCCCGAACACGGTGATCGTGGTAGCGGTGCTCTTCGCTGCGACGGCGGCCGTGTGGCACAGCATGGCGGGCTCCGTCTCAGGGCGAACGGCCTGCCTGGCACTGGCACTCGGAATGATCGCGTTTCTTGTCTACAACACCACCCATAACCTGGTGGACGTCACGTACGCTAAACGACGTAAGCTTGAGAGCGAAAGCTTCGTAAAGTGGAACAGCTTTTCGCGTGTTGGGGTAACCACGCAAGGACGCATCGTCATTGACGCGGATGCGGACACCTGGATTGCCGGGTTTGACTTCGAGAATCTTGCCGCGCGCGACCGCCACGATCTGCTAACGGTTGGACCGGGACTGCCGTACGTGGTGCGGCCGGGTGCCAAGACTTTGATCATCGGGCCGGGCGGCGGATATGATGTCGCGCGCGCGCTCGCCTCTGGCAGTAAAGACGTCACAGGTGTCGAGATCAACCCCATCATCGCCACCACCATCATGCGAGAGAAGTTCCTTCGCCGGAGCCAAGGGATTTACCTGCGTCCGGAAGTTCACATCGTGGTGGAAGACGGCCGGAGTTTCGTGCGCCGCAGCCACGAGAAGTACCAGGTGTTGCAAGCGACCTTGGTGGACACTTGGGCATCGACGGCGGCCGGCGCCTTCGCGCTGGCCGAGAACAATCTCTACACTGTGGATGCGTTTCGCGACTACCTGGGCCATCTGACCGATGATGGGGTGATAGCCTTCACGCGCTGGTCCTTCGATCCGCCGCGTGAATCCCTGCGGTTAGTGTCCCTGGCGAGGGAGGCGCTGACCCAGATAGGCGAGTCGGAGCCGTGGCGACACATCATCGTGGCGCACGAGGAGCGTATGGGTGGACGGACGGACACGGTTCTGATCTCGCGCAAGGCCTTCTCGGACGCCGACTTGGCACGCGCTCACTCCGCCCTGGCTGACGCCAACCTCTCGGCAGTCTACATGCCTGGCGCCGTAGGCCACGGGCGTGGGTTCGAGTTCGTGGAGTTGCTTCGCAGCCCCGATCCGCTGAACTATGAGCGCAGCTATCCGTTCGATATCACCCCCGTGACTGACAATCGGCCGTTCTTCTTCTACACGGTCCAGCCGCGCGACATCTGGTCGTTCCTCACGACCGGGCCGCGTGGGGCAATGGACTATAAGGTCAACAGGGCTGTGCCGCTGCTGTTCGGGCTGATGGGAATCAGCGTGCTTGCGACCCTCGTGATCCTGCTGCTGCCCCCGCTCGTGCTGGGCACACGCCTGCCTCGCCAGAAGGGCTTGCTGGTGTTCCTCCTGTATTTTCTATTGATCGGCGCCGGCTACATTCTGATTGAGGTGGCGCTCATCCAGAAATTCGTTCTGTTCCTTGGCCACCCCACTTATGCCCTTACCGTTGTGATCTTCTCGATGCTGGTCTCGAGTGGACTGGGCAGCTACTTCAGTCGGCGGGTGCTGAAGCAGAGTGAGGTGCGCTGGGCGACAGCGCTGGGCACGATCGCGATCCTGGTCGCGCTGCTGGGGATCATCGCCTCGTCTGTGCTGCCCATAGCGGTAGGACTGCCGCTCTGGCTGAAGATCGCCATCACGGTCCTGATGATCTCTCCGGCTGGATTTGCCATGGGGATGCCCTTTCCTACCGGGCTGAAGCGGCTGGAAGAGTGGCACAAGCCGTCGGTTCGGTGGGCGTGGTCGTTGAATGCTGCTTCCAGCGTGCTTGGCTCGGTAGGAGCCTTGCTGTGCGCCATTTACTTCGGATTGATACAGACCCTGTTTATCGGCGGCTTGCTGTATGTAGCGGCGCTGGTTATTGTCTTGTACTTGCGGGGCCGGGCAGGTGTCGAACCCAGTTCTGCATCGGGTCAAGTTGTCGCTACCTAGGCGCTCGACTGATTGTCGCTTGGCTTACCGTGAGGAGGCAGGGAGGGAGAGATTGAATCATGATCCCGGACAACGTGAACTCGATGAGACCATCTCCTCTGCACTGGTCCCGAATCTACTTATCGGTGGCCCTGACCACGCTTGCGACACTCCTGCTGGAATTGTCCCTCACTCGCATCTTTTCGGTGGTTTTCTACTACCATTTCGCCTTTCTGGCGATCTCCATCGCCCTGTTCGGGCTTGGAGCCGGCGGTGTGTTTTCGTACGTCGTAGCCGGGTGGCGAGGCCATCTTTTCAGCCGGCTCGGATGGCTCAGCGCCGTCAACAGCCTGGTGGTGGTCTTGACGGTAGCCTTCGTGCTGGCCAAGGATTTCACCTTCTTGCAACTGGCCCTGGTCTATTTCGTTTCCGCCCTCCCGTTCTTTCTGGCCGGGACGATCGTTTCTCTGGCCATTTCCGAGACGATCCAGAAAGTAGATCGGGTCTACTTCTTCGATCTGATGGGCGCGGCGGCCGGGTGCCTGGTGCTGGTTCCGCTGGGCGAAAGCCCTGGGCACGATCGCAATCCTGGTGGCGCTGCTGGGGATCATCGCCTGGTCTGTGGTGCCCATAGCGGTAGGACTGCCGCTCTGGCTGAAGGTGGCTGTAACGGTCCTGATGATCTTTCCGGCTGGATTTGCCATGGGGATGCCTTTTCCGACCGGCCTGAAGTGGCTGGAAGACCGGCACAAACCTTCCGTCCGGTGGGCGTGGTCGTTGAATGCGGCTGCCAGCGTGCTTGGCTCGGTAGGAGCGTTGCTGTGCGCCATTTACCTCGGATTGATACAGACCCTGTTTATCGGCGGCTTGCTGTATGTAGCGGCGCTGGTTATTGTCTTGTACCTGCGGGGCCGGGCAGGTGTCGAACCCAGAGGAAAACCTTCTTGTTGACGAACTATGTACCCAATGATAGGATCTATCATCAGTGCCGGCAGAGGGAAGGATGAAGCCGGGTCGAACCAACACCTGTCGCATCAGCATGAAGCGGTTGCAAATAGATGATGAGGGTGGAGTTTCCCATGCCAACGCTGTGTACAATTCGGCGTTGGGGAGTTGGCAAAATGGCAGCTTTCGACTCTTATTAGGCAAGCGGAGAATTGGCGCAAAATGGACCTGGAACTCGCCGAAAGGCAGCAGCAACTTCAGAACGGCGCTATCGAGTTTGCCCGGTTGGAGTTGAACGACGATATCGCCCAGCGGGACCGCGACGGGGCATTCAGTCTGGACGGTTGGAAGAAGTGCGCCGCCTTTGGCGCTCTCGGACTGCCGGTACCGGCCGAATATGGAGGCATGGGACTCGGTATTACCGACGTGATCGTGGTGATGGAAGGGCTGGGCTATGGCACGCGTGACCAGGGGCTGCTGTTTTCCATCAACGCTCACCTCTGGACCAATTCGCTCCCCATCCTGGTTTACGGTACCGAGGGTCAGCGGCGGAAGTATCTTCCCGGACTCTCGAATGGCGAACTGATTGGCGCCAATGGCGCCTCCGAGCCGGACGCGGGTTCGGATGTTTTCTCGATGCGCACGCGGGCCGAGAGGCAAGGGGATCACTACATTCTGAACGGGACCAAGACCTTCGTCAGCAACGCGCCGGTAGCGAACCTGTTTGTCATCTATGCGACCGTAGACCCCCGCCTGGGACCCATGGGGATCACGGCTTTCATAGTGGAACGGGATACGCCCGGCTTGGTCGTGAGCCGCCACATGGAAAAGATGGGACTGCGCACCTCGCCCATGGCGGAGTTGGTGATGAATGATTGCGCTGTCCCGATCGCCAATCGTCTCGGTCGAGAAGGCCGTGGCGTGGCCGTGTTCGAGTCGTCCATGGAGTGGGAACGAGGCTGCATCCTGGCCAACTACCTGGGACTGATGAGGCGCCAACTCGAGAACTGCGTCGAATATGTGCGCAGCCGCAAGCAGTTTGGCAAGCCGATTGGGAAATTCCAGTCGGTGGCCAACCGCGTTGTGGACATGAAGGTCCGGTTGGACGCCTCAAGGCCGCTCGTGTACCGTATCGGCTGGTTGAAGGAACGGAACCAGCCAGCCATGCTGGAGTCCGCTCTCGCCAAGCTGTATGTTTCCGAGAGCCTGGTGGCCTCCTGCCTCGACGCTCTCCAGATTTACGGGGGCTACGGCTACATGGTGGAGCAGGGCATCGAGCGGGAATTACGCGACGCGCTGGGCAGTACCTTATACTCGGGGACTTCGGAGATCCAGCGTAACGTGATCGCCAAGTGTTTGGGGATCTGATGTTCTGATTTACGATGCGCGACGACCACCGACAAAAGAAAGAATTGACGATTGACGATTGACGATTGACGATTGGAAAAGCGGAGTGGCTTGCGTCTTCTCTTCCAATCGTCAATCGTCAATCTGCAATCGGCAATTCCCCGCTTTGGTCGATGGACAGAATGGGGAATTGTGACATGGACACCATGAAAGAAGAGCTTCGACAGTATATTCTCTCGGAGTTCCTACCTGGGGAAAAGCCTTCTAACCTTCGGGATGACACCCCGCTCCGCACCAGCGGGATTCTTGACTCGGTGGCTACGCTGCGGCTGGTGACGTTTGTCGAGGAGCACTATGGCATCGAGGTGGAAGCCCACGAGGCGGGAGTCGAGAACTTCGACACTATCGAGAGCATCTCCTCGTTCATTCAGAGCAAGCAAAAGCCTGCGTGAGCCTTGCGGATTTGGAGGGACCGTTGTCCGCTTTGCATCTTTCGCATTACCTCGAGGCTAGCGCCCTTCGTTGCCCGGAGCGCGTGGCCGCCGTCGATTCGGACGGTACGTCGCTCACGTACCGGGAGCTGAACGATCGCGCCAGCCGTGTTGCCGGATTCCTGGCCAGCCAAGGCATACGCCGGGGCGACCGGGTGGGGTTGCTGCTGCCTAAGGACACAGCCGCGCTGACCGCCTTGTTTGGCACCCTCAAGGCCGGGGCCGCCTATGTTCCGGTCGACTGGACAGGGCCGGCCGAGCGCGTTCGATCAATTCTGGCCGACTGCGACGTGCGGGCCCTGTTTGCGGATGGTCGCCGCGCGGACTTGGCGGCGGACATCGAGACCGTAATTCTGCTGGGCGAGGACAAAGGCGACGGGCCGCGAGGGTCCGTATCGGGCCGCTTCTCGTGGGACAAAGCGCTGGAACACGAGCCTTTGCCTGCCGATCCGGCGGCGCGACGACCTGACGACCTCGCTTACATTCTCTACACGTCAGGCTCAACGGGGATTCCCAAGGGCGTGACGTTGACTCACCAGAATGCCACCAGCTTCGTGGACTGGTGCTCGTCGGTGTTCACCCCATCGGAAGATGACCTTTTCAGTAGCCACGCCCCGTTTCACTTTGACCTTTCGATTTTGGATATTTATGTACCTCTGAAACACGGCGCCAGCGTTCACCTGGTTCCGGATGAGTTGGGAAAGAACCCCAAGGACTTGGCCCGCTTCATCGCCAGCCGCCAACTCTCGGTGTGGTATTCCACTCCGGCCATCCTGGGGCTACTGGCGGAGTTTGGAGACCTGGACCGCCTCGACTGTTCCCATCTGCGCCTGGTGCTCTTCGCCGGGGAGGTATTCCCGGTAAAGCAGTTGCGCCGGCTGGTATCGCACTGGCCCTGGCCCGCGTACTACAATCTCTACGGCCCGACCGAGACCAACGTGTGTACGTACGCCCGGATTCCGACGCCCATTCCGGAAGGCCGTTCGGAACCCTACCCGATCGGATGGCCCTGTTCCCACTGCGCCGCCCTGGTGATCGATGCCGAGGGCCGGCGGGTGGAAGGGGGAGACGAGGGCCTGCTTTACATCTCCGGCCCGTCGGTATTCATAGGCTATTGGAATCGGCTACAAGAGACGGCTGCGGCATTTCTCGATCGCGACGGCGCCCGCTGGTATAACACCGGTGACGTGGTGAAACAGCAGGGGGACGAAGGCTTGTTGTACCTGGGGCGGCGCGACCGCATGGTGAAACGCCGCGGCTACCGCATCGAACTGGGCGAGGTGGAAAGTTGCCTCTACCGGCACCCTGCAGTCAGCGGCGCCGCGGCGGTACCCGTGCAGAGCGCGGAAGCGGGCGTCCGAATCGTTGCCTACCTGGTGGCTCCGGCCGCCTCCCGGCCTTCCATCGTTGAGATGAAAACCTTCTGCAACCAGCATCTCCCGTCGTACATGAATCCCGACGTCTTCGTCTTCGTGGATGCCCTCCCCAGGACTTCGACGAACAAGGTCGACTATCAGGACTTGATTCGAAGATTTGAGCCGGACCGGAAAGCGTAGAAGAGGTCCTGCAAGAGATACGGAACCGTACCGGACCTTCAGCGACGCAGCGGAATTGTGGTTGATGTGAGCCCGCCACGCGCCAGCGCCTTGGTTCTTGGCGGTCAAGTACCTGTCGCCGGCTGGTTGCGGCGCCGTCACCATCAAGCCTCCGGCACGTGAGCGCGGAAAGCGTGACCACAGGCCGTGCCCTCCATCTGACCGGCTTCCGAGGATTGCGAGGAGGTGCCGTCATTAACGCGTGGTGTGGAGCCAGCCACTATTGGAAGACCGCACCCAACCAGTTGCCTGGCTCCTCAGACGCAAGACAATAACCAGCGCCGCCACATAGAGCAGGGCGCCGACGAACAGGGTCTGTATCAATCCGAGGTAAATCGCGCACAGCAAGGCTCCTACCGACCCAAGCACGCTGGCAGCCGCATTCAACGACCACGACCGGACGGAAGGTTTGTGCCGGTCTTCCAGCCACTTCAGACCGGTCGGAAAAGGCATCCCCATGGCAAATCCAGCCGGAAAGACCATCAGGACTGGTCGAGCAGAGGTACGCATCTCGTGAAGTTATCGCACCACGGGGATTCCGCTCATCATCGCTAGGCTTGCACTCAGGGAGTGCTGACGGGTATAGGCATGGGACGTTTGGAAAGAACGTTATAGCTAGCGGCCTTGACTCAACCGACATAACTAGCCGCGTGTCCAGCGTTTTGGGAAAAAACGTAAGGGCGGGCGGAACGCCAACAGCGACTCATCATCTGCTTTTATCACCCTTGACGACTATCCTCACTTTTGTGCCGCACACCCGTCAATGAGTCGCTTCTTGTTGTGAGCTTGTGCACCCGGCGGGGTATTCGAGGGCTTCCTTCAGGTAAGGAGTTACCCAGCGGTCGTTAACATCGATGGGCCGGCGATGCAGTTCTGTTGCCCGGCGCAATTCTCTCGCGCCTGCCGCGCTGTCGCCGGTGAGATAGTCGATCGTGGCCAGATTCGCCCACACCTCCCACGAATTCTGGTCTACCTTCATGGCTTCGAGCAGATACTCTCGCGATAGCTCATAGTTGAAAAACGGCGTCTTCATGGCGTAGGTCCCCGTATCCAAGAAGGCGTGTAGACGCAAGGGGGATTTCGGTTCGAAGTAGCCAGCGTCGGTGAGGAACGTGCCGACCGGGCAACACTCTTCCGGTGGCTGGCGAGCAGGCAAGAATCCGATTTCGACCATCGTTTGAACCAGCGCTTTCGCGGTGAGTGAATCGCCGAGCGGCGTCGTGTGACAATTGTCAAAAATCAAGTCATTGCCAACCAAGCCGTGTTCCGAATGCTCCTCATACACTCGATCCAGATCGACCAGGTGGACATCCGGGGTTGCGGACGCCACTCTTCGAATGATGGAGTTGGTCTCGGGGATTGCCCGCCACGGAACGGGGTCAAGATCCCTTGCTTTTACGAACGACTCCCGGGCATCGGCGTAGGAGCCCCTCGCCAACTGGACCCGCCCGCGCAGGAAGTACAGCATGGCGTCCTCCGGGTAGAGGCTAAACCCTGCCGTCACGGCGTCGGCCGCCTCTCCGTACTTTCCGTTGCGAAGGAGTTCCTGAATCCGCGACACGGTGCCGGTATAGCCCTGGTTTCGTCCCGGAAGCCTCTGATAAGCCGGAGGCCAATCGGCGATGTTCGAGGGCGACGTAGCCAGGAGCAGGGGGATGCGTCTCTGGCTAGTCCGTTCCACGATGAGTCTCATCTCTTTTTCGAGGGTGACTAACCTGCTCTTGAAATGATCCGATTCCCGGTCCCAGGGCTGAACTTGGCACGGCATCGGGTCAACGCCTCGAGACCCCGTTACCTTCCCGACGGCCCGCTGCAAGAGTCTCGTCGTGGCAGAATAAGAGAGCAGCAGCTCCGGGATACGGGCAATCCCCTCCGGCTCCGGTCCCCAAGTCAGAAACTCGTTGCTTCCGGTGATGACAAGGATCAAGTCGGGCTGCTCATCGAGTCGGCTCGTCAATTCTCGCAGCACGTAGGCTGTGTTCTTGCCTCGCGCCCCAAAGTTGTAGATCCGGATATCGCGATCGGGATAGAAGCGCCGCAGCCAGTAGCGCATCTGGGCGATGAAACTGATTTCGGGAACGGGCTCGCCCCACACCGTTGACGCACCGAAGGCGAAGACACGAAGCTCCGAACCCCTCTTCGGGGCAACCTGCTGAGGCTGCGTCCACGGGTATTTGGCTCGCTCCACGTGCCGGGAGATCAACTCCGTCACCGTCATCAAAGCCAGGAGGATCCCAAGGTTTATGGCCGCGATGAGCAGCACTCGTCCAACTTTGGAAGATGTCATCCGCTTTCTCCGAACTCGTCCATCGGCAACTGCAATAGTGAGGTTCCTTTATAGGTATCGAAGGGTCTAATGAGTCGTCGAGAGCCCCTTGGGACTCATCAATGCAAAAGACCGAGCGCCCACGACCAGTTCCCAAACCCTATGCCGGGGCTCTGCGCGACCGTTCCACCCAGGTAGCTACCGTAGACCAGGTTCTTCAAGTCCGGGGTCAACGCAAAAATAGCGATATCCCACCCGTTCCCGATGTAGTTGGGATAGAGCGCGTCCGGGGTCGTCGGGAAGCTCACCGCGGTGGGCGTCTGACTCGGGGCGACGGACCAGATGTTGCCGTTCGCGTCGAAAGCAAGGCTCCCCGAGTTGTCCAGGTAAATCTCTGAGTCTCCTCCGATGTAGGTCGAGGCGATCAGGGTCGATAAATCAGCCGAGAATTTTGCTACGAAACCGCTACAGATCTTAACATTGTTACCGGAGGGTTTTTCCGTTTGGTAGGCTCCAGAAGTAATGGGAAAGTTCTGGTGCGCATGGTCCGCTACGGTCTCCCCGACCACCACCACGTTTCCGCTTCCGTCCAGCGCGATACCGTCGCACTGCTGCTGACGACCAGTTATTCCTCCGGTCGTGCCGCCGAGAAAGGTCGAATCCAGGATTGCCGTGCCGTCTCCCTTGATGTGGGCAATGTAGCATGACGGAAAACCGTCCCCCGAAGGAATGGTCTTTTGATATCCCGTGGCGTTCCCACCAACGAACATATCGGCGGAGCTGGTTGATCCCGCGACGTAAATGTCTCCGTTCGCGTCGAGCACTATGCCGCCCTCATCGGCGTCCGGTGTCGACGGCAACAAGCCCTTTCCCCCGATGTAGGAGGCCCAGACGAATGCGGTCCCGTCTGACCGCATTTCGTATATCTCCCCGCTCCCCGCGGAGGTGGCGTCACGCGACGTGGGCTGAAACACGCCTGGGGTCGTCGGAAAGTCTGCAATTGATTCTGTATCGCCCTCCCCATAGATGTTGCCGTCGCTATCCATCGTGCAGCGACCACGATTGCCGTCGCCTGTGCTTCCACCCCACCCGGTGAACCAGACAAGCTGCGGTGGGGACGCTCCATCATTGTCAAAGATCTTCGCCGTGTAGCCCATTTGTTTGGACTCAGAGGACGTCCCAATTCTTCTCACGCTGACTCCATCCAACATGGTTCCGTTGGCGATGAAGTTCATGCGCCCAGCGACGCCGAGGTAGCCGTTTGAGTCTATGCCGCAGATGCCATAGACGGTCTCTTCGTCGTTCGACCCCGCCGTGCCCAGGTAAGAGCACCACTTCTTCACGCCGGCGGACGTAAAGCGGCAGATGACCGCATCGTCAGGACCACCCCCAAAGGTCGTCTGAAAGGCCCCGGCCGTTGTAGGGAAGTCCGGCGAATGGCTTCTGCCTCCGACGAAAATGTCCTTCGAAACCGGGTCTTGCCACATGACACGGAGTTGCGTGGCCGGGCCCAGGTAGGTGGAGAAGGTGAGTGCTGTCGAACCCGAACCACGAGTGAGGATGGAGACGATCCCGTTCGACGTTGGTGCGCCAATCGCGGTACTGCCGTTAGTGACGGGAAAGCTGCTGGACTGCGTATTGCCGACTACTGCGAAACTCAGTTGGGAAGCCGGCTGGCTCTGCACCGTAACCGTTGCCGACGCTGACTTAGTCATGTCAACAACTAAGCCTGCGGTCACCGTCACCTGGGAAGGGTTCGGCACGGCCGCAGGAGCCGCGTAGAGGCCCGACGCCGAAATTGTTCCCACGGTCGCATTGCCGCCCGCAATGCCATTTACGGCCCACGTCACCTGCGTGTTGGTCGTTCCTGATACCGTGGCAGTGAACGTCTGCATCCCGCCAACGGTCACGTTGGCGGTCAAGGGAGAAATCGAAATGCTGGTCACAGGGTTCTGTACCGTAACCGTTGCCGACACTGACTTGGTCATGTCAACCACCAAGCTTGCGGTCACCGTCACCTGGGAAGGGTTCGGCAAGGCCGCAGGAGCCGTGTAGAGACCGGAGGCTGAAATTGTTCCCACAGTCGCATTGCCGCCCGCAATGGCATTCACGGCCCACGTCACCTGCGTGTTGGTCGTTCCTGATACCGTGGCAGTGAACGTTTGCGTCCCGCCGACGGTCACCGTGGCGGTCAAGGGAGAAATGGAAATGCTGGTCACAGGGCTCTGTACCGTCACCGTTGCCGACGCAGACTTGGTCGTGTCTACAACTGAGGTTGCGGTGACCGTCACCTGGGGAGGGTTCGGCACCGCCGCAGGCGCTGTGTAGAGACCGGAGGCTGAAATTGTTCCCACCGTCGCATTGCCGCCCCCAATGGCATTCACGGCCCACGTCACCTGCGTGTTGGTCGTTCCGGATACCGTGGCAGTGAACGTTTGCATCCCGCCAACGGTCACGGTGGCGGTCAAGGGAGAAATGGAAATGCTAGGCACAAGGTTCGCCGCTGCCGGAGAGGAGCCTCCGCCACAGCCGCTAAAGAGGACGGAAAACAGACTAATTCCAATGCTGGCCGCAGTGACTTTGTAGTTCACTCTCATAGACACGTGCCAGGATGAACGTGGGTCCCGACCTGGTGCCACACTTCGAATCGACCAGGTCTCCGGTTATTGTTGCATCGCCCGCCAAAAATCGGTCAAGACCGCCGCGAGTTTCTGGTGGCCTTCAGGATTCAGGTGGATGTCCCCTCTAATAAAGAATTTCCTCACCGCAGTCTCAGGCTGGCTTTCTCCCTCAAAATACGGAAAGAAGTTCAAAAAGGGTATACCCCGGGAAGAGCAGAATTCGCTCCAGTAAGCAACCTGGGGAGAATTCACTTCCTTTGCCAGAATCTGGTACGGCCATGGGTAGACCGCAACGCGCAGCTTTATCTTGTGCTCTTCGCACAACGCAACAACCTTCTCCATGTACATGCGACATAGGGCGAGACCGTCCCGGCCCCAGGCATCGAAGAGTGCTCGGTCGAAGGTCCACGCACCCCTTTCCCAGAGCCACCTCGGTGTGGACGGACTGAGGTCGAACGTCTCGACCAGATCGTCCGACCCTACCCGATGCCCCCCCCTCCGTCTTAGCAACGTCCCAACGGCTCGATATGCGATGGTCGTCAACATGAGGTGTTCTGATGCCCATCTCCTGGCAGGGAAGAACCTCGTCCCTAAAATCAACGTACGAGGATCGACAGCCTCGGGGTCAACTTCCCCCCACACGATTCCATTCCTGGCAAAGAAGGCCTCGTCTTGAATATCCGATATGTCTATGAAAACAAACAGCTCATCGACGCCGAGGCCCTGGTCCAACCAATACTTCAGTTTCAGGTAATATAAGCGGGGCGAGTAAGAGGCCACGGCAGCGTTCAAAACCTCGACGTTTCTGCCTTCCAGGGCCGAGGAGAACACGCCAACAAACGTCTGGCCGTAGGGAACTCCCATCCCTTCAGTAAAGGAGTCGCCGAGGAAAAGGACCCGGTGCGCGGAGGTTTTCAAGGGGACAGTGCGCGGCGCACGATCAGCAAAGCCAAGACTATCGGTGAAGAACATGTACCGGCTCGACCCCCATACCCTGGGGCCGGCAAAATAAGGCCGGAACGTGTGATGGAAAACCGGGTCTCTAACGCCGGGTTCGTGTGCTCTGCGTAACGCGCTGTACGCGAGATCCACCAATCCAAAGAGAGTAATGGTCAAAAGGCAGATGAAGAGTAAGCGCCCTGTTTCTTTGCGCCTGAGAGGCTCGTGCGTACGGTTGTTAGGCTGCATCGATCCCATCTTCACCGATGAAGGTCAAACACCTTTGAACTCAAGACGGCGGACGCTCAGCACGAAATAAGGGCAGTCCCGCACTGGGATAAAGGCCTGTCCGCCGCGTGAAGCCAAGACCCCAAACGTGAACAGCAAACAAACGATGACCACCTGGAACATGAGCACCAGGGTGAGGCCAACCATATTCGTCGCCAATCCCGGCATCGCCCAGTTCGTGGAGAGGCGGACGATCACCACCGCGACCAAGGTTACGAGGCCCAGGCCTAAAATGACACAGGTCAACATCAGGATGCGGACACCGATGATGTCGGTGTATACCGACATGGCACTCAACCCGTGGAGAACCCATCCGACCAAGCCCATCTTCGATCGGCCTTTCAGCCGTTTGCCGCGGTCGAGCGGCACGGTGCTCATCGGTAGTTTTGACTTAATGACGCACGCTGCGTAGTGGTTCCATAGCTCGCTGGACCGGACCAGCCGCGGTACCAAAGCAGGCGGTATAACGCTGAAATTCCCTACTCGAATATCGGATCCCACCAGCAACAAGTGAAGCAGACGATAAAGCTGGTAAAAGGCTCGGAAGGCAAACCCTTCCAGTCTTCGCCTTCGCGCCGCGAAAACGGCCTCCCGCTGGCCACGCTCGAGAAAGGCCCGGATGAGCTGAGGAACCTGCTCGGGTGCGTCTTCGCCATCGGCATCCATCACCAAAATGGCCGAGTCAGGAGAGTCCTGGGAAACTCGTACCAAGGCAACACAGATAGCGCGTTGGTGGCCCAGGTTCTTGTACAGTTCGAGCACGTCGACCCGCAGCAAAGCCGCGGGACGCCAGGCCAGGAAATCGTCAGGAATGGCTAGCGCTGAGCCGTCGTCAATAAGCAAAACGGCCGGCCTCAAACCGCTCTTGGCGCATACCGCGTCGAGTTGCTGTAGCAGCAGATCTGCGACTTCCCAGTCATTGTAGACAGGGATCACGATCACCAGTTTGAGTCCTCTGGCGAAGGTGAACCCCTCGCTCGCTGTTCCAGGGTTACCGGTCACTTCCGTTTGCTTCCTTCCCATGCCTGTCAATCAACCACAAACTCAAGCCATTTTCCGCGTACAGCTCGACGGCTGTTCCTCTTTGCTTGAGCCACTCCAGCAGGTCCCCATGCTGCGGTTCGGCGATAATTGCAACGGGACGCTTCAGACCAAGAATCACATTGAGCGCCTCCTCCCTGCGGGTGGGATCTTTGGCGTCGAAGAAATCGGTCAGCGTGGCACGCCTCTGGTCGAGAATCTGCCGCCCGTTCCCCCGCATCACAGAGTCGAGGTAGTCCGCATCCAGGTTCACTCCCGCATAGGCCCAGTCGACCCGGGAGACGTACAAGCTTCGTGACGTCA
The DNA here is from genome assembly GCA_035315065.1 of Terriglobia bacterium. GTDB lineage: Bacteria > Acidobacteriota > Terriglobia > UBA7540 > UBA7540 > DATFYM01. The sequence goes on from DATFYM010000070.1 coordinate 30,851, forward strand.
ATCCCGGGTAATAAAACTCACCATTGTCTAACACCAGAACGCTGTTTCCGGGAGTCATCTGGCGCACGGCATTGCAGACGGCTGACCATGGTTGTCCTTGATCCAGTTGAGGGTAGAACTGGCTGGTGTCAAGCCCCGGAATCGGAGCCAAGTGAAGCGTGGTTGATTGGCCGGGGTTCCTCATCCCTGGGGCCGGCCAATAGACATAGGACCAGTGGGCGTAGGTCGTGAAGAGCAACAAGGCTGCCGCCGCCAGCACCGGCGAGGCTTTCGCTCGCGGCCATTCCCGCCAGACCTGTTCCACGGCAAGGGCGGGAAATACGGCCAGGCACATCGCCACTACAAAAATAAACTTGTATTCGTTGTCATAGGCGAGGATATGGAAGGCTGCATGTAAGAAGTAGCTCGCCAGGGCGCCGCCCAACAAGAACGCCGTCGCGCTGCGCCGGGATTTCCAGCAGCGGCGGAGAGTGAAGGCCAGTCCGGCAAGAAGCAGGGAGGAGGCAATCACGGATTCGAGTACCTTCCGCGCCGCGCTCGCCGTGGTGGATAGCAGAACCAGGCTGTGCGTGACAGGCTTATCGGAACCAAGGAACTTAAGCTGGCCGTAGGTCGCCAGAGCCGCAACCAGGAGTAGACCGGCCAATGCCAGCCACTCTCGATACGGAAAGGTCCACCGATCGTTGTGCTTTTCCGCCAGCAGAGCGAGCCCCTTGGCGCCAATGAGGCCGCCGGCCGCCGGGAAAAGCAGCGGGTAGAACAGGCCGATTCCCGTCAGTAAGAGAAAGATGGTGACCAGAAGCTGTTTGGTGAGCGGGCCGGAGCGCACCAAGAGATAAATCATCGCCAGCATCATTCCCAGCCCCAACTCCATAGTGCTGAAGAGTTGGAACTTCGAAACCCATGGGGTATAGCGCGCATCGCCCCAAAGCTGATGCGACATCCCTGCGGGCGCTAATCTCATCAGGATGTATCCCACCGGATTGGTGCCGATAAAAAGCCAAATTCCGGAGCTGAGCTGGGCCAACTTGCCGCCGCCCATCTCCTTGGCGATGCCCGCGGCCAGCCCGTAGTTTAAGACCAGCCAGACCAGATTGCTCCAAACGTAGCACGACATGGGCGGGGAATTCACGAGAAAGCTGTGCACGCCCTCGAACACCAAGCCGCTCCAGACCGGATAGGTCAGTTTGATCCCGGCCAGGGTGGGATCCTCAGGAACCAGGTACCCGCGGGCGAACATGTAGACCGGATCGGCGTAGATCCAGGCGTGCGCGGAGTAGATCCGAGCGTTCGGCGTGATCAGCAGCGACATCATGCAGATAACGGAAATCGCAACGGCTATCGCGCCGATGAGCCAGTCGCCATGGCCCAGAGACTCAACCTGGGGACGGCGCTTCCAAATGAGATAAAGAACCGGCAGGTTGAGCGCCAACAGCACCACGGTAGCCGGCCCGAAAGGAATTCCTATGAGCCGGACCGCGAAGAACTCGATGCTGACGATGAGCGGCGAAAGCGTCGCGCCGGTAAGAAGCCGGGCCCAGAAAGGGATGCCGCCCAGCTCCAGCCCAGACGTGATCCACGCTCCAGGCGTGAATACGAGGAGGAGGTACCCGAGTGCACCGAACCAGGAGGAAAGGCCACCACTCATGAGAACCGAAGCGAAAGGGGACATGAAGCCTCAGTGCGAAAGTTAGGAGGATAGCATACAACAAATCAAAAGAGTTGGGAAGGCTAAGAACGGGTAGGTAACGGGTTATTGTAGCCCACTACCAACGCGTGAAAATCAAGCCCGGGGGCACCGGGTACCCGACTCTATGCCGCCCGAACCGCGCCCACGCCTCAGCTAGCCATTCCAGCCTACCACGCCATCCTAGCAGAATGGCCTACGATTTTTCTTGACAGCGACTTAGGGTTGATATATAATTCTTACGGTTTGATGATTAACTCGAAAGGGATGGGAAAGAGACTTCTTCGAGGTCCTCGACCAAGAAACCGGAGATTACACTGGAGAGAATCGCGGCCAAGCAAGCCGCACATCTTTCCAACGGGCCGCCACGCCGGAGGGCGTGGAGCGAATGCGCGATGGCAAAGCCAAGCATGGCTATCACTCGCAACTTTCGTGGAGTCGAGAGTCTGATCAAAATGCTGATGCGAATCCGGGCCAAAACCCCTTCGCCAAGGCCCCGCAGTGCATAGTCAATATGAAGGAACATCCCACGATATTGATGAAAACAAAGGGCCGTGAAAATCCTTGTTGGAACATCCCACGATGTTGATGAAAACAAAGGCACTTATTTTGTAATCCAACGATATATATGATAATAAACGAGTTATAGTCCGACGCGGCGAACGTCGCCGATTTTGAAGTCGCTCTCCTTAAATTCTCCGCTTTCATTCGTCAATTCTCCAATTTGGAGCGGGGTGGTCGGTGGTAAGTGGTGTTGATCGGCAATAGGCAAGTCGGCAGGTGATCGGCGCGGCAAAGCTCAGCGCTGAAGGCTGAAAACTGAGAGCTTTTTAAAAAACGAAGCCACCGATTTGATTGAAAACAAAGAATCGGGCTTAGGAAAAATCGGGAACGAAGCCACCGTTGGGCGACAGTAGATGGTAGCCAGCCGGCAAGCCTGGCAGCCTGCGCGGCAAGGATGATGCTGCGAGATCCCATCCCAATGCCGTTCTCTAATAGGCGGTCGGAAGTCGTTGGCAGCGGGTAGGAAGGGGAACCAGGCAGAAGGGGACGGACCATCAATTTCTGCCGGACCGAACCCAAATTGTATTGATATCAATGGACATCTTGGCTTGGGTTTCGGTACGAACCCAAGAAGCCATCATGTTGTTGAAAATGAATGGCTTATGTCTCTTTTAGCCGTTATCTGATTGAAAGCTAATGGGTTACTCGGAGAAGGCGGAGGGAGGGACATTGCTAAACCCGACTGGACCTTGCATTCAGGGGCGGTCACGTGTATGTTACCGGCTGGCCGGAAAAAGAAAACGGAATTGAATGGCCCTTGGAGAGGAGTTCCTCGACCGGTGAGTATCTTCAAGCGTGAGAATGTCCAGCGGCTGCTCCTCCTCGCCGGATCCTTCATTTTCGCCGTCCTCGTGCTGGAATTGCTCGGCTTGGCAAGAACCTTGGACTATAGGTCCCTGATCGGGGCTGCCCCCCACGATGTGTTTTCCGATACCAACCTGACCGATCCGGAACTGTTGCACATTCATCCCCCTCATTCGCACTTCAGCGGCGAGGCTCGAGGAGGGAATTTCTCATTGAACTTCCGGATTCCGTCGTCGGACATAACGGACTACCGCTGGGACGTAAACTACGATCAACACGGCTTTCGCAATGACATGGATCTGAAAAACGCCGACATCGTCGCGATCGGCGATTCTTTCGTGGAAAGCACCGCCACTCCTACCGCGCAGTTGACGACCTCGCTCCTCGCGCACCTTCAAGGCAAGGTGGTCGCCAACCTGGGACAGTACGGTTACGGCCCGCTGGAGGAACTGGCGGTGTTAAGGCGATATGGATTGCCATTGCAACCTCGCACCGTACTCTGGATGTTCTTTGAAGGCAACGATCTGAAGGATGTGATTCACTATGACCAGGTGACAGCCGGGCGAGCTAAACCGCTAAGTCGCTGGTCAGCCTTGTGGGACCGTTCGTTTACCAGAACCGCGCTCGCGCGGCTCCGGATAGAGTTCAGGCTCGCCTTCAAGCCCTCCGGTGCAAAACTCTCCGCTGTGGTCGAGGCACCCAACGGTGAGACCCGGACAGTTTACTTCCTTTATCCTCCGCCATCTCTCAACCGCCAGGACCTCGGCGCCCTGGACGAGACTGTGTCCGCCCTGGCCACTGCACACCAGCTCTGCGCCGCCCATGGCGCTCGGCTCATCTTCGTTTTCATCCCGACCAAGTTCCGGGCGTACCGCCCGCTCTGCCGTTTTCCCCAGAAATCCGAGTGCCGCCAGTGGGGCCTGAGTGACCTGCCCGAGCGCCTCCAGCAGGCCGTGGAATCGATCTCACCGGAGATCGGATTCCTGGACCTGACACCCGACCTTGCGGCCGGCGTCAAACGGGGGGAACTTCCGTATTATGTTGACGACGACCATTGGTCTCCCAAGGGACACAAGATCGCTGCCGAGGCGATCAACGATTACCTCTCAGCGAAGCCCGTCGGTCACCCTGGCTTGGAGCCGCGGTAGCTATACACAGCGACATGAATCTCCGCGACGCCGATACCAGCTTTGGTAATAAAATTGCCTTACTGATAAAACCAGATTAGCCTGTTATTCTACGTCTCTAGCGTCGCGGGCTAAGCTGAGGAAAGTAGGCTTGCAGAGGCCAGTTTGAGAGGGCTCGGATTGGACTTAGTGGTGCGGCATCACTGGTTGCTTTAATGCAGCGAATTCTTGCTCTTCCCGGGATTTCGGGTCGAAGAGCGCTCGGTGGAAGGTCCACGCACCCCTTACCCGGAGCCACCTCGGTGTGAGCGGATTGACGTTGAACGTCTCAATCAGATCGTCCGACCCCACCCGGTGTTCCCTTTGTTTCAGCAACGTCCCGACGGCTCGGCATCCGATTGTCGTCAGCATGACGTTTCTGATGCCCGTCTCCTGGCAGGCCCCGTGCCGCGGCCTCGATCCGGTGTCGTCCGCGGCGCCGCAACATGCGCCACGTCAGAACCGTGCCAACACCGTAGTCCCACACCGAACCAACCACCAACCCAAAGGCCGCCCCCACGTACCACGGCAAGCCCTTTTCCGTGAGGACCTCCGCGATACTGACATTCGCCACCAAACCAAACGCACAGGCGAGGCCATAGGTGATAAAGCCAGTAAGCAGCTTCCAGCCGCGCAGGCGGATATCGCGGTATGTGGTGACGTTATTGATCAGAAACTTGAAGGCGATGCCCAGGAACGCGGCCGTCGCCTGGGCTTCCACGAACGGCAAGCCAAAGTTTCGATAAGCCAGGCGCACCAGCGCAAGTTGGAGGAGGGTCCCGACAGAGCCGACCACCACGAACGCCACATAGCGGGCTGGCGCAATATCGCCCAGAATCTTATCGGCCACCAGCAGGAAGTATTCAACGCCGGTGTTGATATCGAGCTTGCTTTCACCATGCACACGTGGGCGGAACTGGTAGGCCACTTCCTTGAGCCTCACGGGCCGTGGAGAGGACGCTAGAATGTCGACCAGTATCTTAAAGCCGACGCCGGAAAGCCGACGCACCACCAGGTTCAGGAAGGAGCGGGTCAGGACAAAGTAGCCGCTCATGGGGTCGCCCAACTCGCACCGGCAGACGACCGAGCTGATTCGCGCCCCGAGCCGGCTGAGCCATTTGCGGCGCCGGCTCATCGGCCCCATGCTGCCTTGACCAACGTGTCGGCTGCCGACCACAATGTCGAGGGGCTGGGTACGGAGGGCCTCGAACATTTGCGGCAGAATCGACTCATCGTGCTGCAGGTCGGCATCCATCACCGCCAGGTAAGGCGCCGAGGCGGCGAGCATGCCTTCGATACAGGCCGAGGCCAGGCCGCTGCGGCCGATGCGCTCGAGGACGCGGACTTGCGGACGGGTCTGTGAGATGGCGCGGACATGCCCGGCCGTATCGTCCGCCGAGTCGTCATCGACGAAGATGACTTCCCAATCGATACCCTTGAGGACGGAGTCCAGGCGGGAAATCAGGGGGTCGACGTTATCGACCTCGTTCAGCGTCGGTACGACGATGGTCAGCTCGCACATGTGCTTTCGGGCCCGCGGCCTCTACCGCCCGCACGCGGGAACGGAAGACGGCCAACCCGGGGCAGCGGGGCTCGTACATGACGCGATCCGGCTCATTCCCCACCACGGGCCGCCCAGGCGTCCGGCTGCGCCTGAAGGCGATGAGGTTCCTTTGTATTTCGGACTCGAAGTAAAGCGGAGGGTTAGCACAATCCGCGACAAGCACGCGGATGATCTCAAGTAGCGGCCATTGGCTCACCCTCAGGGAGAAGGATTCGTTCCAGGGTCAATCATGGCGCGACCACTGCGCGTCTGGCACCCCGACGACCCAAACCCGGCAAACAAACACTCTATCCTGAGGCTCCGAGGCCGTCAAGACCCGAGTTAGTAATAGTACACTAGATCGTCCGCCCCACTTTCAAAGATGGGTTTCGAATAGTTAACTCGCGGAATGATGGTCCCGTTGCTACCTCTTTGCGCACTCTGCAGTCCGTGGTAGAGTGGTCGAGAGATGAACAGGCTCGAACGCATTGTTACTGTACCCACAACCTCTAAGCATCCTAAGCCCTGGATCTTCCCCACCCGGAGTATAGCGGTGCGGCTGTTCCTTACTTGCTGGATGATCTACTCCGTGCACGTCGCCACCAACACGGTGCGGGAGATCTATCTGGCACTTGCCATTGGTGACCACTTCTCCTTTCGCGTGGACCAGTATGCCAACATGCACCCTGATCTTTTTGAACAAAAGGGTTTTGGATGGCGCATGTCGGCGAATCCAGGGGCGTCTATGCTGGGGGCTGTGCCTTATTTCCTGAGCCGGCCGGTGGTTGACCGTATCGTCAAAGCAGTGAACCGCAGCCGGGCCGCTAGCGGGCAGAAGGAGCCACCCCAGTACAATTCGCCGTGGCCCCTGGCGAGGGAGTTCTACCGGGAGGCTTGGCGACGCGGTCTCGATGTCAAGTTCGGACTTGCCGCCATAGTGATGCAGGTGTTTTGCATGGCGCCTATTTCGGCGCTGGGCGCGGTGGCGATGTTCTACCTACTGCGCTGGATCTTCGGCTCCGACCGTACGGGCTTCTGGCTGGCATTGCTCTTCGCCTTCGGCACGCCGGTGTTTTTTCGGGCGGGCTTTCTCAACCAAAACATGTTGATCGGCCACTTCGCCTTTATCGGGTTCCTGACCATGTGGAATCCTGGCTTGGATTCCCGATGGCCGGACAGCCTGCGCTATTTTCTCGGCGGGCTTGCCGGAGGCGCGGCCTTGCTGCTCGATTACTCAGGAATTGTGCTGCTGGGCGCGCTTTTCTGCTATGCGGTGGCTAAGGCTTGGGAAGCAAAATCGTTTCCGCACGTAATCCGCAGCGCGGGGTACTACATCTTGGGCTCCATCGGCCCCGTGCTCCTCCTGTGTCTTTACCAGTGGCGGAGTTTCGGTGATCCCTTCCTTCCCGGAGTGGCGGCCTACAACAAGATGGCATCCGCCGTCCACCTGAACCTGCCGCTGACGCAATGGGTCGATACCGGTTACCGGGGCTTTACCTGGCCGCAACGCGACATCATGCAGCACCTGCTGATTGACTACCGGTATGGCTTGTTCACGACATGCCCCCTGCTTTTGCTCGCCCTGTTCTCTGCGTGGTGCAACCGAGGCGAGAGGCGGATGGTCCCGGCGCGGGAATTCGCCATGCTGATGCTGGTTCCGCTGGGGCTGTGGCTTTTTTGCAGCGGCATCAGCTTCACACGTCTTCAATACAACAGCGGGCTTCGCTACCTGGCCCCACTGTTGCCGTTTCTGTTTGTGCCGGCCGCAATGGTGCTGTGGCGCTTGCCACGACGTCTGGCGTATGTGATCTCGATTGCTGCCGTGACGCAGGCCTGGTCGATGGCGATGTATCGCGATGTCGAGCGCGGGTTCGGCGTTCTCGATCCGATCCTGCATGTCTTCATCGGCGGATTTCAGTTGCCCGTGCTCACCGTACTCGCGCGGATGAGCGGGCAATATGGCGATTACACCTCACTCGGCGTCTCCCCGCTGCCCATCTTTTCTTTGGTGGCCGCCGTGATGGTGGTGATCTGGTCGCGTCAACTGGGTTCTGCCGTTGTGCCAGGGGCGGGCATCGAGGAACAATCCCCCATAGCCGCCGTGGCCGTCGACGGATGAGACTGGTCGGAGTCGCGTTGAAGAACTCCAGACCGGTTGGTTACCATATCAAAGGCGCTGCCGGCCCGCACTCCAATGGAGTTGCCGGTTGGCTATTGTTCCGCTCTCAAGACGATGAACAGACTATCAGTACGATCCCCCTGGTTGGCGTTAGCCGGTACCCTCCTGGTTGTGGCGGCGGTTCTGGTATCGAATACACTGGTGGAGGAGGCATTCGGGCGGGCTCCCCATTCGCTGGCATGGGGTCCCGCGCTATTCCGGGCCTTGTTGGCCGTGCACGGATTCGGTCTCGTTCTCGCCGGCTTCCTGCCCAGGCAGCATAGGACTACGCCGGCCGGCAATCCCATAAACCGGCAAACGTATTTACTGCTCACGGCGCTGACTGTCGTGGCGGTTCTGCTTCGCCTTCCTTCCCTCAATTCATGCCTCTGGCTCGACGAAATCCTCACCCTGGTGAATTACGCTCGACCTCCGCTGGCCCGGATCTTCACCAGTTTCCCCGACCAGAACCAGCACCTGCTGTACTCGCTGCTGGCGCATTGCTCGATGCGAGTCTTCGGAGAACAGGCCTGGTCGCTGCGGCTTCCCGCGGTTTTCTTCGGTGTCGGAAGCGTGTGGGCGCTGTTTTTGCTGGGGCGCCGACTGATGGGCGAGAGCGAAGCGTTGCTGGCCTCGCTGCTGATGACGGTTTCGTATCACCACATCTGGTTCTCACAGAACGCCCGCGGTTATACCGGCCTGCTTTTCTTCACCATCCTGGCGACCTGGTTGTGGCTGGAAGCCATGGAGGGAGACCGTTGGCGCACGTGGCTCGCGTACGCCGTTTCGGTGGCGCTCGGCCTGTCGATCCACATGACCATGCTGTTTGTGCCGGCGACGCACGCGCTCATCTTCCTGGTGGTGTGGTTCCGGTCCGGCCGCGAGAAGGAGCGGCTGGGCAGGGCCGCCGCCGCGTTCGCCCTCTGCGGTACGCTGGCGTTGCAGGTCTACGCGCTGTCGCTCCCGGAGTTCTTCCGGACTGCGGCCTCGGAGGTCTCCCCGCCCTCGGAGTGGACGCACCCGCTTTGGGTAGTGACGGAGACCTTGCGCAATCTTCGCGTAGGTTTTGCCGGCGTCGCCGTGGTGCTGTGTGGCGGGTTGCTGGCGGCGGCGGGATGGGTCGGTCTGCTGCGCCGGAGTCCGCGCGCGGCGTGGGCCATGGTCCTGCCAGGAGTGCTGGGGGGCGGGTCCATGCTGGCGTTGGGGCATAACCTCTGGCCCCGATTTTTCTTTTTTTGCATGGGATTCGGCTTGTTGATTCTGGTGCACGGCGCAATGCAGTTGCCGGCGATGATGGTGCGCCTGCTGCGCCTCCCGGATCGCTGGTCGATGAGGGTCGGTTATGCCCTCGCGGGACTCATGGTCGCCGCCTCCCTCAGCACCGTGCCTCGCTGTTACGCACTGCCGAAACAGGATTTCACCGGAGCGCGCGACTACGTCGAGCGGCAGCAACTCCCAGGCGACGTGGTGATGGTGGTGGGCTTGGCGGCACACGCCTATGCTTACTATGCGCCCGCGTGGCCGGAGGCGCGCACCGCCACTGAACTGACTGCCTTAGTCCAGAACCGCCCGCGCGCGTTCTTGATCTACACGCTTCCGATCGAGTTGAGGGCTGCCCATCCCGATCTTTGGAAGGCCGTGGAGAACGATTTCGAAACGGTAAGAGTTTTTCCCGGAACCCTGGGCGGCGGTGAGGTCTACGTGTGCCGCGAGCGTAGCACGCTGTCCGGAAAACGACCTATTTGAACGATCGAGCTGTAGCGGCGGTGTCCTCACCGCCGCATTTAGGGCATCGGCAGGGGCAGCCCTTATTGGCGCCCGAGAGCACAAGCCACGCTATGGAAATGATTCTCCTTCGCATCTACTTACTTTCGGGCCTCGTGATCCACAAGGCGGTTTGGGAGATCATGAAGCGGCAGGAGCACCGGCCCCTGGGAAAGACCAGCCAGCCGCTGAAGACGCGGTTGGCATCTGGAGCCAAGGTAGCCGTTCTGGCCGTGATCGTGGTGCAGATTATTCTGGCGCGCGAGTTGTTCCCGATTTCTCACGCCCCCACAACCATCCGCGCCGCCGGGCTATTGTTGTACACTCTTGGGTTGGTGATGGCAGTCACAGCAAGGATTCAACTCGGCCGCAACTGGTCCGACATTGAGAAGTCCTACGTCAAACAAGACCACGCGCTGGTTGCGCATGGCCTGTACCGAGTTGTGCGGCACCCGATTTACACCGGCGATCTGTTGTTGCTCTTGGGACTGGAGCTGGCGCTGAACTCCTGGGCCGTAATCGGAGCGGTAGCCGTGGCGGTTTACGTTCGCCAACAGGCCATCCGGGAGGAGCGTAACCTGATCGAGAGGATTCCCGGATACGATCAGTATTGCCGCCGCACGGCGCGGTTTGTGCCATTCCTGCCGGTATGATTGGGAACCGGGAATTGGGTCCTCGGCTCTCTTGGTTTGCGCTGCCACGGACGACCCTAGAGGGACGGAGGGCAAAAGGGTTAGGTCGAAGCAGAGTGGACATGTCGTCCCTTACATCACCTTGGGTGATATTGCCAAGACATCGCGCGTTGGCTTATACTGGCAAGCGTACACGGTCCGCTTTCTTGAGTTCTTACTTGCGCCGGCGGCATCGCCCAGGTGAGCGACAAGAGGACGAGTCTCATGCGGGCCGGAGATGCACTCCAATAGGAAACCACTAGCGACGAAAAGAAAATGAATTCCGAACCGATGTTTGCGAAACCGTTATCGACAGGCACCTCACTGGTCACCGGCGCCGCCGGGTTTATCGGGAGCCACGTTGTGGACTTTCTGCTTGAACTGGGACATGAGGTGGTGGCTCTCGACGACCTCTCGGGCGGATTCCGGGAAAACGTCAACCCTAGTGCGACGTTCGTGGAAGGGTCGGTCGCCGATGCAAGCCTGGTGGACCAACTCTTCTCCGCGCGACGAGTTGACTACGTCTATCACCTCGCCGCCTATGCTGCGGAAGGACTGAGCCATTTCATCCGCAACTACAACTACACGATCAATCTGCTTGGCAGCATCAATCTGATCAATAATGCGGTTCGGCACCATTGCCGCTGCTTCGTGTTCACCTCCAGCATCGCTGTGTATGGGCACGGCCAGACCCCGATGCACGAAGCTATGAAGCCCGAGCCGGAAGATCCCTATGGCATCTCGAAGTATGCGGTCGAACTTGACTTGGCGGCCGCCAGGCGACTGTTCGGCCTCGATTACATCATCTTTCGGCCTCACAACGTTTACGGCGAGAGGCAGAACATCGGGGATCCCTATCGCAATGTGATCGGCATCTTCATGAATCAAATCCTGCAGGGGCTACCCTGTACGATCTTTGGAGATGGCAATCAGACCAGGGCCTTCACCCACATCGCGGATGTGGCACCTGTCATCGCGCGGTCCGTTTCCTGCGCTGCGGCGTATAACCAGGTTTTTAACCTGGGCGCGGACGTCCCATATTCGGTGAACGAACTGGCGCGCGAAGTGCAGCGAGCAATCGGGAAGGAGACTGGTACCGTGCACTTGCCCGAGCGTAACGAGGTCTTGCATGCCTTCAGCGATCACAGCAGATCCAGGGAGGTGTTTGGCGCCTCCGCAACGGTCACGCTGCCGGACGGCCTGCGGAGGATGGCCGAATGGGTGAAGAAAACGGGCACCCGGCAGGGGAAGCCTTTCGGCAAGATCGAGATCGACCGGGAACTGCCTGAGTCCTGGAAAAAGCTATGTACAACGGGAAGACCGTGAGTGTGGTGATGCCGGCATACAACGAGGCAGTCGGCATTGTGCCGGTTGTGAGGTCGTTCCTCAGCGTCCCGGAAGTGGACGAAGTGGTAGTGGCCAATAATAACAGCACTGATAATACGGCTGAGCTTGGCGCCGGGGCGGGCGCCACCGTGGTCGGGGAGGAGCGAAAGGGCTATGGATACGCCTGTCAGGCCGCGCTTCGGTCCACTAACTCCGATTACGTCATTATCGTGGAGTCGGACAATACGTTCCGGACGACGGATGTTCACAAGTTCCTGGCCTACGCTGAGGAATTCGACGCCGTGTTCGGCACCCGCACTTCCAAGGCTTGCATTTGGGAGGGTTCCAACATGGGACCGTTCCTACGGTATGGTAACGTGGCGGTCGCCAAGTTGCTGGAGTACCTGCATAACGGCCCGTGCCTTACCGACGTTGGGTGTACTTACAAGTTGTTCCGGCGGGAAGCACTAAAGCATCTCATTCCGATGTTCAGCGTTGGAAGCAGCCATTTCTCGCCGGAGTTGATGATCCTGGCCATTCGGTCACACTTAAGCTGTGTCGAGATTCCCATTCACTACCAGCCGCGCCTGGGGACGTCGAAGATCACCGGCAGCTTCTGGAAAGCACTCCGGCTGGGCTTGCGCATGATCGCGATGATCGTGCTTTATCGCTTCAAGCGAATCCCTCAAGCTCCGCCGATGATACAGCCGGAATCAAAACGAGTGGTGGCGAAGGATACGGTACGTGATTAAAACCGGGCGGAGATGTCTTTCTCAGACAGGTCCGGACAAGATTGACGGCGAGGAAGACTACCTGGGTTCGCCGCTGGGCGCTCTGGAGCGTGGGTCCTTTATCCTTTAGGCACCTTCGACACGGAAATCGGGATCACAGCTATCGATCGTTTTGTGCTGAAGGTATCACATCATGAATGACGCATCGATTAATCTGAGCGCTTCCCAACCGTCAGCGCTGAGGCGCAGGCAGGCTCTGGCCGTTGCGATCGGGTTCGTTGCCGTCGTTTGGTTCCTGCTGCTGTCGGGATGGATAGGGGCCACGCCGGGCAACGTAATGATGAGGCGGCCGAACGTCCTTTTTGGCTCCGACACCAGTCTCTGGCTCGGCAGAATGATCGGGAACGAAAGGTCACCCGAACGGATCATCCATCCATTGGAAGTGCCTCTCTGGCGCCCTCCCTGTCGCGCACTCTTCCATCTGCTGACCATCTTTCTGCCTTCTGACTACGCGATGGTGTGGGCGGGAAGATTACTGGTAGCCATCATTGCAGGAGCGGGAGTCGGATTTATGGCTTTTGCCGCCCTCCACAACGGACTCAAGTTGACGCAGTGCATCTTGCTTTTCATCATGTATCTGCTGTTCACCACCAATTCGACGGTATCCATTCCCGAACATTTCGGGATCTCGAACGGGCTGCTCTCCATCGCCTTTGTCGTTCCTTTCATAGTTGCAAGCGCCCGGATCAGAACGACCGTCCTGGCGGCCCTGGTTGTTTTGTGCGGAGGCACGACCATTACCAATGTGCTTTTCCCCATTGGCTCCCTCGTCCACTTCTACTTCAAGTCGATGCGCCTCAAGGTGGGCCTGCTTCTGGCTGCGATTCCGGCGGCACTCGGCGCTGCCTACTTTCTTTACAAGAGAAGTTCGTCCATCCATTGGTTTTTCAGCCAGTATTCGAATCTCCGCTTGCTTCGCCATCCGTTAAGCGCGGGCGTTTACGCCATCTATGCCCTCGTTTGTCCGGCGGTGGGCCCCACGCCCCGCATCCTGCGATTTCCTGGATGGGACATGGTAAGCTATGAGCCGGACCGCGAGGCATTACGGCTCAGTTACTATTTCGGCGTTCCGCGGGATTACTTCCATCTTAATTTCGCACCAGGACTGACTTGGTTGCCGGCCATCGGCGCCGCGGCGTGGCTTGCTCTTCTTCTCATTTCTGTTTACCAAGGACTGAAGGGGGAGCGGACGCGATCCTATGTCTGGTTGCTCCTGGGATGGATTCTCTTCAACATTGTCTTTCATAACATCTGGGGAGACGAATTTATGCTTTACGCGCCGCATTGGTCGTGGGCGCTGATGGGACTGGTCATCCTGGGGGCCCGTGATTTTTCCCGGAGATTCATAGCCACGATGTTCGTACCGATTGTCATAAGCCAGATCTACACCTTGCTCGCCATCCGGAGCGCGGTGCTGGCGATTACTCAGTGACTGGGCTTGGGACCGGGGACGCCCCAAACGCAAAGCTCCCCCCCGTCTCACGTCCAGACTCCCGCGGAGTCAACGGTGTTTCTCGGGGCCTTCATCTTGCGCTATCGTCGTCGAGAGTCACGGCATGGCCGCGCTGGTTGGGATAGGTATTCCCTGGAGCGATTCGAAGCGCTTCGATATCCGAAATTCCATCCAAGGGTCAAGCACGAAGGACAAAGGACAAGGGACTCAGGATCCGTTTCCGGGTTCGCATTTCATGGAGATTCTAATGAAGGTCAGCGTTGTGATTCCGGCCTACAACGAGGAACAAGCCGTCGGGTCGGTGATTGCGGAGTTGCAAGCCGTGTTGCGCCGGCACAACATCGAGGCGGAAATCATTGTGGTCGACGATGGCTCGGCGGACCAGACGGCCCAGGCCGCCGCCGCCGCCGGGGCGCGCGTGCTGAGACATCGGAGCAACCGTGGATACGGCGCCGCTCTCAAGAGCGGCATCGCCGCGGCTTCGCACAATTATACGGTCATCACCGACGCTGACGGAACTTATCCTTGCGAATACATCCCGGAGATGCTGGACCGTCTCGACGGATCCGATATGGTGGTGGGCGCACGCGTGGGAAAAAACGTGAGAATCCCGCTGGTGCGGCGGCCGGCGAAGTGGGCCTTGAACCGGCTGGCGAACTATCTGACGAAGGCCCGTATTCCCGACCTCAACAGCGGCCTCCGCGCGTTTCGGCGCGATCTCGTGATGCAGTACTTTGCCATCTTGCCCGACCAGTTTAGCTGGACCACCACGATTACCCTGGCTATGCATTGCGATAAGTACGCCGTGACGTACGTCCCGATTGATTACCGTGCTCGCCGGGGCACGTCCAAGATCGTGCCGTGGGACGCGGGGAGTTTCGCGCTTCTCATCTTGCGCACGGTAATGCTCTTTCGGCCCTTGCGCATCTTCGTGCCGGTCGTGATCCTGTGCCTGCTTTACGGCATCATCAAAATGACTATCGATATGATCCGAGATCCAAATATTTCGGCGTCCGCGTTGCTGGCGTTCATGAGCGCGCTGATCATTTTGCTGATCGGGATGCTCGGCGATGCGCTGGCCGCGCGCCTGGGTCGTTTGAACCCACAGATCGTTGGGGTCCGCACCGCTGACTTCGTAGAGTTCGATCAGGGAGAGGGAGAGAACAAAGCGAATCCTGACTCGACCACCCGATAGGAGCTGCTTCTTTCCAAGGAATCGCCGCGCCAATCATCGGTCGCTCTTATTCTATGGCCACCATCGACGGCAGTCAGAAACGGGCACGCAGAGCGGTGATCTATGGGACGTTAGTGGCAGCCGCCCTTCTGCTTCTCTTCGGCGCTGTCCGCGGTTCGATTGCACTCGCGAGCCGCGTGCTAGAAAGGCGATACCCGCCGCCTGGGCAGATGGTTTCCGTCGACGGACACAAACTGATGCTGTACTGCACCGGAGAGGGCAGCCCGACCGTCGTGATCGAAACCGGCTTGGGAATCGGCTGGGAGGGTTGGCAATCGGTCTCACTTCCGCTGGCCAAATTGAGCCGGGTCTGTGTATACGATCGCGCCGGATACGGATGGAGTGAACCGGGGCCGAAGCCACGTACAGCCCTCCAATCCGCACTGGAGTTGCACGGTTTACTGACCAACGCGGGGGTCGCCGGGCCTTACGTCCTGGTAGCCCACTCCTTCGGCGGTTACATTGCCCGCGTATATGCGAGCCGATTCCGTGACTCGCTAAGTGGGATCGTAATGGTTGACCCCTCGCATGAGGACGAACTCCGCGCCACCAATTGGGCCCAAGCCGACCCCAGTCTTCGTCTGGAACCGCGTTGGTATCGCCTGGCCCTCTACCAAGCCCACCGGCTTTTTCCGCTGTCGGGTTTGAGACGATTGCTGCATCTCTACCAGGGCGAAAAGGGTCTCCCGTCCGAACTCCGAAGTTTGCCGCTCAGCGTGCAGCGGCGAATCCTGATCGCTTCCTCGCTGACACAACTCGAAACTGAACGGGAGGAGTATACTTCCCTCCCGGAGAGCGAGGCTGAGGCACACACCGCGCCATTCCCACGAGATCTGCGACTCACCGTGATCACGGCCCGTTACAGGCCTTCACCCTCGGACCTTCGATGGCCCCTGGTAGCATTGCCTGCCACTCATCGCGAACTCCAGAGCAAGCTGGCACAGCAGTCGTCTCTCGGCAAGCAGATCTTCGCCGACAACAGCGGACACTCCGTTCAACTCGACCAGCCTGAGTTGATCATTGATGCGGTTCGAGATATGGTAGAAGAGTCTCGTGGGCACGAGGCGATCCCTCATTAGCATGGAATTTCGTTAGGTTGGGGAGAGAGCGCTTTCAGGCTCCACACAGGTCGCGTCTCTTCGGCTCAAAACAAGTCGCCCCGTTTTACCTTTTTTGAACTAACTATGACGGACCGAAATACCGAATGAGTGACCGATTCAATTCCATGATCCCTGCCGCGGCATCGCCTGAGGGCCCTGTGAAAGAGAAGGCCAACGCGCCCATAGGGAACGTCCGCCCGTCGACCGCGCCACACGTGGTAATTCTCGGCGCAGGCCCTGCCGGCGTCGGAGCGGCCTACCAGCTTGCCCGAAAAGGGATCGCCCGCGTCACGGTGCTTGAACAGCGAGACGGGGTCGGAGGTAATGCCGGGAGCTTCGAACTGGATGGTGTCCATTGTGACTTCGGCAGCCATAGACTCCATCCCGTCGCCTCACCCGAGATCCTGGACGACTTGCGCCGCCTGCTTGGTGGTGACCTGTTGTTTCAAAAGCGGCATGGGAGAATCCTCCTGCAAGGCCGCTGGATCCACTTTCCTTTGAAGCCGGCGGACCTGTTGTTCCGACTTCCGAAAAGCTTTGCTTTGAGCGTCCTTGCGGACATGGCTCGAAAGGTGCTGCCGCGCGACAACTCCGGACCAGAGACTTTTGCCACCGTGCTAGAGCGCGGTCTGGGCAAGACGGTTTGCCGCGATTTCTACTTCCCATACGCGCGCAAGCTCTGGGCGGTCGACCCCGAAGAACTGGCAGTTACCACCGCTCAAAAACGGGTATCCGGCAACTCCTTCGGGAAGATGCTGCGCAAGGTTGCTACCCAGATACCCGGCATTAAGCCGCCTGGGGCAGGCCGGTTCTACTACCCGCGCCGCGGCTACGGCCAAATCTCCCAATGCCTGTATGAGGCCGCTCGAGAAGCTGGAGCAGAATTCAAGTTCGGAGCTCGTGTCGCTGCGATCGAACGGGAGGCCGCCCAGATCAAGGGAGTCGTTTATCAACTCGGTGGTCAAGAGTTCGAGATCCCCACTCGAATCGTCTGGTCAACCATACCGATCACTCTTCTGCTGCGAGGCATGCGGCCCGAACCGCCTCCCCACGTGCTGGAAGCAGCTTCCAGAATCTCCTTCCGTGGAATGATCCTGATTTACCTGCTCCTGGATCAGGATCAGTTCACCGGCTATGACGCCCACTATTTTCCCCAGGAGTCGATCCCGATTTCCCGTCTTTCCGAGCCCAAGAACTACAGTGGCGCGACCGAGCCGCGTGGGCGGACCGTTCTCTGTGCGGAGCTTCCTTCGGACCCCGGGTGCCCGGAGTGGGAGATGAGCGACCAGGAACTGGGCAGGCGCCTGTGCGGGTGGTTGGGGCAGGCCGGCCTCCCGACTCCTGCGCGGGTCGTCAAAGTCGTCACGCGCCGCCTGGGTCAGGCGTACCCCGTCTACCGCCGGGGCTACGAGGAGTGTTTTTCCACCATGGATCGATGGCTCAACCAAATCGAAGGAGTGCTGACGTTTGGCCGCCAGGGCTTGTTTGCGCACGATAATACGCACCATACGCTGGCTATGGCTTATGCCGCTGTGGGCTGCCTGTCTCCCGAGGGCGGATTCGACCGTGCACGCTGGGCAGAGCAGCGGAGAGAATTTGAGAAGCACGTCGTTGAGGATTAGGTGGGTCAATGACCCTTCGCGCCCGCCGACTTTTTGCCGAAGGGATGTCGCCCGCCGGCGCTGCTGACTCAAGGGCATGATAATTATGGGGCTATTGACTGGAAAATGTATTGATCTCTGGAGGGAAATTTAGTATTCTGACTTTGTAATCGACACTCACGCTGACAACGCGGCGCCCGTAGAAAGGGCACTGTTGCTCGGGAGGGAGAATCATGGGGTTCGTGCAAGTGGCTGTGCGGCGCTTCGGCATTGCCGGCCAATTGTTCTCGTTTATGATGCGCAACAAGCGGTGGTGGATGACGCCCATCATCATCGTTCTGTTGCTGATGGGCGTGTTGATCATTCTGGCGCAGAGCTCGGTGATCGCACCCTTTATCTACACTTTGTTTTAGCTTTCGGACAAGACATGTTCAAAACTTTGTGGTCAGGGCTGAAGCGCCTCTGGGAAGCCTGGAAGGTGCTGGCCCGCAAGATCGGTAATTTCCAGGCGCGAGTTCTGCTAACGATCATCTACGGCGTCCTCGTGCTTCCGTTCGGACTCTGCGTCAGGCTCCTGGCTGACCCCCTACGTATCAAGAAACCCCCGACCCGATGGCTTGACCGCGCTGAAGAAGCCTTCGATATCGAGTGGGCTCGAAGGCAATAAAACTCATGGACATTCTGGGAATCTCCTGCTATTACCACGACGCAGCGGCCGCTCTGCTGCGCGACGGTCAATTGGTGGCTGCGGCGGAAGAAGAGCGCTTCTCCCGCAAGAAGCACGACTACGACTTCCCCAAGAACGCTATCAATTACTGCCTGGAAGCCGGAGGCATCCGCGGCTCCGAGCTGGATTACGTGGTGTTTTTCGAGAAGCCTTTTCGCAAGCTCGACCGCATCCTGGCGAGCGTACTGGGAACCTACCCTCAGTCGTGGAAGGTGTTTCGCGAGTCGATGATCACGTGGCTGATCGACAAGCTTTGGGTGGCGAGCACGCTGGAGGCTGAGTTGGGGGTCCATAAGGACCAGGTGCTGTTTTGCGAGCACCACTTGTCCCACGCGGCGAGCGCCTACCTCTGCTCTCCATTCGACGAAGCAGCCATCTTGACCGTCGACGGCGTGGGCGAGTGGGTGACCGCGACCTGCGGCGTCGCCCGTGGCAACAACATTCGTCTGACCAAGCAGATCGACTTTCCCCATTCGCTCGGCCTTCTCTACAGTGCCTTCACGGCATTTCTTGGCTTCGAAGTGAATGAAGGGGAGTACAAGGTGATGGGGATGGCGCCGTATGGTCAGCCCCGCTACGTCGACAAGGTGTGGAAGCTCGTCCACCAGAGTACGGACGGCTCTTTCTATTTGGATATGGACTATTTCAGCTTCCACCACTCCACGGACCGCACCTTCAATAGGCGGTTCGAGGCGCTGTTCGGGGAGCCCCGTCCGCCCAAGATGCTTTTCTTCACCGAGGGCACGGGCTTTCCGAAGTATTTCGGAGAACCACCGTCGAACTACCAGGAACTGTCGAAGCTTAACCAGCACTATGCGGACATCGCGGCGAGCATCCAGAAGGTGACCGAAGAAGTGCTGCTGGGGATGGCGCGGGCCGTCCAGCGCGAGACCGGACTCAAAAGGCTGTGCATTGCGGGCGGCGTAGGGCTGAACAGCGTAGCCAACAGCCGCATTCTGCGCGAAACGCCCTTCGAGGAACTCTACATCCAGCCCGCCGCGGGCGATGGCGGCGGAGCGCTGGGCGCCGCGCTCTGGGCCTACAACTCGCTTCTCGGCAAACCACGCACTTTCGTGATGGACCAAGCCTACTGGGGCCAATCCTACTCCCCCGCCGAAGTCAGCGCCTTCCTCAAAGAAAAGAGCATTCCCTATACCCTGATCGAGAATGACGACAAGCTGCTCGACCAGGTTGTGGAACGCTTGATCAATGGGAAAGTGATCGGTTGGTTCCAGGGACGCTTCGAATGGGGTCCGCGCGCTTTGGGAAGCCGCAGCATTATCGCTGATGCGCGAAATCCAGAGATGAAAGACATTGTCAACGCCAAGATTAAATTTCGCGAACCGTATCGGCCCTTTGCTCCCTCGGTGCTCGCGGAATGCGCGGAAACCTATTTTGACCTGCCGAACGCCACGCGCCATTACCCGGCGCGCTACATGCTCTACGTCGTGCCAGTGAGGGAGCAACACCATGCGACCCTGCCGGCGATCACCCACGCGGACGGCACCGGGCGCCTTCAGACCGTTTTCAAAGAGCAGAGCCCGCGGTATTACGGCCTGATTGAACGGTTCGGCCAGGCGACGGGAGTGCCCGTAGTGCTGAACACTTCGTTCAACTTGAAGGGCGAGCCCGTGGTGAACACGCCGGCCAACGCGTTTAATACCTATTCTAAGAGTGAAATGGATTGCCTCGTCCTGGGCAATTTCGTGGTTGAAAAACCGACCTCTCACGGCACTCCTTAAGAAGTGAAACCTGCGGGATCGACTTGTAGGCTTGAGGGCGCTCCAACCTTCCGGCCGCAACCGGATTGTGTCCAGGTCAGGAAACCACTGGTCAGCGCGAACCTCTTCATACTCTCACTCGATCACATTGAAATCCTTCAGGGCGGCCTCTTTGATCTTGACCCCCAGGCCCGGGACATCGTCTCGCAGGTCGATGGTGCCGGCCACCGGCTCCGGCTCGCCATCGAAGATGTACCAGAACAGTTCGTTCCCGATTTCCACGTCTACCCGTGGGAAGAACTCCGCCATGGGCGAGTTAAGGCTGGCCATCACGACGTGGAAGTTGTGCATCTGGCCGGCGTGGGGTATCACCGGCACAGCATGCGCCTCGGCGAGCGCCGCCACCTTCCGCGCCTGCGTGATGCCGCCGACGCGATTCGTGTCGAACTGGATGTAGTCGATCGCTTTGGCCTCCAACAGCTCGCGAAAGCCGTAGAGAGTGAACTCGTGCTCGCCTCCGGCGATGGGGATTCTGCCCAGGGCCTTCAGCGCTGCGTATCCGTGGAAGTCGTCAGGGATCACCGGCTCTTCGAGCCAGCGAAGCCGGTAGGGTTCGAGCAGCGGGACCATGCGGTAGGCATAGTCCAGGTTCCAGCCCATGTAAGCGTCGCCCATCAGGTCGATTTCGTAGCCGATGACCTCGCGGATGGTGCGCACCAGGTCTACGTTCCGTTGCATGCCCGCTGCGCCATCCGTGGGTCCCCAGCCGAAGCGCATCTTCATGGCCTGGTAGCCCTCGTCTTTGTACTTCTGTGCTTCGCCGGCCACGTCTTCGAGCTTCTGGCTATACAATCGGCTGGCGTAAACCGGGATCTTCGTCTTCGTGCGACCCCCAAGCAGGCGGAACACCGGCTGCCCGCAGGCTTTCCCGAGGATGTCCCAGATCGCGATATCAACCGCGCTGATCGCTGCCATGCCGATGCCCTTCCTGCCGAAAGCCATCGTCTGCCGGTACATGAGCTGCCACAGGAACTCACTATCGAACGGGTCTTGCCCGATCAACAGCGGTTTCAGGTACAGATCGACCACTTGTTTGGTGACGCGAGGGGCTAGTGCCGCGTTGCCGATGCCGACGTGGCCGGCGTCGGTCGAGACCTCGACGATCAGCCAGCCATGGAAACGGAACCCGGCCATGGAGTCGGCTGGCAAATCAAGCAGGTCCATAGGATTGGTACAGAAGTGCGGTTGGGGAGGAACCGTTTTCCCCCTCCACTCCACGACGCGCGTGCGGACTTCGGTAATCTTCATATTTCCCTTCTGCGTTAGCTCTTGAGCTTTTGGCAAGGTCAGTCCTTCTTCAAAGGGATGTGGGACCTCTAGCCACGCGGCCCAGATTGATGCAGGAGAAACTCGGCTACAGCAAGCGAAGTTGAGGAAAATCCCGCGCGTATCGATCTCGATCCAGCGTCAGCAGGCGATCGGCACAAAGCGTCGCGTGGCTTCCGATCAGGAAATCGACCAGGAGGCGCCGTGGGCTGGCTCCGCCCGACCTGCGCCGGCGCTTTGCGTAGGTCGCGAACCGGCGTCCCGCGTCGCGCCAGACCATTTTGTCGAGGACGAAATCGACTACAACCTTGGTCGCGTTCAGGAACTCATCCAGAAACTGCTCCGGCTTTCGGATGCGCCAGTAGTTCCGCATAAACAGGCCCGCAGATCACGAGGCCACCCTCACCACCGGCCTGCTCGAGCGCGGTGGTCATCTGCGACCCAAGGGGACCACTCGACCAAAGCGCGGAGATCACGTTGGTGTCGATGGCCGTTCTCACCTATTTTCGGACTCCTCATCGCGCAGATCTCTGAGCCACGCGTTGATCTCTTCCTTCCCGCCCCGGAAGGTGCCAAGGGCGCCGCGGTATCTTTCAAAGGGGTTTGCCCCCCCTCGCGCCGGTCGGATGATGGTACGATCGCCCTCGACCGTGAACTCCACGCTGTCCCCTACCCTCAGGCCCAGGCGCATCCGAATCTGCTGCGGGACGGTCACCTGGCCCTTGGTGCTAACCACGCTGCGGTAGACCATTTCCCTACCGTGCCTCCCTACAGTAAGGATATCGATACCCACCACCTCTGTCAATTACTCCCTTCGCCTGCGGCCTTAGCTTCTAGACTAGATATCGTGTGTCGCCGATGGGCTGGACCACTCGGATGGCCAGCAGGATGATGCAGAAAGCAGTGACGTGAAATGTGCTCACGAGGGCGAAAACAGGACCATAACCGAAACCGTGATCGAGCAGGTAGCCCACGACCAGCCCGAAAATGACCCCGCCGATCGCTCCCCCAAAACCCACGAGACCGGCCACCGAACCGACAACCCGGCGGGGAAAGATGTCGGCGGGAAGGATCATCACCAGAGTCGACCAGGATTGCTGCCCGAAGAACGCCACCGAGAACAGCAGGATGGCAATCTGAATGGGTGACTTCATGACCAAGAAGATCAGCGGCATCATCGTGGCGCTGGCCCCGAGCGCCACCTTGCGCGCAAAGTCGACGGAATGCCCTCGCCTGATCAGCCGGCTTGAAAACCAACCCCCGGTGAGGCTGCCCAAACCCGAAGCGGCGTAGGGGATCCAGGCGAAATAACCCACCCGCTTGATGTCGAATCCCCGAGCGTCATAAAGGTACTTGGGCAACCAGAATAAGTAGAAGTACCAGGCGGCGTCGCTCAGGAACTTCCCCAGCACGAGTCCCCACACTTGGGGAAACCCGAAGAGTTGGAGCCATGGGATGCCAGGAGCGTCTTCACGGTGGGCCGCGAGGACCTCTTTTATACTTCCACGCTCTTCCGCCGTAAGCCGGGGGTGCCGCTCGGGAGGGAAATAGTCCTTGATCCACCACGCAACCCACAGCAGGCCGACGGCGCCCGAGAGAAAGAAGACCCATCGCCAGTTGAGCCTCCCGAGAACCACGGCGATGGCCGGTGGCGCGATCACCGCGCCCACCGCGGTTCCGGCGTTCATGATGCCCATCGCCGTTGACCGCTCTCGGACCGGGAACCACTCGGCCACCGCTTTGGTTGCAGCGGGGAAGCCGCCACCCTCGCCCAAACCCAGCATGAACCGGCTGACAAACAGCATCGACAGGCCGATGGCGAGGCCGTGGCTGGCACAGGCGAGCGACCACCAGATCATGACGACGAGGAACCCGGTGCGGGTGCCGAGTACGTCGATCAGCTTGCCTCCGCCCACATACATCAGGGCGTACGCAATCAGAAAGGCCGCCTGAAGCTCAGAGAACTGGGTGTTGGAGATCGGGATGTCGCGCTGGATCGCCGCAATCGCGACGGGCAGGGTCTGCCGGTCGAAATAGCTGATGGCGATGGCCGCGCTGACCAGGATGGCGATGCCCCACCGCAAAGAGACAGCTCGCATGGCTCACAATATCCAGAGGCTAGCACGCTAGCCATTATCAAATACGAGGCGCCACCCCGCGCTAGTTATCCAAGACCGGGAAAGCCGTGATCCGCAGCTTCGCCGAGCCGTAAGGGATCAGGCTGAGCGTCTCCACCTCCTCCTGGGTGGATGCAGGGCTGACGGGCAATGGCCCGGCCGATCCATCCACCAGCTTCCAGTCGGGAAGACGCCGGCCCTCGGCAATGATCTCAACCGGTGCGCCGTCGGCGCTGAACGGGAAATCCCCTATGGTTTTCTCGATCACCTTCAAGGAAGACGGCAAGCGACCGCCCGGGAGGATCAAACCGTAGTTCCACGGACTCGTGGGCTCCGCCTCCCAGTCCGCGGCGGGCGCGATGGCCGGTTTCTCCATCCCTTGCGTGAGCTTGGTCCATTTGGTGCCGATCCTCAAGGCGAAGACGAGCGGTCCCCTTTCGACGACTACGGAGTTGTGATACGACCGTGAGGTTCGGACCGCCATCGGGAATCGCAGAACAACTTGGTCACCCTTCGTCCATTGGCGCTCGATCCGGTAAAACGCGGATGGATGCACGCCCCCCAAGCTCTTCGAGTTTACCGTGACGCTGGGCTGCTGTGCCCAGCCCGGAATCCTCAGTTCGAGGGGGAACACAGCGGGCTGAGCGGGATTAATCGTCAAACGAATCTGTTCCCGAAACGGATAATCTGTAGACTCCTCAACCTGAACGCGGGCGCCGCCTTGAAGAACAGTCTCCAGCACGCTTGGCCCGTAAGCCACGGCGGCCAGTCCGTCATCTGGGGTCGCCATCCACAGACTGGCGGTGAACTTGGGCCACCCTTGGTGCATGTTGGCGGTGCAGCAACCAAAATTCGGTTCCAAGCCGAAGAGATTGGACTCGCGTCCGTTCGTCGTCCAGTCGCGCTGGTAAAGACTGCACTCCACCTGGTTCGGTTGCTGATCGTATTGATGGGCCCACATGTCGCTCGTAAACGTCGCCGGCATAGCGTTGTACGCGATCCGTTCCAGGCGGTCCCCCAATTCCGGATTACCGAGGATGCCGATCATCTCCTCGAGTGAAAACTGCGTCTCCACCACCGAGCAAAGTTCGGAACCTTGCGAGGGGTCTTCGCCCGCCAGATGCTCGTCGCAACTGAACATCCCGTTGGGCAACAGGTGATACTTGTCTAGCGTGTACAGTTGCTCGGAGGCCGCCGTCCGGTCGGACTCATCGCCGGAAACCAGCGACCAGACGGCGGAAGTCTTGAGCGCCATTGCGTTGTTGACGCCGTGCGCGCTGAGCGCGAGATCGGCCAAACCTTCGCCTGGCTTGGCCATCAGTTGCGTTTTGCTCGTCTTGGCTTGGAAGGGGAAATCCGCGAATTCCGCCCTCCAGTCGTGGCCTTGACGGGCGAGCACGCGAGCCAGATCGAGCAAGGATTTGTCCCCGGTCCGGTTGTAAAGCCAGATGACGCTCACCAACTCGTCAGCCCACCGGAACTTCCCCCAATCCCGCAGTGGTTGCTCGCCAAGGCTCGCTGCCTGATAATGGAAGTATTTCTCCATCAGCGGAATCACGCGCGGATCGCCCGTCGCCTCCTGGTACTGCGTCAGCGCCTTCAGCATCACCATTTTGGGCCACCAGTCCTTGTTGTTCGCCGGACCGATGGATCCGTCAGGGCCCTGGTGAGTCAGAGTCCACTCGATCCATTTGTTAGCCTTGGCGATGAGCCGGGGATCGTCCAGAAGATATGCCAAAGGGACCAGCCCATCCATGTAATACGGACCTCGTTCCCAGTTCTCGCCGCTGCCGCCCAGCCAGCCGCTGTTGGGACCGACATCGGGCCAAAACTCGTCGAGATGGCCGGTCAATCCGTCGGCTTGAATCTGAAGCTCCCGGCGCAGCCACCCCGTAGGTTTTACGGAAGTGAGGGGCAAGGGATAGAAAACGCCCGGTTGGAGCGGTTCCCGATTCTTCACCGCCGATGACGGGATCGTTGGTGGAGCTTGGGCGCCAAACAGCGTACGCGGCGCTGGGGAGTTTGCGGACAGGACCACGGCGATCAACAACCAACCCGCAGACCATCGATACCTCGAAGCGATTCCAGCCACGGTTAACCTCCATACGTCGTGACCACTCATAACGCCTCTCTGCTTGCGTATCATGCCATGCTCACCGCTCGCGCGCTCATCAATTGCAGCAAAGAATCTGCCGCGCTTCTCGCAAAGCCTTCGTCGTTGATATGAGCGCCGACTTCGAGAAGCCGGACCTCCGGATCGAGGTTCGCCTCGAGGGCCCCAAGGTAGCTCGCGTCGGCTTCCGGCCACCAGAATGGCAAGCCCGCGGCGTCGATGGCGGAGACACCGCGCAGCGGCATCAGAAACGCGACCGGCCCTCGCGCCCGATTGAGCTTCTCCGCCGTGATCCGGCCCAATTCAGCACACTCTTCCGGAGTCGTACGCATCAAGGTGACGTTCGGGTTGTGAACGTAGAGGCGCCGCTCCCGATACTTCTCGGGAACCGAATCGAGAGGGCCAAAGTTGACCATATCGATCGCGCCCGGGCACACCACCTGGGGCACTCCCTTCGCCCCCGCCGCTTCCAGCCGATGCGGTCCGGCGCTCATCACACCGCCAGCCAGCTCATCCGCGAGCTCCGTTGTCGTTATATCCAGCACGCCCGCGACGTAGCCGTCGGCGATCAAACTCTCCATTGCTTCTCCGCCGGTACCCGTGGCATGAAACACCAGCACCTCAAAACCTTGTTGCTCCAAAATGTGCCGGGCCATGGTGACACAAGGGGTGGTGACCCCAAACATGGTCGCTGCGATCAGGGGCTTGTCTTGCCCGCCTTCCGTCTCCTCCTGGTCCACCATGCCCGCGATCGCTGCCGCCGCATTCGCCAGAATCCGCCGCGACAGCCGATTGAGCCCGGCGATGTCGACGATCGGATACAACATAGCGATGTCTTTGGTTCCCACGTACGGGCGTGTGTCACCCGAAGCCAGAGTGGAGACCATCAGCTTGGGGAAGCCTGCGGGCAGCGACCGCATGGCCGCGGTGCCGATGGTGGTTCCTGCCGAACCCCCCAAAGAGATCAACCCCTGAATCCTTCGCTCCTCGAACAGTCGCCGCACCACCGCCGCAGCGCCGGCGGCCATCGCGGCGATGCTCCTGCCTCGATCACGCGTGGCGAGGAGGTGGCCCAGTTCCTCGCCACCGGCGCTCGCGACGTCCTGCCGAGAGATGTCCGGCGAAAATGCAGGCGCGTCGAGAACGCCGCAATCGACCACTAACGTGGACAAGCCTGCCCGCTCGATATGGCTGCGAAGATAGGCAAACTCCTCCCCTTTGGTATCGAGCGTCCCGAGAATGGCCACCGTTTTTGGCATCGCTTTTCCAACTGCTTCGTCATGTAAGGGTACGGCTTGCCGTACCCTTTTCTTATATCGTACGCGGCCGAACCATGAGGGTACGGCAAGCCGTACCCCTACATGCAAACCTAACACAGAGACGCAGAGGCACAGAGAAGATGGGAAGTCGAGAAGCAAGCCGAATGTTCGTGTGATTCTATTTGTCTTCTCTGTGTCTCCTTGCCTCCGTGTTTAATTCTTCACACCTTCTCCCTTTCGCGGTTCAGGGCCGCCCCGGCAAGTCGCCAGGGGGAATCAGCCTACAGCCTGGCAAGCTGCGCAGGATCGCCTCTGGACCAGGCGGGCAGTAGACGGCGATCATTTTCAGCGGTTCCCACCCGGTGTTGATGGTGGCGTGGAAAATGTCGGCCGGAATGTGGACCAGGTCACCGGCCGCGATGGGCTGCCACTGTTCACCCCCGATATCGATCATCTGGTTCCCCTGTCCGGACACGATGTAGAGGATCTCCTCGCTGCCGGGATGATTGTGCCTCGCGTGTCCCTTGCCGGGTTCCAGGAGCACGACTCCCGTGGTAAAGCCACTGGTGCTGGTGATCCTGGGCTCACTCATCCACTTGATAGTGCCCCAATCAAACACCATGGTCTCGACGTCGGACGGTCTCACAAAACGAAGTCCCGCCAACTCTGCCCTGGATCCTGCCATAAACCCTCCTGGTCGTGAACGCCTGATGGTTTATCGTTTAAGCGTCATCGACTTGAATTTTTGAACCTGTTCGGTGATGGCCCGTTCCGCCGGAAGCCGCTCCACGCTCGAGGCTCCAAAGAAGCCGGCGATTCCGTGGGTCCGGCTCAACACATAGGCGGCGTCTTCCGGTTCGGCCACCGGCCCGCCGTGACAGATTACCAGGATCTGCTGGTTAACGGAAGCGGCGGCGTCACCAATCGACTGAACCAGCGCCACCGCTTGATCGAGGGTCAGGGCCGTCTTGGCGCCGATGGTTCCCTTGGTGGTCAACCCTGCGTGAGCGACAATGATGTCCGCTCCCGCTCGCGCCATCTGCCGCGCCTGCTCCTCATCGAAAACGTAGGGGCACGTCAGGAGGCCCATCGCGCTCGCCTCGCGGATCATCTGCACTTCCAGGTCGTAGCCCATTCCCGTCTCTTCCAGGTTGGCCCGGAAGACCCCGTCGATCAGGCCCACGGTGGGGAAGTTCTGCACCCCGGCAAATCCAAGGTCGCGGAGTTCAGCGAGGAAGCGGCTCATCTGGCGGAACGGGTCAGTGCCGTTCACGCCGGCCAGCACGGGCGTCTGCTTCACCACCGGAAGGACTTCCCGAGCCATTTCCACCACAATGGCGTTCGCGTCGCCATAGGCCAGCAGGCCGGCGAGGGACCCGCGCCCAGCCATGCGATAGCGGCCGGAATTGTAGATGATAATCAGGTCAGCCCCGCCCGCCTCCGCGCACTTGGCGGAAATCCCGGTACCGGCGCCGGCGCCGACAATGGGCCGGCCAGACGCCGCGACCTCGCGAAGGCGCGTGACGTATTCTTGCTTGGTCAGTGCCATTTGTTCAGTCCCTCCGTGACACGTTCGAATAGGATCGCTCGCGAAAAAACCCCGATTTTCTGCCATTTATCCGCACCTTTTTGTGGGAAAATGGCAGAATTTGGTTCGATTCTGCACAAAAAAGAGGCCTGAAAACGAGCTCATTTTCAGATTGGCCGTTAAGAGTCGGCGGAAACACAGTTAGCAACTTCTTTAGATTGAGCAAGGCTTCGCCTGCTCTCCTCCGAGATTTGGCCAACAACCATTTTCGAATCAACAGATCGGCCTCGCCGCGTTTCGGTCGGCCGGCAAACCCCGATAAGATAGTCCGACGCTCGCCAGCAACTTGGTTAGTAAGCCCTTTAGATTCAGCAATCCATGGCCTCTGTGGTTGAGCAACTTGGCCAACAACCATCGTCGAATCAATAGATTGGCCTCGCAGACTCTCCCTCGCGCCGGACGAACCCCGAAAGGGCCGCTCAGGAAGGTGTATCTGTCAAGCTAATTATCCTCTGGCCGCTCTACCATCCGGAGAATCCGGCGGGTAGCGGGTAGCGGCGGTCAGTGCAGTTCTGACCCTCTCGTCTCTGCCCACCAGGCTAGGCGTTGAGGGGGGCGCTCACATCGGCCTCGCGCAGTTCGCGGGCGGCGGTTTCCGGGCGCAGCGAGTTGTAGTAGACTTCTTTCAGACTGTACGACTTTGACTTGGCGGGGATGACGGGCAGAATCTCGAAGTGCCAGTGGTAGTCGTCGGCCAGGGTCTGGAAGTTGCCGCTGCGCTCGTACTTGGCGCCCACATTGGGCGTGGTATGCAGCACCAGGTGATAGGCCGAGGCCACGGTGGTCAGACGCCGCAGCACCGACTTGAGGAAGCGCCCGAGCTGAAGCTGGCGGTCCCAGGAGGTGAGGTGTTCCTCGAACGCGCAGTGGTGCTCGGTGGGCAGGAGCCACGTCTCGTAAGGAATGCGCGAGGCAAACGGACAGAAAGCCAGAAAGTGGTCGTCCCACTCCACCGTCCGCACCTGCTGTGCCAGCTCCTGCTTCAGGATGTCGCAGTACAGGCAGCGCTCCTTGAGCAGGAAATAGCGTTGCGCGGCCCGCAACTCGTAACCCACCCGCCTCGGGATAAAGGGCGTGGCGGTGATCTCGGAATGGGGGTGGACGATGTCCTGGCCCGCCAGTTCGCCCTGATTGCGGAACACGGTGACGTAGCGGAAGCGGCGATCTTTCTTCAGGTCGACGATACGGGTGACGTAGGCGCGCAGCACCTGGGCGGTCTGTTCGTCTGTCAGGTCGCGCATGGCAATGTTGTGGTCGGGGTGGTCGATCACGATCTCGTGGGCGCCCAGGTTGCGCATCCGGTCGTAGATGCCCTCCGCCCGGCGTTGTGCATCGCCCTCAATGCGGTAGATGGGACGGAAATGTGGGACCACTCGCACCTGCCAGTCCTTGCCGCCGTAAGGGTACTCGTAAAGGGTCTGCGGCGTCAGCGCCTCGTTGCCGCGGCAAAGCGGGCACGGGCCCTCGGACGGCCAGCCGGGGTCTCCGTTTTCCTGGACCACCCAGCTCTGAGTGATAGGGTCTCTTCTCAGTTCCATAATCCCTCCGCTGCTTCGGCGCTCCGCCGCCGCGCGATCCGTCCGACCTCGGGTCGCTTTCCCGCGTGCAGGCCAACCCTAGCGCCTCGTTCCCGTCGCCTGCAAAAACAGACTCGACTCGCCCTCCCTCCTTCATCCGAGATTTCGACAGGATCAGACAGAGGGATGAGAGTACCCGGCTGACGGCGCCCAGACGGGCTCGGGGTCTCTCTGCTCAAGTCCGGCTGATGCCTGGAGGACACGACCGCCCCAAGGCATGTATATAGGCGCGAACCGCTTTTGTCAAGACCGAACTGAAGCGGTTAACTACCCGAAGGCAAAAGGCAGGGCGGTAGAAATATTGACGGTTGTCGATTGCCGATGGAAAATCGAAGTGCATCTTCGAATCGTCAGGTAGCAATCGGCAGTTTTGAGACACTGCCCTCCCAGGTATGACCAAGACCATGAGCAATGACCCGTGCTCCTGCATTCTCGGCATCGATGGCGGCGGCACTCGAACCACAGCGTGGTTGGCCGACGCTCGCGGCCACGTACTGGCGCGGTCGGTTTCCGGCCCCTCCAATCCGGTGAAGGTCGGGTTCGAGGCGGCGGAGCGCGAATTGCTCCTGGCCGCGCGTCGAGCCGCACGGAAGGCAAAGCTGGTTGACCAGCCACTCAACGCCGTGTGCGTCGGACTGGCCGGCGTCGACCGCCCCGTCGTGCACCAGCGCCTGTCCCGCTGGCTCCGCCGGACCATCCCGGCGCGCGCTCATGTGCTGACCACGGACGCGGCGATCGCTCTCCAGGCAGCGATCGGCGACGGGCCCGGCATCATGGTGATCTCGGGAACCGGCTCCATTGGCTATGGGCGCGACGCGCAAGACCGGGCGCTGCGCTCCGGCGGTTGGGGTTCGTTGTTTGATGACGCCGGCTCGGGTTACGACATCGGACGCAAGGCCATTGTCGCGGCCCTTCACGCGTACGACGGTCGTGGCCCGAGCACCCGGCTCGGCTCCGAGATCTGCCGCGCCCTTCGCCTGAAAGACATCACCTGGATCGTGCTCAAGCCGCTCGCGCCCCACCAGATTGCCGCGCTCCTTCCTCTGGTGCTCGAAGCGGCGCGACATCGCGACTCCGTTGCGCGCCGCCTTCTCGATGAAGCGGGGCGAGACTTGGCCGAGCTGGCGCTGGCCCTCATCCGACGCTTCCACTGGCAGAAGCGTCGCGTGCCGGTGGTGCTGGCCGGAGGTGTGTTCCAAGCCAGCCAACGAGTGCGACTCAGCTTCGAAGGTCACGTAAAGGAACGCGCGCCGATGGCGGCGTTCACGCTGCTGCGGCGCCCTGCGGTGGAAGGCGCGTTGCTGCTGGCCCGCAAACTGGCGGAACCCTAGCCCGCCGTGACCCCTAATTCTTTTGACAAAGATCAGCGTTAACCACACCCTCGCCGCCTCACAAGAACTGACGATTGCAGATTGACGATTGACGATTGGAAGAGAGGCTCATCGACGATTGTGGATGGCTTATTAGGAAGATTACTCGACTTGCCTACTCTTTTTCTTGCAATCGTCAATCGTCAATCTACAACCGTCAATTCTTCGCATAGACGCCGGCCGAACGCGCCGGCAGCGTCGTTCGGATCTTGCCGCCACGGACCTCGAGCGGCGCCGCCGACCCCAGGCGATCGGTGAGAGTAGTTCCTTCGGCGAGGTGGACCGGACCGCTGTCAAGTTCAAAGACTACATCAGTAGTCGCGTTGTTGATGAGGATGACCACCGACGCTCCGCTGGTAATGCGCGCGTAGGCGTAAGTCTGATCGCCGACGGCAAGGTCCACCAGCTTGCCGCGCCGCAGGGGCTCGAGTTCTCCGCGCAGGTGGGCGATTTGGCGCAGGTGCTCGAGAGCCGACTCCTGGTCCGGCGTGCGGCCGGCGGCCTCGAAGGCGTCATGGGGGTCGCCGGGCCAGCCCCCGGGAAAGTCGCGGCGATTGTCGGGGTCACCCGCGCCGGGCATGGCAATCTCGTCCCCGGAATAGAGCATGGGAACGCCGCGCGTGGTCATGATAAACGTCAGCGCCAGCTCGAGTCCGGCGAGGCTCGCGCCCGGTTCGTTCATGAACCGGGGCATATCGTGATTGCCGATAAAGGTCACCAGCAAGCCGGGGTTGGGATACAAATAATCATGGGCTAGCATGGTGGCCGCCTCGCGCAACGGCTTCCCCTCGGCGAAGGCGCGCCGGATCGGGTAAAGCAGCGGAAAATCGAAGACGGTGTCGACGCGCGAATCGAGGCCGTCGAATCGGGGCCGGCCGCCCTGAAAGAATGAGGTCATGGCGGGGTCGCCGTCGTAGACTTCCCCCACGACGTTCACGCGCGGAAACTCGCCCTTGATGGCGCCCATCCAGTCGTGCCAGAAGCGGCGGGGCACATAGGGGAGGGTGTCCTCACGGACGGCGTCGAAGCCGGCGATCCCGATCCACCAAAGCGTGTTTTGGATGAGGTAACGCTCCACTTCCGGGTCGTCCTGGTTGAGGTCGGGCAGGATGTTGAGGAACCAGCCATCGAGCGTGGCGCGGCGGAGCTCGGGAGGCGCGTGGGGGTCGATCAGCGTCCAGGTCTGCCAGGTTTCCTCGGGGTGGACGGCCTCGGTGCCGTGGTACCACGTGGGGGTGGGCGGATCCTGGACCCAAGGGTGATAAGGCCCGGTGTGGTTGGCCACCTCGTCCTGGATCACCGTGAGGCCGAGCCGGTGGGCGTCGTCCACCAGTTCACGCAATTTAGTCAGGTCGCCGAAATGCTCTTCCACGCCGTAGAAATCGACCGCGCCGTAGCCGTGATAGTCAGTGATCGCTTGGCCGTCGTACCGCTCGCGCTCGTTCAGGTGGTTCACGTTGGCGTAGATGGGAGTCATCCACAGCGCCGTTGCGCCCAGGTCTTTCAAGTACGACAAGTGGTTGATGATGCCCTGAAAATCGCCGCCGTGGTAATAGCGCGGCTTCGATCGATCGAACATACCCGGCGACTGCGAGGGATCATCGTTCGAGGGGTCGCCATCGGAAAAGCGGTCGGGCATCAACTCGTAGATGAAGTCGTCGGGGGAGAAACCCTGGAAGCGCCCGATTCGTGGCAACGGCGCCACAATGGTGAACTGAGCGTCAGTGACGCCCCCCGGCGTGGTGATGCGGATCGAGCGTGGGCCGGGCGCGGCTTGCGGATCGATGGTCACATCCAAGAAGAGGTAGTCGCCATTGGCGCTGGTGCGCAAACCCGTCTGGCCCTCGTGGCCTGTGTGGGCCGTTTGTGGAATCACGACCCGTAGTCCGGCGCCTCGGGCTTCGGCCCGGCAACCGGTGAGGTTGTGACCCTGGATCAACAGTCGCACCGGGTTGATCGTGCTTCCGGTCCACCAGCTCGGCGGATCAACTTTTTCCACGGTTGGAGCAGCCGGCGTGGCGACGA